>NZ_CP094975.1:5617500-6217500 GCF_023509015.1 Pseudomonas abieticivorans
CCACCAGTTTGGCGATGATGACTTTCACTTGAAGGTGTATGCCGACTTGCTGGAAGTCGCCTGACCGACGCTCCCCCCCGATGTGCCTACAGCGGGGGGGAGCGGGCTTACACGCCCAAACTCTCGATATCCCGCGCCAACCGCTCAAGCTCGAACGCCAACGACCCCTTGAGCGTCTCTTCGCTCAATTCGTACAACGGCGCACCGCAGGTCAGCGCCATGATGCTGCCGTCGGCCAGGCGCAACGGTACACCCGCCGCGATCACGTTGCGGTCCCAGTCACCCAGGGAGAGGCAAAAACCTTGTTGCTGATACTCCACGAACGCTTCTTGCAGCGACGCCAGCATCGGCGGCCAGTCTTCGGCGTGGCGCGCCTCCAGGGCGCTGAGCAGGTGGGCGCGCTCCTTGGCCGGGGTCGCGGCCAAAAAAGCCCGGCCTGCCGAGGTGCTGGCCAGGGGCAGGCGCACGCCGGCGTCCATGCGCAGGGTGGCGACTTCCACCGGGCGGCAGTTCTCGACGTAGATCATCGCCAGGCGGTCGCGGCAGGTCAGGCCCACGGTGGTGTGGGTGCGCTTGGCGAAGGCGTCCATGTACGGCTTGGCCAGTTGCCGCACGCGCAGGTTGGACACGTAGGCATAGCCCAGGGCCAACACGCCGGAGTCCAACTGGTATTTCTCGTGCTGCGCCGCGTAGCTCAGGTAGCCGAGCTGGGTCAGGGTGTAGGTCATGCGCGACACAGTGGCCTTGGGCAGGCCGGTCAGGCGCGAGATTTCCTGGTTGCCCAGCACCACCGAGCCGTTGGTAAAGGCCCGCAGCACTTCAAGGCCCCGGCCCAGGGCCTCGACGAACTTGCGATCCTTGGGCAGGGGGAGGTTTTCGTCAGCGCTCATGAATGTTCCGAGAATTAGGATCGGGTGAAGCGACAGTTTCGCACACTAAAACAATAATCCGCTGGGAGAAATGCATGGTTGATTCTGCACTGTCTTACACTGAACGTTACCTGCGCGAACACCGCCTGGAAAACGTCTTCGACCTGCTGGACCGCGCCGTGGCCCAGCACCCCGAGCGGCTGGCCTTTTCCTGTGGCGACCAGGCCCTGACCTTTCGCCAACTGCACCAACGCGCCGATGCGTTCGCCCGCTACCTGCGTCATGGGTTGGGGCTGCAAGCCGGCGAGCGGCTGGCGGTGCAACTGGCCAACGGCCTGGAATACCCGGTGGCGGCGTTCGGTGCGCTCAAGGCCGGCATCGTGCTGGTCAACACCAACCCGCATTACACCCGCACCGAAGCCACCCACCAGTTCCGCGACTCCGGTGCCCGGGCCATCCTGCTGATGCCCAGCCTGTTGCCGGCCTTGCAGGCGTTGCAAGCTGACACCCAGATCGAGCACGTGATGCTCACCGGCGCCGATTTCGAGGCATTGCTGCGGGCCGGCGCCGAACTGCCGGTGCTGCCCAGCGTGCGCGTGGCGCAGCAACTGGCGCTGTTGCAGTACACCGGTGGCACCACGGGGCTGTCCAAAGGCGCGATGCTCACCCATCACGGCTTGATCTCTAACGTGGTGCAAACCCTGGAGCTGTTTTTGCGGCCGGGGCTGGTGGAGCCTGAAACCGACATCCGCATCGCGCCGTTGCCGCTGTACCACATCATGGCCTTTGCCACCAACTGCCTGAGTTCGGTGGGCATGGGCCTGCACACGGTGTTCATCGCCAATGGCCGCGACCTGGGGCAGGTGATCGGTGCCATGAAACGCCATCGCTTCAGCCTGCTCAGCGGCATCAACACGCTGTTCGTCGGGCTGATGAACCACCCTGAGTTCAACAGCATCGACTTCTCGGCCCTGCGTTGGGTGACCTCGGGCGGGGCGCCGCTCAACAGTGAGGTGGGCCGGCGCTGGGAAGCGCTGACCGGTGCGCCGATCCGCGAGGGCTATGGCCTGACCGAAGCGTCGCCGGTGGTGACCACTTCCACCAGCCTGAGCCCGCACCGCGAGGGTTACATCGGCCTGGCGCTGGTCGACACCGAACTGCGCACCGTGGACGACGACGGCCAGGACACCGCCGCCGAGGTGCCTGGCGAGTTGTGGATTCGCGGCCCGCAGGTAATGCAGGGTTACTGGCAGCGGCCTGAAGACACCGCTCAAACGTTGACGGCGGACGGCTGGCTGAAAACCGGCGACATCGCGGTGATCGACGCCGACGGCTTCGTCAAGATCGTCGACCGCAAGAAGGACATGATTTTGGTGTCGGGCTTCAACGTGTTCCCCAATGAAATCGAGGACGCGGTGATGCGCCACCCGGGCGTGCGCGAAGCCATGGCGATCGGTGTGCCAGACACGCTCAAGGGTGAGTCGGTGAAGCTGTTCGTGTGCCGCAACGACCCGGCGCTCACCGCCGAGGCGCTGCTGCTGCATTGCCGCGAGTACCTGACCGGCTACAAGGTGCCCAGCTTCGTTGAGTTTCGCGACGACCTGCCCAAGAGCTCAGTGGGCAAGCTATTGCGCCGCGCCTTGCGCGAATAGCCCCTTGGCGGTATGCCTGACTCACTGCAGTGAGTCTTTTCGCGGATAAATCCGCTCCTACAGGCATCGCACGTCCCTGGGGATTATGACCTTCTGTAGGAGCATCCGCGAAAGTCGCGCCGCGGTGTGCCTGATTCATTGCGGTGGTCCTTTCGCGGATAAATCCGCTCCTACAGGCATCGCACGTCCCTGGGGATTGTGACCTTCTGTAGGAGCATCCGCGAAAGTCGCGCCGCGGTGTGCCTGATTCATTGCGGTGGTCTTTTCGCGGATGCGCCTACAGAACGGCGCGGGTGCTTTCGCGCACGATCAACTCAAAACCCAAATCGACGGTTTCGGGTTCTGCGGGCAGGGTGCCGGTTTCGATCCAGTTCAGCAGCCGGGTGGCCACCGTGCGGCCGATTTCCAAGGGGTAGGGGCGTACTGTGGTCAGGCGTGGGGCGCTGAGTTTGCTCAGGGGCAAGTCGCCGAAACCGGCAATCGCCAGTTGGCCCGGCACCTCGATACCCCGGCGCCGTGCCTCAAACAGCGCGCCAATGGCCAGCACGTCGTTGGAGCAACACAGGCCCTGCGGCTGGTCGCCATTGAGCGCCAATTGATCGAACACCTGGGTCAGCACGGCCTCGGACGTGCTTTCTTCCAAGGCAATCACGGTGGCGCTGCAACTCTGTTGTGCCAGCCAGGCGCTGAAGCCTTCGGCCCGCTTGCGGGCGCGGTGGTCCAGGTGCATGCGTGCGCCCACGTAGGTGAAGTGCCGCAGCCCCAAACCGTGCAAATGCTCGGCCAGCGCGGCGCCCACGTGTTCGTGGAAAAAACCCACCTGCAGGTGGAAGGGGGCGTCGCCCAACTCCCACATTTGCGCCACGGGGATGCCGGTGGCTTCCAGCATCGCCCGCGCCCCTTGGTGCTGGTTACCGGTCAGCACCAACGCCGCTGGCGACCAGGACAGGTGCGCGCGCATCAATTCAAGTTCGCGCTCGGGGTCGTAGTTGCTGTTGCTGATCAGCAGTTGATAACCCTTGGCTTCGAACACGTCCTGCATCGCCTGCAGGGTCTCGGAAAAGAAGGCGTTGATCATCGAGGGCACGATCACCGCCACCGCCCGGCTGTGGGAGGCGGCCAGGGCGCCGGCCAGGCGGTTGACGGTGTAGCCGGTCTCTTCGATGGCCGCGCGGATGCGCTCGGCACGTTTGCTGGAGACGGCCTCGGGGTCGCGCAAAAACAGTGAAACGGTGCTGGGCGAGACCTTGGCCCGTTCGGCGACGACGTCCATGGTGACGCGATTGCCCTTGCGACGGCCCAGATTGAGGTTGGCCACGGTGGCCGGCAAGTCGCTCATCTGTATCCTCGGGTGCAAAAGCTCAAGAGAATGGAAGCAGGGCGCGTTCAAGTCAATCACGAGTGCCGTTACCCCCCCCCAGATTTCGAAACCGAATAAAAGTGCGCGGGAAGCGAAGAAAAAATCGTAGCGCTACGATTTTGCTTCGTTTATGCTCTTCCTGCACAATTTAGCAGCGCTGCGATTTTGTCAGGGCCGCTACCCAACCCCCGTTGGAGAACAACTATAAAAATGAATACGTCCCTGTTTACCTTCCTCAGCATGCTGTTTTTCACAGGCCTGGTGGCGGCCATTTCCTGGTCGTTCACCCGCAAGGCCAAGGACGTGGGCGCCCACGGGTACTTCATGGCCAGCGGTGGCCTCAATGGCTGGTTCATCGCCGGCTCCATGATGCTCACCAACCTGTCCATCGACCAATTGGTGGGCCTGAACGGTGACTCCTACGCGCACAACCTCAGCTCCATGGCCTGGGAGGCCACGGCGGCGGTGTCGACCATCGCCCTGGCGCTGTTTTTCTTGCCGCGTTACCTGCGCGGCGGTTTTTCGACGCTGCCCGAGTTCATCGAAAAGCGCTATGACGTGACTACCCGCCGGGTGGTCAGCGGGTTGATGGTGGCCACCTACACCCTGGTGCTGAACCCGGCCTCGCTTTACCTGGGGGCCATCACCTTCAACCAGATTTTCGACCTGCAAACCATTCTGGGCTGGTCGTACCCGGCGACCATTTCGCTGCTGATCGTCAGCACCGGGGTGATCGGTGCGGCCTACGCGGTACTGGGCGGCTTGCGGGCGGTGGCGGTGTCAGACACCATCAACGGCATCGGCCTGCTGGTGGTGGTCATCCTGATCCCGATCATCGGCCTGTGGACCCTGGGCCACGGCGACGTGCTCAGCGGTGCCCAGACCATCATGCATGACACCCCCGAGAAGCTGAACGCCATTGGCGGCCCGCAAGACAAGGTGCCCTTCGGCGCGCTGTTCACCGGGATGATCTTTGCCAACCTGTTCTACTGGTGCACCAACCAGGCCATCGTGCAAAAAAGCATGGCGGCCAAGAACCTGGCCGAAGGGCAGAAGGGCGTGTTGTTGTCCGGTTGCCTGAAACTGCTGGTGCCTTTGGCGATGTTGATGCCCGGTGTGATCGCCTGGCACCTGTTTCGCGACCAGCCCCTGGCCAACTCGGACCTGGCCTACCCGGCGCTGGTGTCGGCACTGATGCCCTGGTGGATGAAAGGTTTCTTCGTGGCGGTGATCTTCGGCACGGTGATGAGCCACTTCAACGCCATCATCAACGGCACCGCGACGCTGCTCACCTATGACTTCTACAAGACCCTGCGGCCGTTGGCCGACGATGAGGCGCTGGTGCGCTTCGGCAAGCGGGTGAGCATCCTCGCCGCGCTGTTGTCGCTGGTGGTGGCGCCCTTGCTGATGTACGCGCCGGAAGGCATTTATGCGGTGCTGCGGCGCTTCACCGGGTTCTTCAACATGCCCATCATCGCGATCATGCTGTTCGGCTTTTTCAATGCCCGCGGCGGTGCCTTCCCGGCCAAGCTGGTGCTGGGCCTGCATGCGGTCTGCTACGCGGTGTTTGTGCTGGGTTTGAAGATCGACGTGCGCCTGGGCATCAGCTTCATCCATGTGATGGGCATCATGTTCGCCATTGAAATGCTGATCCTGATCGCCCTGCGCAAGCGCTTCGCCCGGGCCCAGCCTTATGTCGCCGTGGCGTCCAGCCGGTTGATGGACCTGACGCCGTGGCGCCATGCCGCCAGCTTCAGCTACATGCTGGTGGCGGCGCTGGTGTCGATCTACCTGACCTTTTCCCCGCTGGGCGTGGCCAGTGCCACCGGACCCAGCTCTTGGTATGCGCCGCTGATGGCGAGCGTATGGGTGCTGGCCCTGGTGGCCGCCAACATCAGCCGTCGCCGCTGGCGCCTACGCGAAAACGCTGCCAAGCACACCCTGACAAACTGCGAGGTACATTCCTGATGACGTCTACAACTCCACTGGCCGCCGCACGGTTTGAACAGCTGGCAGGCTTGGTGCAACTGGTGGTGGGCGGCCGCGTGCTGTTTCGCCACGCTGAACACGCCCCGGCGCTGTTCGTGGGCCAGGGCGAGGCCGACATCAGCATGCAGCGCGGCAATTTCACCATCAACGACTACGTGCACGAACGGGTTGCCCTGCGCCATGCCTGGCTGGACCAGACAGGCACGCGCCTGGACCTGCGTGCCTGGGCCGATGGCCCGGTGATGCTCAGCCTGGCGCTTGAAGTACAGGGCACGGTGTTGCGCCTGGTGCCGCAGCAGGTCGATCCCTCGATCAACCGCCTGTGGCTGCGTGTGCCGGCGCTGGCCGATGAACACGTGTGGGGGTGCGGCGAGCAGATGTCCTACTTCGACCTGCGTGGCCGGCATTTCCCGCTGTGGACCTCGGAGCCGGGCGTGGGCCGTGACAAGTCGACCTGGCTGACCTTGCAGGCCGACAACGAAGCCAATGCCGGGGGGGATTACTACCACACCAACTACCCGCAGCCGACCTACGTGTCGTCGCAGCGCTATTGCCTGCATGCGGTCACCACGGCGTACGCCGATTTTGATTTCCGCCACGCGGGGTTTCACGAACTGCAGTTCTGGGCGGTGCCGCAGGCTTTCGAGTTTTTGCTGGCCGCTGACTTCGTCGATCTGGTGGGCCAGGTGTCCAGCCACTTCGGCCGCCAGCCGCGCTTGCCCGAGTGGGTGATGAACGGCGCGATCCTGGGTCTTAAAAATGGCCTGGAGCATGCTCAGGAACGCCTCGACCACGCGTTGGCGCAAGGCGTGCAGGTGAGTGCGTTGTGGTGCGAGGACTGGGAAGGCTTGCGCATCACCTCGTTCGGCAAACGCCTGTTCTGGGACTGGCAGTGGAACGCCTCGCGCTACCCGGATCACGCCGCCTGGGTGGCCAGCCTTGAGGCACAGGGCATTCGTTTCATGGGCTACGTGAACCCGTACCTGTGTAACGACGGGCCGTTGTTTCTGGAGGCGCAGGCGGCCGGCTACCTGGCTACCCGCGTGGAAGGTGGTACCTACCTGGTGGATTTCGGCGAGTTCTTGTGTGGCGTGGTCGACTTCACGCTGCCGGCCGCCGCACAGTGGTTCGAGGAGCGCATCCTGCGTCGCGAAATGCTCGACAAAGGGCTGTCGGGCTGGATGGCCGACTTTGGTGAATACCTGCCGATCGACCTTAAGCTTGCCGGTGACGCCGACCCGATGCTGGAGCACAACGCCTGGCCGGTGCGCTGGGCCCAGGTGAATGCGCGGGCGATTGCCGCCGCCGGCAAAACCGGCGACGCATTGTTTTTCATGCGCGCCGGCTACAGCGGTGTGCAACGCCATTGCCCGCTGCTGTGGGCCGGCGACCAGTCGGTCGATTTCAGCCGTCACGACGGCCTGCAAACGGTGATCTGCGGCGCATTGTCGTCGGGGTTGCTGGGCAATGCCTACCACCACAGCGACATCGGCGGCTACACCAGCCTGTACGGTAACTGCCGCACCGCCGAGTTGTTCCAGCGCTGGGCCGAGATGGCGGTGTTCACCCCGGTGATGCGCACCCACGAAGGCAACCGCCCGGACCAGAACCTGCAGTTTTGGCAAGACGCCGACACCTGTGCGCATTTTGCCCGCATGACCCGGCTGTACGTGGGCCTGCGGCCCTACCTGCACAGCCTGGTCACCGAGGCCGAGGCGACGGGCCTGCCCTTGCAGCGCCCGCTGTTCGTGCACTACGACGCCGACCCCCACACCTATGGCATCCAGGACCAGTACCTGTACGGCCGCGACTTGCTGGTCGCGCCGGTGCACGCCGAAGGGCAGGGCCAATGGTCGGCCTACCTGCCACTGGGGGACACCTGGCAGCACCTGTGGAGTGCCGAGCGCCACGAAGGCGGCCAGCGGGTCAGCGTGGCCGCACCACTGGGCCAGCCCCCGGTGTTCATCCGCGTGGGCAGCAGCTGGCAGGGCCTGTTCGAATCGCTGGCCGGCGACATGCCATGAGTTGACCTCAAGCCCCGTTCCTGCAAAGGGTCGAGCGCTTCCCCAGCGCCGGCGCGTGGGGCTCTTTGCGCCTGTAAATCGTCACTGCCCGTATTACTTGAGTAAGCGAACATGAATAACAAAAACTATCGCTTTGCTGCTTTCGCCTTGTCCGCCAGCCTGGCCAGCACCGCCTATGCCGACCCACCCGTGGTGTTCAAGGCCGGCAATTTCGTGATCAACCCCTATGGCATCCTTGACCTGTCGCTGCAGGGCGGCAAGTTCACCGACGACCACCCGGGCCACACCATGGTGTCGGACGGTAACCTGCAAGCTTCGCGCATTGGCCTGAAAATCGATTACCTGTTGGGCGACAGCGGCTACATGCTGCGTGCCTTCGGCGAGCGCGGGCTGGTGCTGCGCAACCTCTGGCGCACCGGTTACAACGAGGGCAAGATCTCCACCAACCGTGGCTACGGCGCCGGTGTGGCCGGGCCGTTCGGCTCGGTGGACATAGGCAGCCTGTACATGCCGATCTACTGGGTGTTCCTGGATTCCGACGTGGCGCTGTATGGCTTGTCGAACATGGCCTCGATCATGAGCCTGGAACATACCACTACCTTGGGCAAAAGCGGCACCGGCGGCTTCTATGACACCACCGTGCGCTACCGGTCGCCCGAGGTGCATGGCTTCTCGACCGAGCTGGGCTATTCCTATGGCAACTCCAGTGTCGAGGATGGCCCCAACCAGAATCGCACCACTGGCTTGAACCTGCGTTATCGCAATGGCGATACCAAACTGGGTTACGGCTTCAACCACCACGACTCGGCGCCCTCCTTGACCACCGGCGAACTCTACAGCCAGGACACCCATGTGCTCAGCGGCACTGCGCGTTTGGGTGGCGTACTGTGGGGCGCCAACTACGTGTACTCCAAGCGCGACACCGACGCGCGCTGGTTTGCCTCGGCGCAAATGGTCAATGCGCGCATCACCTTCGGGCCTGGCGACGTGACCCTGGGCGTGTCGCACCGTATCGAAGCCGAAGGCGCGCGGGCGTGGGCCACCCATGCCGGTTACCTGTATTCGCTGAACACCAACACGCAGCTGTATACCTACGTGTCGCACATCGTCAATAACGGTGACTCTACCCAGGGCTTCGCGCTGCTGAGCGAAAGTTACCCCAGCGTGCCCAAGGGTTATGACCCGTGGGCCATGACGGTAGGTATTCGATGGGGCTTCTAGGCTGAATATGACAGATGGGTATCACGTGAACATTCTAAAGCTGAGCAGCGGCGAGCTGCGCCTCGGCGTAGTGCCCCAACTGGGCGGGGCGCTGGCGTGGCTGCAGCACGGCGGGTTCGACCTGTTGCGGCCTTGGGACCGCACGCCCTCGGTGCGGCGTACCGCCTGTTTCCCGTTGGTGCCGTACTCCAACCGCATCGCGCATGGGCGCTTCAGCCATGAGGGCGCAACCTGGCAATTGCCGCGCAACTTTGGCGAGCATCCGCACCCCTTGCATGGGGTGGGGTGGCAGCGTGAATGGCAAGTGCTGGAACAGGATGCGCGGGCCTGCACCCTGGTGCTGGCCCATGAGCCACGGGGGCAGGGCGGCGAACATTGGCCGTTTGCCTTCCAGGCCCGGCAGCAACTGAGCCTGGACGATGACGGGCTGTCCCTGAGCCTGCAGCTGCGCAACGCAGGTACCGGCGCCATGCCGGCAGGCTTGGGCTGGCACCCGTATTTTTCACGACACCAGGGTGTGGAGGTGCAGTTCCAGGCCGCAAGGGTATGGCTCAATGGTGACGACGCCTTGCCCAGCCTGTGCACGGATGTACCCACACACTGGGCGTTTGATAGGCGCAGGCCCATGGGCCCGGTGGGCCTGGACAACTGTTTTGAAGGCTGGCGTCAACCGGCGCAGGTGTATTGGCCGCACGCCAGGCTTGGGCTTGAACTGCACGCCGAGCCGGGCCTGGATTACCTGGTGGTGTTCACCCCGCCGGCGCCACAGGACTTTATCGCGGTGGAGCCGGTCAGCCATTTGAACAATGCCATCAACAGCGCCTCGCCGGCAGCCAACGGTATCGTTTGGCTGGCACCGGGGCAGAGCATGGAGCGCCGCTTGCGCCTTAACCTATTGCGCGGCGCCTTGGGAGCATCGACATGAGTCAAACCGTTCAGTGTGTGGTAAGCCAGGTCAGCGAATTGGGTGAATGCCCGGTGTGGTCGGTTCGCGAACAAGTGCTGTACTGGGCCGATATCCTGGGCCGCCAATTACACCGCCTCGACCCGCAAACCGGAGCCGTTGCCAGCCTGGCATTACCCGAAGACCTGGGCTGCTTCGGCTTGCGCGAGCAGGGCGGGTTCATTGTCGCCCTGCGCAGCGGGATCTTCCTGCTCGACCGCCAAGGCGTGCTGGGGCAAAAGCTGGCCGACAACCCCTGCGGCGCTGCCAATAGCCGTTTCAACGATGGTCGTGTCGACCCATGGGGCCGTTTCTGGGCCGGTACGATCTGGCAACCACGCGACCGTAACGGCGGCGTGCTGATGCGCGTCGACGAACACGGCCAGGCGCAGGTCATGGCCGAAGACGTGATGGTTTCCAATGGCCTGGCGTTCAGCCCGGACCGCCACTGGGCTTACCACAGTGACACCCCCAACCATGTGCTGTATCGCTACCCGCTGGACGCCATGGGCCAACCGGGGTCGCGCCAAACCGTGCGCACCTTCGAGCGCGGCGCGGGCGGGCGGCCCGATGGCGCGGCGTTCGACAGCCAGGGTTGCTACTGGAGCGCACAGTTCGACGGCGGGCGCATCCTGCGCCTGGCCGCAGACGGCACGCCACTGGCCGAGATCGCCGTGCCCACCCGCTGGCCGACCATGGTCGCCTTCGGCGGGCCAGACCTGCGCACCCTGTACATCACCAGCTCCCGGGAAAACCGCAGCGCACAAGACCTGGCGCACTGGCCGCTATCGGGCTGCGTGTTTGCGGTACGGGTCGACGTGCCCGGCTGCGCCGAACCGATGTTTGCCGGATGAGCCTTAATTTTACTGCAAGGACACTGCTATGAATCAGCACACTGCGACTCGTTATCCTTCCCTGGCCGGCAAGGTGGTCTTGATCAGCGGCGGCGCCTCGGGCATCGGCGCAGCCTTTGTGCAAGCCTTTCATGAGCAAGGCGCACGCGTGGCCTTTATCGACCTGGACGCGACGGGGGGCGAGGCCCTGGCGCGATCGCTGGGGCTGGAACGTGTGATGTTCGCGCCGTGCGATGTGCGTGACATCGAAGGCCTGCAGGCCGCGATCCAAGCCGTGGAGGCCCAATGGGGCGCCATCGATGTACTGATCAACAACGCCGCCCGTGACGATCGCCACCCCCTGCAAGCCGTTAGCGTGGAGTACTGGGATGAGCGCATGCAGACCAACCTGCGCCATGCATTTTTCGCCGCGCAAGCCGTGGCCCCAGGCATGGCCCGGCGCGGCAGTGGCGTGATCATCAACATGGGCTCCATCTCGTGGATGCGCGGGCGCCCTGGCATGGTCTGCTATACAACGGCCAAGGCTGCGCTCAATGGCATGACCCGCACCCTGGCGCGGGAGTTGGGCGAGCAGGGCATTCGCGTCAATAGCCTGGTGCCCGGCGCCATTCGCACCGAACGCCAGGATGCCATGTGGGCCAGCGACCCGGCAGGCCTTGCGGCTGCCAGCCAGCAGTTCATCGAGCAGCAGATGCTCAAGTTTCGCCTGGATGCCAGTGACTGCGCGCGCATGGCGCTGTTCCTGGCTTCGGACGACAGCCGTGGCTGCACCGGGCAAAACTTTGTAGTGGACGCGGGGTTGTCGATCCAGTAACCCCGCAGGTATCAGATGGCTGGAGTCAGGGCGCGATATCAGCCTTGAACCACTTCTGTGACAGTTGCTGCACCGTGCCATCGGCCAGGGCGTCGCTCAGGGCCTGGTTGAACTTGGCTTTCAAGTCCGGATCGTTTTTTCTGAAAGCCAGTGCTTCACCCGGCCCCCAGATCGGCCCGCCGATTTTCGGGCCCACCATGTGCACGCCCTTGTTCTCCGGGTTTTGCAGCACGGAGGTGAAAAACGTCACGTCGTCGAAAGCAAAATCGATACGGCCAGCATTGAGGTCCATCATGTGCTCGCCGGATTTCTTGTAGACCCGAATGGTGGCGACGCTCTTGAAGTTGTTCTCGATAAAGTCGGTGTACGCCGTACCGGACTGAATGCCGATGGTCTTGCCTTTGACCATGGCCTTGAGCTGATCGATCGTGGCCTTGTCCTGGGCGGGGTCGCCGCTGAGCTTGACGGTCGGTTCGCTTGCAGCGCCAGGCGTCGCGCTCACAAACACACCCTGCGTGGCCGCATAAGGCCGGGAGAAGTCGACGATGGCCTGGCGCTCCGGCGTAATCACAATGGCGTCCATCAGCATGTCGAACTTGTTGGCATTGAGCCCGGCGATCATCCCATCCCAATCCTGGGCTTGCAGTTGGCAATCGAGCTTGATCCGGGTGCACAGGTTTTTCAGCAGATCAGGTTCGAACCCTGCGATTTCGCCGCTGGGCAAGGTGGTGTTCCAAGGCTCGTAGGCACCTTCGGTAGCCACCCGTACGGTGGTCCAATCCTTGGCCGCGGCCAGGCCGCTGCACAGCACGCTGGCGCCCAGTACCGAGCAGGCCAGCAGGTTGCGGGTAAAGCGAGTAATGGTGTGCATGGTGTTCCCCAAAAAGTACGCATCGGTTGGGCAGGGGCAAGCAATAAAACCGTGATCTTGTTGTTCTGGTGCTGCGCAAGCATCAAGCGGTGCGGCCGTAAAAACCCTGTTGCTCCTCGGCACTGAACAGCACGCCGGGCTGTTCGTAGTAAGAGAACACCGCCACCATGCGCTCGCGGTTGCCGCGCACCGGGGTCACGCGGTGGGCGGTGTTTTTGCCGCGAAAAACGTTCAGCGTGCCCGCGCGCAATTTCATGGTCTGCACCTGCCGGTCGCGGCCTTCCAGCAGCTCGGCCACGCCCGGGTAGTTGGGGTCGTCGGCGCTGCGCAGGTCACTGCGGTACTGAAACTCGCCACCCTCGGCGGGCGCCTGCAGCATCAGCGTGGTGGTGAATTCGGAGCGGTCGAAGTGCCAGTTCAGGGTTTCACCGTGGCGGTAGCTCATCACGTTGACCCGCGCCAAGGGGTCGGCCATCACGTGCAGCGCCGGCTTGCCCATCACGGCCGCCAAAAACGCCAGCAGCGGTGGGTATTCGTATACCTGGCACACCAGGCTGCCCTGCAACTGGTCGGCGCATAAGGTATGGCTGACCGTCTCGACCTTGCGCAGGGCAGGGTGGTCCGCCGCGAGGCCGTCGATCTGCGGTTTGAAATAGATATTGTGGGTGCGGCTATGGGTGTGGGACTGGCTGTCCATGGTCGGCTGGATCTGCTCGGCTGCCTGGCGCACGGTGTCGGCGATGACAAAGCCTTCCAGGTTGAACATGCCGTGGCGCTGCAAATCGTCGCGAGCCTGTTCGACCAGGCGCCGCCACGCTTCGCTGTCGGGGCGGTCCAGGGGGTAGCGGTGAAGATCTATGATGTTATTCATGATGGCCCTCTCGTTGTAGGCAGTCCCAACGTACCCCATGAAAAACTTCGCAACAACGGCATAAATTGTTAGGCTCCCCCTAGAAAAACTTATGGAGCGCCCGGCCTATGCAACGCTTACCGCCACTCAACGCCGTGCGCACCTTCGAGGTGGCCGCGCGCCTGGGCAGCTTCGTCTTGGCCGGGGCGGAACTGGGCGTGTCATCGGCCGCCGTCAGCCAGCAAATCCGGCACCTGGAAGACTATTTCGGCAAGAAGCTGTTCGTGCGCAACGGCAACCGCCTGGCCCTGACCGACGCCGGCCTTGCGATCTACCCGCAGACCTCGCGGGCGCTGGGCGACATCGCCGCCATGACCGTGCGCATCCTGGAAGGCGAAATGCGCACGCGCCTGACCGTCAGCGTGCCGTTCTCATTGGCCGAATGTTGGCTGGCACCCAAGCTTGCGCAACTGGTGGAGATCTACCCGCAGTTGTCGGTGGATGTGCGCGTGGAAGACGACCCCGTCGACCTGGCCCGCCACAACGTGGACTTGCGCGTGAGTTACGGCGACTATCACTACCCTGCCTGCGAGGCCATCGCGCTGTTCCATGACGAAGTGCTGCCGGTGTGCGCGCCGGAGCTGTGGTACCGCCATGGCAACAAGGAGTTTGACCTGGCACAGATCCACCAAAGCCTGTTCATCCACACCCAGTGGGGCGCCAACTACGCCTCGCACCCTACCTGGAGCGACTGGTTTGCCAGCGAAGGCGCCGGGCAGGCGCCAGACCCTGGCCATGGGCGGCGCTCGGGCCTTTCGAGTTTGTCGGTCACGCTGGCAACGCTTGGGATGGGTATTGCCTTGGGGCAGAAGGTCATCGCCCGGCGGGAGCTGGAAGCGGGGCGCTTGATTGCGCTGTCTGCGGCTTCGTTGAAACTGGGGCACGCCTATTGCGCGTTCGTGCCAGGGGCCAAGCGCGGCAGGGTTGATATAGAGCGGTTGGTGGGGTTGCTTGGGGGGTGATCGTTCACACCGACCTCAGGATTCCCAGGCGTGCCTGGGAAAGCCTCACAGCGATTCAGACGGTAGGAGCGGATTTATCCGCGAAGAAAGCGGCGCGGTGTGCCTGATGCTCTGCGGCGTGGCTTTCGCGGATGAATCCGCTCCTACAGGGTGATGGGTATGCCGGTAGGAGCGGATTTATCCGCGAAGAAAGCGGCGCGGTGTGTCTGATGCTCTGCGGTGTGGCTTTCGCGGATGAATCCGCTCCTACAGAGTGATGGGTACGCCGGTAGGAGCGGATTTATCCGCGAAGAAATCGGCACGGTGTGCCTGATGCTCTGCGGTGTAGCTTTCGCGGATGAATCCGTTCCTACAGGGTGATGGGTATGCCAGTAGGAGCGGATTTATCCGCGAAGAAAGCGGCGCGGTGTGTCTGATGTTCTGCGGCGTGGCTTTCGCGGATGAATCCGCTCCTACGGGGTGATAGATATGCTGGTAGGAGCGGATTTATCCGCGAAGAAAGCGGCGCGGTGTGTCTGATGCTCTGCGGTGTGGCTTTCGCGGATGAATCCGCTCCTACAGAGTGGGGTATGCCGGTAGGGGCGGATTTATCCGCGAAGGCCCCGCCAAGGTTTGCCGGGCTCATCAAGGCGATCGCTGCACGGATATTCGCCCCTACGTCCCGCAGGTTACTGCCTGGCCTCGGGCGCGTTCTGGCGATGGGAGATGTGTTTGGGGCCGGCCAGGGCCCACGCGATCAGCCCGATCAATGGCACAAACACGATCAGCACCATCCACACCCCCTTGGTGCTGGATTTGCCCTCGCTTTTACGCACCCGGTTGATCGCCCATAGTTCGATGATAAGCAGCGCGGCCCCTAGCAGAACCCAGATCGTTTCGGTTTGCATGGTTCACCTCCTGTGTAGTCACAAGGTTAGGTACGATTTGTCGTGCAGGGTTCATTTTTTTGGGCCACCGGTTTCAACCGGCGCTCAGGCATGCGCGCCATTGTGCGTGTCGATATTTTCAGCGTGCCATCGATCTTAAATAGCGAACAACTCAGCGAAATATGCGTTCCAACCTTTCGATACGCGACAAGTGAAGGCACAATGCGTGTCCTTTTTTTGGCTAGTCCTGCCACAGGCCTCGAAATGCTCAAGACACCGTACTACCTCATCGACAAACAGAAGCTTTTGCACAACATGCAAAAGATCGCCTACGTACGCGAGCAGTCCGGGGCCAAGGCCCTGCTGGCACTCAAGTGCTTTGCCACCTGGTCGGTGTTCGACCTGATGCAGCAGTACATGGACGGCACCACCTCGTCCTCCCTGTACGAGCTCAAGCTGGGCCGCCAGAAGTTCGAAGGCGAAACCCACGCCTACAGCGTCGCCTGGGCCGACGACGAGATCCAGGAGATGCTCGCCAACTGCGACAAGATCATCTTCAACTCGATCGGCCAATTGCAGCGCTATGCCCAGGCAAGCGAAGGCAAAGTGCGCGGCCTGCGCGTGAACCCGCAGGTGAGCAGCTCCGACTACCTGCTGGCAGACCCGGCGCGGCCATTCAGCCGCCTGGGTGAGTGGGATCCGGTGAAGGTCGAGCAAGTGATCGAGCAGATCTCAGGCTTCATGTTCCACAACAACTGCGAGAACGGCGACTTCGGCCTGTTCGACCAGATGCTGGGCACCATCGAGGAACGCTTCGGCCACCTGCTGCACAAGGTGGAGTGGGTGAGCCTGGGTGGCGGCATCCATTTCACCGGCGAAGGCTATGACCTGGACGCGTTCTGCGCGCGCCTGAAGGCTTTTTCGAACAAATACGGCGTGCAGGTGTACCTGGAGCCGGGCGAAGCGGCGATCACCCAGAGTGCGTCCCTGGAAGTGACCGTGCTCGACACGCTGTACAACGGCAAGCACCTTGCCGTGGTCGACAGCTCGATCGAAGCGCACATGCTCGACCTGTTGATCTACCGCCTCAATGCCAAGCTGGCCCCAAGCGAGGGCGAGCATACCTACATGGTGTGCGGCAAGTCGTGCCTGGCCGGGGACATTTTCGGCGAGTATCAATTCGAGCGTCCGCTGACCATCGGCGACCGGTTGTCGTTCGTCGATGCGGCGGGTTACACCATGGTCAAGAAAAATTGGTTCAACGGCCTGAAAATGCCGTCCATCGTAGTGAAACAACTCGACGGTACAATCGAGGTGGTTCGCGAATTTGGTTTTGAAGACTACCTGTCCAGCCTGTCGTAAGCTGGCACACGAAAGGAGAAAGAGAGAAATTGAAGAAGAACGTTCTTATCATTGGTGCAGGAGGTGTCGCCAAGGTGGTGGCCCACAAGTGCGCGCAGCACAACGATGAACTCGGTCGTATTGCTATCGCGTCGCGCAACATCTCCAAGTGCCAGGCCATCATCGACAGCGTCAAGGCCAAGGGCAGCCTCAAACAGCCCGCACAAATCAAGGCGTTCGCGCTGAACGCACTGGACGTCGAAGCGACCAAGGCGCTGATCCGCGAGACCGAATCGCAGATCGTCATCAACGTCGGCTCCGCGTTCCTCAACATGTCGGTGCTGCGTGCCTGCATCGACACCGGCGTCGCGTACCTTGACACCGCCATTCACGAAGAGCCGGGCAAGGTCTGCGAGACGCCGCCCTGGTACGGCAACTACGAGTGGAAACACCTCGAGGAATGCCAGCAGAAGAACATCACCGCCATCTTGGGCGTGGGTTTCGACCCGGGTGTGGTCAACGCTTACGCGGCGCTGGCCAAACAACAGTATTTCGACCGCATTGATTCGATCGACATTCTCGACGTCAATGCCGGGTCACACGGCAAGTACTTTGCCACCAACTTCGACCCGGAAATCAACTTCCGCGAGTTCACCGGGCAAGTATGGAGCTGGCAGGACAGCCAGTGGACCAGCAACACCATGTTCGAGGTCAAGCGTACCGATGACCTGCCGGTGGTGGGTTCGCAAAACCTGTACCTGACCGGTCACGATGAAGTGCACTCGCTGTCCAAGAACCTGGACGTGCCCAACGTGCGTTTCTGGATGAGCTTTGGCGAGCACTACATCAACGTGTTCACCGTGCTGAAAAACCTCGGCCTGCTGTCCGAAAAGCCGGTCAAGACCGCCGAAGGCCTGGAAGTGGTGCCGCTCAAGCTGGTCAAGGCCGTGCTGCCGGATCCGTCTTCGCTGGCGCCGGGCTACACCGGCAAGACCTGCATCGGCGACCTGGTCAAGGGCACCAAGGATGGCCAGCCGCGCGAGCTGTTCATCTACAACGTGGCTGACCACGAAGAGGCCTACGCCGAGACCGACAGCCAGGGCATCTCCTACACCGCAGGCGTGCCACCGGTAGCGGCCGCCTTGCTGGTGGCCCGTGGCGAATGGGACGTGCAGCGCATGGCCAACGTCGAGGAACTGCCGGCCGAGCCGTTCCTCAAGGCGCTGGACGAGATGGGCCTGCCAACCCGCATCAAAGACGAGAACGGCGACCGTCCTTGGAACTGATGTAACGCCGCAGGGGCAGGGCGCGCCAGGGTAGGCGCGCCTTGCTTGATAGCAACTCGCTGTTTTAAAAAACATTTTTTTAACTTTTGCTTCCCAAGACCGGCGAATGCTGGTAAATTTGCGCCCACTCCACAGGGGCGTCGCCAAGCGGTAAGGCAGCAGGTTTTGATCCTGCCATGCGTTGGTTCGAATCCAGCCGCCCCTGCCATTTTTTCTTATGCTCATCCAGGCCACTCCCTCCGGCCTCAGGTATTCTTCGATTGAAAACGATCAGAAGAGACGAGTATTGATCCAGCACCGTTCAACCCGTCGTGACCCCGCGTCACCTGGCACCCCGACCACTCACGTCGGCTTCGTGCTGCTGGAACACTTTTCCTTGCCCGCGTTTACCCAGGCACTCGACACGCTCGTGACGGCCAACCTGCTCAGGCCCCAGTTGTTCAATACCCAGACCCTGGGTTTGGACGGCGGGCAAGTGACCAGCGACCTGGGCCTGGTGATCCGCCCCGACACTGCCTTGAACCCTGCATTGCTGGGCACCCTGGACGTGCTGGTGGTGTGTGGCGGTTTTCGCACCGAGCTCAAGGCCAGCGAGGCACTCACGGCCCTGCTCAAGGGCGCGGCCCAGCGCGGCATCGTCCTCGGTGGTTTGTGGAACGGCGCGTGGTTTTTGGGCCATGCCGGCCTGCTGGACGGCTACCGCTGCGTCATCCACCCCGAACATCGCCCGGCACTGGCCGAGATCGCCCGTATCAGCCACGTCACCAGTGAGGCCTATGCGCTGGACCGCGATCGCATCACCGCCTCAAGCCCGGCCGGGGCCTTCAGCATGATGCTGGAGTGGATCAAGGGCCTGCACGACAAGGCCTTGATCGAAGGCGTCGAGGACATCCTGGCGTTCGGTGAGTCGCGCTACCGGCGCATCACCCCCTCCAACACCCTGTCGGTGAGCCCGCCGCTGCGCGAGGTGATCAAGTTGATGGAGGCCAACCTGGAAGAGCCCTTGGAATTCGATCAACTGGCCGAATACGCCGGGCGTTCGCGCCGCCAGATCGAGCGGCTGTTCAAGGAGCAACTGGGTACCACGGCCCAGCGCCACTACCTGGAGCTGCGCATCATCGAGGCGCGCCGGCTGCTGCAATACACCGAGCTTGAAATGATCGACGTGCTGGTGGCCTGCGGCTTCGTATCGCCCAGCCATTTCAGCAAGTGCTACAGCGCCTACTTCGGTTATCGGCCCTCCAAGGAAACGCGGCTGGTGAAGTGAATTAATCCCCCATTGCTAGAGACTCCCATGGCTAACCACGACATCACCTTCATTCCCGATCCGGATGCGCAATCCATCTCCTCAGACGTCGCAGGTTTCGCCGGCCTGCTGGTGTCCACCCAGATCCCTACCCACACCGACGGCAGCCTGGAGCTGGGTGACATCACTGCGCAGAGCGAGTGCACCCTGCAAGCGCTCAAGCTGGCCCTGGAAAAGGCCGGCAGTGGCATGGACCGGGTGCTGCACCTGACCATCTACCTCACCGACATGGCCGACCGTGCAGCGTTCAACCTGGTGTACCAGCGCTTCTTCGCCAAGCCGTGGCCGGTGCGGGCCGCCGTGGGCGTTGCCGCCCTGGCGGTGGAAGGGATGCGCGTGGAAGTGACGGCGATGGCGGCCAAGGGCTGAGGGGCGCTTGGCACTCGCGCAGGCCCATCAATCCAGATCAGCGGCCTCATGCCGCTCCGGCACCTGGTTGGGCTCATCACCCCAGGTGCGGTTGACCCGCATGCCGCGCTTGACCGCCGGCCGGTTGGCGATGACTTCGGCCCAGCGCTGCACATGGGTGTATTCGTGCGCCGCGAGGAATTGGGCCGCCGAGTAGACGGTGCCGCGCACCAGTTGGCCGTACCAGGCCCACACCGCGATGTCGGCGATGGTGTAGTGCTCGCCTGCCAGGTAAGGGCTCTGGGCCAGGCGCCGATCCAGCACGTCCAGTTGACGCTTGGCTTCCATGGTGAAGCGATTGATCGCGTACTCGATTTTCTCCGGCGCATACACATAGAAGTGCCCGAAACCACCGCCCAGGTACGGCGCGGCGCCCATTTGCCAGAACAGCCAGTTCAGGGTTTCGGTGCGCCCGGCGAGGTCCTCGGGCAGGAACTGACCGAATTTTTCGGCCAGGTACAACAGGATCGAGCCGGACTCGAACACCCGGATCGGCGGCGTGGCGCTGCGGTCGAGCAGGGCAGGGATCTTGGAGTTCGGGTTGATGCCGACGAAGCCACTGCCAAACTGGTCGCCTTCGTTGATGCGGATCAGCCAGGCGTCGTACTCGGCATCACTGTGCCCCAGCGCCAGCAACTCCTCCAGGAGGATGGTGACCTTGATGCCGTTGGGCGTGGCCAACGAATAGAGCTGCAGCGGGTGCTTGCCCACCGGCAGTTCTTTCTCGTGGGTGGGGCCGGCGGTGGGCCGGTTGATGCTGGCAAACTGGCCGCCCGAGGGCGCGTCGTTGTGCCAGACCGTGGGGGGGACGTAGGCGGTTTTGCTCATGAATAAGGGTCCTGCACGCGAGGGTGGAGGTGGCGAGATGGCCGAACAGGCCGCTGTTCGGATAAGCTCAACCACAGAAAATGCCGTGCAAAGAGAATAACCATGAATACCCCCCTTCAGACAAGTGAAGCTGGCACTGCCCGCAGCATCGAAGTGACCGAAGCCACCATCGCGCAATTGCGTGCCGCGCTCGAAACCGGCCAGGCCACGGCCGTCGAACTGGTGCAGGCCTACCTTGCCCGTGTCGACGCCTACGACGCTGCCGACACGCCCACCGCCCTCAACGCCGTGGTGGTGCGCAACCCGGCGGCGCTCGATGAGGCGCGGGCGTCCGATGCCCGTCGTGCCCAAGGCCAAACCCTGGGGCCGCTGGATGGCATCCCCTACACCGCCAAGGACAGCTACCTGGTGAAAGGGCTGACCGCAGCCTCCGGCAGCCCGGCCTTCGCCAAGCTGGTGGCGCAACGTGATGCCTTTACTGTCGAACGCTTGCGCGCCGGCGGGGCGATCTGCCTGGGCAAGACCAATATGCCGCCCATGGCCAACGGTGGCATGCAGCGCGGTGTGTACGGCCGAGCCGAAAGCCCCTACAACGCGGCGTACCTGACGGCGCCCTTTGCCTCGGGTTCCTCCAACGGCGCGGGCACGGCCACCGCGGCCAGCTTCGCAGCCTTTGGCCTGGCCGAAGAAACCTGGTCCAGCGGCCGGGGCCCGGCGTCCAACAACGGGCTGTGCGCCTACACGCCGTCGCGTGGGGTGATCTCGGTACGCGGCAACTGGCCGTTGACGCCGACCATGGACGTGGTGGTGCCTTACGCGCGCACCATGGCCGACCTGCTGGAGGTGCTTGACGTCGTCGTCGCCCAAGACCCCGACACCCGTGGCGACCTGTGGCGCCTGCAACCCTGGGTGCCCATCCCCAGCGTGGCGTCGGTGCGCCCCGCCTCGTACCCGGCGCTGGCGGCGGGCACCGAGGCGCTGGCGGGCAAGCGCTTTGGCGTGCCGCGCATGTTCATCAACGCCGACCCCGCGGCGGGCACCTCCGAGGCCCCCGGTATCGGTGGCCCAACCGGGCAGCGGATCAACACCCGCGCTTCGGTGATCGCGCTGTGGGAGGCCGCACGCAAGGCCATCCAGGCGGCCGGTGGCGAAGTGGTCGAGGTCGACTTCCCGCTGGTGTCCAACTGCGAGGGCGATCGCCCCGGTGCGCCGACGGTGTTCAATCGTGGCCTGGTGAGCCCGGAGTTTCTTCACCATGAGCTATGGGACCTGTCGGCCTGGGCGTTCGATGAGTTCCTGCAGGCCAACGCCGATCCGCATTTGAACCGCCTGGTGGACGTGGACGGTTTGAAGATATTCCCGCACGACCCCGGCACCTTGCCCAACCGCGAGGGCGACCTGGCGGCGGGCATGGATGAGTACGTGCGCATGGCCGAGCGCGGCATCACGCCGTGGGACCAGATCACCACGCTGCCCGATGGCCTGCGGGGGCTTGAACAAACGCGCCGCCTGGACCTTGAAGACTGGATGGACACGCTCAAGCTCGATGCCGTGCTGTTCCCGACCGTGGCAGACGTGGGCCCGGCGAACGCCGACGTGCACCCCGAATCGGCAGACATCGCCTGGAGCAATGGCGTGTGGGTAGCCAACGGCAACCTCGCCATCCGCCACCTGGGGGTGCCAACCGTCACGGTGCCCATGGGAGTGATGTCTGACATCGGCATGCCGGTCGGCCTTACGTTTGCTGGCCGCGCCTACGATGATTCGGCGCTGTTGCGTTATGCCGCAGGGTTCGAGTCGACGGGTAGCAAGCGGCTTGTGCCACCCCGTACCCCCGCCCTGAAGCACTAACCCAGCCGCGTCACCGTCTGTAGGAGCGGATTGATCCGCGAAAAGATCGCCTCGGTTTGCCTGATGTACCCGTGGCAATTTTTTCGCGGATAAATCCGCTCCTGCGGGAGGGGCGGTGCACATTTGACAGCTTCCAAGTCCAGTCAGACGAATCCATCGCCCCTGCGTTCGAATGGATACCGTTTAGCAGGTCAATAAAAACAGCTACAGATGGACCATCTGCACGCTGTTGTTCGTCGCCATCGGCATCAACTACATCGATCGCCAGATGATCGGTATTCTCAAACCCACCCTCGCCGCTGAACCCAAGTGGTCGGAAACCGACTACGCCAGCATCGTGTTCTGGTTCCAGTGCGCCTACGCCATTGGCTTTTTGACCTTCGGGCGGGTAATCGACAAGGTCGGCGTGCGCATCGGTTACGCGCTGGCGTTTACCTTGTGGACACTGGCCAGCATTGGCCATGGCATCGTCCACAGCGTCACGCAGTTCGCCTTGGCGCGCTTTGCCTTGGGCCTCGGTGATCGGTATCGGTGGCACGGCCGGTGCCATGGGCGGCATGCTGATGACCACCTACAACGGCTACATCCTGGAGGTGTTCAAGTCCTACCAGCCGATCTTCATCGTGGCCGGTAGCGCCTACCTGGTGGCGATCGTGGTGATCCATCTGCTGACGCCGCACCTCAAGCCCGTGGCCGCCGAGCGTTTGCTCAAGCTGTAAACGCCCGCAAGGGGCAAAGGTGCAGATTTGCCAACCCTGGCTCCGGCACTTTGCCCCCTAACGCCATGCCTGGCCGTGCTACAACATGGCCAGTTCAACGCATGGAAACGCCATATGACCAACGCCCGCCCAGCCACCGTCCGATTCGGCGCCTTCTGCGTCGCCAGCTTCCTGCTGTCCATCGCCTATGGTGCGACGTTCCTGCTGTCATTGCTGATCGCCTCCCTGGGCGGCAACGAAGGCCAGGCCGGGCAGGTATTTGCCGTGGCCATGGTCAGTACGTTGGCCGCGGTGCTCGGCTCCGGGCACCTGATGCAGCGCTGGGGCGCGGCGCGCTGTATCACCTTGGGCGCCGCTTGCCTGGTGCTGGCCTCGCTGGGGTTTGCCCAGGTTTCGGATTTGGGCCCGGCCCTGTGGGTGTGTGGCCTGTTGCTGGGGGTGGGCTGGGGCTTGTTCTACACGGTGGGGCCGATCATGGTCGCGGCCATGATCGAGCCGGCCCGGCGCACCCACTGCTTCGCGCTGTTGTCGGGCAGCATGTTGACTGGCATTGGCAGTGGCCCGCTGGCGGGTAAACTGGCCAGCCATTTCGGCTTTGCAGTGCAATCGGCATTCTATTGCGCGGCGCTGGCAGCGGCATTGGGCGGCCTGTATTTCTGGCAGTTGGGCGGCGGGCAACGGCCTGCCGGGCGGGTGGAAATCAGCCTGGCGTCGGCCGCCAAAGTGTTGTGTTCGCGCAGTGCCTGGTCAATTTTGCTGGTGGGCCTGGGCGGGGCGATCTTCGGCGGCCTGGGCAGTTTCCAGACCAGCTACGCGCACAGCCTGGGGCTCGACTACTCGCTGTTTTTCATGGGCTTCATGGGTGCGGCCATTGGCTGCCGTTTACTGATTGCCGGGTGGGTGGTCAAGCGTGATCCGCTCGCCACCAGTGCGCTGTTGACCGGGCTGATGCTGATTGCCGTGACCGGGTTCGGTAGCTGGGTGCACGGCAGCCTGGGTTACATCTTGACCGCCGCCTTGCTGGGCATCGGCTATGGCCTGAACTATTCGGTGATCAACGGCCTGGCGGCCAACGAGGCGCCCCCGGGGCTGACTGCGCAAGCCTTGTTGCTGTTCAGCCTGGCCTACTTCATCGGCGTGTTCGGCTACCCCTTCCTCGCCGGCAAGCTGATCAGCGAGGGTGGGGTCCAGGGCTTGCTGCTCAGCGTCAACCTGATCGCTTTGCTGGTGTGGCTGGTCAGCCTAGGCCGCTGGCTGGGCGGGCTGTTTGGCCGCGCAGGGGCGGCCTCCAACCCCTAGCCCATCGAGCAGGCCTGATGAGCGGTGCGCGTCAGGCGCGCCGTCTCATTCACGCATGCCAGCACCGATACCAGCCGTCCTGCTCGCTGACCTGCAACTGGGTGCCGTACAGCTCGGACAGTTGCGCGCTGGTCAGTACCTGGGCCTTGGGCCCGTCGGCGACGACCCGGCCGTGGTTGATGAGCACCACCCGGTCGATCTCGGGGATGATTTCGTCGATGTGGTGGGTGGTGATGATCATCGCCCGTTGTTCATGGCAGAAGTCGCGCATCAGCGTCAGCAACCCCAGGCTTGCGCCCATGTCCAGGCCGCTGGTGGGTTCGTCCAATATCAGCGCCTGTGGGCTGTGGGCCAGGGCGCGGGCCAGTAGCAAGCGGCGTTTCTGGCCGGTGGACAGGCGTTGGAACATGCGTTGCTCATCGACGTCCATGCCCAGTTGGCCGAGCAAGTCGCGGGCGCGGGCAATCTGCTCGGCAGTGGGTTGCAGGTGGGCGTGGGCGCCCATGGCACCGAAAAAGCCCGAGAGCACCACGTCCAGCGCCGACGTGTAGGGGGTGTAGTCTTCCTGCATGTCCTGGGACACGAAGCCGATCTTGCTGCGCAAGTCCCACAGGTTGACGGTCTGCTGGCCGAACAGCGTCAGTGAGCTGTCGGGGCGCTCCACCGGGTAGAGCTCGCGGTTGATCAATTTGAGCAGGGTGCTTTTGCCGGCGCCGTTGGGGCCCAGGATGGCGACGCGCTCCTGGTAGTCAATCTTCAGCGACACCCGGTCGAATACGCGGGTTTGTTGTTGGTAGGCGGTGACGTTGTTCAACTCGATCATGGAGGTGCATTCCGCAGGGCTTTGGCCGGTATTGAAGCAATCGGGCGCGCTGATTGCAATCGCGCCGGGCACCTGGCAGGGCGCCGGTGTGTATGACGTTTCCTATTAGTGCTTGGGAATGGTAGGGCTTTTTATGCCCTTGAATTGGTACAGACTTTGTTCCTGATCGCTTTTCAGGAGGCTGCTGCCCATGTCCCAATCGCCTGTTTCAAGCCCGGTCGTCGCGGGCTTCATCAACCCCTCGCTGCTCATCGAGTGCGAGAACACCGTGCCGCGCAGCATGGTCCACCGCGCGGCCGTCAGCGAGGTGTTCCTGACCGGCGCGGTGCTGGCAGGCGAGGGGCATTTTCGCTGCATGGCCCAGTTGCCGCGCACCCACAGCTATTTCAGCGAACACAGCCAGCGCCACGCGCACTACGACATGTTATTGCTGCTGGAGGTGTTTCGGCAGGCGTCGATCTATATCTCCCATGCGTTCCTTAACGTCAGCGCCCAGGACAAGTTTATCTACTTGGACAGCGTCACCCACGTCACCGAGCGCAATGCCTTGGCGGTGGGCGAGCGCCCGGCGCTGGCGCTGATCGAGGTGTGGGTGGTGGACCACCACTGGCGCCATGGCGTGCGCAGCGGCGTCACGCTGAACATGGCACTGAGCATCGATGGCCAGGTGGCGGCCCGCCACGAAGGCATGAGCATCCGCTGGATGGCCGGCGCGGCCTGGGCCAGGATGCGGGCCCGCGGGCAGGCAATGGTGCCAGTGGGGGCCGATGGCGTGGCGCAACTGCCGGTGCCGATGCGCCCATCCGCCGTTGCTCGCCAGGTGTCGAGCAACGTGGTGCTGGGCCGTGACGTGGCCCAGGGGCCCGGCACGCTGGTGGCGACATTGCGAGTGGACCGCACGCCCCCGGCGATTTTCGACCACCCGCTGGACCATATACCGGGCATGTTGTTGCTCGAAGGCTTTCGTCAAATGGCACTGGTGGCGGCCCAACGGCACTTGCAGATAAGCCCCGAAACCTTGGCGCTGTCACGTTGCGAGGTAGCGTTCAGGTGCTTTGGCGAGTTTGCATTACCGACCCAGGTACGTTGCCACCTTGCCTCCTTGGCGCACGATGAGCAGGGGCGCGTGAGCGTGGCCTTGGACATCGTGCAGGGCGGCGCGGTGCTCGCCACCGCAGCGCTTGAACTGCTACCGGTGCCGGCCCGGGTTGGCGGGGGTGAGCAATGAGCCGGCTGCAGTTTATCTGGTTCGACTTCGGCGGCGTGCTGTCACCCCCTATCCCGGCGCTGTTCGCGCAGTACCAGGTCAAGACGGGGCTGGATCCGCAGGTATTGCAACAGGCGATGCAGGATGTCGCCGACGACCTCGGCGTGCCGATGCTCGCGCCCATCGAGTGCGGGCTGCTGAGCGAGGCCGAGTGGGGCCGGCGCCTGGAACAAGCCTTGCGCCGCCGTCACCAGCACCTGGACGTGTCCCGCGCCCGTCTGCAGGCTTTCGGCGAACATTGGTTTGCCGGGGTGCCGGCCAATGCACCGCTGGTTGCGGCGGTCAGGGCGCTCAAGCAGGCCGGCTACCGTGTGGGCATCCTCACCAATAACGTGCAGGAGTGGTCGCCGCATTGGCGGGCGATGGTCGGGCTGGACGAGGTGATCGATCTGCTGGTGGATTCCAGCGAGCAGGGCTGCCGTAAGCCTGACGCGGCGATCTTTGACATCGCCACGCTGCGCTCCGGGGTGGGGGCGCAGGCCAGCCTGTTGATCGATGACCTGGCCGAGAACGTCGCCGCGGCGGCAGCCTTGGGCTGGCAAACGCTGCATTTCATCGACAACGGCCAGGCGTTGGCGCACTTGCAGTGCCTGACGGGCGTGAGCCTGTTGCACCTTGCCCAGGAGTATCAGAGATGAGCACGACCACGCCGACAGTTTGCGTCACGCACATTCCCCACCTCGACGCGCCGCCTGCGTATCGACCCGCCCGCGCCGCCAACGGCCTGCCCAGGATTGAACTGCCCAGCGGCCACCTGGCCTATCACCTGACGCGCTACGAGCACGTGCAACAGCTGTTGCTCGACGACCGAGCCATTCGCAGCCCGTGCAATGAAGAGGGTGGCGCAAGCTTTTTGCCAACCGTCACGCCCGCGCAAATGCTGTTTAACAAAGACGTGCCCGACCATGGCCGCCTGCGCAAGGTGATCGCCCGGGACTTCAGCCCCGCCGGGGTGGCGCGGCTGCGCGAGCAGGTGCTGCAGGCCACCCATGAGCGCCTGGATGCATTTGAGCGCCAGGCGCCGGGGGCGGACTTGTTTGCCCTGGTGCTCGATCACATACCGGCTACCGTGGACTGCCACTTGCTCGGTATTCCCTTGGCCGACCGTGGCGAGTATCGACCACTGAGCCACACGGGTGCAGGTGGCCAGTGATACGGACGTCCCGGAACTGCTGCGCCAGTTCTGGGCCCTGTTCCAGTACGTGACCGACTTGGTGACGGGGGCGCGCCCAACGCACCCGCACGGGTTGATCCAGCAACTGGTCGCCACCCGCGCCGACAGCCAGCCGCCGCTGTCTGACGAGGAACTGGTCGGTATCCTGCTGGGCGTGCTGATTGGCGGTGACCAGAACATCCTGACGCTGTTGACCAAGTCGCTGTATACGCTGCTGGCCCAGCCTGCGCTCTGGCAGTCACTGGTGGACGAACCGGCGTTGATTGCCGATGCGGTCGAGGAACTGCTGCGGCTGATCCCCCTGGGCACGCTGTCGATCTTTCCACGCCTGGCCAGTGTCGACCTGGACGGCCCCTGGGGGCTGATCCCGGCGGGCAGCATCGTCTACGCCGACGCCTTTGCCGCCAACCGTGACCCCGCGGTGTTTGCCCAGCCGCTGGCGATCCGTTTGGGTCGCAAGGACGGCCGCCACCTGCAGTTCGGCTATGGCATGCACAACTGCATGGGCGCCGCCCTGGCCCGTCTGGAAATCACCACGGTGCTGCAACTGCTGGTCCAGCGCATGCCACACCTGCGCCTGGCCGTGCCGGCAGCGCAGATCCCCTGGGTGAACGGCGTCGTCCTGCGCCGGCCGGCGTGCTTGCCGGTGCGCGGGTTTACGGGAGGTTAGCGATCTACCGCCAGGGAGACCTGCACCGCATCCGGTCGCCAATATTCCAGGTCGAACTCCACCGCGCGTCCCTCGTCGTCAAAGCACAGGCGCTCCAGGTACAGCCCGCTAGAACCGCTGGCGATTTCCAGCAGTTCGCTTTGCCCGTCATCCAACAGGCACGGCTTGATGTTGATCTGGCTGCGGGCCTGTTGGCGGGCATAATGCTCGCGCAGCAGGGTGGTCAGCGAACCGTCCAGGGGGTGGCTGAGCAAGTCGGGGCACCAGTCTTCGCGCAGCACGTTGGTTTCCAGCAGCACCGGGCGGCTGTCTACCCAACGCCGTCGCTGCAGGTAAAACACCCCGTCGCCTTCGCGCAGGTTCATCCGCGCGGCCAGCCAGGCGTCGGCGGCGCGGCGCTCGGCACACAGGCATTCGGTGCGCGGTTCGCGGCCCTGGGCGCTGACATACTCCATGAAGCCGGTAATGCGCGTGGGGTCGTAGCGGATCGGCGTGGGCGAGACGAACCAGCCGCGGCGGTGGCCACGGTACAACGTGCCCTGGGCCTCCAGCCGTTGCAGCGCCTGGCGCAGGGTGACGCGGGTGCAGCCGAACCGCTCGGCCATCTCGCGCTCGGTGGGAAAGCGCTCGCCAGCCAGCCACTGGCCGGCGCCAATGTCGGTGGCCAGTTGCTCGCTGATGCGCAGGTACTGGGAGTGGGCAGGCTTGATGGTCATGGGGGTGGCGCCGGTCAAAGGGACGGCTCCAGTGTACCGGGCTGCGCGGGTTGCTGCGCCAGGTCCCGTTGCCAGGCCCGCAGCCCATAGATGGCCAAGCCGATGAAGCCTGCGTACAGGGCGGCGGTCAGCGGCAAGGCCTTGTAGTAGTAAAGGCCGGTGTACACCGCATCCAGCACGATCCACAACCACCAACTGGCGACGAACTTGCGCGCCGCCCAGTAACTGGCCACCAGGCTGTAGCCGGTCAGGGTCGCGTCCAGCCAGGGCACGGCGGCGTCGGTGAAGTGGGCCATGGCCGTGCCCAACAGCAGCGACAACAGTGCGCCGATCACTAGGCTGAGCAGGGCCAACTTCGCCGGCAGGCGTTCGACCCGTACTTTGCCTTGGTCCATGCGCCCGGTGTGCCAGCGCCACCAGCCATACCCTTGCAGGAAGGCAAATAGCACTTGCAGGAGCATGTCCGAGTAAAGCTTGACGTCATAGAAGATCCACACGTACAGCAATACCGCCACCACGTTGACCGGCCAGCACCAAGCGGTGCGCCGCGCCGTCAGCCAGACGCCCAGTACGTTGACCAGCACCGCCAGAATTTCCAGATTGGACATGAGCCATTTCCTTTTAGAAGTTGACCGTGGCGGACAGCCGCGCGGTGCGCGGGGCGCCCAAGAAGAGGTAACCGTCGCCGGCAAACTCGCCGACGTCGCGCCAGTAGCGCTTGTCGAACAGGTTGTCGACGCTCAGGCGCAACACCGTTTCATAGCCTTCGATGCGCGTGGTGTAGCGGCTGCCGGTGTTGAACACGGCGTAGTCGCCGACCTTGACGTTGCCTTCGCGGTTGGCGTTCTTGCTGGCGCTGTACTGCACGCCGCCCAGCAGGGCCAGGCCGTCGATGCCCGGTACGCTGTAGTCGCCATAGAAGCTGGCGCGCAGGGTGGGCACATTGATCGCCTGGTGGCCGTCGTAGGCATCGGTGCCGCTGTCACTGACCCGCGCGCGGGTGGCCGCGACGCTGGCGTTCAGTTGCAGGCGCTCGGTGGCGCGGCCGCTGGCGGTCAGTTCCAGGCCGATGTTTTTCTGCTGGCCTTGCTGTACGAAGGTAAATGTACCGTCGCCGTTGGGGCGCGAGTATTGATAGGCCTGGGTGATCTGGAACAGCGCCGCGCCTAGGCTCAGGCGTTGCCAGTCTTGCTTGATGCCCACTTCCAGTTGCCGCGAGACGGTCGGTGCCAGGGTGTCGCCGGCGTTGGTGGTAAACCAGGCCGCCTGGCTGCCCAGCGACAGGCCCTTGCTGTAGCGGGTGTACAGCGAGAGGTTGTCGCGGGGCTTGTAGATCACCGCCAGGTTAGGCAGAAACTCCCACATCTGCGTATGGCGGGTGGTGTCGCCGTCGATGTCGAAGGTCTTTTCATCCAGGCGTACCTCGCGACCGCCCAGCAGCACTTGCCACTGTTCGTTCAAGTGGATGCGGTCGTTGATGAACAGGCCGTACTGACGGCTGTCCAGGTGCCGGTAGGTGGGGTTCAACGCGCCCTCGTAAGGGGCGTAGGTGGGCGGCGTGGCGTCGATGTTGCCGCTGCCGACCCATTCGTTGATTTCGTCGCGCTGGTCGACCGTGCGGCGAAAGGCACTCAGGCCCATGTCCAGTTCGTGGCGCAGGCCGGCGAGCTTGAATTCACCGCTTACGCCAGCCTCGGCTTCGTCGTTGCGGCGGGTGTCGTCGGGGCTGCGGAAGTCGTAGATGTCATAGTCGCCCTCGCTGCTGAAATAATTGGGCAGTGCGCTACCCGCGCAACTGGCGGCCCCGTAGCAGCCCCAGGGGAACGAACTGTAGTCGTCGATCACCGCGCGGCTGCGCGACAGGCTCAGGCGAGCCTTCCAGTCATCGGTGAGGCGATACTCGTAGCGGCCGCTCATGTTCAGCGAGTCGATGCCCACCGGGTTGGCCCAACTTTGGTAGCCCAGGTGGTCGTGGGGGGCGGCGTGGTGCGGTACCTCGGTACCGCCCAGCAGTTGGTAGCCGGGCACCGAGCGCTGTTCGCGGGTCTGGTATTCCACGTCCAGTTGCAAGGTTGCGCGCGGGTCGATGTTCCAGTCAAAGGCCAGGGAGGCGAAATCGCGCTTGCCGTCGGCATGGTCGACGTAGGAGCGGATGTCTTCGTGGGCCAGGTTGGCGCGCAGGCCGAACTGTTGTTCGCTGCCAAACCAGGTGCCCACGTCGGTGGCCAGGGTGCGCCCGCCCTGATCGTCGGTGCCCACCGTGACCGAGCGCACGTCGGCAGGGCGCTTGGTCACGTAGTTGACCACGCCACCGGGCTCGCTGACACCGCTGGACAAGCCCGCCAGGCCCTTGAGCACTTCGACCTGTTCTTTGTTTTCCAGGGCCACGTTTTGCTCGCCGGTGATGGTGCGCCCGTTGATCTTGTAGCTGCTGGCGGCGTTCAGCGAAAAACCGCGCACCACGAAGTTCTCGTAGTAGCCGACCGGGGCGTAGCTGTCGCCCACCGCTGCGTCGTTGCGCAGCACCTCGCTGAGCAGGCGCGCTTGCTGGTCCTGCAACAGTTGCGCATTGAACACTGAGACCGCAGCCGGGGTGTCGATCAGCGGCGCATCATTTAAGCCGGTGACCGAGGCGCTGGTGGCGCGATAACTGTCGGGCTGTTCGCCCAGCACCGTGACGGCACTCAGGGTAGTGGGTTCCTGCGCGGCGGCCCAGTAGGGCACGAGCGCGATGCTCGACACCAGCAGGCGGGCCGGGAAGGGAAGGGGGCGAAACATGGGGCAGCTCCTTGCAAAACAGGATTTTTTTTCGGGTGCAGTCGGCCGAGGCGCGGGGTAACGCGCCTGGGTCAATGACAAAGCCCGGTAAGGTATCAGGCCGGAGCTGCTCCGGTGGACATTGGTAAAGCGGGGTCGGCGCTCCATTGCTGCAGCGAGCCGTCATACAGCGAAACGTTCCACTGGCCCAGCAGGGCCAGGGCGAACGCGGTGGCGGCCGCACTGATGCCGCCGCCGCAGTAAAGCAGCACGGGGCCTTGCAGCAGGTCGGCGCCCAGGCGTTCGCGCAGCACGGCCTGCGGGTGGTAACGGCCGGTGTCATCGAACAGCTGGCGGGCGGGGCGGTTGAGGCTGTTGGGAATATGCCCGCGCCGGCTATAGCGGGTGGCCGTGGCGCCCTCGAACACCGCCTGGGACAGCGCACACACCAGGCGCCCCGGCGTGCGCTGTTCACTCACGGCCTTGACCTGTTCAAGGCTGGCCCAATAGCCCGGTTGTTTGCGCAAGGTCAGCGGGGCCGTCGTCGGGCGTGGCCCAGCCATGCCTGCCAACGTCGGCTGGCCAGCCTGTTGCCAGGCGTGCAGGCCGCCGTCCAGAATCGCCGGCGCAAGGCCCACGCTGCGCAGCATCCACCACAACCGGGCGGCCCAGAAGCCCTCGGCGCGGTCGTAGATCACCACGCGGCTGTGGTCGCTGATGCCCAGTTGACGCAGGCTCGCGGCCAGCCGGTCAAGGGGCGGCATGGCAAAACTGTAGCGTGCCGCCAGGTCGTGCAGATCATGCAGCAGGTCGGCGTGCCGGGCGTGGGGCAGGTGCTGTTCGAGCCCGCTCGGCGCGCCGCTTTCAACCTGATAGTCGCCATCGTAGCGTGGCGCCTTGAGGTTCACGGTCGCGTCGAGAATGACCAGCTCCGGGTGCTGCAACTGCGCCGCCAGCCACGCGACATCGACCAGCAGGCGGTTCATGCCCAATCTCCCGTGCGTTGCTGTAAATGTTCGATCAAGCGTTGGCCTTCGCTGCTTTGGAACCAGCTGGCGTGGCGCAACAGGTAGTCATCCCAGGCAATGTTGGCACTGACGCGGTCGCCCAGAATACCGTCGAAGTATTCGGTTTCGCTGATCGCGAAATCGGCGTGCACCACCGGCAGCCAGGCGATCAGGCCCGCTATTGCCTGGGCGTTCAGTGGCGTGTGGGCCGCGTAGCCGTCCAGCATCGCGTCGACGGTGGCCAGGTCCGCCTGGGCGACACCGCCGCTGTCCAGCTCCAGCCACGGGATGGCATTGCGCTCAAGCGCCGTGGCCAGGTCATACAGCGCGCTGGTGCGGTCGCACAGGCCAAAATCGAGCACGCTGGCAACCTGGCCGTCGCGCCACAGCAGGTTGGAGGCGTGCCAGTCGTTGTGCGTCCACAGGGCCGGTTGGGTGCGTAAGTGAGGCAAGAGCTTCTGCTGGGCGGGCAATAACGCCTGGCCGAGTTCGCTGCGCCAATCGCGGCCAGCCAGGTAACGCGCCAGTGTCGGGTTGTGCTGCAGGTGCAGCTCCACCGCCGCCAGCAGATCGGGCTGGGTGAAGAGATGCCAGCGGCTGCTGAGCACGCAGGCCTGGCGCGCGGGGGCCGCGAAGTGTTCGGCGGCACGGTGCAACTGCGCCAAGGCCAGGCCAGCGGCGTGGGCATGCTCCAGGCTGTACAGGGGTGACCAGGACTGCGCATCACGGTACAGGTCGTCGCCGATGGCGCGGGCATGCACTTCATAGGTCCAGCCGCCGTGGCTGATTACCGTCGCGCCGGTGGCGCTGGCCTGTACCACCGGTGTAGCAATGCCGTTCAGGCGCAGGTGTTGGCTGAAGCCATGTTCCTCGGCAAGCCAGGCGGCGCTGCGCACGCTGGGGTGGTGGCGTTTGACGAACCACTGGCCGTGCTCGGTGCTCACCAGCGCTGCGGCAGAGAAGGGCCGTGGGCTGTGCCAATCGATGGCACGCAACGCCCCCAACTGGGGGTACTGCGCCAGTACCGGTTGCAACTGGGCTTGGGTCAGCGTTGCCCAGATCGGCGCAACCTGCTCACCGGCCAACCCATGGCTATGCAGCGGCTGGTTCATGGCGCCTCCACAGGCAAGTAATCATTGGTGATGGCTGACTCCCAGGCCTGCGGATTTTGCACGATGCCATGCTGGTGCAGCCAATGGGCATAAGGCTCGACCAATGCCTGGCGCTGCACGCCCCAGCGGTTTTGATGCAGCCAGGTGGGAGCGATGTGCGTCAGCGATTGTTCGATCAACGTGCGGGGGAAGTACGGAATGACCCGCTCATAGGCCGCGCGGGCCAGCGCGGGCGCCTCGGCCACGCAGTGAAAGCCACGCGCGGTGGCGGCGAGGAAGGCGCGCAGGGTGTGCGCATTGGCTTGGATCCAGTCCTCGCGAGCCCCCAGCAGGTAGCTGTGGTAGGCCGGTGCGCCCCAATCACTGACCCGGTGCACCACCCGTCGCTGCGCCGCCACGGGGCTGTCCATCAAGGCTTCCCAGGCCCAATAGCCGCCGAAACTGGCGTCGGCAAGGCCGGCCTCCAGTTCTTCGGGGCGTAACTCGCGGGCACCGGCATCGACGATGATCACGGCGTCCGGGTCGCCGCCGTCCTTTCGTACCAGGTCGCGCACCATGGCCAGCCCGCGGGGCGTGGGGTTCATGGCCAGGCGCTTGCCCATCAGGTCACGTGGGCGTTGGATGCCCAATTCGCTCAGGGTCTGGAAGGCCTCCAGGCCCGCGTGGTTGATCGCCGCCACGCCTCTGAGCGGCTGGCCCAGGTCGCGGCGCACCAACAGGCGATTGCTGGGGAACACACTCAGGTGCGCGGCGCCTTGCAGCACATGCTGCAGGCTGTCGCCGCGCTCGGGGTCCGGCACGCACAGCTCGACATCCAGCCCAGCCTCTGCGTACCAACCGCGCTCGCGCGCCAGGTAAAAGCCCGCCGAGTTCGGCCAGGGGTGAAAGTATTCCAGCATGATCCGCAGTGACAGCATGACGCGCAGGCCTTGTTCGGTCTTTGAAGGTGGCCATTTATAGGCTTATATTTGGTATATACCAAATACCGAAAAGCACTATGCTTAGTCCTGATGGCCGCGTCGGCTGCCCCGCATATGCCTGCGCTACAGGTTCAAGCAGCCATTGCCCTCCAGCCGAATCATCTGGCCGTGATGCAGCGTGGTAAACGCATCGTCAGCCAACCCTGCAGCTTTGCTCGCCTCGGCCAGCTTGGCCGGCGGCTCGTCGAGCGGTTCATCGGTCAGTTCAAAGGTGCCCCAGTGAATGCCGATGGCCTTTTTCGCGCCCACGTCCTGGAATACCTTCACGGCCTCTTGCGGGTCGATGTGCTGCGCTCGCATGAACCAGCGCGGCGCGTAGGCGCCGATCGGGATCAGGGCCAGGTCAAAGCAGCCGAACGCTGCGCCGATGCGCTTGGCGTCGTTGGAGTAACCGGTGTCGCCAGCAAAATACAGCGAGAACGACGGCGTCGCGCCGGGTACGGTCTTCACCGCCCAGCCACCCCACAAGGTGTTGTTGCGATCGCTCAGGCTGCGCGCAGACCAGTGCGTGGCCGGCACAAACCAGAAGTCCAGCCCTGCGACCCGGGTGCGGTCGCCCCAATCCAGTTCCTGTGCGTTGTCGATCCCTTTGTTGGCCAGCCATTGCTTGATGCCCAAGGGCACCAGGAAGCGTGGCGGCCCGCCTGCTTGCTGATTGAGCGCCTGCACGCTGGCGGTGTCCAGGTGGTCGTAATGGCTGTGGGAAATCAGCACCACGTCGATGTGCGGCAACTCGGCCAGGCTCAGCCCCGGCGGCACGCGCCTGGCCGGCCCCACGAAGGAAAACGGCGAGGCGCGTTGGGAGAACACCGGGTCGGTCAAAATGTTCAGCCCGCCGATCTGCACCAGAGTGCTCGCATGGCCGATCCAGGTCAGCGTGGTGACGCTGCGGTTGGCCTTGAGCCAGGGCAGGTCGGGGTGATCGATGGGGAACTGGTAGTGATTGGCAGGGGGAGGCGGCAGGTTGTTGATGAATGCGTTCCAGCGCCACTTCCAGATCGAACCTTGGGCGAGCGGCCCGTCGTTGTTTTCGAAACCGCTTTGGGTGTGCGGCGCGTGGTGGATGCCGCTGGCCGCCAGTTGCTCGGGCGATGGGGCAGGTGTGGCGGCGCCGGCGGCACTGGCGCACGTGGCCGCGCACAGTAACGATGCGCTCAACAACAAGGGCAGGCCGGGTGAACGTCGCATGGGTAAGGTCGATCCTTGAGTGATTAAATGCTCTGATACGCGGCGCCTGGAAACGTTCGGCGCGGTTATCATGCACCCAGTCAACGCCGCCGTCTGAATTCAGGAACCGAACATGCTGTTTGTCGTGATGCTGGGAGGCAAACATCCCAGGGCCAAAATTGAAGTCCATGATGTGGCGTTTGTGATTGCCGACAGCCTGGAGGCGGCCTACCCGCAACTGCGCCAAGGCTGGTTTGGCAGCCCGAAAGGGCTGCATGTGGACTCATGGATGCGGGTGGACGGCGTCGAGCAATGGAAGGTGCAGCTCAGCCACCTGGCGCCTGCGCCCGGCTCGCCACGGCTGTATTTCATCAACCTGGGTGGTTACCAAGCGCAGGCGTTCGGCGAGGCGCACCACTACGTGCTGGTGGTCGCCCAGAACAAGGCCCAGGCGAAGGCCAAGGGCAAGCAGCACCTGCTGGCGCACTGGTCCAAGCCCCACACCGATGCGCTGATGGATGTGGACGACTGCCTGCCGATCGACGAAGTGAGCGGGCGTTACATTCACCTGGTACAGGGCGCGCATGGCGGTATCGTCCAACGCAACGATTACATCGTGCTGCCAGATTGAGCGCCCCACCGTCTAGGCGCGGATTTATCCGCGAAGCAGGCGCCGCGGTTTGCCTGATACACCCCGGCGTACTTTTCGCGGTGTGTCAGGCCTTCAACTGCTCGGCAATGTAGTCGGCCTGCCGTATCGCCAAGGTCACGATGGTCAGGGTCGGGTTTTCGGCGGCGCTGGTGGTGAACTGGCTGCCGTCACTGATGTACAGGTTAGGCACTTCATGGCTTTGCCCATGGCTGTTGCACACCCCGTCTTCAGGCTTGGCGCTCATGCGGCAGGTGCCCATGTTGTGGGTGGAGGGGTAGGGTGGCACGCGGTGGGTTTTCAGGGCGCCCACCGCGCTGTACAGCGCCTGGCCCTGGGTGAAGGCATGCTCGCGCATGGCCAGGTCGTTGGGGTGGTCGTCGTAGTGCACGTTGGCCACCGGCAGGCCGAATGCGTCCTTCACCTCGCTGTTCAGGGTAATGCGGTTGCTGGCCTGGGGCATGTCCTCGCCCACCAGCCACATCCCGGCCAGGTGGGTGTACTGGTCCAGCACCCGGGTAAAGTCGCGACCCCAGGCGCCAGGGTTGAAGAAGGCGCCCATGAACGATGGCCCGAGCGAAATCGTCTCCATCTCGTAACCGCCGACAAAACCGCGATCGGGCTTGAAATGCACCTCGTCGCTGACGATGCCGGCCATGATGGTGCCGCGGTAAAAGTGCACCGGGTCCTGAAACTCGGCGAACACCGAACCGGTGGTGTGGCGCATGTAGTACTGGCCCACCTTGCCGGCGCCGTTGCCCAGGCCGTGGGGGAAGCGTGAACTGGACGAGTTGAGCAACAGGCGCGGGGTTTCGATGGCATTGCCGGCCACCGCCACGATGCGCGCCTTCTGGCGTTGCAACTGGCCTTTTGCGTCGGCATACACCACCGCACTGGCGCGGCCCTGGTCGTCGTGCTCGATGTGCAGTACCTGGGATTCGGCGCGCAGCTCCAGTTTGCCGGTGGCTTCGGCAGCGGGGATTTCGGTGTACAGCGTCGACCATTTGGCGCCCATCTTGCAGCCCTGGAAGCAGAACCCCAGTTGCTGGCACGAGGCGCGACCGGCACGCGGGCGGCTGTTGATCGCCATGTGGCCGGTGGAGCATTCGCTGTAGCCAAGCTTCTTGGCGCCGTTGTACAGCACCTTGAAGTTGTTGTTGCCCGGCAACCCCGGCACGTTGTTGGTACGGGTCACGCCCATCTTGTCTTCGGCGCGGGTGTAATAGGGGTCAAGCTCTGCGCGGGTGATGGGCCAGTCCAGCAGGTCGGCGCCCTTGACCTTGCCGTAGGTCTGCAAGGCGTGGAACTCGTGTTCCTGGATACGCAGGCTGGCACCGGCCCAGTGGGTGGTGGTGCCGCCCACGGTCTTGCAGATCCAGGCGGGCAGGTTGGGGAAGTCCTTGGCCACCCGCCAACTGCCCGAGGTGGTGCGTTTGTCTGTCCAGGCCAACTGGTTAAACGAGGGCCATTCATCGTTGATAAAGGTGGCCGTGGACTGGCGCGCGCCCGCTTCGAGCAAAACCACGGGGATGCCTTTCTGGCAGAGCTCGTTGGCCAGGGTGCCGCCGCCGGCGCCGGAACCGATGATCACCACCACCGAATCGTCATCTAGGGTGTAAGTCGTCATGGCAGTGTCCTCAGGCGAAGGGGTCGGGGCTGGCGTCGGCAGGCGGGGCGGGCAACCAGGTCAGGTCGTTGAACCCGCGCAGCAGGTAGCCACCCTTGGGAAACGAGGCGCCTTCGTAGCCAAAGTGTGCGTACGCCAACTCGTTGCTGTACAGCGACCCGACCGCCGTGGCCCGCACCAGGGCGAAAAATGGCGAGTCTTGCAGGGTTTCCAGGATTTTCACCTGGTGGGTTTCATCCAGCTTGAGCCAGTGGCCGCCGGCCTGCTTGTCCAGTTGCGCCACGCCGTCCTTGAGTTGCTGGGCCACGCCTGGGTCCTGGCTGGCCTTGTCGTCCAGCGCTTTGACCGAGAAAGCGTAGGCGGCGTCCTCCAGGCTGTCGTGGGGGTAGATGCGCCGCACCATCACCAGCAGGCGGGCGCCGGTGTCACTGTCCAGGGTGGTCAGGGCCATGGCCCAGCTCTGGCTGGGCGCCAGCAAGGCAATGGGGCCGGAGGTGAAGAGCAGGGTGCCCAACAGCAACCCACCACTGCCCTGTAGAAAGCGGCGACGATCGAGTTTCAGGTCATTCACGGCGTGTTCCTCGTTATTTTTTTTGTAAGAGGCGATGCAGCTGCTTTTGATACTAGACCCCCTGCAATACAGCAGGTAATAGCGCGGTACTACGTGGGTGCCTGCCCCAAGGTCAATCAATCGCTGGCGACTTCAGTCGAGGCAACCGGTACGCTTGATGTCGCGCACGCCAAGGCGTCAGTGGGGTATGCCAGACCTGCACGGTGCGATGAAACTTCTACCCTGTCTGCGACTCAATCAGCCATGGCCACTGAAGGTACTGCACATGATCGCCCGTTGGCGTTGGCTAATGAATCAACTCACCAAGCGGCTGTGGTTCAGGGCCTCTTTGTTCTCACTGCTGGGGGTAGTCACGGCACTGCTCGCGGTATTTTTCAAGGACTTTATTCCAGAGTCGCTACCCGCGCGTATCGGGGCTGACGCGGTGGACAAGATCCTGGGGATCATTGCCTCGAGCATGCTGGCGGTGACGACCTTCTCGCTAAGCACCATGGTGACCGCGTACGGTGCCGCCAGCAGCGGGGTGACGCCTCGCGCCACGACCCTGGTGATGGAGGACGCCACGACGCAGAACGCCCTGGCCACGTTCATAGGTTCCTTTCTTTTTAGCCTGGTGGGCATCATTGCCCTGAGCACCGGTGCATACGGAACCCAAGGTCGGGTGGTGTTATTCGCGGTCACGATAGCCGTGGTCATTTTGATTGTTTATACCCTGTTGCGCTGGATCGACCACCTCTCCAAGCTGGGGCGGGTGGGGGAAACTATCGACCGGGTTGAAAACGCCACGATGGAAGCCATCAATCAACGCGCACAGTGGCCTCATTTGGGCGGCTCGGCCTACCCGCCCGACCTTGTCCTGCCCCCCAACGCCCACGCGGTGGCCAGCGACCAGACCGGCTACGTCCAGCATATCGATGTGCAGGCTTTGGGCGTCATTGCCAAGGCGTGCCAGGTCCGGATCTATCTGGAGATTGTCCCGGGGAGTTTTGTCCACCTGGGGATGCCTCTCGTCCATACCGTGGCATTGAACGGCGAGCGTGCCGATGACGGGCAGGCGATCGCGCACAAGGTCTTGGCGGCATTGACCATTGGCATCAGGCGATCGTTTGAACACGATCCGAGGTTTGGCCTTTGCGTGCTTTCGGAAATTGCCTCCCGCGCCTTGTCTCCTGCGGTCAACGACCCGGGGACTGCCATCGACGTCATCGGTCGGGGGGTCCGAACCTTTACGTGCTGGGGTAAGCCGCAGTTACCTACGCCAAAGACCGATTCAGACTGTGAGCGGGTGTATGTGCGGGGGTTGCGGGTCGATGATTTGTTCGACGACTTTTTTGCCCCGATCAGCAGAGATGGCGCAGGCCTGCTTGAAGTCAACCTGCGCTTGCTAAAGGCGCTCGCAAGCCTTGCTCAGATCAACCCGGCGCTCTTCAAGGCGGCTTGCAGCAGGCATGTCGGGCTTTTGATCATGCGTGCCAACGCCTCGCTCGTACTGCAACACGAAAAGGATGAACTGAGTACGCTCGCCAGGGCCATGGCCTCGTAGTAGTGCGCTATTACCCAGGCCGGCGCGCCCGTGGCTAGACTGTGCAGACCTTGAACCGAGTAACTGCCATGACCTTTGTCAGCGAAACCCAGCCCGGTGTGTGCCTGACACCGGACGCCGAAACCCAAGGCTATGTGTTCAACCACACCATGCTGCGGGTCAAGGACCCGCAACGCTCACTGGATTTCTACAGCCGGGTGCTGGGCATGCGCCTGCTGCGCCGGGTGGATTTCCCCGAGGCCCGGTTCTCGCTGTATTTTCTGGCGATGACGGCCGGCGAGCAGGTGCCGCAAGACGAGGGCGCGCGCCAGGTGTACACCTTCGGCCGCCAATCGGTGCTGGAGCTGACGCACAACTGGGGCACCGAGAGCGACGATTCGCACTACCACAACGGCAACGCAGACCCGCGTGGGTTTGGGCATATCTGCTTTTCGGTGCCGCACATCGAAGCCGCCTGCGAACGCTTCGATCGGTTGCAGGTACCGTTCGTGAAGCGTTTGGACAAAGGCATGAAGCACGTGGCGTTTGTCAGCGACCCGGACCAGTACTGGATCGAGATCGTGCAGGCGGATTTGTTGGCGGGGTTGGGTAAGGGCTGAGGGCTGGGTGACAGTCCAAGGCCCTCGCCGCCCCTTGCTGCCTACTGCTGCAGCACATTGGCCTGGTTCAACGAACCGGTCTGCTGCACGGTCGCTGTCTGGCTGTAGCCGCTCTGGTCCACGGTGGCGGTGTTGGCGGTGCCGCCCTGGGTCACGTAGGCGACGTTCAGGCTGTCGGCCTGCTTGATGTTGATCTGGTTGTCCGAACCGTACAACTGCGCGGTGTAGGCTTGGTTGTTGCTGCCCGACTGGTCGAACGTGGTGCTGTTGCCGGTGCCGGCGCTGGACCCCTGGGCCAGGTTGCTTTCGCCGCGCTGGTCAGAGATCAGGATGTTGTCGCTGCCATTCTGGTCGAAATACAGCTCGTTGAACGCGTCGGCCTGGGTCACCGTGGCCTGGTTGCGTTGGCCGGTCTGGTTGAGCTGGGTCAGGTGGCTGGCGCCGTCCTGGGTGAAGGTGGCGACGTTGGCGGTGCCGTTCTGGTTGATGAACGCCTTCTGGCTGGAACCGCTCTGGCCGCCCACGTGGGCACCCTGGAAGGGGTTGGCGTTGACCTTGTTGCCGTCGCCCAGCGAGCTTGCGCTGATCAGGTGGTTATCGCCGGTCTGGTAGGTGAAGTGCGCGTTGTCGTTGCCGCTTTGATACAGCTGCACGGTAGAGCCGATGGACTCGAACTGGTCGACGTACAGCGCGTTGAGGTCACCCACCTGCAACACCGTGGCCAGGTTGCTCTGGCCGAAACTCTGGTCGAGGGTGGCCTCGTTGCTATTACCCATTTGCGTCACGTGGGCTTCGCTGCCCAGGGTCTGGGTGTCTTGCCACACTTCGCTGGCGTTGAGCGTGCCGCTCTGGGTGATGGTGGTCAGGCCGCCGTCGCCGTTGCGCTGGTCGGCGTAGGCGTATTGGCCGTCGCCAGTCTGGTTGATGCTGATCTGCCCGCCCATGTGCAGCACCTGCTCGGTGGCGGCATAGTGGTTGAGGCCGAACTGGGTGACGAAGGCACTGTTGTTCAGGCCGCCGAACAGTTGCTCCATGTAGGCGCTGTTGTTGTCCCCCGATTGCAGGCTGCTCAGCCGGCTGCCCTGCTGCGAGTCCTGGTACACGAACGAGAAGTTGCCGGTGCCGTCCTGTTGCTGTTCGGCCTGGTTGCCGATGCCCACCGACTGGCTGGCGTGGGCGGTATTGAAGCTTCCGTTCTGCTGCTGTTTGATGGTGCTGGCATCTTCGAATAACTGCTCGGCGTAGCCGGCGTTGTAGCTGCCACTTTGAATCTGGTCGATTTGGCCGTCGGTGGTTTGTTGCACGCTGGCCGCGTCGTTGCCCTGGCCCTGCTGCTGTTGGTTGGCCTTGGCGTTGCTGGCCTGGGTTTGCTGCACGTCGGCGATGTTGGCGGTACCGTCCTGGATTTGGCTGGATACGCTGTCATCGGCCATGGCGTGGGCGCTGAGCACCACCAGCAGGGCGGCGGCGAGGGGGTTTAGTCTGAACATGGTGAATCCTCCAGAGTGAAAGGTTGCTTCTAGCGGTACTGTTTGACTGAAACGCTCATACCGTTGCCCGACTGCGTCACGGCGCTTTGCAGCCCCGTACCGGCCTGATCGATGCTGGCGTTGTTGTTGCTGCCGTTTTGCGAAATCTGCGCCCGGTTGTGGCTGCCGTTCTGGCTGATGGACGCGCTGTTGCCGTAACCCTGTTGATTGATCGTGGCCATCAGGTCACTGCCGGCCTGCAGGATGTAGGCCTCCTGGTTGCTGCCCGACTGCACGATGTTGCCCAGCAGCGACTGGCCGTTCTGCTCCACGCGGGCCTGGTTGGCCTGGCCGTTCTGGTCGATCAGCGCGTGCTGGCCCACCGGCGGCGGCAGCTCGCCCAGGTCGGTGCTGGGCGCAAGGTCGGCGTTGTCCATCAGGTCATCGGCGCAAACCGTGCCACTGCCCGCCAGCATTGCCAGGCACAACAGCGCGGCTTTGAGTACGTCCATGGCAAGCTCCTGGTGGGGGGCACCCCACCGGCAGGCAATGCCGGTGGGGCGCGGGGGTTACAGGGTGGTTACCGAGACCGTGCGCACCGTCCCTTGCGAGGAGCGGATGGTCGCGGTCGGGTTGGCCGAGGGGATCGGCGTGGTCAGGTTGTTCAAGGTCAACCGCCATCTGCCGGTGGCCGGCACGGTGGTGGTGCCCAGGGTGACCAGCCCGGTCGGCGTGGTGACCTGCACGGTGATGGTATTGCCGGTGGTCACCGACGAGGTGCCGGCAAAGTCCCAGTTGAAGCGGTTGCCGGAGCGCGCCTGCACCGTGGCGGTGGTCACCGTGAAGGTTTCCGCGGCAGGTTTGGGCGAGACCTGCACCGTGACCGTGGCCGGCGTCGACAGGGCGCCGAAGCTGTCACGGGCGATGTAGGTGAAGGTGGTGGTGAACGCTGTGGTCACCGTGGCCGGTGGCGTGTAGGTGATCACTGTGCCGTCGGTGCTCACGGTGCCGCGCCCGGCAGCCGGTTGGGTCAGGCTGGCGACGCCCAGGGGCACGTTGCCTTCGGGGTCGGTGTCGTTGGCCAGCACATTGATCGCGATGGCCACGCCCAGGGTGGCGACGGCGTCGGCGTTGGCCACCGGTGGCCGGTTGGGCGCCACGCTGACGCTGACGTTGGCCGGGGTGGAGTTCAGGCCTTTGGCGTCCTGGGCCATGTAGGTGAACACCGCGGTAATCGGCGTGTTGACCACCGCCGGCGGGGTGTACACCACCGACGTCGAGCCATTGAGCACCACGCTGCCCAACCCCGAGGCCGGTTGCGTGAGCCCGGTGATGCTCAGCGGCGTGTTGCCGTCCGGGTCATGGTCGTTGGCCAGCAGGTTAAGGGTGATGGGCACGCCAAAGCCGGTGCTGGCGGTGTCGGCCACGGCCACGGGCGGTTGGTTGTCGCCGGTATTGGGCGCATTGCCCACCACTTTTACCCATTCGGTGTCGCTGCCGCCTGCTGCCGATTTCACCGTGACGCTGGCCGGCGGTTGGGCCAGGTCGGCCACGGTCAGGCGTTGCAGGGTACCGGACTTGGACAACCGGCCGAAGCCTTGCGCGACCATGTCGGGCACCGCCACTTCATCGCTGGAGGTGGCCTCGATCACCAGGTTGTGGTTGCTCCAGGTGTAGGTGGCGGCGCTGATTTTGACGATGTCGCTGAGTTTGCTCGACACCGCCGTGGGCCGGGTGGTGCCGGCCGGGTTGCTGGCTGTGACCACCACCAGCGCGGGCAGGGTGTTGCCGGTGAGCAGGTGCTGGCCGAAGTACAGCCCGGTGTTGTCGTTCGCAAGGCTGGTTTGGCAAGGCGTGGCCGGTGGGCCTGGCAGCAGCGCCAGGGTTTCGCGAAAGCACAGGCTGGAGCTGTTGGGCGAATGGGCGAACACCTCGACGCGGGTGTTGTTGCCACCGCCGCTGGTGGTGCGCCGGTAGGTGATGCGGTCGACGTCCACCGGGGTTTGCGCGCGGTTATCGTAGACCTTGCCGGTCAGGTTGAACAGGCTGGTCTGGATCGTGCCGGGCGGGCCGCTGATGCGGATGAAGTTGGTGCCCTGCGGGCTGCCGGTCACCGCTTCCGCCAGGTTAGGGTCGCCAATGAAGGTTTCGCTGGCACCGGTCTCCGGGTTGACCTCGATATAGGGGCCATTGACGGCATGCAGGAACGGCCCGATGGCCCCGTTCAGCGCGCCGCCGAAATTGCCGGGGGCGGCCACGCCGATGTCGCGGGTCACGTTGATCGCGCGCCGGCCCGGGGTGGTGACGTTGAAGGTTTCGGTGCCGTAGGGGTGGGTCACGGTGTAGCTGCCGGCCACCGGCACGTTGATGCGCAGGCGGATGCGCGCAAAGCTGATCTGCTGGCCGTCCACCGGGTCTGGGGTGGTGAACGCCGCCTCGATGCCCGCCACATAGGCTTCCAGCTCATACCCGCTGTTGCCCACGGCCGGGATCTTGGCCTCGGCCACGGTCCAGAAGGCCTCTGGTGGCCAATTGTCGGGGAACACCATGGGCAGGGTGTCATCGAAGATGCCCGGCTCCGGCAGGATGGTGCACATGTATGAAGGGGTGCCCGCTACGCTGGGCACCCGCGAGCTCAATGCCTTGGACTGGCAGAGTTCGAGCTGCAGGTTGGTGGAGTCCTGATACCACAGCGGGAAGCGCCCGGTGGCGGCAGTGTAGGGGCCGCTGTCGACGGCAGCCAGGGTCGCGTGGGCGGTGCCCGACAGCGATATCGAAAGCCCCAGGGCGCTGAGCGCCAGGCGTGGCCAATTGTTCATGATGCCTCCTGAAACGAAACTGGGCCGAGGGGTGCTCATTGCACGATGACCACTTCTTCGGTATCGCTGCCGCCGTTGGACGACGTCACCTTGACCAGGGCCGGCGGTATCGGCGAAATGCCGGTGGCCAGGGTTTTCACCGCGCCATCACCGCTCAGCGCGCCGATGGTCACGCCTGTGCCGGAGGTGGCCGTGAGCAGCGGCGGCGAGGTTTCATCGCTGCTGGAGGCCACCAGGGTCAGTTGCCCGGTGCTGAGGCTGTATTCGGCTTTCTGGATGATCACCAAATCCGTCAGCGGCAAGGCCAGGGTGGTCGGCGTGCTGCTGGCGATGGCCAGGTGGTTGTCCGCAGTCAGCAACAGGTTGCTCGGCAGGGTCGGGTTGCTGGCCGACTGGGCATACCAGTTGCCAGTGGCGGTGTTTTCGATCAGCGCCAGGGCCGGGCTGTTGCTGGCCAGGGTCACGGTGCCGGGCGGCGGTGGGGCCATCACGAACACGTCCTGCTGGGCCACAGGTGCGCTGTCGCCGGCATGGCGCGAGTAGGTACCACGCTGGGTGATCAGCGGGGTGGGCCGGACCACGCTCGAGAGCTTGCCGGACACCGCGAACACGGTGGTGCGCACATCCAGGCCATTGGGGCCCTCGATGCGGATGTAGTTGGTGTTGTAGGGGCTGCCGGTGACCGCCTCGGTGAGGTTGGGGTCGCCGACGAAGGTTTCCGCCGCGCCGGTTTGCGGGTTGGTTTCGGTGTACGGGCCATTCACCCCGCGTAGGAACGGGCCGATGTCGCCCTTCAGCGCGCCGGTGAACACCTGCGGGTCGCCGATGCCCAGGTCGCGGGTCATGTTGATCGCGCGCCGCCCGGGGGTGGTCACGTTGAACACGTCCACGCCGTAGGGGTGGGTGATGACATAGGTGCCGGCGGTGGGCACGTCGATGCGCATACGCACGCGGGCAAAGCTGATCTGCTCGTTTTCCGCGGGAAGCCCGCCACTGAACGTGGCCTCGATGGCCGCGCCATAGCTCAGGTTGATGCCCCGGGCGGCATCGACCAGGGTGCCGTCGGCGGTGAACCAGAAGGCTTCGTCGGGGAAGTTGCTGGGGAAGACGATCGGCTTGGTGTCGTCGAACACCCCGGGGTTGGGGATCAGCGAGCACATGTACGACGGTGCCCCGGGGGTGCCGGGCACGCGGGAGCTTTGGGCCCGCGACAGGCAGAAGTCGAGCACGCGGCCGTGGCTGTCCTGGTACCAGCTGGCGAAGTGGCCGTTGCTGGCCGGGTAGGGCCCAGGGTCGACGTCGAACAGCGCGGCGCGGGCGACGCCTTGGGCGAGGCAGGCGACGACCATCACCGACGCGGTTTTAGACAGTAAAGGGTGCATGGGTTATCCCTCTGGCAAAAGGCCCGGCCCCGGGGGGATGGGTCAGTTGAGAGGTCTTTGGCAACTTCCATACCAAGGCCTGCGCTTTGAACCACGATGCCCGCGCCACGCGGCTCGCGGCGGTTAAGGCGGCAACGCGACGGGTGCGGGGTGTGGGGCGCAACCCCCGGCATTGGGGGCAGGTGGGGAATGGGGAAGGGCAGGCAAGAACCGATGAGTGGTCTATAACCCTATAGTCATCGGCGTAAAGGATATTTCATGACCAGGCATGAGCCGCCCCGCAGTGAGCGCCCCGCAACGCTCGCCACCGCGCGCAAGCCCTTCAACCTGTTGCGCTGGTTTTCGGTGATCAGCCTGGCCATCATCGGCCTGGTTGCGCTGGGCCTGGGCGCGGTGTCCACCCGCTTCGTGATCCAGGAGAGCGTGGCGCGCGATGCCTTGCTCACCGCGCAGTTCATTCAGTCCATTGCCTCCACCGAAGTGCGCCACACCACCATCCCCAACGTGCGGACCCTGGGCGAATTGCTCGACCCACGCCATGACGCGGACTTCCCGGACGTGGAACCGGGCGCGCGGGCCAAGGCCCGGCACGAGTTCCTCGATCACATCGAACACTTGCCCGACGTGCTGCTGGCCTCGGTGTATGCCCCTGATCGCACGGTGATCTGGTCGACCAACCCGGCGCTGATCGGCACGCACATCGATGAGGACGACGACCTGGAGCATGCCTTTCGCTACAAGATCCCGGTGTCGGCCAGTTATCACAATGTCGATAACGCGCGCATGGAGCAGAAATTCCTCACTCCGCCCGACTTCCTGTTCATCGAAAACTACATTCCGCTGTTCAACGCCGACGGCGACAGCGTGGCTGCCATGGTCGAGATCTACAAAGAGCCCAAAGACCTGATCAACCGCATGGAGCGCGGCCTGGTGCTGATCTGGACCTCCACGGCGGTGGGCGGCGCGTTGATCTATTTCGGCCTGTTCTGGATCGTGCGCCGCGCCGCGACCTTGTTGGTGGAACAGCAACAACAACTGATCACCAACGAAACCTTCGTGGCCCTGGGCGAGATGTCCTCGGCGGTGGCCCACAGCCTGCGCAACCCCCTGGCCACCATCCGCTCCAGCGCCGAACTGGCCCTGGAGTTCGACGGTGGCGCGGCGCACAAGAACATCACCGACATCATCAACCAGGTCGACCGCATGTCCAAATGGGTCCGCGAGCTGTTGCAGTCGTTGCGCCCGCTCAATGACGACCCGGAGCCGGTCAACCTGGTGGCCTGCGTGCACGACAGCCTGCTGGCCTTCGAGCAGCAGATCGAGCGGGCCCAGGCCCACGTGATCTTCAGCCCGGCCTTCACGCCCATGGTGCTCAGCCAGCATGTGCAAGTGACCCAGATCCTCAACAGCCTGTTGGCCAATGCCTTGGAGGCGATGAGCCGCGGCGGCACCTTGACCCTCACCTTGGAGCCTGAGGGCGCCCAAGCCGTGAGCCTGACCCTGACCGACACGGGCAAGGGCATGAGCGCCGAACAGCGCAGCATGGCCTTCCGGCCATTTTTCACCACCAAACAGGGCGGGCTGGGGGTGGGCCTGGTGCTGGTGAAGCGGATCATGGAACGCTTTGGCGGCCAGGTGCAGCTGCACAGCGTGGAAGGCGAAGGGACCCGCGTGAGTCTTTCGTTCCCGTTGGCAACCACCTGACAATGGGTGTGAACTTTCCCCGCAGGTGGGTGTCATTCCCCAGTCGTTTGCCCGATTTCTTGAAATATTTTTTTACAAGTGCTTGAAACCACGGCATTTTAAAAAACACCTTTCGAGCGCCAAAAGCTGGCGAGCTAATTGCTCCTGTGCCATCACCCCTTCAAGCAAACGAGGCGGATGGCGATGGACAGGACAGCGTGTGACACCTTCAAACGAATAGCCCGGTTGACGCCCCTGAGCGTGGCGATGGCCATTGCGCTCCTGGCGCAGGGCACCCAGGCCGGGCCGATCGACGACGAGAGTCAGCCGCAGACCTCGGACCCCTCTGCCTATTACGACGAACCCGCCGACGAGCCCGCAGCGCTCAACAGCATCCTGACCCTACCGGAGGCCAACGAGGATGCCCTGGACTTGCCCGACAGCGTCAAAGGCAGCAAGGCCACCACGCGCAGTGAGAACGTGCTGCCACCTTCGGCCCAGACCAGCTTCAACTACCCCACCAATGGCAAGCCCAGCCCCCTGTACGGCGCGCAACCGTTTACCCAGCAATTGTTGCTGTTCGAAGAGTTCGGCCCGGAAAAACTCGACCCCACCACCCCGGCCGGGCCGCTGCCGTTCCCAGCCCCGGTCAAGGGCCCGGCACCCCAGCAAGACCCTGTCAGCGACGCCCGCAGCGAACCGCCCACGGCCGCGCTGGACGCCTTTTTGCGCCAGCCGGGGCTTACCCCATTCCCGGCCCAATACGCCAACACCGTGGACCGCAACCCCTGGCAAGCGCAGATCGAGTACTTTCTAAACCGCCACATCGGCTCGTCTGCTGAAGGCAGGCCACCAGGAAAGGGCTGGTCGCACCAGCGCTGGAACGAGTTTTACCCGCAGGCGGCCTACAAGACCGTGCAAACCGGTATCCGGGTCAACGGCGGGGTACGTGACAGCAAGCAGCGCCATGGCTACCAGGTGGGCGAGTTTGGACCGGGTGGTCTGTACCACAACGTGGCCGGGGTGCCGGTCACCGATGGCACCAGCAAAGGCGTAGACCCGCGCTTTCACCCCAACATGCCAGCGCAGAACCACAATTCGGTGTGGACTTTCGACGGCACCTTGCCGCCCAAATTGTTGATGGTGCGCTACGGCCAGCCCGTGCTGATGCGCCATTACAACGGCCTGCCCATCGACCCTTCGGCCAACAAGGGCTTTGGCATCCATACCATCAGCACCCACGAACACAACGGCCACGCACCGGCCGAAAGCGACGGCTATGCCAACGCGTTCTTCTTCCCGGGCCAATATTACGACTACCGCTGGCCCATCCAGTTGGCCGGCTACGACAGCATCAACACCCAGGCGTCCGACCCCAAGGCCGCATTCCCCTGCGCGCCGGGCGAAACCCTGTGGGTCAACGATACAAGCCCCGGCATGAAAACCTGCGACCACGGCACCATCAAGATCCGTGGCGACTGGCGCGAAACCATGAGTACCCACTGGTTTCACGACCACATGCTCGATTTCACCGCCCAGAACGTCTACAAGGGCAACGCGGCGATGATGAACTACTACAGCGCCCTGGACCGCGGCAACGAAGCGGTGGACGACGGCGTCAACCTGCGCTTTCCCAGCGGCAGCGGCCTGCCGTGGGGCAACCGCGACTATGACGTGAACCTGGTGGTGGCCGACAAGGCCTGGGATCAGGACGGCCAGTTGTGGTTCAACCCCTTCAACACCGACGGCTTCCTGGGTGACCAGGTGTTGGTCAACTGGCAGTGGAAACCGACCCTGGACGTGCGCGCCCGCAGTTACCGGTTCCGCATCCTCAACGGTTCGGTGTCGCGTTACTTCAAGTTCGCCCTGGTGCGCGAAATCAAGGGCAGCAGCGGCGAGTTCCAGGGGCCCAAGGGCTCGGGGCTGTCCTACAGCCGGGTGCCGTTCCACCTGATCGCCAACGACGGCAACATCATGGAGCACAGCGTGCCGTTCGACGGCAGCATGGACCTGGACGCCGACGGCGACCTGCAAAACCACAACGCGATCCTGCCCACCCAAGGCATTGCCGAGCGCTTCGACATCATCGTCAACTTCGCCAAAAACGGGATCAAACCCGGTGACAAGGTGTTCATGATCAACCTCAAGGCCCACGACGACGGCAAGGGGCCCAAGGAGGACATTGCCCTGGCCGACGTGCTGTCTGAGAAGTACCTGGCGGTGATCAAGCAATCGAGCAAAGGCCCGCAGTGGGACAAGGGTGACCCGGGCGTGGGCAAGATTCTGCAACTGAATGTCAAGGCCTATACCGGTCAGGACCTGGCCATGGACCCGGCCGCCTATGAGCCGGCCAAGCCCGGCAAGGCAGTCGGCAAGGTGATGATCCCGCTCAAGTTGCACCGCGATAACCCGGCCGACCAGGCGCTGATTGCCAAGGCGCGCCACCGCACCTTTATCTTCGGCCGCTCCGATGGCACCGACGAGGCGCCCTGGACGGTCAAGACCGACGGTGGTTTTGGCTACCACATGGACCCGCGTCGCCTGAATGCCTCGACCCAATTGGCCAGCGGCCCCACCGATGCCGGCATCACCGGCTACGGCACCCTGGAGGTGTGGAAGATCCAGTTGGGCGGTAAGGGCTGGAGCCACCCGGTGCACGTGCATTTCGAGGAGGGCATCATCCTCAGCCGCGGCGGCAAGGCCCCGCCTGAATGGGAAAAATGGGCGCGCAAGGACGTGTACCGCATCGGCATGGAAAACGACGGCCTGGACAACGTCGAAATGGTGATCAACTTCCGTGAGTTCGCCGGCACCTACATGGAGCACTGCCACAACACCCAGCACGAGGACAACTCCATGCTGCTGCGCTGGGACATCGAACACCCCGGGCAATTCCAGTTGATGCCAACGCCGCTGCCCAGCTGGGACGGGGTGCGCTATGTGAACTCCGCCGCGCTGCCTACCTTCCGCAACGGCGATGGTTTCGGCCCGCAAGTGACCGTGAAAAAATAAGGGGAAACAGTCATGGCTGCTCACGCAATGGGTACCCGGGCACGGGGCATGCACTTGATCCTGATGTTGGTGGCCGGGCTGCTGGGCAGCCAGGCCTTGGTGGCGCACCAGGTGCCGGCGCCGCCTGCGCAGGCGTCGGCCACCCCGTGGGGTGAGGGCTATTTCCCCAACACCCCGCTGACCAACCAGGACGGCCAGGCGGTGCATTTTTTCGACGACCTGATCAAAGACAAGGTGGTGGTGATCAACTTCATCTTCACCTCGTGCACCGATTCCTGCCCGCTGGAAACCGCGCGTTTGCGCCAGGTGCAAAAGTTGCTGGGGGAACGGGTGGGCCAGGACGTGTTCTTTTATTCCATCACCATCGACCCCGACACCGACACCCCGGCGATGCTCAAGCGCTACGCCGAGAAGTTCAAGGTGGGGCCGGGCTGGCAGTTTCTCACCGGCAGCAAGGAGGATGTCACCCAGTTACGGCAAAAACTGGGGTTGTTCATCGAGGGGGTGGACAACGGCCGCAGCAAAGACCACAACCTCAGCCTGATCGTCGGCAACCAGGCCACTGGGCGCTGGATGAAGGCTTCGCCGTTCGAGAACCCCTGGATTCTGGCCGACCAATTGGCCAATACCCTGCAAAACTGGAAGCAGCCCAGCGCCGAGCAAAGCTACGCCGACGCGCCGGTGGTGCGCCCACCGAGCAACGGCGAGGAGCTGTTCCGTACCCGTTGCGCTTCGTGCCACAGCATGGGCCCGCTGGACGGCCAGGGCCTGGGCCTGCGCAGCATCGGCCCGGACCTGATCGGGGTGACCGGCAAGCGCGACCCGGCCTGGCTGAGCCGCTGGCTGAAAGAACCGGACCGCATGCTGGCCGAGAAAGACCCGCTGGCCACCGCCTTGTACGAGCAATACGACAAGGTGGCCATGCCCAACCTGCGCCTGGACGACGCCGCGACCTTGGCGTTGTTGACCTACCTGCAGGAAGAAACCGACCGCCAGCACCCACCGGCCGCACCGATGGCGGATGCGGCAATGGACATGGACATGGACCACATGGAGCACATGCATCACACCCAGGACGCTGCCGACAAGGGGGCTGCGGTTCCCTGATCGTCGACTAGAATTACCGGCGTCTGCCTCATGACTAAAGTATCAATGCTTTAGACAGAGGGGCAGGCTACACAGCGGTACCCACGGCATCCCGGAGTTTCTCCCATGCTGATGCTCAAACAACAACAAAGCGCCGACCACGGCGCGCAGGCCTTGGAACAGAAAGTCTGGCGCGGGCCTTTCAACCTGCTGCGCTGGTTTTCCCTGGCCAGTTTCTTGATCATCGGGGCGGTGGCCGTGGGCCTGGGCTATGTGTCCACCCGGTTCGTGGTGATCGAAAGCGTGGAGCGCGACGCGCTGTTGACCGCGCAATTCATCCAGGCCATCGCCGAGGCGGAACTGCGCCATGCCGGCATCACCAGCCACCGCACCATGGGTGAATTGATCGACCCGCGCCAGGACGACGCCTATCCCGATGTCGACCTGGCTGCCCGCACCAGCGCACGCAACGAATTCCTCGACCACATCGAGCAATTGCCCGACTCGCTGCTGGCCAGCGTGTATGCCCTGGACCGCACGATCATCTGGTCCACCAACCCGGCCCTGGTGGGGGTCAAGATCGATGATGACGATGACGACGACCTGGGTGATTCCTTCAACCTGAAGGTGCCGGTGTCGTCCAGTTACCACCGCATCGACGATGAACGCCCCGAGCAGAAACTGCTGCGCGAGCCGCGTTACCTGTTCATCGAGAACTACATCCCGCTGTTCGACGCCGACCACAGCAAGGTGGTGGCCATGGTCGAGATCTACAAGGAGCCCATGGACCTGGTCGAGCGTATCCGCCGCGGTTTCACCCTGATCTGGGTGGCCACGTTGTTTGGCGGCCTGCTGATCTACCTGGGCCTGTTCTGGATCGTGCGCCGCGCCGCGCGGCTGTTGCAAAGCCAGCAAATGCAACTGGTGGCCAATGAGACGTTCGTTGCCCTGGGCGAAATGTCCTCGGCGGTGGCCCACAGCCTGCGCAACCCCCTGGCCACGATTCGCTCCAGTGCTGAGCTTGCGCAAGAGGTGGCCAACCCGCCCGCGCAGAAAAACATCGGCGATATCATCAGCCAGGTTGACCGTATGTCGCGCTGGGTACGCGAATTGCTTGTCTCACTGCGGCCCATGAACGACGACCAGGAAGCCGTCGACTTGGTGCTGGCAATCGACGACACCGTCAATGCCTTCGATGCGCAGATCAAGCGCGCTGGCGTGCAGTTGCAGTTCAACCCGCAGACCCATCCGCCGGTGATCAGCCAGCAGGTGCTGTTGACGCAAATCCTCAACAGCTTGTTCGCCAACGCGCTGGAGGCTATGCCCAAAGGTGGGGTATTGACCATCGAAGTGCTGCCGTTGCCCAACGATCGCCTGCAAATGGTCTTGACTGATACAGGCAAGGGCATGAACAAGCAGCAGGAACGCATGGTGTTCAAGCCGTTCTTTACCACCAAGCAAGGCGGCCTGGGCGTGGGCCTGGCGTTGGTAAAACGAATCATGGAGCGCTTCGAGGGCTCGGTCGACCTGACCAGCCAGGAGCAGGAAGGAACCCGTGTAAGTCTAAACTTTAGAGTGGCAGCGGGAGGGGAATATGGAGCACAGCATATTGCTGGTCGAGGACGATGAGATCCTGGCCGAGAACATCCAGACCTACCTGGAGCGCAAGGGCTTTGAGGTGACCGTGTGCCACAGCGCCGAAGACGCCCTTGAGCAGTTGCGCGTGTTCGCACCCGACGCGGTGCTGACCGACAACTCGCTGCCGGGCATGAGCGGCCACGACCTGATCCAGAAGCTGCGCGTCAGTGCGCCAGACCTCAAGGTGATCATGATGACCGGCTACGGCAACATCGAGGACGCCGTGGTGGCGATGAAGGAGGGCGCCTTTCACTACGTGACCAAGCCTGTGGCCCTGCCGGAGCTCAAGCTGCTGCTGGACAAGGCCCTGGCCACCGAGCGCATGGAGCGCACGCTGTCGTTCTACCAGGAGCGCGAGGCGCAGAAGTCTGGCGTGCAGGCGCTGATCGGCGAGTCGGCGCCCATGCTCAACATGAAAAGCACCATCGGCCAGTTGCTTGAGGCTGAACGGCGCATGGCCAACACCGACCTGCCCCCGGTGCTGGTGGAGGGCGAAACCGGCACCGGCAAGGAACTGGTGGCCCGTGCCCTGCATTTCGACGGCCCGCGCAGCAAGGGCCCGTTCATTGAATTCAACTGCGCCTCGATCCCCTCCAACCTGCTGGAATCGGAACTGTTCGGCCACGAGAAGGGCGCCTTCACCGACGCCAAGGATCGCCGCGTGGGCCTGGTGGAAGCGGCCGACGGCGGCACGCTGTTCCTGGATGAGGTGGGCGAGATGGACCTGCTGCTGCAGGCCAAGCTGCTCAAGCTTTTGGAAGACCGCACCATCCGCCGCGTGGGCTCGGTGAAGGAGCGCAAGGTTGACCTGCGCATTATCAGCGCCACCAACTGCAACCTGGAGCAGATGGTGCAGCAAGGCAAGTTTCGCCGCGACCTGTTCTTTCGCCTGCGCATCATCTCCATCAAGGTGCCGCGCCTGTACGCCCGCGCCGACGACATCCTGCTGCTGGCGCGGCACTTTCTGGCCCAGCACGGCAAGCGCTATGGCAAGCCGCACCTGCACTTCAGCGCCCAGGCCGAGGAGTTGATGCTCAGCTACAGCTGGCCGGGCAACGTGCGCGAATTGCGCAACATGCTCGAACAGACCGTGCTGCTGGCCCAGCACGACACCATCGCCGCCCACCAACTGAACGTGTGTCACAGCCTGGTGGACGAGCCCCTGTTGCAACACGAACCGTTCAGCAGCGAACCGCGCGCGCCCATCAACGGCGTGGAGCACATGAACCTGCCGGAGGTGGAGCGCGACATGGTGCGCAAGATGCTCGACAAGACCGACTGGAACGTCACCAAGTCGGCCAGGCTGCTGGGCTTGAGCCGGGACATGCTGCGCTATCGGATCGAGAAGCTGGGGTTGATGCGGCCGGACAAGCGCCAGTGGTGAGCGGGCGGCGCTGCGGCCAACCCCTCAGCGCAGATACCAGCCCCACGGCCCATCCCCCACGTACTCGGTCACCTGCTTGGTCTCCAGGTAATTATCCAACCCCCATTGGCCCAGCTCGCGGCCGATGCCGCTGTGTTTCATGCCGCCCCAGGGCGCCTCGACGAAGGTCGGTTGCGAGCAATTGACCCACACGATGCCGGCGCGCAGTTGGTTGGCCACGCGGGTGGCGCGCTGCGGGTCGGCGCTCATCACCGCGCCCGCCAGGCCAAAGCGGCTGGCGTTGGCCATGTTCACGGCCTGCTCTTCGGTGTTGAAGCGCTTGATGCACAACACCGGCCCGAACACTTCTTCGCGCCACAGGATGCTGCTGGAACCCGGCTCATCGAAAATCGCCGGCTCCAGGAAATAGCCCTGGGCCAGGTGGCCGGGCCGGCGCCCGCCGGTCAGCAGGCGCGCGCCGCTGGCCAGGCCCTGGTCGATGTAGCCCAGTACCTTGTCCAGTTGGCCCTGGCTGACCAGCGGGCCGAGCAGCGCGCCGGGCTGCAGCCCCGGGCCGATGGTGATCTTGCGGGTTTCTTCCACCAGCCGCTCGATCAGCCGGGGGGCGATGCTGTCTTGTACCAGCAGGCGCGAGGTGGCACTGCACACCTGGCCCTGGTTCCAGAAGATCCCGAACAGTATCCATTCCACCGCCGCCTCGATGTCGGCATCGTCGAACACGATAAAGGCTGATTTGCCGCCCAGTTCAAGGCTGATGTTCTTGATGTCGCGGGCTGCCGCCGACATGATTTTTGCCCCGGTGGGCACGCTGCCGGTGAAGGCCAGCTTGTCCACGCCAGGGTGTTCGGTGAGCGGGCTGCCGGCCTCGTTGCCAAGGCCTGTGATCACATTCAATACACCGGCCGGCAGGCCGATGCGATCGGCTGCGGCGGCCAGTTCCAGGGCGGTCAGGGGCGTGAGTTCCGAGGGTTTGAGCACCACGCTGGCGCCGGCGGCCAGCGCGGGCGCGACTTTCCACGCGGCCATCAGCAGCGGGTAGTTCCAGGGGATGATTTGCCCGGCCACGCCGATCGGTTCGTGGCGAATACGGCAACGAAAGCGCGGGTCGGGCAGCGCCAGGGGCTGGTCCTGGCGGCCATCGAGCTCGCGGGCCAGGCCTGCGTAGTAACGAAAGCAGCCAATGGCGTCGCCGATGTCCCACTGCGCCTCGGGCAACGGCTTGCCGTTGTCGCGCACCTCAAGCTCGGCCAGGGCCTGCTGGCCGTGTTCCAGTTCCGTGGCCAGCGCCTCCAGCCATTGCGCGCGCTCGGCGCCGCTGCTGTGCCCCCAGCCGTTGTCGAAGGCCCGGCGCGCAGCGCGCACGGCGTGGTCCACGTCCTCTTCGGTGCCAGCGGCCACGCGCTGGATGACCTGCTCGGTGGCCGGGTCGATCACATCCAGGTAGCCGCCCAGGTCCGGGCTCACCCATTCGCCATTGATATAGAGCTGGTCACGCATGCTGAGGCTCCTGAACGCCGGTGCGGCGGTTTTGCAGATAGCGGGAGGTGAACAACAAGGCCAGCGAGGCACAGATGATCACCGTGGACACCGCGTTGATCTCGGGCGTGACGCCACGTCGGATCGAGGAAAAGATATAAATGGGCAAGGTGGTCTCGGAGCCGGCGACAAAAAAGGCGATGATGAAATCGTCGAAACTGAAGGTGAACGCCAGCAAAAAGCCCGCCATGATCGCCGGGCTGATCTGCGGCAACGTCACCCGCCAAAAGGTTTCCATGGGCGGTGCGTACAGGTCGGCGGAGGCTTCGAGCAGGGCCTTGTCCAGGCTGTCGACGCGGCTGCGCACGATCACCATCACCAGGGCCATGGTGAACAGCGAGTGGGCGGCGATCACCGTGAAAAAGCCCATGTTCAGGCGCGGCACGCCCGGCAGCCAGGCAGCCAGCACGGGGTTGATCAGGTCGAACAGGCTGATGAAGGCAATCAGCGTGGAGATGCCGATGACAATCCCCGGGATGATGATCGCGCAGTAGGTCAGGGCGTCGAACAATAGCCGGATCTTGCGCCCGGCGCGTTGCAGGCCGAACACCGCCAGGGTGCCGAACAGCGTGGCCAGTACCGCCGAGCTGAATGCGATAAAGGCGCTGTGGCCCAAAGCTTCCATGATGAAGGGGTTACCGAAGGCGCGGCCAAACCACTGCACCGAGCAGCACTCGAAGGCCAGGCCACTGCGCCCGGCGTTGAAGCTGAACAGCACGATCAGCGCGATCGGTGCATACAAAAACAGGTACAGCGAGGTCGAATAACTGCGCAGCCACATGTCACAGCCCTCCATCGGCCGGGCGGCCGCCGTAGCGCGCCACCAACTTCAAATAGCCACCGATGATCAGTAGCATCATCGCCACCAGCGTCATCGCCAACGCACTGCCGAACGGCCAGTTGCGCGATTGCAAAAACAGGTCGACCAAGGCATTGCCAACAAAGAACACCTTGCCGCCGCCCAATATCGCCGGGATCAAAAACTCGCCCATCAGCAGGATGAATACCAGCATCACCCCGGTGATGATCCCCGGCGCCGACAGCGGCAGGGTGATGCGCGTGAAGCTCGAAACGGCGCTGGCGCCCAAATCCGCCGAGGCTTCGAGCAGGCGTTTGTCGAGTTTTTCCAGGCTTACGTAGATCGGGAACACCATCAGCGGCAGGTAGCCGTAGACGATGCCGATCAGCACCGCCCAGGGCGTGTTGATCAGCCGCACGTCTTCAAGGCCAACGCTTGCCAGCAAGGCGGGTATGCCCTTGCCGCTGAGGATGAAGATCCAGGCGTAGGTGCGGATCAAAAAGCTGGTCCAGAACGGCACGATCACCAGGGTCAACAGTAACGAGCGGTTCTTGCCGGCCTTGACTGCCAGGAAGTAGGCCAGCGGGTAGGCCGCCACCAGGCACACCACGGTGCCCAGCGGTGCCAGCAGCAAGGTGTTGCCGAACGCTGCCGCCCGCGAACCCAGGTTCAGGTAGTTGGCCAGGGTAAACCCGCCGGCATAGCCGCCCACGGCGCTGCGCTCGCCAAAGCTGAACACCAGGATGATCACCAGGGGCATCAGCAACAGCAGCAAAAACCACAGGGTGGACGGCAACAGCATCAACAGCGTGATCCGCCGGCCGAGGCTGCGCCTGGGGCGAGCGTCGAGCGGCAGGTGCGCCGTGTGCGGGTGGGCGGCAGCGTTCATGGGCGGCTCCTTGTTGGCCATGGGTCAAGCGGACTTGAAGCGCGCCATCAGTTCCGCGCGGGCGGGGCTGGTGAGCGTGGCGGCGGCGCCGAATTCCAGCGGGCTGAGGGCTTCGGCGGCCGGGTACATGATCGGGTCGTCGAGCATCGCCGTGGGCAGCAGGGCATCGACGCGCTTGTCGCCGCTGGGGTAGCCGTGGCTCAACACTTCCAGTTTGTTGTGCTGGGGGTCGAGCAGGTAGTTGATGAAGGCGTAGGCGGCGTCCTTGTGTTCCGAGCTTTTCGGGATGGCGAAAAAGTCGCTCCAGATCTCGCCGCCTTCCTTGCCCAGTTCGAACTGCATCTGCGGGTTGTCGCGGTGCAGTTGTGAGGCGTCACCGGTCCAGGACATGGCCAGCCAAGCGTCGCCACTGCGCATCGAGGGCTGGATGTCGGAGTTGATCGCAAACAGGTGCGGCTTGACCTGGATCAGCAACTTCTCGGCGTCGGCCAGCTCTTTGGGGTCTAGGGAGTTGAAGCTGTAGCCAAAGCTTTTCAGGGCGTTGCCGATGGCGGTCAACTGGTAGTCGTGCACCATCACCCGGCCGCTGGCGGGGCCTTGGGCGACTTCCCAGAACTGCTTCCAGGTTTGCAGGTTGGTTTTGAGCTTGGTGGTGTCGTAGACCATGCCGGTGGTGCCCCAGTTTTTCGGCACCGCATACACCTTGCCGTCCACCGTGCCCTGGGCCATGAATTTTTGCTGGAAGGCGGCGGCGTCAAAGTTGGGGATGCGCGACAGGTCCAGCGGCTCGATCAGGCCCAGGCCCACGTAGGTGCTGATGGTGTAGTTGGTGGGCACCAGCACGTCCCAGCCACTGCCGCCGGCCTGCAGTTTGGCGAGCATCTCTTCGTTGGAGCCAAACACGCTCATGGACACCCGCGCGCCGGTGTTCTTGGCAAAATTGTCGAGGTTTTCCTGGCTGTGGTAGTTCGGCCAGGTGGCCAGTGAGAGGCGATCGCCCAGGTTCGTGGCGTCGGCGGCATAGGCGTTTGCACTCAGCAGCCCCGGCAGGTTGCTGGCGACCACGGCGGCGGCGATCCCAAGGCCGGTGCGGCCCAGGAAGTCACGCCGGCTGATCGAGCCGTTCTGCCAGCTGCGCAGGGTTTTGATAAAGGTTTTCTGGTCCATGGCGACGCTCCCCATCCGGTTGATGAAACGATTCGAGTCGTGCTTACAACGCCATGGCCAGGCCATTGGCGTGATCCCAGCCCACGCGCACCGCGGCGCCGTGTTCGAAGGCATTGGCGCCGTGGTCCTGCTGGCGCGGCACCCGCACGCACACCAGGCCGAAGGCCTGGGTGCGCACGCGGTATTCAGTGGAGTTGCCCAGGTAAATGCGGTCTTCCACGCAACCTTGCAGCGTCACTTCGCGGGCCATGGTGGCCTCGCCTGCGGCGATGCTGACCAGCTCCGGGCGCACGGCAATGCAGCCCAAGGCATCGGCACTGAGCGACTGCCCGGTGGGGGTCAGCGGGCTGGTCAGTTCCAGGCCTTGGGCCGTGCGCAGCACCACCGAGTTGCCCTGCAGGCGGCGCACGGTGCCGTCGAACAGGTTGGCCTCGCCAATGAAGTCGGCCACGTAGCGGGTGGCCGGGGCCTCGTAGAGTTGTTCGGGGGTGGCAGTCTGGATGATCGCGCCGTCGCGCATCACGCTGATGCTGTCGCTCATCGACAGCGCCTCTTCCTGGTCATGGGTCACCAGCACGAAGGTGATGCCCACCTCGCGCTGCAGGCGCAGCAGCTCCGACTGCATCTCTTTGCGCAATTTGCGGTCCAGGGCGGCCAGGGGCTCGTCGAGCAACAGCACCGTGGGCTTGTTGACCAAGGCGCGGGCCAGGGCCACGCGTTGTTGCTGGCCGCCCGACAACTCGCTCGGCTTGCGCTGGCCAAAGCCGCTCAGGCGCACCATTTCTAGGGCCTCATCGGCCAAGCGCAGTTGGGTGTGTTTGTCGGGGCGCGGGGTGCGGTAGCGCAGCCCGTAGGCAATGTTTTGTGCCACGGTGAGGTGCGGGAACAGCGCGTAGTGCTGGAACACCATGTTCACCGGGCGCTGGTAGGCGGGCACCCCGGCGACGCTTTTGCCGGCCAGTTTGACTTCGCCGCGGGTGGGCTGCTCGAAGCCTGCGATCATGCGCAGGGTGGTGGTTTTACCGCAGCCCGAGCCCCCCAGAAAGGAGTGGAACGAGCCGCGCTTGACCGCGAAGTTCAGGCTGCCCACGGCCTGGATATCGCCGTAGCACTTGATCACGTTGCAAAATTCGATATCGCTGGGCGAATGGTCGTTCACGGTTCGGCTCCCTCGAGATGCGGTGGTCTTGGGGGGCCAAACTAGCAATCAGGGTTTCGCGCTGTATATATCCCTTGGGGGATAGGCGCAGCCGCAGGCTGCAAGCGCACAGCACAAGCAGGTCGTGCGTTTAGCTTGCTGCTTGCAGTTTGTCTTGCGTCAGCTCGCGAATGAACAGCCCCAGCAGCTCCGACTGGCTGCCGATGCCGAGTTTGGCGTAGAGGTTTTTGCGGTGGATTTTGACGGTGCCGGGGCTGATGTTCAGTTGTTCGGCCACCGAGGCGCTGGAGTGGCCGCGCAGCAGCAGTTGCACGATTTCCTGTTCGCGGCCGGTGAGGATGTGCGCGCCAAACTGGTCGAAGGCCTCGCGTATCTTGAAGTCCAAATCTTGCGCCGGGCGCGGTTGTTGCGCCTGGCGCAGTTGCCACGCTTCGCCAATCACTTGCTCGACCACCGCCTGGGCGCACTCGATCAATTGCAACTCGTCACGGCTGAACGCGCAGTTGGCAGTGGAGCGCATCAGTGACAACACGGCCATGGCACCGGCGCCCAGGTCGACGAAAAACGCCACTTCTTCGGCCAGGCCCGTTTGCTGGTAATAGGTGAGGTAGTACTCGCCGAGGTAAAAGTGGTCTGGGGCGAACTGCCGTAACCGCCACAGGCCCGGCGCCTGGCGGCGGGTGCAGGCCAGGTAGAAGGGGTCCAGCAGGTAGGGCCCGCATTGGTAGTCGTCCACGTACACCGCGCGCTTGTCGGCGGGGAAGGTGTCGAACATCGCCAAGGGCCGGTGATTGCCTTCGTAGACGAACAGCACGAAGTGGTCGACCGGGCACACCTGGCGCAGCCAATGGCTCAGGCCCGACAACCGCGCATGCCCGGCGGGCAGGGCCAGCAGGTGGGCGACGCCGGTGGTCCAGAGTTTCAGTTCCTTGGGGCGCATGGGGGCTTCTAAGGGGGCAGGGCTGCGGACAGATGCACAATGTGCGCCATGGCGGCCCGGGCCTTGCTGGGCAGGGGGATGGCCCGCGCCGTGGGTGTTGCCGGCGCACTGCAACGGGGCGCAGTGTCACCCTGTGCCACAGCGTTGGGTAACAAATGCCCCGCCTGCGGCTCATTCACCGCGCAATGCAATGCTGCCATCGGCGGCGACTTCACGGGTTTGGATCACGCTGCGATCGGTGCCGATCAGCACGGCGAACAGGTCCTCGGTAAACACCCGGTTGCCGAAGTACCAGGAGTGGCTTTGCAGGCCGACGAAACCGCCGGGTTGGTCGTGGGCGCTGTCGGCGATCAGCCGTTCGTAATAGGTTGTGCAATCGACATTCACCGCCGAGGCCGGCACGTTGCCGGGCAAACCCACGCGCCCCACGCGCGGCGCGGTGCCGACACGCTTGACGTTGGAAATGTCCAGCGCCTGGTCGTGGCGGTTGGCGTAGTTGGTCAGGCGCACGCAGTGGCGGTACAGCGAATCGGTGCTGGGGTTGTCATCGGACATGGAGGCCGACGACACGTCGCCGGCGGCGAACAGCATCTGGCTGACGTTCCAGGCTGAATTGGGCAGGCCGGCGTCATCGGCATCGTCGAACGCCTCGCGGATCACATAAGCCCCGGTCGAGTGCCCCAGCACGTGGACGTTAATGCTACAGGTGGGGGTTTGCTGGCCCGACAGGTAGGCGATGCCGTCGGTCACCAGCTTGAACGCGCTGTCTTTGGCCCGGTGGCGGTCGGGCAGGTAGGCCAGGGTCTTGTCGTCGCTGGGCCAGTCGAACGACACGATCACGCCCTTGAAACCGAACTCGGCCAGGCCGTCCTTGATCAACCGATGGCGCTGGAGCACCTCGGCCTCGCTCATGTTGTAGCCGTGCACGATAAACAGCACGTCGCCGCGCGGCTCGCCTTGGGCATTGGCCCACACCGCATCGGCGCGCACCGCCTTGTACCAGGCGGCGGCGGTGATGGACTGGGCCGGCGCTACCGCCTGGCCGTCAGGGGTGACCAGGAACTTGGTGGGGCCGACGTCGGCCACGAACGCACCGTTGCGCACTGCGCGTACAGACATCAGGTAATCGGACATGGGGGGCACTCCCGGTTGTGCAAAGGGGGCAGGCCCCGTTCATTGAAGCACGCCCTGCGCCGCCAAGCCCGACACATCCGGCAATTGCCCGACCAAGTGGTCGCGCAGTTGCTCGATGGCGGTGTGTTTGAAGCTGCCCTGCAGCCACACCAGGTAATAGGCATCGCCGGTGGCGATGGCCCGGGTGAAGGGCAGCGCCAATTGGCCGTCGGCGATCTCCTGGGCGACCAGATGCAGGTCGCCGATCGACACGCCGTGGCCACGCATGGCTGCGGTGATGCCTTGGTCCAGGGTGTCGAAGACCTTGCCGCCGTCCACCGGCACGTGCCCTTGCAAGCCTGCGGCCTGCAACCAGCGGCGCCAGTCGCGGCGGTCGGCGGAGGGGTGGATCAGCTCGGTGGCCTGCAGCCGTTGCGCGTCCCAGGGCTGGGCGCCCAAGGCGTTGGGCGCGCAAATGGGGATCAGCCATTCATCGAACAGCTTGTGGCTGGCCACGCCGCTGCCAAAGTGGCCGTTGCCCAGCAGGATCGCGCAATCGTAAGGCTCTGCGTAGAAGTCGACGCTGTCGAAGTCCATCCACACGCTAGCCAGTTGCACCGCCAGGGTCGGGTGGGCGGCCTTGAGCGTGTGCAGCAGCCAGCGCATGGTCAGCGTCGATGGGGCCTTGAGGCGCACGTGCGCGCCTTGGCCACGGAAGGGTTGGCAGGCATCTTCGATCAGTTTGAAGCCCACCTTCAACTGTTCGGCCAGCCGCCGACCCGCGTCGCTCAACGCCAGGCGCGGGCCATTGCGCTCGAACAGGCGGCAACCCAAGGCCGCTTCCAGGGTGCGGATGTGCCGGCTGATGGCGCTCTGGGTCAACGACAATTGGTGCGCCGCCTTGGTGAACGAACACGTGCGGGCCGCCACCTCGAAGGCGCGCAGGGCGTACAGGGGGGGCAAACGCTCAGTCATGGTCACGGCCTTACTATGAGTATTAATCACAGTAGGCCATGGTTTTTTGCGTTTTTCAACGCGCCTTCCGTTGTCCACAATTGCCACACATTTCTTGGGTATGGACGGATGCCGATGGCGCTCTCCTGGTTGCTGGCCTATGCGCTCAGCGTGTTCCTGCTGATCATTACCCCAGGCCCGGTGGTGGCCTTGGTCATCAACACCAGCCTGGTGGCTGGGCCCAGGCGTGCATTGTGGACCGCGTTGGGCAGCCATTTCGCCTCGCTGGTGCTGATCCTGCTGGCGGCGTTGATACTGACAGGCTCACTGCTGATCAGCCCGGCGCTGCTCGACGGCGTCAGCCTGGCGGGGTGCGGCTACATCGCCTGGCTGGCGGCGCAGGGGTTGCGGGCGCCGGCGCAGCCTGGCGGGCCCGCGGCCGGCCGGCGTTCGGGCGGGGTGCTGGCAGGTTTTTTGGTGGGGGTGTCGAACCCCAAGGATATTTTGTTTTTCGTGGCGTTCTTCCCGCAGTTCATCCACGTCACGCCGTCGTTCAATACCAGCCTTGCGGTGCTGGCGGGGGTGTGGGTGGTGATCGATGTGGCGATCTTGCTCGGTTATATCCTGCTGATGCGACAGCCCGCGGCATTGAAATACCAAGGGCTGATCGCGCGGCTGTCGGCGCTGGTGCTGTTACTGATTGCGCTGGTGGGGATGGGGTATGCGGGGTGGGGGTTGTGGGGGCGGGTATAATCGTCAAATACGGTCGCTGGACTACGCCGGTTGTGGGAGCGAGCGTGCTCGCGAAGCGTTGCACGAGCGGCGCTTGGAGGCGAGCCTTTGACGATTGTCGACTGGGATCTCGTCAAGGCTGCCAGGTGCTAGCCGATGTTGTTTCAGTGCCTGTGAGATCGCGCGCCGCCCGCGCGGCGCTTCGCGAGCAAGCTCGCTCCCACATTGATTGCAACGTGCCATTGACTGTAGGGTCGGCGTTGCCTGCCTTGTGTGACTGGCGTCAGAGCCACTCGCGCTTTTTTGCTATCACGCAGGCCTCGGCACGCTGCATAGAGATCTGTAGCTGTAGCGGATTTATCTGCGAACGATTCACCGCCATCATTCAATGAACAAGGAGTTCATATGCTTTACCGCCTCGCCGCCGACGCACTGGTCCTGTTCCACCTGGCGTTCATCCTGTTCGTGCTGTTTGGTGCGCTGCTGGTGCTGCGCTGGCGTGGCTTGGTCTGGCTGCACCTGCCGGCCGTGGCATGGGGCCTGGCGGTGGAGTTCTTGCAGCTGCAATGCCCGTTGACCCGCTGGGAAAATTGCTTGCGCCAGGCGGCCGGGCAAGGCGGCTATGACGGCGGCTTCATCGAGTATTACCTGATCCCGATCATTTACCCGGCCGGGCTGACCGCGCAGTTGCAGTGGGTGTTGGGCGCGGTGGTACTAGTGGTCAACGGCCTGGCCTATTGGCGGGTCCTGGTCAGTCGGCGCGCAGGTAAGGCAGCAGCCGGTCCGTCTCGGCCTTGACCACCGCGTAGCACTCGCAACTCAGGCGCTCCAGCAGTGGCCGGTCGAGCACCTTGATGTGGCCGCGGCTGTACTCGATTACCCCTTGGCGTTGCAGCTTGCCGGCGGCTTCGGTGACGCCCTCGCGGCGCACGCCGAGCATGTTGGCGATCAGCTCCTGGGTCATGTTCAGCTGATTGCCGTGCAGCCGGTCCAAACTCAACAACAGCCACCGGCACAGCTGCTGGTCGATTGAATGGTGACGGTTGCACACGGCGGTCTGCGACATCTGGGTGATCAGCGCCTGGGTGTAACGCAGCATCAGCTGCAACAGTTCGCCATGGCGGTTGAACTCCTTTTTCAACTGCACGCCGGGCATCCTGAAGGCGCTGCCGGCGCTTTGCACGATGGCGCGGCTGGAGGTGCTCTCGCCGCCCATGAACAGCGCGATGCCGATCAGGCCCTCGTTGCCGACCACGGCGATTTCCGCCGAGGCGCCGTTTTCCATCACGTACAGCAAGGACACAATCGCATCGGTGGGGAAGTACACATGGCGCAGGGTGTCGCCCGGTTCGTAGAGCACCGTGCCCAGCGCCAGGGCGATGGGCTCAAGGTGCGGCAGCAGGCGCTTGAGCGCGTCCGCAGGCAGTGCCGCGAGCAGGTGATTGCGTTGCGGCACGGGTAAATCGGACATGGGTGGCACCGTTCAATGGGGGAGTGCAGCCACCTCAGGGTACTCCTTAAGGCTCGGTTGCAGGCACAGCGCCTGTACCCAATGTTCCAGGCCGTCATCCACCAGCTCCAGCTCACCGCCCGGCAGTTGCCTGCCGTCCAGGGTGAGCAGGCTCGTCGCGGCCGCTTGCACCTGGATATGGTAGGTGGCGTTGCCCTGGCGGTAATGCAGGGTAAAGCCGGGCCAACCGGCCGGTAGCAATGGCTCCAGGCGCAACGTGGCGGCGTTGCGCGTAAGGCCCAGCAGGCTTTCGACGATCAGGCGGTACATCCAGCCGGCGGAGCCTGTGTACCAGGTCCAGCCACCGCGCCCGGCATGGGGGGCGGCGCCGTAGACGTCGGCCGCCATCACGTAAGGCTCCACCTTGTAGGTGGCCATGCGGTTGGCCGGCAGGTTGGCCGGGTTGATCAATTGCGTCAGCTCCCAGGCCCGGGCGCTGTCGCCCAAGCGCGCGAAGGCCATGCTCGCCCACACGGCGGCGTGGGTGTACTGGCCGCCGTTCTCGCGCACGCCGGGCACGTAGCCCTTGATGTAGCCGGGGTCCAAGGTGCCCTTGTCGAAGGGCGGGTCCAGCAGCAGGATCGCGTGCAGGTCGCGGCGTACCAGGTGCGTGTTCACCGACTGCATGGCGCAGCGTTGCCGGGCCGGTGCGGCGGCGCCGCTGAGCACCGCCCAGCTTTGCGAGATCGAATCGATCTGGCATTCGCCGTTGCCTGCCGAGCCCAGCAACTGGCCGTCGTCGAACCAGGCGCGGCGGTACCAGTTGCCGTCCCAGGCCTGTTGTTCCAAGGCGCTTTGCAGGCGCGTGGCCTGTTGCGCGCAGCGCAGGGCGACGGCGCTGTCACCGTGCACTTGGGCCAGGCGGGCGAACTGCTGCAGCACCTCGTAGCCAAAAAAGCCCAGCCACACGCTCTCGCCCAGGCCGTGTTGGCCCACCCGGTTCATGCCGTCGTTCCAGTCGCCGCAGCCCATCAGCGGCAGCCCGTGCACGCCGCGCGCAAGGCTGTGCTCCAAGGCGCGCACGCAATGCTGGTAAAGGGTTTCGGTCACCGGCGAGTGGCCCGGCAGGTCGTAGTAGGACTCTTCCCCCGCCGCCAGCGGCCGGCCTTCCAGGTAGCCCGCTGGCTCGTCGAGGACGCTCAGGTCGCCGGTCACTTGCACGTAGCGGCTGGTGGCCAGGGCCAGCCAGAGGAAGTCGTCGGAGCAGCCGGTGCGCACGCCACGGTCCAGCGGTGGTTGCCACCAGTGTTGCACGTCGCCTTCCAGGTATTGGTGGCCGGCGCACAGCACCAGGTGCCGGCGCACGGCGGCGGGGTCGGCGTGCAGCATGGCCATGCTGTCTTGCAACTGGTCGCGAAAGCCGATCGCGCCGCCCGACTGGTAATAGCCGCTGCGCCCCAAAAAGCGGCAGGCGATGACCTGGTACATCAACCAGCCGTTGACCATCACGTCCAGGCTGGGCTCTGGCGTTTGCACCTGGATCACCCCCAGCAGGCGCTGCCAGTAGGCGCGCACCGCGTCCAGCTCGACGCCGGCTGCGCGGGTGCCGCGAAACTGCTGCACCCAGCGCGTGGCCTCGTTGGCATCCTTGCCCGCACCCAAGCGGAACACCACCTCTTGGCGCTGGCCATCCTCCAGGGTTATCTGGTTTTGCAGCGCAGCGCAGGGGTCCAGGCCGCCGCCGCTGCGCCCCGACAAGCGTGTCTGGGTCATGGCCAAGGGTGCCTTGAGGCTGCCGTTGCGCCCCAGGAATTCGGTGCGGTCGCCACTGAAGCTGCGCTCCTGGGCATCGCCATCGAGAAACGCCACGCGCTCGCCGAACTCGATGGAGTAGGCGTTGCGGGCGAACAGCGCGCCGCTGAAGGGGTCGGCTTCGGTCACCACGTGCATCGCCGATTTGCCGCGCAGGTCCGCCAGCACCCATTCCACGTAGCTGGTGACCGAGAGCTTGCGCGGGCGGCCAGAGCGGTTGTGCAGTTTGAGCTGGGTGAACTTGATCGGCGCGTCCAGCGCCACGAACACCCACAGCTCGCTGTCGATGCCGTGCTCGCTGTGTTCGAACACGCTGTAGCCGAAGCCGTGTCGGGTGCGGTAGCTGCCGCTGCCGGGGCAGGGCAGCGGGGTGGGCGACCAGAAGTGCCCGGTTTCTTCGTCGCGGATGTAGATCGCCTCGCCGCTGCTGTCGCTGACCGGGTCGTTGTGCCAGGGCGTGAGACGGTATTCGTGGGCGTTCTCGGCCCAGGTGTAGGCGCCCCCGGCCTCACTGATCACGCTGCCGAACTGGCGGTTGGCCAACACGTTGGCCCAGGGCGCCGGGGTGCTTTGGCCTGGGCGCAGGGTCATCACGTATTCGCGGCCGTCGGCGCTGAAGCCGCCGTACTGGTTTTCCAGTTGCAGCCCCGGCACCGTGGGCAGCAACACCGGTTCGCGGGGCGGTGCGGGCAATTCGCGGGAGGGCACCAAGGGCGTGAACGGCGGCACCGCTCGGCGCCGATGCACTTGTTCGGCGAGGCTGCCATGGCCTTCGCTGAGCACCAGGCGCGCCACCGACAGCATCAAGGTGCGGTCATCTTGGGACAGCTGCTGGGCCGGGCGCACGAAAATGCCCCCAGGCCGATCGATCAAGGCTGCCTCGCTGCCGGAAGTCACCAAGCCCATGATCAGGTCTTGCAACTGTTGGCGGTAACCGGCCTGGTCTTCGTTCCAGATCACCAGGTCCACCACCAGGCCTTTCTGGCGCCAGTAGGCGTGGGCCTTGACCAGTTGCTGCACCAACTCGATGTTTTCCTGGGTGGTGATTTGCAGCAGCACGATTGGCAAATCGCCGGAGATCGCCTGGCCCCACAGGCTCGACTGGTTGCGTCGGTTGGCCTTGAGCACGCCGTTGTCGGCGCGCAGCGAAGCGTTGGCGTAGAGGATCGAGGAGGCCATCTGTTCGTACAAGCGTGCTTCGGCAAGCGAGGCGTTGAGTTGGCGCAGCAAGACTTGGCTGTGGGTCCAGGCCAGGTCAAACACGCGGTCGGCCAGATGGCGGTCGCGGTACTTCTGGATCAGTTGCACGCAGCCCTCGCGCTGGCTGGCAATGCCTGTGACCAGGTCCAGGGTGGCGGTCTGGCCGGGTTCCAGACTGATGCGGCAACGGATCGCGACGATCGGGTCGAGTACCGCGCCGGCACTGCCGGACAAACGCTCAACGGCCGCGTCCAGGGCAGCAGGGGCGGCCAGGGTGCGGCCGCGGCCGATGAAGCGGGCGCGGTCGGTTTCATAAGAGATGGCCTGGATGTCCACCCCGTGTGCGGCCAGCAGGTGACACATCCACGGCACCGCCTCGTTGCTTGCGCGTGGCCGGCGGGTGCAGATGATGGCTTGTAGCTCGGGCAGCAGTTCGGTCTGCACGAACAGTTTGCTGAACGCCGGGTGCATGGCGTCGCTGATGGCCGGGGCCAGCACCACTTCGGCGTAGCTGGTCAGCTCCAGGGTGCGCCGTGTGCGGCCACGGTTGGTCAAATGCAGGCGGCGCAGTTCGATATCGTCTTCAGGCGAGATGACGATTTCCATGTGGCTGTCGAAGTCCTGGGTGCGCACGCGAAACTCTGCCCGCGCGTCGCTGAAGATCGCTTCGTGGCTGTCCGGCTCATGCCGGGTGGGCTGGTGGGCCGCCGACCAAAAGGTGCCGGTGGCGACGTCGCGCAGGTAGCAGAAGCTGCCCCAGTTGTCGCAGGTGATGTCTTCCTGCCAACGGGTCACGGCGGTGTCATTGTGGCGGCTGTAGCCACCGCCGCCACTGCTGACCATCACGTGGTAACGGCCGTTGGACAGCAGCTGGATGGCCGGGCGTTTGCGCCCGGGGTCGGCGAACACCCGCAGGTGGCTTTCCTGTTGGCGTGCGGCCTCGTCCACGGCCGGCGCTTGGGAGGCATGCAAAAAATGCGCGGCGGTTTTCGGCACGCGCTCCTGCAGCAGCAACGCGGTGGCCTGGAACTGCGGGTCGGACTCAAAGCGCCGCTGCATGGGCTGGTCCAGCAGCAAGCTGGTCAATGCCAGCAGGCTCATGCCCTGGTGGTGGGCCATGAACGATTGCACCACGGCATAGCGCTGGCCGCGTGGCAGGCGCGCTTCGGTGAAGTCCACCGCCTCATACAGCCCGAAACGCCCGGCGCAGCCCTGGCTGGCCAAGCGTTGCAGGTTGCGGCAGGCGGCCTGCGGGTCGACCATCAATGCCAGGGCGCTGGCATAAGGCGCCACCACCAGGTCCTCGCCCAGCCCACGTTTCAGGCCCAGGCCCGGCACGCCGAAGGCGCGGTACTGGTAGTTGAAGTGGGCGTCCATGGTGTTGTAGCCGGACTCGGAAATGCCCCACGGGATGCCCAGTTGCTGGCCGTAGTCGATCTGCAACGCCACCGCGCCACGGCAGGTCTGGTCGAGCAGGGTGCCTTCGTAGTTGGGCATCACCAGCATCGGCATCAGGTATTCGAACATCGAGCCGGTCCAGGACAGCAACACCGGCACCCCGCCGGTGTTGCTCAGCAGCCGACCCAGGGTGAACCAGGCCTGTTGCGGCACCTGGCCTTGGGCGATGGTGACGAAGTTGGTCAGGCGCACCTCGGAGGCGAGCAGGTCGTAGTAGCCGCTGTCCAGGCGATTGTCGCTGGCGTTGTAGCCGATGGCGAACAGGTCGCGCTGGCTGTCGTAGAGCAGGCTGAAATCCATGTCGGCCAGTTGGGCGCATTGTTCGGCCAGGTGGGCGGCGCACGCCAGGCGGGTGGCTGCCAGTTGGCGCACGCTGGTCACCCGGGCGTGGTGCTCGGGGGCCCAGCGGTCGGTGTCCAGCGCGGCCAGTTGGCGCCAGGTCGCCGCCTTAAGGTGGCCAGGGCCCAGGGCTGCGGGCAACGCGTAATCATCCAGCTCGGCGCGCAGGTCCGCACAATGGGCATTCAAGGCTTGGGACCAGAACGCCGCCTCCGTGTCGGCGGGCAGCGCCAGGGGTTCGAGGTGCGCCAACAGGGCAGCCAGCTCGCCGGGTTGGCTGGCGGTGTGCACGGCGTCACGCAAGGCTTGCGCGGCGTGGGTATCCAGGTGGGCGGCGTGCAGGGCTTGCAGCAGGGTGTCGAGGGTGTCGAGCAGGCCGCTGCGTTGGCGCGGGGCCGCCAGGGGGCTGTCGGCCAGGCCCAGCAGGCCGGGGCGCAGGGTCAGCAACAGCCCGGCCAGGTTGCCGCTGTCGACGGTGGACACGTACAGCGGCAACAAGGGTTGCAGGGTTTGGGTGTCGTACCAGTTGTAGAAGTGCCGGCGATGGCGCGGCAGTTGCACAAGCGTCTCCAGGCTCAGGGCCAGGCGTTGCAGCAGGCGGCTGGCGCTCAGGTAGCCGAAGTCATGGGCGGCCAGGTGAGCCAACAGGGCCATGCCGATGTTGGTGGGCGAGGTGCGGTGGGCCACGGTCAATTGCGGGATTTCTTGCACGTTGTCCGGCGGTAGCCAGTTATTCTGCGGGTTGACGTGGTGGTCGAAAAACGCCCAGGTCTTACGGCTCAGCACCCGCAGGAACTGGCGCTCTTGGGCCGATGGCGCAAAATGGTCGCGCAAGCGTTGCCGGCTCAGCCAGCCGGCGAGGGCGGGGCCGGCCAGCCAGGCCAGCAAAAAAGGCGCGGCGCAGGCCAGCGCCGGGGCGTCGGGCCACAACAGCGCGGCCAGTACCACGGCCAGCAACGGCCCGGCTGCCATTTGCCGGAACAGGCCAGGTAACCGATTGGTGCTGGCGCGCTCCGCCTCGCGTGACGGTTGCCACTGCAGCAACTGGTGCTTGCTGAACGCCATGCGCCACAGCGTCCGGGCAATGGCGTCCAGGCTGTAATAGGCCTCGTGGGGCAGCCAGGCCAGGCCCAGGGCCGTGCGGCTCAATTGCTGGGCACCCACGGCCAAGGCCATGCCCACGTGCTGGGCCAACGGCACCTCGGGGCTTTTTTTCAACAGGTCCAACAGCATCGCCAACAGCGGTTGCAGCACGCACATGCCCAGCAAGGCCAGGGTCCAGCCCAGGGGATGGGCACTGTACAGCCAACCCCACGCCAGCATGACCAGCAGGGCGGCCGGCTCCAGGCTGCGGCGCAGATTATCGAGGATTTTCCAGCGCGCCAGGTCGCCCAGGCCGTTGCGCGCCCAGCGGCCACTGGCCGTCGGCGCCCAGGGCAACACCCAGGGCAGCAGTTGCCAGTCCCCGCGGATCCAGCGGTGCCGGCGCTTGACGTCGGCGCTGTAGCGCGCCGGGTATTGTTCGTACACCTGCACATCGCTGAGCAGGCCGGCGCGGGCGTACGAGCCCTCGATCAAGTCGTGGCTGAGGATACGGTTTTCGGGCAGTTGGCCGGCCAGCGCCCGCTCGAAGGCATCAACCTGGTAGATGCCCTTGCCGATGAACGAACCTTGCTCGAACAGGTCCTGGTACACGTCGGACACCGCGCGGGTGTAGGGGTCGACACCGGCGTCGCTGCCATAGAGTTGGGCGTAGGGCGAGCGGGTGGCACTGGGTAGGCTGATGCCCACCCGGGGTTGCAGGATGGCATGGCCACTGCGGATGCGCCCGCTGCTGTCATCGAACTGCGGCTGGTTCATGGGGTGCATCATGGCGCCGATGCACTGCCCGGCCACGTCGCGCGGCAGCAGGGTGTCGGTGTCCAGGGTGATCACGTAGCGCACGCTGGCGAGCGGGGTGATGTCGCCGACGATCAGGCTGAAGCGATCCAGACCCTGGCCGCGCAGCAGGGCGTTGAGTTCGGCGAGCTTGCCGCGCTTGCGCTCATGGCCCATCCACTGCTGTTGTTGGCGGTTCCAGCGGCGCGGGCGGTGCAACAGGAAAAAGCGGTCCAGGCCGCCGTCCGGGTAGCGCGCATTGAGGGTGTCGATGCGTTCGCGCGCCAGGCCCAGCAGGGCGTCGTCGTCGGGTTGGTGCTCGCTGGGCGCGTCCATGAAGTCGGTAAGCAAGGCAAAAAACAACTGCGGGTCGCGGTTGGCCAAGAAACGCACTTCCAGGCCGTCGACCAGCTCTTCGATGTCTGCGCTGCCGGCGATCAAGGTCGGGATGACGACCAGGGTGCGCGCGGCGGCCGGGATACCTTTGCTGTAGTCAAGGCGCGGCAGCACGCTGGGCGCGACCGTGAGGGTCACCAGCCAGTTGACCAGGCCAATCGCCAAGCGGCTGGTGGCAAGCACCGCCGCCACGCCCAGCAGCAGCACAGAGGCGGCCGAGGCCATGTGCCGTTCGGCGTCGGCAATGAACGGCCAGGCCAGCAAGGCCGTGATCAACAGCGCCGGGCACAGGTAGAAGTCCAGTGGCGAGCGCTGCAACAAACGCTTCCAGCGATCAGCCAGGGACACCCCCGCAGCCAGTTGCCGTTCCAGGGCCAGCAGGCCTGCGCCCACCAAGTAGTAACCCACGTGGGGGCTTGGGCTGGCGACACCTGCGGCCAGCTCGATGGCGGTGCGCGCGACCACGCCTTCAGTGTGTTTGCAGTGGCGGGCCAGGTGTTCGATCACATGGCGGTAATGGTCGCGGGTGGCAAAATCCATCTGCGCGTAGACGCCCGCCGGGTCAGTGCGCAAGGTGTGTTCCACCGGGCTCATGGCTTCGACGAACTCGCGCCAATCCACCGCCGTGAGCAGGCGCAGGCTGCCAATGCTGTTGCCGATCGAGACCTGGTCGGCGGCCTGTTGCTGGGCGTCCAATTGCACCTGGCGTTCAATGTTCAGGCCGGTTTCGCTCAAGGCCTGCTCGATCCAGGCCAGCGGCAGCACCAGGGCGGCGCTTTGCCCTTGCAGGCGGCGCGCCAGCTCAGCGATGAACGAGGTGCTCAGCGGCGGCCCGGAGCGGGCCATGTCGGCCACCGCCAGCACCACGTTTTTCACATCTTTTTCGGCGGTGCCGATCAAACGGTCGGCCCAGTCATCGGCCAAGTTGCGGTCTTCCCAGTTAGCCATGACCCGCGACGCCACCCGGCGCAAATTCTCGATCAGGGCCAGGCGCAGCATGATCGGGATGGCCCACAGCTCGCCCAGTGCCAGCGGGGTGATGCTTTGGTAATGCATCACGAAACGGCTGAGGCTTTGCGCATCGACGCGCCCATCGCCATGGGCGATGGTTTCCAGGGCAATGTCGTACACCCGGGGCAGGCCTGCCGACGGCCCGTTGGCCAGGCGCGGCAATTGCCGGCTGTAGCCTTTGGGCAAGTGGGTGCGGGCGGTGCGGATGTGTTCTTCGATCAGGAAGTAATTGTCCAGCAGCCATTCGGCCGCAGGCGTCGCCCGCCGGGTCGACAGTTGGGCGATGCGCAGTGCTGCGCAACTGCGGTCCAAAATGCCCTGGTTCTCGGTGAGCCGGCCCAGCAGCGAGTCCTTGGCCGACAGCGCGCTCAGGCGTTGCTGCTGGGCCAGTTGCACGCCGTGCTGGGCCATCTGGTCGGCGCTGAACAGCTCGGCGCGCAGCAGCGGTTCGTATTCGAATTTACGGGCAGTTGGCAACCAGGCTGGCCTTCGCGTCGCGAAGTGGCTGATGGCGGCGAGGGGGCGGGTCCAGAAGCTGTCCATAGTATTCCAGGCGTGACGCGCGCAATGAGGGCTGAGTGTGGGCTGTGGCTGGGTTAGTGGTCTGTGCGCTGGCACACATAGGTGCTGCCCGGCGCGTCTCCCACGCGCAAACACTAGGGGCACCGGGCCAAATCACGGCGCCGGCCTTGAGGCTGGCAACGTCGCCAATTCGAGGTTCGAGCAGGTTGCCGATCAGAGTCATGACGCGGGCACGGCCGCTGCAATCAGTAAAACGTCGATTGAGCGGCTATTGCTGAAACGATATGGTTATATCGCTAGATCACAACGATATAAAACGCTATAAAAAATGCCGCTATGCTGCCGGCCAGATTTCAGCAGGTTGCGCGTGCCGCGCAGGACATGACGATGGATGTGGGTAATTTCGGTTTTGTAGTAGCAGGCTTGATCGTCGGTTTTGTGGTCGGCATGACCGGTGTCGGAGGGGGCTCCCTGATGACCCCGATTCTCTTGTGGTTCGGCATCAACCCGGCGACCGCCGTGGGTACGGATTTGCTGTACGCCGCCATCACCAAGTCCGGTGGGGTGTGGGTGCACAAGAAAAACGACAACATCGACTGGAAAATCACCGGCTGGCTGACCTTGGGCAGCGTGCCGGCAGTGGCCGTGACCTTGTGGTTCCTGAGCCACCTGCACGCCGATGCGCAGGCGATGAACGCGGTGATCAAACAGGCCTTGGGCGTGGTGTTGCTGCTCACGGCCATGGCCATCCTGTTCAAGAAGCAATTGCTGGCCTTTGCCCAGAAGCACGCCGGGGATCATTACTCCTTGAGCGACCGCAACCTCAACGGCTTGACCGTGGTGACCGGGGTGGTGCTTGGCGTGATGGTGGCCCTGACCTCCATCGGCGCTGGCGCGCTGGGCACCGTGGCGCTGTTTTTGCTGTACCCCTTTTTACCCACCCGTCGCCTGGTGGGCACCGAAATCGCCCACGCCGTGCCCCTGACCCTGGTCGCAGGCCTGGGCCACGCCAGCATGGGCAACATGGACTGGCACTTGCTGGGCTTCCTGTTGATGGGCTCGTTGCCGGGTATTTACATCGGCAGCCATTTGACCGGGCGCATTCCTGATGGGGTGTTGCGGCCGTGTTTAGCGGTGATGCTGGTGGCGATTGGGTATAAGTTGGCGTTTTGAGGGCGACGTTTCGGGTGGCAGAGAGGGTTTGGATTACCCTCTTTGCGCCTCGATTAACACGTTTAGCAAGTGGGCCTTGAAATGATTGAAACTTGGCATATCGATTCGATCGGGCTCTATGGCCCCGACATGACCGCCTCTGCTAGCTGACTGGAAGTAGTGGCACCCGCCAGCGCAACCCCCAACTGTGTTTTCAACGAATGGGGAGCGTCATCGTTACCTGATTCGTTTTCCAATTGTGCACAATGCTGATATTTAGGCTCGCGGCAGGCGCACAATAACCAAGCCTCGGATTTGGGTTGGGGCAACATTGGCACACCTAGAGTCGATCCTCCAGCGGCAAAGCCTTTTAGCATTGATCCCCACTTAGCTTGCCATTCGCCTCGGCCGGAAGATTGCGTGCCATCGGCATCTCGGAACAGTAGAGGTATAACTCGATCGCCTTGTTCCTGCTGCAGTTGTTCGGCCATGAGCGCCAAGCGTTTTGCATTTTCGTAGTAGTAACCTGACTCCTTCGGCTTATTCTTGCCCGGTGCGCGCAATTGACGGCCATGGTGCTTGGGGTGCGACTCAATCAGTTCGGCCTTGGACACGAACCGCACCCGTTGATAATCCAGCAAGGAATAGTCGACGCAGGCTTCGATCAGTTGATCGATAATAATCGTCATGGGACCGGGCTTGAACTCTGGCCCGTCGACTCCCGGGTGAACAGCACCTATATCTGATGGACCTTCGCCACTCACCATCAGTAGCATCAGCTTCGGCCCTTCTTGGCGTGAGCAATTTCATCAGGCAGCAGCTTAAGGTCGGTATCGACGAACACCTCACCAGGACCCATGACCGTAAATTTTTCTGCCACGGACGCAATGCTGAAAAATGGAACAGCTCGGGTCTTTCCATCCAGCGTTTTATAGATCAATTGCACACCGCTGCGTGCAACGTCGTCTTCTAGATAGTTGAGGATCATCGGGCTGTGGGTGGTGACCATGATTTGCTGGTGAGCGTTCACGAGGTAGTCGAGCAGGAACTCGATCAATTCGGGGTTAATGCCATTTTCAATTTCGTCGAACAGCATGAATTCATGGGCGGATAAGGTTTCCGCCAAAATGGCCATCAGCCTGAGCATGCCATCGTTGATGTGTCGTGCTTCAGTGCTGAACCGAACGCCTGCGTATTCTTCCTGGATACCTAGCGATTTCCAGCCCGCACGTAAGGCCGACAATTCAAAGCCTTTGAGCTGAGGGTATTGTTGCTGCAAGAGCGCCAGCAGTTGACCTTGCTGCTCGAGCGGAAGCTGATGAATGAACGCTGATAGTTTTTCTCCGGCAAAACCCAGATTGCCCTGAGATTCACGCGATTTTCGCCGCAACTGCTGAGGGGAAAGTGCATCCAGCGAGGTCATGCTGGAAATGAAACGCTTGACCGTGCGCAGGTCGTCATTGAGCACTGACTCTTGAGGAGCGACAGCATTGAACCCTGATAATCGAAATTGATATCACCTAGGGCAAGGGTTTTTGATTGCGACTGAATGTGTTCAATAATCGAGTAGCGGCCATCGTCCACTTTCATGAACGTAGTGTCGGCGATCTCGAGTGTTTCCTGGGTGCATCGAAGCAAACTTCGATTAAAGCTGCCTTTCCACCGAACCTCTTTCCCACCCAGCTCGAAAACCACTTCAAAACTGATGTTGCTTACTTTGCTAAGCTTGGATTTGAGGTCGATCGCTTCCCACTCGCGATTTTTCAGCCACCCCGAAAGGTCGCCTTTCATCTGTTGGCAAAGAAAGTCCAAAGCCTGAAGGACAGTTGATTTGCCAGCGCCGTTGAGCCCCACCAGACAGGTAAACTTTGTCAGGGCCATTTCAAAACCGACCAGTGATTTGAAATTATCAATGCTGAATTTACAGAGGCGAATGCTCTGTTCACTGGCAACTTTTCCATCGTCTTGGCGGCTCATGCTCTCTCCTGCTTCCCAACGTATCAGCCGATAACATTATCACAGGCCATAGCGCTCCGGGTCGGCTATAACAGACGACAAAGAAGGCGTGGCAAGCACGCCCCACCATTACGTCATACCCAACGGTCATTGACCGCCGTGCGCTCACCTCCCGCATCCCCGGTATTGAATACCCCTCGCGGTTCGATCAACAGAAGCTTCACCTCCTGTGCCGCGCACGGGCGGTGCTCCACCCCCTTGGGCACCACGTACATCTCGCCGGCGTTGACCTCGACCACGCCGTCGCGCAGCTCGATGCGCAATTGGCCTTGCAGCACGATAAACGCCTCGTCGGTGTCGGCGTGGGCGTGCCAGATGAATTCCCCTTCCAACAACGCCAGTTTGAACTGGTAGTCGTTCATTTCGGCGATGACCCGGGGCGACCACTGGGCGTCGATCAGGCTGTATTTGTGGGCGAAGTTGATGGCGGTGTGTTGTTCGGTCATGAGGTCTGGCTCGTGTGATGGATGACGAGCACCTTAGTCAGCCATCGCACACCGGTCTTGCATGATCGTGCAAGTTAACGCGGGCCCAACATCTTCAGCCATCGCGCCGGCGCCACGCCGTAGGTCTGGGTGTACTGGCGGGTCATGTGGCTCTGGTCGAAAAAACCTGTGGCCAGGGCCGCATCGGTGATCGTATGGCCGGCCAGCATCAGGTGCCGCACACGGTCCAGCCGGCGTTGGGTGATGTAGCGGTAGGGGCTGGTGCCATACAGCGCGCGGAAATCCCGTGACAAACTCCAGCGGTCGCGGCCGCAGGCCTTGCTCAGGTCGTCCAGGGTGATGGTGGTGCAGAGGGTCGCGTGAATGAACGCGCGGGCCCGTTCTGCCGCCTGGAAATCAAAGGCACGGCGGCCCCGGCGATTTCCGGCGGCGGCGTCCAGGGCGTGGGCCAGGTCGAAAATCGCGTCGTCTTCCTGCAGGGGGTCGAGGGCGTTGTCCATGCCTTGCAGCAAGCTTTCGCTGGCGGCGAACAGGCGTGGGTCGGCACTGATGCCACCCTTGATAAAGGGCAGTGCCTTGCCGCCCAGTACCTGTTGGATCAGCGCAGGCTCAACGTAGATCATCCGGTAGTGAAAACCGGCCTCGGTACCGGCTTCGCCGTCGTGCAACTCATCGGGGTGCAGCACCAGGGTCGCGCCCGGCAAGCTGTGGCAGCGGCCATTGCGGTAGTTGAAGCTTTGCACGCCGGCCAGGGTGCGGCCGATGGCGTAGGTGTCGTGGCGATGCGGCGTGTAGCCGTGGCCGGCGAAATACGCCTCGATGCGTTCGGTCTTGGTGGGTTGCGCGGCGCGGACGATCCAGTCCTTGGCGCCGGAATGCTTGGCCATGGGGCAGGGTCCGGAGGGGGTGTCCTATGATGTTATCCATTTGTGCTCTTGGGCATCAAGGCTTAGGCTTTGCGCACCCCCCCGCGATGAAGGCTCACCCTCGATGACCTGGTCTGCCCAGCAGTACTCCAAATTCGAACAGCAGCGCACGCGCCCGGTGATTGACCTGGTGGCGGCCATCCCGACCCGCGAAGTGCGCACCGCGGTTGACCTGGGTTGCGGCCCGGGCAACTCCACCGAGGTGCTGGCTGCGCAGTTTCCCCAAGCCCTGGTCAGCGGCCTGGACAGCTCCGACGACATGCTGGTCAGTGCCCGCGAGCGCCTGCCGGGCGTGGGTTTCGAGCAGGCCGACATCGCTACCTGGAGCCCAGGCAAAACCTTTGACGTGATCCTGGCCAATGCTTCACTGCAGTGGGTGCCCGAGCACGCCACGCTGTACCCGCGGCTGGTCAGCCTGTTGACCCCCGGTGGCAGCCTGGCGGTGCAGACGCCGGACAACCTTGAAGAGCCGGCGCACCGGCTGGCCCGTCAGGTGGCTGCCGAAGGCCCATGGGCCAGCACCATCGGCGCGGTCAAACACCCTGAGCGCCATGGCGCGACGTTCTACTATGAGTTGTTGCAGGGCCATTGCAGCAGCGTGGACGTGTGGCGCACCACCTACCATCACCCCCTGGAAGGCGGGGCGGCGGCGGTGGTTGAGTGGTTCAAGGGCTCGGCGTTGCGGCCTTACCTGGAACCGCTGGGCGCTGAAGACAAAGCGGCCTTTCTGGCCCGTTACCTGGCGCTGATCAGCGAGGCGTACCCAGCCTTGGCAGACGGCACGGTGTTGCTGCCGTTTCCACGGTTGTTTGTGGTGTCCACGCGCTGAGCGAAGTGCCCGTTGATCCGGCACAGTTCACGTTCTGCAACAAAGCCCGCCACTCGGTCTGAGCGGCCAATGTGGGAGCGAGCTTGCTCGCGATGCGCCGCGCGGTCGCAAGCACGCTCCAAACACATCGGCTGGTACCTGCCCCCCAGCCGATTGCTCTGAAGACCGCCGAAAAAGCCTTTCCTGAAATCGCATCATCGCTGACAAGTGCATGCCTCGGTTTCTCGGGCGTCCTTGAAATCGCGCGCCGCCCGTGCGGCGTATCGCGAGCAAGCTCGCTCCCACATTGGCCCGTCAGCCCGAGTTGTTAGCCTTGTGTGCTCGACCCTGGTTCTATAGCCGACCCCACAAAGCCCGCCACTCGGTCTGAGCGGCCAATGTGGGAGCGAGCTTGCTCGCGATGCGCCGCGCGGTCTCAAGCACACTCCAAACACATCGGCTGGTACCTGACCCCCAGCCGATTGCTCTGAAGACCGCCGAAAAAGCCTGTCCTGAAATCGCATCATCGCTGACAAGTGCATGCCTCGGTTTCTCGGGCGTCCTTGAAATCGCGCGCCGCCCGTGCGGCGTATCGCGAGCAAGCTCGCTCCCACATTGGCCCGTCAGCCCGAGTTGTTAGCCTTGTGTGCTCGACCCTGGTTCTATAGCCGACCCCACAAAGCCCGCCACTCGGTCTGAGCGGCCTTTGTGGGAGCGAGCTTGCTCGCGATGCGCCGCGCAGTACCCATCACAGGTCGTTGTAGAACGGCTGCAACGGCCCCTCGGTCACCCGCCGGCCTTCGGCGCCGACCGGTTGCAAGGTCACTTGCGCATCCTGCGCCCGTGGCGTGGTGGCCTTGATGTCCAGGGGGCGCAGCGTCACGGTGTTTTCATCACCGGTGTGGCCCTGCACGATCACCAGTGACGGATGATCGAACGGCGCACGCTCCCACGCCACGCGCGGGTCGGTCAGGCCCACTTCCATGAACTTGACCAAGGCATCGATCTCCTCGCTGGTGAGGTTGAGGCGGGTGATGTCGGCGTCCAGGTTTGAGGCGTTGTGCTGGTTAACGCTGGCGTGATCGAAACCACTGGTGTTGCTGGCGTCCTGGCCACGGCGGTCGCCGCCGCGGTTGTAGAACTCCATCACCTGGCGCAAGGTGGCGCGGCTGCCGTTGTGAAAATACGGGCCAGTGAGCGCGATGTTGCGCAGGGTCGGGGTTTTGAACGCACCGTCGACTGCATCGCGAAAGCCTGCGGGTGGCTTGAGCGTGGCGTCGCAGGGCACGGCGGCGCTCAGGGGCACTTCGAACTGGCAGACATCCACCTCGAACGGGTCGGGCACATTGCCGCCGGCCAACTGCGTGTTGTATTGGCGGGTGAACGACAATGGGTTGCCCCACGCGTCGCTGCCACCCAGTGCCAGGTCCTCGGACGTGGGCCGAACGCCGGTGTTGTAGAAGCCGTTGTCATAGAGGGTCGTCAGGTTGTCGGCCATCAGCATGCGCTCGATGCGCTCGCGCGGTTCAAAGCGAAGGCGGCTGGCGGCGTTGGTCAGTTCCGGGCCGCCGTGGCAGTTGACGCATTTGCCTTTGCCGATGAACAGGTTCATGCCCTGCACCTGCTGGGCATTCATCGCTTGGGTGTCTCCGCCCAGGTAGGCGTCAAGCGGCGCCTGGTCGGAGACCAGGGTGGCTTCGTACAGCTGGATCGCCAGGCCGAAAAACAGCGGGAAGTTGGCTTCGATCTGGGTATACGCCGCGCCGCCCAGCGACACCGGTTGGCTGGCGTTCCACAGCCGTGGCTGGAACGCGGCCTTGACCATGTCGCGGTAACTGGGTTTGCGCGGGCCGGCGACGACGGCCAATACCGAATCGGTGGCCGCGATGCGCTGGTGGCTGAGTACCAGCGTGTCGAGGATGCGCCGGCCGATATCGGCAAAGGTGCGCCCGCCACAGGACATTTCCACTGGGCTGCCGGGCGGGCCCACGGCTTGGGACGCGGCCGAGGCATCGTTCAGCGCCAGGCGTACCTGTTTAGCCACGCCGCTGCGGTCACTGGTGACGAAGATCGCGGCGTCGGGGTCGCGGTTGCCGAAGGGCGAAAAGCCGTTGAACACGTTGTTGGCCCGGCCATCCCAGAAGTTGCGCACGTTGAAGGCGGCATTGATGACCGTGGGGGCGTTGCGCCCGGTGCTGCGGCGCACATTGATGCCGTTGACCTGGAACACCCCGTCGGGCTGTTGCGTGCACTTGTCGAAACGTGATTGCCGGGGTTTGACGTAGTTGGCGTCGAACACCCCCTGCGAGCCGATCACGTCATCGCTGGAGTAGAGGATGGGCGAGTTGCGGTCCAGCGGGTCGGCCAGCACGTGGGTGGGAAAGTCGGCTTTTTTCAGCGTGTAATTGGGCCCGCCCTTGCCGCCGGACAAGGTGGTGTAGGCCGGTACGTCCCCGGGTATGTCGCCTGCGGCGAACGGCTTGTTGAACAGCGACGCGAGGTTGGCATTGGTGTTGGCTTGGCCGGGGTTGATCTGGTTGGTTACGCGGTGGTCGACACCGGCGTGGTAGTGGCAGGACGCGCAGGCGGTCATGCCGTCGCTGCCCACGTCCATGTCCCAGAACAGCGCCTTGCCCAGGCGGATGGCGGCATCGCGATTGAGCACGTAGTCGGTCATCAGGTCGACCTTGCGCCCGCCCTCGATGCCGGATGGGTCGGGTGGCAACAGGCCGCGCAGCGATTGCAGGGTGGGCACGTCGGCGGCGGGGGCAGGGGCGGCCAGCAAGTGGCCGCTGAGGCACATCAGGATCAAAGCATTCAGGTATCTCATCATGGCGGCACGCTCACGGATGTATCAGGTGGCTAAGTGCGGTTTGTTGTTATTCACGATGAACCCTTGTTGTCTTCCAGCGGGCGCACGAAGGGGGCGCCGAGTGTGCTCCGGCTAACAGGGGTTTTATAAATAGGCGGGTGCCTGATGGAAACTCTAGCTGCGGTTTAATTATAATTGTAGTGATTTTTTACAAAATATTTTAGGGGGGGAAGTGGTGGGGATAGGGGCCCGTAAGTGGGGGTTTTCAAGGCGCAGTTATGGGTGGAAATGGCTTTTTATTCAAATGGATATGGGTTTAACGCGTAGTGGCACGAGTCTGGCAAATAGCCGTGGGAGTGTCACCGGGTTATACGCTTTTGGGTTCGCGGATGAATCCGCTCCTACAGGAGGCGCGGGATTCATTCGCGATATTCAAGTTAGAACTGTGATTGCACTTGCAGGCCGGCCACCACGGCGTTTTGAACTTCGCGTACACCGCCGGGGTGGGCGACATATTGCAGGTTGGGCCGCACGTTCAGCCACTGGGTGACTTGAATGCCATAGTTCAACTCGATGTCGTATTCGCTGTGTTGTTCAGGTACGTAATCGGCATCGGCGTAGCTCAGGCCGCTGGCTTGGTTGGCCGCACGGGCATTGCGCAGGTATTGGTTGCTGCTGTGCAAGCGTGCCACGGCCAGGCCCAGGGTGTCGGCAGGGCGCGCGTCGAACGGGCCCTTGTAGACCAGGCTGATTTTCAGCAGGCTGTCCACCGGCGTGGTGGCGGCGTCGAAGGCACTGACGTTGCCATACAGCACCAGGCCGCGCGAGGCATCGCCACCCACCGTGGTCAGTTGCTGCTTGCCGGTCAACCACCAGCCGTGACGGCTGTCGTCGCGGCGGTAATCGTCGCCCGTGACGGCCGCCGGCAGGTTGTTGGCGTCCTTGTACAGGTCATCGGCATTGGCGGTGCTGTAGTAGTAACCGACGCGGTATTCGCCGGGCAGGTTGTTCAGCGTCGGCGTCCACACCAGTTCTACCGGGATCATCGCACCGGTGGTGCCGGCCCCGTTGAGCTTGAAGCCATTGTTATTGTCGCCGTACGAGTCGTTGACGTCGAACACGCCGAGCTGCGCGTACACTTCGTCGTTGAGCGTGTACTTGACCCGTGCCGCCCACGTGCTGACCGGGCCCACGGTGATGCTGTCGACATAGTTGCCCGGTTGCGAGCTGCAGAACGCCAGGTTTTCAAACAGGCAGTCTTCCACGGCGAAATCATCACCGAAGGCAAAGCGACCGGCCTTGACGTTCAAGGCGTCGTTGAACCAGCCTTTGCTCAACCACAACTCGCTCAGGCGCGTGACGCTGCCGTTGCCGGAGATTTCCTGGGTGGCGGACAGGCTGCCGGCGCGCGGGTCGCTGATGCGCTGGTCATTCAGGCTGTCGCCGTTGGTGTTGCTCAGCAGCACCATGAACTGGGTGTCTTGCCAGCCCATGAGCTTTTGCAGGTCGATGGCCGCGCCCAGGGTGAACTGGTCGGCGTAGCGCGTGGTGTGATTCTTGTTGTAGCCGCCGCGCAGGTTGGAGGCGGTTTCACCGGTGTAGCCCATCTGGATATCGACACCCTTGTCGAGCAGGGCGGTGCGCTGGCCGCCCCAGTCGCCGGTCATCCATTGGGAGTCAGCGGCGAAAGCGTCCTGGGCCTCGGCGGTCAGGGGGGTGGCCGCGGCGGCGCACAGCGCTAGCAGCAGGGTGGCGTGGCGGCGTTGGAAGCGGGGGGCAGTGGATCGTGACATGTGGCGTTCCATTATCATTTTTTTGGCAGGCTTGGGCACAAGAAGCGCTGGTTAGAGCGCCCAAGGGGGCAAAAGTTTAACGCTATTGTTGTTATAAAGTAACATTAAAATGCATGAAACATTCACCCTCCACTGTTTTCTGGCTGCCAGCGGCCTGCCAACCGCGTTACGCTGTCGGCCTGTGCAGCCCTGTTACGTGACGTGATGATGTTCAAATTTGCCGTGTTCCTGATCACCCTCGTTGCCATGGAGGGCGTCGGCACCCTCGCGCACAAATACGTGATGCATGGCTGGGGGTGGTGCCTGCACCGCTCGCACCATGAGCCGCACCTGGGTGCGCTGGAAACCAACGACCTGTACCTGGTGGCCTTGGCGTTGGCGGCCATCGGCTTGATCGTGTTCGGCAATGCCGGCCACGCACCTTGGCAGTGGGTGGGGGCCGGCGTGGCGGGCTATGGCTTGATCTACGTGATTGCCCACGATGGCATCGTGCACCGGCAGTGGCCGGTCCGCCCGCGGCCACGGCATCGCTACCTGCGAAGGTTGTACGAGGCCCATCGCCTGCATCATCAGGTCAAGGGCCGGCAGAACAGTGTGTCCTTCGGTTTTTTGTATGCACCGCCGGTGGCGAAGATCGAGCAGCAGTTGCAGCGCACCGCAGAGCAAGGCGAGGGCTGCGGGCCTCAACCGCGGGTATAAATCACCAGCATCAAGGCGCCACCTTCGCTGCCGCCACTGTGCACGGCGCCTGGGCTGCGACAACAATAGTCGCCGATATTCAGGGTGCCGTCCTGGTCCTGGAAAGCCCCTTGCAGCAGGTACAGTTGTTCGAGTTCGCCTTCATGCTGGTGCGGCGCAGACCACGCGCCCGGGTCGACCTTCATCAGCAAGGTGCGCATGCCCTTGGCAGTGTCGGTGAACAGTGGCTTGATCCAGAAACCCGGCGTGGCGGTGGGCTCCCAGGCCGCTGCCGCAGCGGTGTAATGGTGGGAGCCAGGGCCCGTGTCGCGCAGGCCTGCGAGGCCTTCGATCAGCCACGGTGTGAAATCGCCATGCCCGCTCACAGGTCTTTGACCAGGCGCAATGCGTCATAGATGGCGGCGTGAGTGTTGCGCGCGGCCACGGCATCACCGATGCGAAACAGTTGAAAGCGCCCGTTGGGGTTCGTGACCACGTGTTGGGGCTGGCTGGCGATCAGGTCCAGGTGCTCCACGGCGCCGCCGTTCGTCGAGTCTGGCTTGAGCTCGAAGTACAGCTCGTCCAGCGGCCGGGTGCCGTGGTTGATCACCACCTGGTCCACCGTTCGGGTCCTGCCCACGATGGCGTAGTCGCTCTCGATCGATGCCTGCAACTGGCCGCCTTCCTGATGCACGGCCTTGAGCCGGTAGGTGACGGTAAAGGTGGTGTCCAGCGCTTGCAGCGAGCGCATGTAGGGCACCAGGTTCATGGCCATCACCTCGGGGGCGAAGGCGCGGTCGGGGGTCATGATCTCGACGTGGGCGCCGCTTTTGGCGATCACTTCGGCGGCCTGCAGGCCAGCGTGGTCGCCGGCATCGTCGAATACCAGCACGTTACGCCCGGGTTTCACGTCGCCGCTGAGGATGTCCCAGGCCGATACCACCAGCTCATTGCCGCTGTCGAGCACGGCGGTGTGGGGCAGGCCGCCGGTGGCGATGATCACCACGTCCGGGTTTTCGTCGGCGATGTGCGCACGTTCCGCCCAGGTGTTGAAGTGGAAGGTTACGCCGCGCGCCTGGCATTGGCCCATGCGCCAGTCGATGATGCTGATCATCTCCTTGCGCCGCTCTGACCGTGCCGTCAGGCGCACCTGGCCACCGGGCCGGTCGGCCACTTCGAACACCACCACTTCATGCCCGCGTTCGGCGGCCACCCGGGCGGCTTCAAGGCCTGCGGGGCCCGCACCGACCACCACCACCTTGCGGCGCACGGTCGCTTTCGGGATGTCGTGGGGCATGCTGGTCTCGCGGCCGGTGGCGGCGTTGTGGATGCAGTACGCAGCGCCGCCCTGGTAGATGCGGTCCAGGCAGTAGTTGGCGCCCACGCAGGGGCGAATGTCTTCTTCGCGGCCAGCCATGAGCTTGCGCACGATGTGCGGGTCGGTCATGTGCGCGCGGGTCATGCCCACCATGTCGACTTTGCCCGAGGCGATGGCATGCCGTGCCGTGGCCAGGTCCGGGATCTTGGCCGCATGGAAGGTGGGGAAGGCGGTGGCGGCGCGAATCTGCCCTGCAAAATCCAGGTGAGGGGAGTTGCGCATGCCCTGGATCGGAATCAGGTCGGTGAGCCCGGCGTCGGTGTCGATATGGCCGCGTACCACGTTGAGAAAGTCGACCATGCCGCTGTTTTTAAGGCGCTGCGAGATGTCCAGGCCGTCGGCCAGGGTCAGCCCGCCGGGCAGGTCTTCATCGCCGGTGTAGCGCACGCCGACGATGAACTGCGAGCCCACGCGGCGGCGAATCTCCGTGAGGACGTCGAAGGTGAAACGCAGGCGGTTCTCCACCGAGCCACCATAGGGCGCCTGCAGCTGGTTGGTCAGCGGCGACCAGAACTGGTCCATCAGGTGCCCGTAGGCTTGCAGCTCGATGCCGTCCAGGCCTGCGGCCTGCATGCGCTCGGCGGCGTCGGCATAATCTTTGATGATGCGCGCCACATCCCAGTCTTCCATCTGCTTGGGAAAGGAGCGGTGTGCCGCTTCGCGCTCGTGGGACGGCGATACCACCGGCAACCAGTCGCCCTTGTCCCAGCGGGTGCGGCGGCCCAGGTGGGTGAGCTGGATCATCACCGCCGCGCCGTGTTCATGGCACTCATCGGTCAGGTCTTTCATCCAGCCCACCACTTCATCCTTGTAGGCCAGCACGTTGTTGAACACCGGCGGGCTGTCCCGTGAAACCGCCGCAGAGCCTGCGGTCATGGTCAGGGCCACACCGGCCTTGGCGCGCTCCACGTGGTAGGCGCGGTAGAGCTTTTGCGGCATGCCGTCCACCGGGTAGGCCGGCTCGTGGGCCGTGGTCATGATCCGGTTACGCAGGGTCAGGTGCTTGAGTTGGTAAGGCTGCAACAGCGGATCAGTGGCCATGTCATCACGCTCCGGAAGAGGTCAACGCGCCAGGGGGCCATTTCAAGCTAGAAGAAAATGTACAGTGGTGTCAACAAGCATGACAGTGGTGTACATTTTTCTTGCGCAGGCGTTGTCAGCGCGTTAGGATCGGGCCATGAACGCATCGACCAAAACCATTGAAACAGGCTGGCGGGGCTCGCTGGAAGGCTGGCTCGACGCGGCATACGAGAGCCTTACCGAGGCGGGCGTTGACTCCGTACGGGTGATGCCGCTGGCCAAGAAGCTGGGGCTGTCACGTACCAGCTTCTACTGGTTTTTCAAAGACCGCGAAGAGCTGCTGGCCGCGCTGATCGAACGCTGGCGGCTGAAGAACACCGGCAACCTGATCGGCCAGACCCAGTGTTATGCCGAGACCATTGCCGAGGCGATGCTCAACGTCTTTGACTGTTGGCTGAACCGCGAGCTGTTCGATTCGCAGTTGGAGTTCGCCATGCGCAGTTGGGCGCTGCAATCGCCGGATGTCACCGAGCACATCCGCCAGGCCGATATCGCCCGGCGCGAGGCGCTGCACCAGATGTTCATTCGCTTTGGCTACGAGCCGGTGGCGGCGGACGTTCGCGCCCGCACCATCTACCTGACACAGATCGGCTACATCAGCACCAACACCCGGGAGGATGTGGCCGAGCGAATGCTGCGTATCCCCGAGTACGTGAAGATTTTTACCGGGCAGGCACCGGACGTACGCGAAATGAAGCGGTTTTGCGCACGGCATGGCTATGTGATGGACGAAACGGCTCGCTGATTCCAACCCACAGGGCAGGCGTACACAGTGAACTCACCCACGATAGGCATTATCGGCGGGGCGGGCTGGCTCGGCCGCTCGCTCGCCAAGGCACTGCTGGCCACGGGGTTCGTGGCGCCTGAGGCGTTGCTGTTGTCCAGCCGCTCGGCCCCATCACCCTTGGCCGGCGTGGCGATGACCTGCGACAACGCCGAACTGGTGCGCCGCAGCGACGTGGTGGTGTTGTCGGTGCGACCCCAGGACCTGCCTGCGGTGCAGATCGAGGTGGGTGGCAAGCTGCTGATATCGCTGGTGGCAGGTGCCTCGATGCACGATCTCAAGGCGCACGTCAAAGGCCTGCGGGTGGTGCGCGCCATGCCCAATGCCGCCCTTGAGCAGCGCTGCGCCTATACGCCCTGGCTTGCCAGCGCCGAGGTCGATGCGCCCGGCAAAGACTTTGTTCAGCGCCTGTTCCAAACCTGCGGGCAGGCAGACGAAGTGTTCAGCGAGCAGCAACTCAATTACCTCACCGGCCTTTCGGGCACGGGGCCTGCGTACCCGGCCTTGCTGGCCCAGGCGCTGTTCAACAGTGCCCTGCGCCAGGGCCTGCCCGAGCCCATTGCCCGGCGCGCGGTGATGGGCGTGGTGCAGGCCAGCCAACTGATTGGCCAACCGCAGCCGTTCCAAGCGCTGCTTGAAGTGTTGATCGGTTATCGAGGCGTTACCGCTGCCGGCCTTGAAGCCATGCGTGCCGCCGGTTTTGAAACCCTGATAGAAGAAGGCCTGGCCTGCGCCGCGCAGGTAGCGGGCTGTGCGCTGTTTTCCTTTGAGCCTGCTGAGTTCTGCGAGGGTCGCACCGCACCGGTCGATCGCTCATAACCTTGTCCGTGATTAGGGGTGCAAACGATGGCGAATCAGTATTTTAAAACCGGCGTGGCCTTGGGCGTGCTGTTGGCCAGTGGTGTGGTCCGGGCCGAGAGTTGCGGCGACGTGACCATCGCCAACATGAACTGGCAGTCGGCGGAGGTGATGGCCAACGTCGACAAGATCATCCTCAACCAAGGCTATGGCTGTAACGCCGACCTGGTCACGGGCGACACCGTGCCGACCATCACCTCCATGGCCGAGAAAGGCCGCCCGGACATCGTGCCCGAAGGCTGGATCGACTTGGTGCCCGATGTCGCCAAGGCGGGGCTGGACAGCGGCAAGCTGGTACAGGCCGCCAAGTCGTTAACCGATGGCGGCGCCCAGGGTTGGTGGATACCCAAGTACTTTGCCGATGCGCACCCCGACATCAAGACGTTCTCAGACGTGCTCAGGCACCCCGAATTATTCCCAGCCCCGGAAGACCCGAAAAAAGGCGCCGTGTACAACGGCCCGCAAGGCTGGGGTGGCACGGTGGTCACCAGTCAACTGTTCAAGGCCTACAACTTCGACAAGCACGGGTTCGTACTGGTCGATACTGGCTCGGCTGCAGGCCTGGACGGCTCCATCGCCCAAGCCTACGAGCGCAAGGCGCCGTGGCTGGGGTACTACTGGGCGCCGACCGCATTGCTGGGCAAGTACCCGATGGTCAAGCTGCAAACCGAAGTGCCCAACGACGCCGCCGAATGGAAACGCTGCAACACCGTGGCCGACTGCCCCGACCCCAAGCCCAATGCCTGGCCGGTGGACCGCGTCTATACCTTGACCACCCCAGGTTTTGCCAAGCGCTCCCCGGTGGTGATGGAGTACCTAAGCAAGCGCGCCTGGTCAAACACCACCGCCAACAGCCTGATCGCCTGGATGACGGACAACCAGGCCACGGGTGAGGAGGGCGCCAAGTACTTCCTGAAAAACAACGAGGCGCTATGGAGCCAATGGGTTACTCCACAAGCCCAGGCCAAGATCAAGGCGTCGTTGTAACCAGGTGCCCGGCGGCAAGGCCGGGCGCTTTCATCAAGACCTAATAAAAAAACACCGTGTATTGAATTGACTGCCCCCTGTTTCCAGTCTTCTACAGAAGGTGAACGGTATGGATTGGTTGATGAGCTTTCCTCATATGGAGGATGAGCGGCTGCGGGCCTTGAAGAAGGCCATCGATGGCGCCTTTCGTGATTTCACCGGCCAGTACGGTGATGCGTTCGAGGCATTCTTTCACCCCTTGCAAGCCTTCCTGACTCAGTCGGAACGCTTCATGACCAGCACACCCTGGCCGATCATCATCCTGTTGGTGGCGCTGTTGGCCTGGCTGGGCAGCCGCAGTTGGAAGATCGTGTTCGGTTGCGTGTTCACGCTGCTGCTGATCGGCTACCTGGATATGTGGACCGACACCATGAAAACCCTGTCGATGATCTTCGTGTGCACGGTGATCGCGATCCTCATCGGCTTGCCGGCCGGGGTCTTGATGGCGCGTTCCGATCGCCTGCAGCGGCTGTTCAGCCCGGTGCTCGACGTGATGCAGACCATGCCCAGTTTCGTCTACCTGATCCCGGTGGTCATGCTGTTGGGCATCGGCAAAGTCGCAGGCTTGATCGCGGTGGTGATCTACGCGTTGCCGCCGATGATCCGCCTGACCAACCTGGGGATTCGCCATGTGGACAGCGAGATGCTCGAAGCCGCCGATGCTTTTGGCTCCTCCAGTTGGCAAAAACTCAAGAACGTGCAATTGCCACTGGCGATGCCATCGATCATGGCCGGCATCAACCAGACCATCATGATGGCCTTGGCCATGGTGGTGGTAGCGTCAATGATCGGGGTTCAGGGCCTGGGCCAGCCGGTGCTCAAGGCCATCGCCAACCAGTATTTCACCTTGGGTATTTTCAATGGCCTGGCGATCGTTGGCATTGCCGTGATCTTTGACCGTGTCAGCCAGGCGTACGGCAAACGGCTGCAAAAGCACTTGGAGATCGTCCATGGGCACTGAATACGGCATCGAGATCCGCGACCTCTATAAAATATTCGGCCACCGCGCCCACACCAGCCTCGAGCGGGTCAAGCAAGGGGCAAGCAAGGCTGAGCTGCTGTCCAGCCATGCCCATGTGCTGGGGCTCAAGAACATCAACATCAGCATGCCGGCCGGCGGTATCCAAGTGATCATGGGGTTGTCCGGCTCGGGCAAGTCCACGCTGATCCGCCACATCAACCGCTTGATCGAACCCACGGCGGGCCGGGTGTTGATCGGCGGTCAGGACATCCTTCAAATGAAGCCGGCAGCGTTGCAGGAACTGCGCCGCCATTGCATTTCCATGGTGTTCCAGAAGTTTGCCTTGCTGCCCAACCGCACGGTGCTGGAAAACACCGTGTATGGCCTGGAGATACAGGGGCTGCCCCGTGCGGTGCAAGTGGAGCGGGCCATGCACTGGCTGGAACGGGTGGGGCTCAAGGGCTTTGAAGGGCACTATCCCAATCAACTGTCGGGCGGCATGCAGCAGCGAGTTGGCCTGGCCAGGGCCTTGGCAAGTGATGCACCGGTGCTGTTGATGGATGAAGCTTTTTCGGCCCTGGACCCATTGATCCGCATGGACATGCAGTCGGTGCTGCTAGACCTGCAGAAAGAGATTCGCAAGACCATCGTGTTCATCACCCATGACCTGGACGAGGCGCTGCGCATTGGCGACCGTATCGCCATCCTGCGCGACGGCGAAGTCATCCAGCAGGGCACGCGCCACGAAATCGTCATGGCCCCGGCCGACGAGTACATCGCCCGATTCGTGCGCGAGGTCAACCGGGGGCGGGTGATTCAGGTGGAGGCAATCATGGCGCCCCTCACGGCCACGCATCGGCCGACCCTGAGCCTGCCCCGTGGCACCTCGTTGGAGGTGGCGATGAAAACCCTGATAGAGGCCGGGATGGACGCCCTGGTCGTCACCGACAACGGGCACAACCCGATCGGCCACGTGACCTTGCAATCGATTATCTCCACGGTGGTTACCGCGGCCGAGCATAAACTCAAGGTCGCGTCTTGACCGGGCTTTCACTTGCATGAGGGCGCCAGCGGTTCCACACTCGCAGCTTTCCATGGCATCGGCAAAGGAGCCTTGCATGAGCACCCTGACCAACGTTCCCCTGACCACCATCGACGGCCAGCCCAGCAGCCTTGCAGCCTACAGCGGCAAGGTGCTGCTGGTGGTCAACGTCGCCTCCAAGTGCGGCCTGACGCCCCAGTACGAGGGCCTGGAAAAACTCTACGAAGAAAAACAGGCCCAAGGTTTGACCGTGCTGGGTTTTCCGGCCAACAACTTCAAGGCCCAGGAGCCGGGCACTGACGATGAGATCAAGGCATTTTGCAGCCTGACCTATGACGTGAAGTTCCCCTTGTTCTCCAAGATTTCGGTGGCCGGCGCAGGCAAGCATCCGCTGTACCAGGCGCTGACCGAGGCCCTCCCGGCGGCGACCGGCGAGGGGCCTTGGCGTGAGCGTTTGACGGGGAAGGGCATCGAGGTGAACCCGGCGCCGGAAGTGCAGTGGAACTTCGAGAAGTTCCTGATCAGCCGGGACGGTCGGGTGGTGGGGCGTTTTGCGCCGGATGTGGCGGCCGATGATGCGCGGCTGCTCAGCGCTATCGATGCCGAGCTTGCGAAGTAGGCCTCACAGGCACCCAACGGAGGATCCGCATCATGGCCAACATCCACCAGGCTGCTCAGCAAGGCTTTGGCAGCGAAGCCAAGACCTACGCCAAGGGGCGCCCCGATTACCCTGCGCCACTCACCGGCTGGCTGACGACCACCTTGGGGGTCAGCCCTGGCCGCCAGGTGGTCGACCTGGGCGCCGGCACCGGTAAGTTCACCCAACTGTTGACCACTACCGGTGCCGACATCGTGGCCGTGGAGCCGATCGACGCCATGCGCGCCGAACTGGTCCAGCGCCTGCCCGACGTGCAGGCACTGGCGGGCACGGCCCAAGCCATCCCCCTGGCAGACGGCAGCGCCGATGCGCTGGTATGCGCCCAAGCCTTCCATTGGTTCGCCACCGCGCCCGCCTTGGCCGAGATCCACCGGGTGCTCAAGCCGGGTGGTCGGTTGGGCCTGGTGTGGAACGTGCGCGATGAATCGGTGGACTGGGTGGCCGCCATTACCGCGATCATCACCCCCTACGAGGGCGACACCCCGCGCTTTCATACCGGCGCCTGGCGCTTGCCGTTTGCCGGTTCCGGGTTCGCCGAGCCCACGTTGGCTACCTTCAGCTACGCCCATGTCGGCAGTGCGCAGGAAGTGATCCTCGACCGCTTTTTGTCGGTGAGTTTCATTGCCGCCTTGCCCGCCGATGAGAAGGCCAAGGTGGCGGCGCAGTTGCAGGCACTGATCGACAGCCACCCGGCATTGCGCGGCCAAACGTCGATTGCGTTCCCTTACCGGACCGAGGCCTATTGCGCGTTACGCAAGGATTGAGTCCAATGGGTGGCTGAATAACGCAAAAAAGGAATGGATTGTTGAAGTTCATGGAAAGAATGCGCTCGCTGTTGCCACGCTCGCAAACCCACGCGGCGCAGTCGCTGCTGGATCAATACGCCACGGGCAACCAGGCACTGGCCGCCCGCATCGCCCAATGCGGCGAGGATCAGATACTGGCCGAGGCGCGGCGGTTGGCGCCCTTGGCCAGCGACCTGCTGCTGTCGGTCAAGCCGCTGATCGGCGAAGGCATCACGGGCCTGGCGATTCAGGATCACCTGTTGGCGCAATACCAGGCCCTGGGCTGGCGGCCGATGTTGGTGGGCTACAAGGGCTACCCGGCCGCCGTGCCGGTGTCGGTCAACCGGCGGGTGATCAATTGCATACCCGACGAGAAGCCGGTGCCGGCGGCAGCGCTGGTGACCGTCGAGTTGGTGGCGGCCACGGCGCAAGGCTACGTGGCCCAGGCCTGGACCTTCGCCACGGCCGATGCCAACGTGCCACAGCAGCACCTGTTGGCGTCGGCGCGGCACGCATTGCAGCAGGGCATCGAACAGGTGCGCGATGGCGTGCCCGTGGGCGCGATCGGCGAGGCGATCGGCCAGGTGCTGGAGGCATGCGAGGTGAGCCCGGTGGTCGAGTTTTGCGGTTACACCATGGGCAAGCACCGGGTGCAGGCGCCGCAAATCCTGGGTTACCGGGCTGCGGGCCAGGACACGCCCCTGCAGGCAGGCCAAGTGCTTAACGTGTACGTGGTCGCCAAGGCAGGCGAGCGTGGGGTGCGGGTGTTGTCTGACGCCTGGACGGTGCTGTCCAAGGATGGCCAGGACAGCGTGGTGCTTTCGGCGATGGTCGAAGTCACCGCCGACGGCTACCAGTTGCTTACCCCTTTGCTGAGGTGAGTTGCTCGCGCAGGCGCTGCGCGGTGTCCGGTTCGTTGCGCTCAAAGCGCAGTGGCGTCACCGAGATGCCGCCGCTCCACACCACCGCGCTTTCGCTGCCGTCGATGTCGGGCTGGCTGTGGCGGTCGATGGTCAGCCAGTAATAGTCCTGCTCGCGCTCATCGGTGCGCTGGCTCATGTTCAGGCCGCTCATGCGGCCCATGCCCTGGGTGGTGATCTGCATCGGCGTGGCCACCTCGGCGGCCACGTCCGGGAAGTTGATGTTCAGGCACGCGCTGCTGCCCCAACCCATCGCCCAGAGTTGCCGGATGACATCGGGGGCCAAGGCGCGGGCGGTGTCCCAGCGCACCGCGTCGCGGCGGCTGTAGGCCTGGCTCAGGGCCAGGGACGGGATGCCCATCAGAAGGCCCGCCATGGCGGCGCCCACGGTACCGGAAAACACCGTTTCCACCCCCAGGTTGGCGCCGCGATTGATGCCCGACAGCAGCAGGTCCGGCGGGCTGGGCATCAGTTGGCGCAGGGCCATGGCCACGCAATCGGCCGGGGTGCCGGACACCGAAAAGCGCCGCTCGGTTTTGCGCACCACGCGCAGTGGGTGGTGCAGGCTGAGGGCATGGGAAATACCGCTCTGATCCAAGGCTGGGGCCACCACCCAGACCTCATCGGCCAGCTCCCTGGCCACCTGTTCCAGCACGGCGAGGCCGGGGGCATCGATGCCGTCGTCGTTGGTAATGAGTATGCGTTCAAGTCGGCGCGGGGTCGTCACGATCACCTCGGGGTTTACCATTACGGGCCCCCAGTTTGCCACCCCGACGAATGGCTCGCCACCCTGGTCTATAGTCAACCGAGCGCTTTGTGCGCACCCTTGAACATGGAGGCTCAACGATGGCAGACCGAAATGCAGCACCGCTAGCCCAGGACATTCTTGATCCCAGCCATGCCTACAAACCCACTGACTTCCCCCGAATCGGGCGAGTGGGCGCGGAAAAAGAAGAGTTCGAACTGAGCAGTCTGAGCCCTTGGGTCAGCCTGGCAGATGAGGAGGAAGAGGAGGAGTAAATCGGGGGTTGCCCCGCCTTTTACGGGGCGCCTTTGGCGGATGAATCCGCTCCTACCCCTGTAGGAGTAATTGCCTGTCAGATGGGTATCGCTCTTTCGATTCGCGACCAAGGTCGCTCCCACACGTTTCGCGGCAGTTGAGCCCGTGAGGACTCGCTGCCCCAACCTGTGGGAGCGACCTTGGTCGCGAATATCAGATTCATCCGCGAAGGTTACGACACCGAAAATCTACCGGGCGTGCATCAGAACAGATTCATCGGATAGCTGACGATCACCCGATGTTCATCCTGGTCGCGCGCGCCGGCAAACTCGGTGCGCATCGAGGCGTGGCGCAGGGCGACGGTCAGGTTCTTGGCCGGGCCCGCCTGCACGGTGTAGCTCAAGGTCAGGTTGCGCTCCCACTCGGTCTTGTCGCCCGTGGCACTGCGGATGCCCGAACCGCTTTCGTACATGCCCAGAAAACTCAGGCCCGGCACGCCCATGGCGGCAAAGTCGTAGCCATAACGCACCTGCCAGGTGCGCTCGCCGGCACGCTGGAACTTGCCGATCATCGACTCGGTCATGAAGTACGCCGTGGAACCATCGCCCTGGTTCAGCCACACCGCGTCGCTATCGCCGCTAACCTGCTGGATACCAGCGGCAAAGGTGTGCGGGCCCACCAGGTAGGAAAACAGCGCGCTGCTCAACTGGCTGTCGACCTTGCCCTTGGTCACGCCGTTACCGTAGTAGCCCACGGTGTAGTAGGCCGGGTCATCGCCGTTCTTGCCTTCGGAACGGTTATTGAAGTAGCGCAAATCGCTGCGCAGGGTGCCTGGGCCGACCTTCCAGTCGTATTTGAGGCCGAGGAAGTTCTGGCTGTAGAAGTCTTTCAGGTTGCCGTAGTAGTACTGCAGCAGCAGGTCCGGGGTGGCTTTCCAATCGACACCGGCGTACTGGAATTTATTGACGAACTCACCGGTCAGGCGGCTGTTGGAACCTGGGATCGACATGCCCATCTGGTTGGTCGACCCACGGCCTTTCACGCTGTCCAGTTGGCCGGCGATGAAGGTGAAATTGTCCAGGTCCTTGGACTGGATCTGCTCGCCGTTAAAGGTTTGCTGCAGCATGCGGTCGGTCGACATCACCACCGGCAGCATGGGCACCAGGGCGCCGGCGCGCACTTCGGTCTTGGCAAAGCGCATTTTCGCGGTGGCGCCCAGGCTGCCGAATTCATCCGCCGCACGGCCGTCGTCGGTGGGGAAGATGTTGCCGTTGTAGGCACTGCCGGTCGGGTTGTAGTGGCGGCCTTTGCCCGAGTCCAGCTTGATCCCGAGCATGCCGATAGCGTCTACGCCAAAGCCCACGGTGCCGGGGGTGTAGCCAGACTTGAAGTTGAGGATAAAGCCCTGGCCCCACTCCTGGGTGTAATTGGGGTTGGCCGAACCGCTGCGGTTGTCGGCGTTGCTGAAAAAGTTACGGGCCAACAGGCTCGCCGTGCTGTCCTCGATAAAGCCCTCGGCGTGGCTTTGTTGCGCAATGACCAGGCCACACAGGCCGGCAAGTAGGGTCGGCGCGCGGTTCACTCGCTCCATCGGGGTATCCTCGGTATGTCGTTAAAGGGATGAGGGCAGGGCAAGGGCGGCAGTCAGTTATTGTTGTTATGGGCAGGGTTTTCAGGAGCAAGGTTGGCCGTGACGCGGGGTAGCACCACCGGCGGCAATCGGTACAGCAGCCACAGCGCCAGCACGCCAAGGGCGGCGCATAACAGCAGGCCCACGCCCACCGATTGCGCCAGGGCCACGCGGGCCAGGTGCAACAACTCGGGTTGCGCGTGGGCGGCGCCGGTTTGCAGCAGCACTTGTGGGTCGAGGTAATAGGGCAGTTCGGCGTCAACATCTGCGCCGGCAAAGGCCTGCTGCAGGTGGCTGGCGTATAGCAACTTGATCAACGCGCCCATGACGGCGGTGCCGAGCAGGCCGCCCACCAGGCGCAGCGATTGGGTCAGGGCGGTGGCGATGCCCAGGAACTGGCGCTCGGCCAGGGTTTGGGTGAACACCGTGAGGTTCATCAGGATGAAACCCAGGCCCAGGCCAGCCGCCAGGATCAACCCCAACAAGGTGTTGAACGAAGCATTCAGGCCGGCCAGCGACAGCCCGACACAGGCCAGTAGCAGCACGGCAAAACCGGCCAGGGGAATGACGTTGGGGTTGCGCAGGTGGGTGACGATGCGCCCGTTGACGATCGCCCCCAAGGTGATGCTCAGGGCCAGCGGGGTGATCAGCAGCCCGGCATCCTGCGGCGAATAGCCATAGCTGCCTTGCAACAGCAGCGGCAGGTAAAACAGCAGGGTAAACATAATCGCCCCGGCCAGCAGCGACAGCACGAACAACAACCGCATGCTACGCGAGCCAAACAGCGCGGCAGGCAATAGCGCCTGGGCGCAGCGGCGCTCCCAGGCCCACAAGGCCAGCGCGGCGCTGAGGCACGTCAGGCCCAACAACGCACAGGCAAGCAAAGGCCACTGGCTCAAGCCCTCCACGAACAGTTGCAGACTGCCCAGCGCCACTGCGATCAACGCCGCGCCCAGCCAATCCAGGCGGATGGCCCGGTTGTGCTGCGGCTTGTAGTGGGGCAGGTAGCGCCAGGCAAAAAACAGCGCGATGCAGCCCAGCGGCAGGTTCAGGTAAAACACCGAACGCCAGCCGAACGCCCCGGTCAGGTAGCCGCCCAGGCCCGGGCCGATGGCATTGACCACACTGAACAGCGCGCTCAACAGCATCTGCCAGCGCAGGCGCTGACGGGTATCGGGGAATAACTCGGGGATGCAGGCGAACGCGGTGCCGATCAGCATGCCGCCGCCCACCCCTTGCAGGGCCCGGCCGAGCACCAGTACCCACATGTCGTTGGCCAGGGCGCACAACCAAGAGGCCAGCGTGAACACCACAGTGGCGGCGATCACGAACGGCTTGCGTCCGTAGTAATCGCCCAGCCGGCCGAAAATCGGAATGGTCACGATGGACGCCAGCAGGTAGCCGGTGGCGACCCAGGCGTACAGTTCAAAGCCCTGCAGTTGCGCAACGATGCTGGGCAGGGCATTGCCGATCACCGTCTGGTCCAAGGCCGAGAGCATCAGTACCAATGAGAGGCCGAGCATGGCCAGCAGCGCTTGCTTGAAGCTTAGGGCGGGGTGGCTCGGCATCGTCATGGCAGGCCCCTCAGCGCAACGCGGCAACGGCGGTGGCGATGCGCCGGCAGCCTTCTTCCAGCGTTTCGATGGCCGATGCCGTGGACATGCGAAAGAACGGCGCCAGGCCATAGGCACTGCCGGGGATCACGGCCACGCCCTGGCTTTCCAGCAGGTAGAGGATCACCTCGGTGTCGCTGTTCAGCACCTGGCCGTCAGGCGTGTGCTTGCCCAGCAGGGCGCCGCAGTTCACGTACAGGTAGAACGCGCCTTCAGGCGGCAGGCAGCTCAGGCCGTCGATGGCGTTGATCAGTGCCAGGCAGCGGTCACGGCGCTGGCGGTATACCGCACGGCTTTCGCTGACAAACGTCTGGTCGCCGTTCAAGGCCGCCACGGCCGCCGCCTGGCTGACGCTGCAGGCGTTGCTGGTGGACTGCGATTGCAGGGTGGCCATGGCCGTGATCAGGTCGGCGGGGCCGGCGCCGTAGCCGATGCGCCAGCCGGTCATGGCGTAAGACTTGGACACGCCATTGATCAGCAGCACGCGATCCTTGAGCGCTGGCTCCACGCTGAGGATATGGGTGGCCGGGCGGTCGTCGTAGCGGATGTGCTCGTAGATGTCGTCGGTCATCACCAGCACATGGGGGTAGTCCAGCAACACGTCGGCCAGCGCGCGTAGTTCATCGGCGTGGTACACCGCGCCCGTGGGGTTGCTGGGCGAGTTCAGCAACAGCCAGCGGGTGCGCGGGGTGATGGCGGCGCGCAGTTGCTCGGCGGTCAGCTTGAAATGGTGTTCTTCAGTGCACGCCAGGGTCACCGGCTCGCCTTCGCAGGCCAACACCATGTCTGGGTAGGACACCCAGTACGGCGCCGGGATCAGCACTTCGTCACCGGCGCCCAGGGTGGCGGAAAAGGCGTTGTAGATCGCGCTCTTGGCGCCGCTGGTGACCACCACCTGGGCCGGGCTGTAATTCAGGCCGTTTTCGCGCTCAAGCTTGGCGACGATGGCCTGGCGCAGCTCCGGGGTGCCGGCGTTCTGGGTGTAGCGGGTGTCACCGTTCTGGATCGCGGCGCAGGCGGCGGCACGGATGTGCGGCGGGGTGTCGAAGTCCGGCTCGCCCACTACCAGGTTGATGATCGACTTGCCGGCGCGACGCAATTCGTTGGCACGGTCGGCAGCGGCGCTACTGGGCGAAGGTTTGATGCGATGCACTCGGGCGGCGATGCGGGAAGCGGTCACGTGGGTTTCCTCGAGAGTGGCCTGATGGGGGCTACGTTACGAGGCGGCCGTGGGCTGAGATAAGACAAGTTCGTTCTGGGTTGATAGGCGCAGCTTATGACCGGGAATGTTCCATGCCGCACCAAAGTGGTGCCGCGCCGTGTTTGCGAGGGTTGCCTGGGTGGGTTGTGGTGCTTTGCCGCAGTGTCATAGCAAAGGCTTATATCGGCGGTGTCTGTTGCGCGGATCAATGCGCCCCTGCACGAGCCGCGATCACTTGTAGGCACGGATTGATCGGCGAACCGCTTCCTGCCGATATTCGCCCTGCCAGGTTCTGGCCTGGCTCTTGCTCTACCCCTGCATTGCCCTGCCAGAGTGTGCCGCCTGTGAACCTGCGCCGTTTGAAGTACTTCGTGAAGATCGTCGACGTCGGCAGCCTGACCCAGGCCGCCGATGTGCTGCACATCGCCCAGCCTGCGCTCAGCCAGCAACTGGTGACGCTGGAGGCGGAGATGCAACAGCAATTGATCATCCGTACCAAGCGCGGCGTGACGCCGACGGAGGCGGGCAAGGTGCTGTATGGCCACGCGCAGTTGATTCTGCGTCAGTGCGAGCAGGCCCAAAGCGATGTCAATGCCACCGGTTTCGCCCTGTCCGGCCAGGTCTCGGTGGGCCTGGCTCCCGGCACGGCGGCCTCGGCGCTGTCGCTGCCGTTGCTGCGCCGGGTACGCGAGCGCCACCCCGGGGTGCTGCTGTACCTCAACGAAAACTTTGGCACCACACTGAGCGAGTTGATCATGAACGGGCGCATGGACATGGCCGTGCTGTACGGCGGCCGTGAGGTGCATGGGCTGAGCTTCGTGCCGTTGATGCGCGAGCAGCTGTACCTGGTGAGCGCCGACCCCGAGTTGCAGGCGCGCGACGAAATCGCCTTGGCGGAACTTGCCGACCTGGACCTGTTGTTGCCGCGCACCTACAACACCATGCGCCGGCTGGTGGACGAGGCCTTCCTGAAGATCGGCTTGAGCGCACGGGTGATCGCCGAGGTGGAGTCGTCCACCACGCTGGCCGCCGCCGTGAGCGAGCATTTCGGCTCGACGATTTTGCCCGAGTCCGCCGCTCGCGCCTTGGTGGCGGTGCACGAGGCGCACCTGTGCCGCATCGTCCAACCGCAAATAGAGGCGCCCTTGGCCTTGTGCCTTTCAGGGCATTTGCCGCTGTCGGTGCCGGCCCAGGCGGTCAAGGCGATCCTGCTGGAACTGGTGGCCGAGATGCGCGGCAACCTGGTCTCGGTGCAGTCATAAGCGGCCCTTATCACCCCACAGTCAAACCCTCTTGGCCGCGTTTTGGCACGCTCGATACAGTGCGCTCCAGCCACTTTTTTCTATTCACGGCAGGGGCATTGCATGAACCCGGAACGCATCAAAGCGCTGATCGACCTGATGGCCGAGTCCGACCTCAGCGAACTGCGCCTCAACGAAGGCGACACCCAGCTGCAGCTGTTGCGCGACGGCCAGGTGCCGTGCGTGCCAGCACCGCCCGCGGCGGCCCCGACGGTGCAGGCCGTGTCGCCCGCCACCACCGGCACTTTTGAAGCCAGCGCCGCGCTGTACGGCGTGCTGCACCTGACACCTGCGCCCGACCAACCGGCTTTCGTGCAGGTGGGCGATACAGTTGCCCAGGGCCAAACCCTGGCCGTGGTCGAGGCGATGAAGATGTTCCACCCGCTCAAGGCCGAACACGCAGGCACCGTACAAGCGATTTTGGCCGCCAGTGGCGAAGAAGTCGCCGCCGGCCAGCCGCTGTTTCGCCTGGAGGGCGTGTGAATGTTTGATACTGTGCTGATCGCCAATCGCGGCGAAATAGCCTTGCGCATCCTGCGGGCCTGCCAAGGCCTGGGCCTCAAGACGGTGGCGGTGTATTCCGAAGCCGATCGCGACGCCGGCTACGTGCAACTGGCCGACCAGGCTATCTGCATTGGCCCGGCAGCCCCGGGCCAGAGTTACTTGAACCAGGCAGCGCTGCTGTTTGCCGCCGAGTTGAGCGGCGCCCAGGCGATCCACCCAGGCTACGGTTTTCTCTCGGAAAACGCCGCCTTTGCCGAGCGCGTCGAACAGGCCGGCCTGACCTTCATCGGCCCCAGCGCCGCGTGCATCCGTACCATGGGCGACAAAGTCTCGGCCAAGCGCGCCATGCGTGAAGCCGGTGTGCCGTGCGTGCCCGGCCCCGACACCAGCATGGCGCAAGACCCGGCGACCATCCTGGCCATTGCCCGCCAGATCGGCTACCCGGTGATCGTCAAGGCCGCGGGTGGTGGCGGTGGGCGTGGCATGCGCGTGGTCGAGCAAGAGGACCAATTGCTTGCGGCCATCGGCCTGACCCGCGAAGAAGCGCGCCGCGCGTTCGGCAACCCGGAGCTGTACATCGAGAAATTCCTGGGCGAACCCCGCCACGTGGAGATCCAGGTGCTGTGCGATGCCTATGGCCACGCGGTGTGGCTGGGCGCACGCGACTGCTCAATGCAGCGCCGCCACCAGAAGGTGCTGGAAGAGGCCCCGGCCCCCGGCATCGACCCGGCCGAGCTGGGCCGGGTGGGCGAGCGTTGTGCGGCGGCCTGCCGGCAGATCGGCTATCAGGGCGTGGGCACCTTCGAGTTTTTGTACGAGCACGGCGAATTCTATTTCATCGAGATGAACACCCGCCTGCAGGTGGAACACCCGGTGACCGAGATGACCACCGGCATCGACATCGTCCAGCAACAGATCCGCATGGCGTTGGGCGAACGTTTGGGCCTGACCCAGGCCGACATCTGCGTGCAAGGCCATGCGTTGGAATGCCGGATCAACGCCGAAGACCCGCACAGCTTCATGCCCACCCCAGGGCTGGTCAGCCGCTGGGAAGTGCCTGGCGGCTATGGCGTGCGGGTCGACAGCCATGTCAGCCACGGTTACCGCGTGCCGCCTTACTACGACTCGATGGTGGCCAAGGTCATCACCCACGGGGCCACCCGGGCAGAAGCCCTGGCGCGCATGCGCCTGGCCCTGAGCGAAATGCGCGTGGAGGGTATCAGCACCAACATTGCCCTGCACCGCGAGATTCTCCAGGACCCTGGCTTCAACGCCGGCGGTGTCGATATTCATCATCTGGAACGTTGGCTGCAACTGAGGAGTACCCCATGAGTGCCATGCACACGGACGCGGCCCCACGCATCAGCTTGCTGGGCACCACCGCCTTGCTGCTCGAAGCGCCCGGCAGCCTGGACCTGGCCCCGCAACAACGAATCTGGGCGTTGGCCCGGCTGGCCGAGCAGTGGCCGGCGATTCGCGAAGCCGTGCCGGGCATGAACAACCTGATGCTGACCTTCGACACGCCGCCGCGCGACCTGCAGGGCCTGAAAACCCGCCTGCTCGACGCCTGGGCGCAGTGCCCGCCGCTGCCCCTGGAGGGCCGCGTGATCGAATTGCCGGTGGTGTACGGCGGCGAGCACGGCCCGCACATGGCCGATGTGATCGCCCACACCGGGCTGGATATCGAGACCATCGCCAACCTGCATTGCGAACCGCTGTACCCGGTGTACGCCTTGGGCAGCCACCCGGGCTACTGCTACCTGGGCGGCATGGACCCGCGCCTGGCCACCCCGCGCCGGCAGGTGCCGGTGCTCACTATCGGCGCAGGCTCCGTTTCCATCGGCGGCGTGCAGACCGGCGTGTCGGCCTCGGCCGGCCCCAGCGGCTGGAACACCATCGGCCGTACCGAAATGGTCTTTTTCAACGCCGAGCAGTCGCCACCGGCGATCTTGCAGCCTGGCGACCAACTGCGCTTTCGTATCGAGAGGATCATCCGATGATCGAGATCATCAGCGCCACCGCCCTGGCCACCGTCCAGGACCTGGGCCGCAACGGCAGCCTGGGCTACGGCGTGGGCACCTCCGGGGCCATGGACAGTTTGTCGTTGACCTTGGGCAACCTGTTGCTGGGTAACGAGCCGGGGGCGGCGGCCATCGAGATCCCGCTGTTCCCCTTTGAAGTGCGCTTTATCCAAGACTGCGCCTTCGCCGTGACGGGCGCCGCCTGCGGGGCCCGGTTGGACGGCCAGGTAATCCCCCCCAACTGGGTGGCCCAGGCGCTGGCCGGCCAGGTCTTGAAACTCGGTTACCCGTCGGCCGGCAGCCGTGCCTACCTATGCCTGGCCGGTGGGGTCGACGTGCCGCCGGTGCTGGGCTCGCGCAGCACCCAGTTGCGTGGCGAGTTCGGCGGCTGGCAGGGGCGCATGTTGCAGCAGGGCGACCGCTTGCCCGCAGGCCGCCCGGGCCTGGCCAGTACCAGCGATTTTGGCGTGAGCCTGGTGAGCCGGGCGATGCCGCTGGCGGTCGATGGCGTGCCGGCCATGCGCGTGCTGCCAGCAGCCGAATACGACTGCTTCAGCGAAGATTCGCAGGCGGCGTTCTGGGCCGGGCAATGGAAAATCACCACCCAGAGCAACCGCTACGGCTATCGCCTTGAAGGCCAGCCGCTGCTGCCCAAGCACCCTCTGGAAGTTCGCTCCCATGGCATCGTGCCGGGGGTGATCCAGGTACCCCACGGTGGCCAGCCGATCATTCAGATGCGCGATGCCCAACCCAGCGGCGGTTACCCCAAGTTCGGCACAGTGATCGAGGCCGACCTGTGGCGGCTGGGCCAGGCCCCCATCGGTAGTTCGGTACGTTTCATTCAATGCAGCTACGAGCAGGCCCTGGATGCGCTGGAGGCCAACCGCACCTTCATCGACGCCACGCGCCGCTTGCTGACCTTGCACAGCCTTTGAGGACCTAAGCATGAACCTTCAGGAAATACGCCAGTTGGCCCGCTGGCTGAGCGCGGCCAACCTCAGTGGGCTACAGATTACCCGGCCCGGTTTCGAACTGACCCTGCGCCGTGGGTCGGCTGCGCCCGCGCAGGCCGCGGTGGCGGTCCAGACTCAAGTGGCTGCGGTATCTGACGCGCCGACGGCGTCAGTCAAGGCCAGCGGCCCCGGGCACTTTTTCAGCCACCACCCCGACGAGCGCAGTGCCTGGGTCAAGGCCGGCGATGAGGTGCAAGCCGGCCAATTGCTGGGCGTACTGCGCATCGGCCACTTGATGCTGCCGGTGCGCAGTGACCAGGCCGGGCGGGTGAGCGCGGTGCGCGCCGCCGAAGGCGAACAGGTGGGTTACGGCCAGCCGCTTTTTGACCTGGCCGTCTAGGAGCCGATGATGCGTATAGATTTGAATGCCGACCTGGGCGAGGGCTTCGGCCCGTGGACAATGGGCGAAGACCAGGCGTTGATGCAGGTGGTCTCTTCGGCCAACGTGGCCTGTGGGTTTCATGCCGGCGACCCGCTAATCATGGACGCCACGGTACGCCAGGCCAAGGCGGCCGCCATCGACCTGGGCGCGCATGTCGGCTACCCCGACTTGCAGGGCTTCGGCCGCCGGGCCATGAACATCGAGCTGCGCGAGCTGGCCACATACGTGGTTTACCAGTTGGGTGCGCTGGCCGGCATGGCCGCCGTTGCCGGCCACCCCATGACCCACATGAGTTTCCATGGCGCCCTGGGCAACCGGGTGGCCGCCGATGCCCAGATGGCCGAGGTGCTGGTGCGCGCCGTGGCCCAGTTTGACCCCCGGCTGATCATCAGCTCATCCAGCAGCCAGGCCATCGAGGCGGCCGCAGGCAAGCACGGGTTGCGGGTGGCGACTACCTTCCTGGCCGACCGCGCCTACGACGAGCACTGCCTGCTGGTGCCGCGCGGCATCCCAGGCGCGGTGATCAAGGACCCGGCGCAGGTGCGCCAGCGGGTCGCGCAATTGTTGCAGGACGGCACCGTGACCACCCTGGACGGCAAGCGGGTCAAGGTCGACGCCTGTTCGATCCTGCTGCACGGCGACACGCCGGGCGCGGTGACGCTTGCCCGCGACCTGCGCCAGTTCATCGAAGGGCAGGGCGCCGTCATCACCCCGATCAGCCAGTTGCTGCGGTCATAAGCGCAGCTTATCGCCACACAACCAATGCGTCTTGGCCGTGCACAGCACGGCTGGTTACAGTCCAGAACAGAAGCAGAATTGAGGAACACCCCATGCCATTTTCCGATTATAAAACCGCGCTGGTGACCGGCGCCTCCTCGGGTATCGGTGCCGCCGTGGTCGAGCGCTTGTGCGCCGAGGGCGTGCAGGTGCACGCCCTGGCCCGCAGCGCCGACAAGCTGGCTGAATTGGCCGAGCGCACCGGCTGCATCGCCCACGCCGTCGACGTCACCGACCTTGCCGGGCTGACCGCGCTGTTCGAGCGCTACACCTTCGACATCCTGGTCAACAACGCCGGCGTCGACCGCCCCGGCTCCCTGCTCAAGGCCGATGCAGAAGGCATAGACCTGCTGGTAGACGTGAATATTCGCGCCGTGCTGCACCTGGCGCGCCTGGCCCTGCCGGGCATGATGGCGCGCGACTGTGGGCACATCGTCAACATCAGCTCCATTGCCGCCGCCTACAATTTCGGCGGCAACGCCACCTACCACGCGACCAAGGCTGCGGTCAGCATGCTGTCCAAGCAGCTGCGGGTCGACGCATTCGGCAAGCGCGTGCGGGTCACCGAGATTTGCCCGGGCCGGGTGGCCACCGACATCTTCGCCCATGTGCACGGTGACTCCGACGAAGTGCGCCAGCGCTTTATCGAAGGCTTCGAGTTGCCCGAGGCCAAGGACATCGCCAACGCCATTGCTTTCGCCATTGCCGCGCCGGTGTCGATGAACGTTGGCCACATGGAAATCACCCCTACGCTGCAAGTGCCGGGTGGGCTGCAAACCGCACGCCCCCAGGAGTATCAGGGCTGAGCCCCGCAGGCCTTAAAAGAACGGCCCAAGCCGTCATTGCCGCACCCGCGCCGGGTTCGCCCCGGCGCCTTGTTTCTGCCCCAAGCCGCATGTCGATGGGAATTGACCATGAAGCATGACTTCGATCTGGCCGCGATCCTCCAAGGCGAATACGCCGCGCTGATCCTCAAGGGCATAGAAATGACCCTGCAACTGGCGTTGTTCGCCTGGTGCCTGGCCATGGTGCTGGCGCTGTTGCTAGTGTCGGTCCGCCTGACGGGCAACAAGTACGCCGAACGCCTGGTGGCGGCCTACGTGTCGTACCACCGCAACGTGCCGACCCTGGTGCAACTGATGCTCTGGTACTTCGGCATCCCGACGCTGCTCAGCGACACCACGCAAATCTGGCTGGCCAACTACAGCACCGAATACCTGTTCGCGATCATCGCCCTGGGCCTGTGCCAGGCGGCGTACTTCAGCGAGGACATCCGCAGCGGCCTGCGCGCCATCCCCAGCGGGCAAACCGAGGCGGCCCGCGCCCTGGGCCTGGGCTACGTGCGTTCGTTGCGCTACGTGATCCTGCCCCAGGGGGTGCGCAACTGCCTGCCCTCGCTGATCAACCACACCGTGCTGCTGTTCAAGAACACCAGCCTTGCCATGGCAATCGGCGTGGTGGAGCTGACCTACGCCACCCGGGAAGTGGAGAACTACACCTTCCGCACGTTCGAATCGTACCTGGTGGCCACCCTGGTGTACCTGGCGATTTCGCTGCTGCTGATGGGCCTGGGTGCCCTGATCGCACGGCACTTCAGCAAAGCCACGGCGAGGTAGGCGCGATGTTCGATTTTTTCACGATTGTGCGCGACAACTGGGCGCTGCTTCTCATCGGTCAGTACCCCCACGGGCCCTTGGGCGGGCTGGCCAACACGCTGATCCTGGCCGCGTTGGCGCTGATTCTGGCGTTCCCCCTGGGGATGCTGCTGGCGCTGGCGCGGGTGTCGCCGTGGCGCTGGCTACGTTACCCGGCCACGGTGTGGGTGTATGTGCTGCGCGGTATCCCGCTGCTGATGGTGATCTTCTGGACGTACTTCCTGGTGCCACTGCTGATCGGCCACAACATCACCGGCTTCGCCACCATGCTCTGCACCCTGGTGGTGTACCAGAGCGCGTACCTGTGCGAGATCATTCGCGGCGGCATTCAGGCCTTGCCCAGCGGGCAGTATGAAGCTTCGCGGGCCTTGGGCCTTGGGTATGTGCGCAGCACGATCTGGGTGATCCTGCCCCAGGCGCTGTACAACGCCTTACCCAGCCTGATCAGCCAGTTCGTTTCGATCATCAAGGAAACCTCCCTGGGCTACGTGATCAACGTGCAGGAGGTCACCTTCGCGGCAAACCAGGTCAACAACCAGTTGCTGACCAAACCTTTCCAGGTGTTTTTCATCCTGGCGATTACCTACTACGTGCTGTGCTACGGCCTGACCCGCCTGGCGGGCGTGCTGGAAGCGCGTATTGCCCGCAAGCGCCAGGGTAGCAATGCCCAGGCAGCGCCGCAGGCTTGCCTGCTGACCAGCGATAACTGAAGAGGGTTGCCTTCATGCATCCGATGATCATGTTTTCCCGCATCAACAAATGGTACGGCGAGTACCAGGCCCTCACCGATATCACCGCCGAGGTCAAGCGTGGCGAGGTAGTGGTGCTGTGCGGGCCGTCGGGCTCGGGCAAGTCGACGCTGATCCGCACGGTCAACCGCCTGGAAGACATCCAGAAAGGCCAGATATTGTTCGATGGCCAGGACGTCAACGGCACCGACGCCAACCTCAACCGGCTGCGCAGCCGGGTGGGCTTCGTGTTCCAGAGCTTCAACCTGTTCCCGCACCTGTCGGTGCTGGACAACATCATCCTGACCCCCACCAAGGTGCGCGGCCTGAAGGGCAGCGAAGCCCGCGCCCGGGCCATGGAATTGCTGGACCGCGTGGGCCTGGCGCACAAGGCCGGCGCCTACCCGGCGCAACTGTCGGGTGGCCAGCAACAGCGCGTGGCCATCGCCCGCGCCCTGGCCATGGAGCCACCGGTGATGCTGTTCGACGAGCCCACCAGCGCCCTGGATCCAGAGATGGTCGGCGAGGTGCTGAGCGTGATGAAAGGCCTGGCCAAGGACGGCATGACCATGATGTGCGTGACCCACGAGATGAACTTCGCCCGTGAGGTGGCCGACACTATCTGGTTCATGGACGCCGGGCAGATTCTGGAAAAAGGCGCGCCCGAGCAGTTTTTCAGCCAGCCGGCCCACCCCCGCGCGCAACGGTTTATCGCCGACCTGCGTGCCCACTGAATTCAACCTGATTGACCTGGAGTAGCCCCATGCGTATGAAGCAATTGTTGGCGATGATGGCGTTGGCCCCCTTGGCCGTCTCGGTGGCCCAGGCCGACCAGATGAGTGATGTGCTGGCGAAAAAAAGCTTGAGCTGCGGCGTCTACGCGGACGTGCCGCCGTTCTCCGCGCCCGACCCTAAAACCCGTGAGCTGGTGGGCATGGACGTGGACCTGTGCACGGCGTTGGCCAAGCACCTGGGCGTGGCCCTGGAACTCAAGCCGATGTCGGTTGAGGCGCGTATCCCTGAGGTTAAGATGGGCCGTGTCGACGTGATCTTCGCCAATCTTGCCTACACCAAGAGCCGTGCGGAGCAGATCCAGTTCAGCGACCCTTACTACATTGCCAAGGAAACCCTGGTGGTGCGCGCGCCGAACGCCGACCAACCGCGCTCGTTCTTCAAGGACAAGAAAATCAGCTCGACCAAGGGCTCGACCTCCGAGCAATCGATCCGCATGGCCGACGCCACGCCGGTGACGTTCCAGGACACGGGTTCTGCCTACATGGCCCTGCAGCAGAACAAAGTGGTGGGGCTGGTGACCAACACCATGACCGCGATCAAACTGGTGGGCCAGGCGAAGGAGGGCGGCGTGGAGCTTGCCATCGCCAAGGAGCCAATGGCCCTGGAACCGATTGGCGCCGGCATGCGCCAGGGCGAACCGGCCTTTCTGGCCAAGGTCAATGAATCGCTGCGCGCCATGGACCAGGCCGGCGAAATCGACGCCATCTGGAACCGCTGGATCGGCCCGGACACCGCCTACAAGATGGTGCGCGAAGACAAGGTGCAGAGCTTGAGCGAATTGAAATTCGACCCGTTGCCCTGATGGGCTTAAGCATGGGCGGCCAACGCCGCTCGTTCATACCTGGGTGCGTTGCAATACCGGTAGGAGCGGATTCATCCGCGAAGCAGCCGACGTAATTTGCCTGACACACCGCGGTGCGCTTTTCGCGGATCAATCCGCTCCTACGGAAGGAACGCGATCGCCTGTAGGAGCGGATTCATCCGCGAAGCAGCCGACATAATTTGCCTGACACACCGCGGTGCGCTTTTCGCGGATCAATCCGCTCCTACATGCAAGCCCGGTCATGGCCCGCCTGTTGTCGCGCCCCCACCACCGCGCGTAGAATTCGCGTTATCTGGATTCACCCCCAATACTCATAACAATCGCTGGCCGCAGGCTCCACTCAGGCAAACCCTGGGTGGGGCTTTCGTGCGTGGCGTTTTCGGGTGTGGGTTGTTTTTTTCACGATTTGGCGCGGGTTCTCATACATGGATGCATCCCAGGATGTTCACACCGGCAGTTGGTTGAGCGTGATCGCGCTGGCCCTGGCGGCCTTTATTTTCAACACCACCGAATTCGTCCCCGTGGGCCTGCTGAGCTCCATCGGCGGCAGTTTCGACATGACCCCTGCGCAAGTCGGCCTGATGCTGACGATCTATGCCTGGGTGGTGTCCTTGATGTCGCTGCCGATGATGTTGATCACCCGCAACGTCGAGCGGCGGCGCTTGCTGATGTGTGTGTTCGGCGTGTTTATCGTAAGCCACGTGCTGTCCTGCGTGGCCAACAGTTTTGCCATGCTGATGGTCAGCCGTATCGGCATTGCCTTCTCTCACGCGGTGTTCTGGTCGATCACCGCGTCACTGGCCGTGCGCGTGGCGCCGGCGGGCAAAGAGGTGCAGGCCCTGGGGCTATTGGCGACGGGCACGTCCCTGGCCATGGTGCTGGGCATCCCGCTGGGCCGGGTGGTGGGTGAATTGCTGGGCTGGCGCATGACCTTCCTGAGCATTGCCGTGGCCGCAGGCGTGACCGTGCTGTGCCTGGCCAAGTCGCTGCCCTTGCTGCCCAGCCAGAACTCCGGTTCCCTGCAAAGCCTGCCTATGCTGTTCAAGCGGCCACCGTTGGTGGCCTGCTACGTGCTGACGGCGTTGGTGGTGACCGCGCAGTTCACCGCCTACAGCTACATCGAGCCGTTCTCGCAATCGGTCGCGCACCTGAGCAGCGAAATGACCACCTTGCTGCTATTGCTGTTCGGTGGCGCCGGTATCATTGGCTCGCTGGTGTTCAGCCTGTTCAATAATCGCTACCCGCGTGGTTTGCTGATTGCCTCCATCGGCTCGCTGGCGGTGTGCCTGTTGCTGCTGTTGCCACTGTCGTACAAGGCCGGTTACCTGGGCGCGCTGAGCGTGCTGTGGGGCGTGGCGATCATGTGCTTTGGCCTGATGCAACAAGCCAAGGTGCTGCAGCTGTCGCCCGACGCCACCGACGTGGCCATGGCCCTGCACTCGGGCATCTACAACATCGGCATCGGTGGCGGGGCACTGCTGGGCAGCGTGGTCAGCAGCCAGATCGGCGTGGCCAATGTTGGCATCGTCGGCGGCGTGCTGGCCGTGTTGGGCCTGGTGTTGTGTTGCGTGGCAGCACGCCGCTTTGGCAACCCCAAGGTGATTCACACCATCGGGTAGCGCTTGAACAGGGCGGTGGCTTCCAGGCGGGCGGCGTGGGCGTGCAACGCTGGGAAGTCAGCCGGCTTGATCACGTCCGGCACCATCAGCAGCATGAACGACCAGGCCACGGCACTGGTGACCTCGGCCTGCCCCGGCACCTGGTCATCTGCCGGGGGCAGGGCGGCGATCTGCTGCTCAAGCGCCGCGCACGCCGCCAGCAACTGCCCGGTCACCCGCGCCACCCAGGGTTGGTGGCGTTTCTCTTCGGGCCGCAGGTTGTGCTCGTACACCAGTTGAATCGACTTTTCACACGCGGCCAGGGCCAGGCCCTCGGTGCGCAGTGCTTGCCCCAATGCACGCGCATCCTGGGGGCGGCGTTTGCCGGCCGGTGCGCTCAGGGTTTCGAAATAGTCCAGGATAAGCGCCGAATCCATCAGCACGGTGCCGTCATCCAGCACCAGGGTAGGGGCCTTAACCACCGGGTTGACCTGGGCGAAGGCGTCGAAGGTGCTGAACACCGACAGGGGGAAATGCTCGAAGGTGATGCCGTACAGGTCCAGCGACAGGGCGACGCGGCGTACGTAGGGGGAGTCCAGCATGCCGTAGAGTTTCATTCAAACCTCCGTGTATTGAGTCAGGGTGCGTTCTGCACCCTAGCCAATGGTGGAGGGTTTGTCATGTGAATCAATGCTTGCCCCGGCCCCTTTCGCAAGCAAGCTTGCTCCCACGGTGTGGGAGCAAGCTTGCTTGCGAAGGCCGGCCTCAGATGCCATCGAGCCTCAAGCCAACTCGCGCGCACGCCCACGCTCATTGACCAGGAACGCCACCAGCGCCACCAGCGGTATCGCCACGCCGACCTTGACCACCAGCCCCCAGCCGCCCTGTTCATACAGGCTGCTGGCGATGGCCGAGCCGACCGCGCCGCCGATAAAAATGCTGGTCATGTACAGCGCATTCAGGCGCCCGCGGCTGGCCGGGTCCAGGCTGTAGATGGTGCGTTGGCCCAGCACCATGTTCATCTGCACGGCAAAGTCCAGCAGCACGCCGGTCAGGGCTAGGCCGATCACGCTGAACGCCGGGTGCACCAGGGCTGTGGTAAAGCTCAATGGCGCCAGCACCATGGCCACCAGGGAGGCGCGGCGGGTGTGCCCGGCATCCGCCAGCCGCCCGGCGATGGGCGCGGCGATGGCACCGATGGCACCCACCAGGGCAAAGATCGCGATCTGGCTCTGGCTCAGGCCGTGCTGGCGCGACAGCTCCAGTGGTACGGCGGTCCAGAACAGGCTGAAGGCGGCGAACATCAAGCCCTGGTAAAACGCCCGTTGGCGCAGCGCGCCGTAGCGGCTGAACAAAGTGCCCAGCGAGCGCAGCAATTGGCCGTAGCTGGCGCTGTGGTCCGGGGTGCGCGCCGGCACCGTGGCGGCCATCACCCACATGATCAACACCATGGCCACGGCGGCGGCGATGAACACCGCGCGCCAGCCCAGCCAGTCGGCGATCAGGCTCGACAGTGGCCGGGCCAGCAAGATACCCAGCAGCAAGCCGCCCATGATGCTGCCCACCACGCGGCCACGGGATTCTTCGCTGGCCAGGTGCGCGGCCAACGGGATCAGCATTTGCACCGACACCGAACTGAAACCGATCAGCAGCGACACCAGCAAAAAGGTCAGCGGCTCGTGGCTGATGGCCGCGCCCACCAGGCTCAGGGTCGCCAGTAAGGCGGTCGCCAGCATCAACTTGCGGTTTTCCACCAGGTCCGCCAATGGCACCAGGAAGAACAGGCCCAGGGCGTAGCCGACCTGGGTCAGGGACACGATCAGGCTGGCGCTGTGCGCCGACAGCCCGATGTCCGGGGCGATCAGCTCGATGATCGGCTGTGCGTAATAGATGTTGGCGACGATGGCGCCGCAGCAAAAGGCAAACAGCGTCACCAGGGCGCGGCTCATGGTCGGGGCCTTGCTGTGCAACGGGTCGGTCAGACTGGTCATGAAAGTCGTCTTGTGCAGTGGAACGGGATCGAGGTACCAAGGTTAAGGGCCTTGGACGCCCGGCACTAGTGTGCGCGTATCGATAGTGGCTATGCCTGGCAGGAATGATAGGGCGCCACTGGCCAAGCACGGTACTTTAGGACTATGCTTTTATAACATTTTACTCTCTTGCTACCATGTGCGGCCCGAATGAAAATTGATGATATCGATGCCTTCGTCGCGGTGATTCGTTGCCAGTCCATCAGCCAGGCAGCCCTTAGCTTGCAGCTCACCCAACCGGCGATTACCCGGCGGGTGCAGAACTTCGAGCAGGCGTTGGGCGTGGAGCTGTTCGACCGCAACACCAAACCCCTCAAGCCCACGCTGATCGGCACCCAGGTGTACGAGCAGTGCCGCACCATCCTGCGCGAAATGGACGCCCTGCGCGAACTGGTGGCCAGCGACGCGCCGCCCAGCGGCGTGTTGCGCCTGGGCGTGCCGCAAACCATCGGCGACGTGGTGCTGCTCGATGCCCTCAAACACCTGCGCCAACAGTACGCCGGGCTGCGCGCCCAGGTGTCGACCGGCTGGGGCAGCCACCTGGTCGGCAAGATCGAACGCGGCGAGCTGGACGCGGCCGCCGCGCTGTTCCCGGCCGGCAAGATCTTCCCCGACAACATCATCGGCGAGTCCATTGGCAAGATGGAGTTGGTGGTGGTGTGTGCCAAGGCGCAGTTGCCGAAAAAACCCTGCAAGCTTGCCGACTGTTATGACAGCGGCTGGGTGCTCAACCCCGACGGTTGCGGGTTTCGCGCAGGGCTTGCGCGCACGCTCTCGGAGCAGGGCTTGCAACTGAAAGTGAACCTGGAAACCTTTGGCACCGAGCTGCAGCTGGGCCTGGTGGCCGAAGGCATGGGCCTGGGCCTGGTGCCCCGCGACTTGCTTGAGCGCAGCGCCCATCGCGAGCAACTGGCGGTGGTGCCGCTCAAGGATTTCAAGCCGGTGATGGACCTGTGGCTGATCTACCCGCGGTTTCTGGGCAACCTGCAGGGGCCGGTCGCGACCTTTGGCGAACTGGTGGCGCAATCGCTGAAAAAAAACTCGGGCGGCTGCGTAAGGTCATAAAATAATTTGATGATTAGCTTAGATTAAAATGTGATTTTTAAATGTTGCTCCCGGGGCTTAGGCTGCCTGCACAGCCACCATAGGCCCCACAGGGAGCAGTGCCATGAGCAGCGTGTCAGCCTTACCCCTCAATACCAGCAGCAACACCTCGGTTCGCGAACGCGTCACGCCCCAGGAATGGGAAGTACGCGTCAAACTTGCCGCTGCCTACCGCCTGGCTGCACAGCTGCGCTTCACCGACCATATCTACACGCACTTTTCGGCCCGCGTGCCCGGCCCTGAAGAGCACTTTTTGATCAACGCCTTCGGCCTGCTGTTCGACGAGATCAGCGCCTCCAACCTGGTCAAGGTTGACATCGACGGCACTATTGTCGATGACCCCATCGGCCTTGGCATCAATTACGCAGGCTACGTGATCCACAGCGCCATCCACGGCGCGCGCCCGGACCTGCAAGCCGTGCTGCATACCCACACCCGCGACGGTATTGCCGTGTCGGCGCAAAAGGATGGCCTGCTGCCGATCTCCCAACACGCCATCGGGTTCTCTGGCCGCGTGGCTTACCACGGCTATGAGGGCGTGGCCCTGGACCTGGACGAGCGGGTGCGCCTGGTGGCGGACCTGGGCGACAAGAGCGTGATGATCTTGCGCAACCACGGCCTGTTGACCGGCGGCATCAGCGTTGAGCACGCCTTCCAGCAACTGCATGGCCTGGAGCGTGCCTGCACCATCCAGGTGGCGGCACAGGCCGCAGGCAATGCCGAGTTGGTCTACCCGCCCGCTGCGGTGATCGCCAAAGTGGAGCAACAGGCCAAGGCCCACGCCAGCGGCGATGGCCCCGGCGTGGCGCGGCACTGGAACGCGCTGATTCGTCAGCTGGAACGCACCGACACCGACTATAAACTCTGACTCCAGGAACACCCAATGACCCGACAATTGAAACTTGGCGCTATCCTGACCGGCGTCGGCACGGGCCAGGCCGACTGGCTGAGCCCCGAAATCCCTGGCGACGCCAGCGTCGACATCGACTGGTACCGTGAGCAGGCGCGCCAGGCGGAAGCTGCCAAGTTCGACCTGGTGTTCATCGTCGACAGCCCCTATATCACCGCCGATTCCGCCCCGCACTACCTCAACCGGCTGGAACCGTTGACGCTGCTGTCGGCCATCGCCGGCAGTACCTCGAAGATCGGCCTGGTGGCCACCCTGACCACCTCGTACACCGAGCCCTACAACGTGGCGCGCCAGTTTGCCTCGCTGGACCTGATCAGCCACGGCCGCGCTGGCTGGAACGTGGTGACCACGGGCCTTGAAGGGGCGGCCGGCAACTTCGGCCTGGAACAGCACATCGACCATGGCGAGCGCTACCGCCGGGCGCGCGAGCATGTCGAGGTGGTGCAGGGGCTGTGGAGCTCCTATCAAGCCGATGCCTTCCCGCGCGACAAGCAACGCAAGCAGTTCCTCGACCCCTCACGCCAACATCGCCTGGACCATCGTGGGGAATTTTTCTCGGTGACCGGGCCGTTGAACATCGGCCGCTCCAAGCAGGGTGAGCCGGTGATCTTCCAGGCTGGGATTTCCGAGTCGGGCAGGGCGCTGGCCGCCGACGTGGCCGAAGGCATTTTCGCCGGCGTCGATAACTTTGAAGACGCCCAGGCCTACTACCGCGACATCAAGCAGCGCACCCAGGCCGCCGGGCGCAACCCGGAGCACGTGGTGATCTTGCCGGGCATCGCGCCGATCATTGCCGACACCGATGAACAAGCGCGCCTGCTGGAGCGCCAGTTGCACGGCGAACTGGACCTGAACAAGGCCCTGGCAGCCTTGGGGCGCCCCTTCAACTACCACGACTTCAAGCAGTACCCTTTGGACCAACCGTTTCCAGAACTGGGCGATTTGGGTAGCAACGGCTACCGCGGCCATGCCGAGCACATCAAGCAAGTGGCTCGCGAACAGGGCCTGACCTTGCGCCAGGCCGCCCTGCGCTTTGCCACGCCGTTTTCGCATTTTGTCGGCTCGCCGCAAACGGTGGCCAACGAGATCGAGCGCTGGTTCGTGGAAGGGGCCTCGGATGGCTTCAACATCCGCCTGACCGCGCCCAGCGAGTTTGCCGCGTTTACCGAGAAGGTCCTGCCGCTGCTGCGAGCCAAGGGGCTGTTTCGCGAGGAGTACAGCCATGACACGCTGCGTGGGCACTTGGGCTTGCCGGTGCCCGAGAATCGCCATGCACAGGCGCCGGCGCTTTCCATCGCGGTCTAGCCACACCTCGCGCCACTAAAACGCAGGCTTTACGTAGGAGCGGATTCATCCGCGAAAAGCGCCGCGCGGTTCTCCTGGGGGAACGCGGAGTGCTTTTCGCGGATGAATTCGCTCCTGCGGGCGCATATAAAAACGTAAAATAATAAAATAAATTAATACAAGATTATACCAAAATAGAATTATACGACTCGATTTAATTCCCTTATTGTCATTTCCAACAGCCTACCCCCGCCCACGGATGGTTCCCCAGCAACATTGGACGGGAGTTACCCGCAGGTATGCACACCACCTCTTCTCTGGCCCTGGCAATCAGCAGCGCATTGCTGGCCAGCAACGCCTTCGCCGCCAATGACGACACCTTGAGCACTGTAGTCGTCACCGGCAACCGTGGCGCCGAACAGCGCACCGTGACCAGCAGCCCGGTACCGATCGACGTGGTCAGTGCCAAGCAATTGCAAGCCACCGGCAAGCCCGGCTTGATGGAAGCCCTGAGCGCCAGCATTCCCTCGCTGTCGCTGCCGGAAAAAACCGGCTGGGACGCCAGTGGCATGGCCCGCGCACCCAACCTGCGTGGCATGAACGCCGCCCAAGTGCTGGTATTGGTCAACGGCAAGCGCCGCCACACCAGCGCCACCCTGAACATCAACGGCATCAACACCGGCGCTGCGCCTGCGGACCTGGACTTCATCCCCATCAGCGCCATCGACCACGTCGAAGTGCTGCGTGACGGCGCGGCGGCGCAGTACGGCTCTGATGCCATTGCAGGGGTGATCAACGTGATCCTCAAGGCCGACGCCAGCGGCACCTCGGTGACCAACGCCGGCCAAGGCTACGACGGCAAGAAGCAGACCGTGCAGCAAAGCCTGGACAAGGGCTGGGAGATTGGCGACGGCGGTATCGTCCACCTGAGCCTGGATGCACGCAGCCAGAACGATGACAACAAGGCCAGCGCCAACGGCTACAGCGTGGCCCAGGCCGGTGACCTGGCGGGCAAGTCGACCTACGGCGGCTACGGCACGCCCAAGCAGAACCTGCTGACGCTGGCCTACAACGCCGAGCTGCCGTTGGCCGATGATTTAAGCCTGTACTCGTTCACCACCTGGTCCAGGCGCAAGTCCGAGCAAGGCCAGAACTTCCGCCTGCCGACCATCACCAACACCATCACCACCGGCCCCAATGGTTACCCGGCCGGCTACGTGCCGGTGTGGACCATCGATGAGGACGACTTCCAGGCAGCCTTCGGCGGCAAGGGCCAGGTGGGCGAGTGGGACTGGGATTTGTCCACCACCTACGGGCGCAACGAAGCAGAGCAGGGCACCTACCACAACCAGAACCCGTCGCTGGGCGAGGCCACGCCCAACTCGTTCACCAATGGCACCTGGATTTCCACGCAGTTGACCACCAACCTGGACTTCCAGCGCAGCTACGACGTGGGCCTGGAAGACCCGCTATCGCTGTCCTGGGGCCTGGAGCACCGCCGCGATGGGTACCAAGTGCAGGCCGGCGACTACGCCTCCTACGCCGACGGCGGCTATTGCGTGGCGCCGGGCAATTGCGCGTCCTCAGGCGCGCAGGTCACCAACGGCATTTCGCCGGACGAGGCCACCAGCGCCACCCGCAACAGCGTGGCCAGCTATATCGACGTGGGCATCAACCCGGTGCCGCAGTGGTACCTGGGCACCGCCTTGCGTTACGAGCATTACAACGAAGGCGTGGGCGCCACCCGCAGCGGCAAGCTGACCAGCCGCTACGATTTCACCCCGGCCTTTGCCATTCGCGGTACCGTGAGCAATGGTTTCCGTGCACCGAGCCTGGCCGACAGCCTGTTCAGTGCGCGCTCCACCACCTATGGGGTGGTCGATGGCGTGTACCAGTCGATCAACTATGGCGTGCTGCCCGTGGACTCGGCGGCGGCCAAGGCCCTGGGCGCGACGTCGCTCAAACCTGAGCGCTCGACCAACTTCAGCCTGGGCTTCACCTTTACCCCGACCGACGATTTCACCCTGACCACCGATGCCTACGTGGTGAACATCCGTGACCGCATCACCCTGACCGGCACGCTGCTGGGCGACGAAGTCACCCAAGTGCTGCAAAGCAACGGGATCAACTCCACGTCGGGTGGGCAGTACTTCCTCAACGGTGCCGACACCCGTACCAAGGGCGTGGATGTGGTCAGCAATTACAGCCAGGACCTGGGAGCCTGGGGCTCGCTGAAATACACCGCGGCCTTCAACTGGAACCAGACCGAGATCCTTAGCTACAAGGCCACCACCGACATCGGCGGCACCCCCTATGAGCTGATGAACCGCGAGGCGCGCAACCTGCTCACCGGCGTGCAGCCCAAGACCAAGCTGATCTTGGGCGGCGACTGGAGCATCGACAAGTTCAACGTCAACCTGGCCTTCACCCGCTACGGCGCTTACAAAGAGGTCAATGCCTCGTCCGATCGCTCCCTGGACCGCATCTACGGCGCGCAGTGGATCACCGACCTTGACGTGGGCTACCGGCTGACCAAAGACCTGAGTGTCGCGGTCGGCGCCAAGAACCTGTTCGACGAGTACCCCAAGAAACAGGGGGTGCCCTCCAGCACCATGGTCAGTAGCTACGGCGTGTACTCCCCGTACGGTTTTACCGGTGGCTACTACTACACCCGCCTGACCTACGCCTTCTGACATGCGAGGAACCGCCATGCCCACTGTATTGGAAAGCTACGCCTACACCCGTGAAACCCAGGCACCGGCCACTCAGGCTTTGCGCATCGTGCCCGCGCGTCACCCCTGGCGCTGGCTGGGCTCGGCCTTCGCCGCACTGGTGCTGCTAGGCATCGGCCATTCCCTGGCCACCAACCCGCGTTGGGAGTGGGGGGTGTTTGCCCATTGGTTCTTCGCGCCCTCGGTGCTCAAGGGCCTGGGCCAGACCTTGCTGCTGACCTTGCTCAGCACGCTGCTTAGCGCAGTGCTGGGCACAGGCCTGGCGTTGGCGCGGTTGTCCAGGTCGCCGCTGCTGTCGTCGCTGGCGTGGGGCTACATCTGGTTCTTCCGCTCGCTGCCGGCGTTGCTGGTACTGATCATCCTCTACAACTTCGCCTACCTGTACGACCACATCACCCTGGCGGTGCCCTTTACCCAGCAGGTACTGGCGCAGTGGTCGACCGTGGATGTGCTTAGCCAGTTCACCGTGGCGGTGCTGGGCCTGGGGATGATGCAGGCGGCATACACCGCCGAGATCATCCGCGGCGGCATCATCGGCGTCGACCCCGGCCAGCACGAGGCCGCCGCCGCGCTAGGGCTACCCAGCCACCGGCGGATTTTCCGGATCATCCTGCCCCAGGCATTGCGCTCCATCGTGCCGACCGGCTTCAACGAAATCATCGGCCTGGTCAAGGGCACCTCGATCGTCTACGTGCTGGCCTTGCCGGAGCTGTTCTACACCGTGCAGGTGATCTACAACCGCACCCAGGCGGTGATCCCGCTGCTGATCGTGGCCACGGTCTGGTACCTGCTGATCACCACCGTGCTGACCAGCGCCCAGTACTACATCGAACGCTACTTTGCCCGCGGCGCGGTGCGGGTGTTGCCGCCCACGCCGCTGCAACGCCTGCGCGGCTGGTTCAAGGAGAAGGCCCATGGCTGACGCCACCACCGTGCGCGCCGGACGCATCCAGATCCAGGGCGTGAGCAAACACTACGGCGCACAGGCGGTGTTGAAGAACATCGACCTGACCATCGAGCCTGGCCAGGTGACGGTGATCCTCGGGCCCTCGGGCTCGGGCAAGTCGACCCTGCTGCGCACCCTCAACCACCTGGAGAAGATCGACGCCGGGCACATCACCATCGACGGTGAATACGTGGGCTACCGGCGCAAGGGCCACCTGCTGTATGAGCTCAAGGAGCGCGAAGTGCTCAAACGGCGCATCGAGGTGGGCTTTGTGTTCCAGAACTTCAACTTGTTCGCGCACCTCACGGCCCTGGAGAACATCAGCGAAGCGCCCCTGGCGCACAAGCTCTGGACCCCGGCCAATGCGCGCACAAAAGGCCTGGAACTGTTGGGCAAGGTGGGCCTGGCCGAGAAAGCCGATGCCTACCCGAGGCAGCTGTCCGGCGGCCAGCAACAGCGTGTGGCCATCGCTCGCGCATTGGCACTGAACCCCAAGGTAATGCTGTTCGATGAGCCGACCTCGGCCCTGGACCCGGAGCTGGTAGGCGAGGTGCTGGACGTGATCAAGCAGTTGGCAAGCCTGGGCACCACCCTGGTGGTGGTCACCCACGAGATCGGTTTCGCCCGCGAGGTGGCCGACCACGTGGTGTTTCTGTGCGACGGCGAGCTGATCGAGCAGGGCCCGCCGCACCAGGTTTTCGAACACCCGCGACACCCGCGCACCGCTGCCTTCCTGGGCAAGGTGCTGTAAACCGCCACGTTAAAGGAATGACTGCCATGTTCAAACGTTCCCTGTTAGCCCTGTTACTGAGCGCCAGTGCCAGCGGTGCCGTGCTGGCCGACACGGTCAAGGAGTTCGACCTGAGCCCCGACCAGCCGCCTATCGTCACACCGCCCAATGCCGCGGCCATCAAGCAGATCCCGGCGGGCTTCAAGTTCGCCGAGCCCGGTACCTTCACCGTGGCGGTGTCGGGCACGGCCAGCCCACCGTTGGCCCTGTTGGCCACTGATGACAAGACCACCATCGGTAGCGAAGCCGACACTGCCCGGTTGATCGCCGACAGCCTGGGCCTGAAGCTCAAGGTGCTGCAGGCCAGCTGGGAGGACTGGCCCCTGGGCGTGAGTTCCGGCAAGTACGACGCGGTGATCAGCAACGTGACGGTGACCGAGGCGCGCAAGCAGCGTTTTGACTTCGCCACCTACCGCCAGGACGTGCTGGGCTTCTATGTCAAATCGAGCAACGCCATCAGCGAGATCAAGCAAGCCAAGGACATCGCCGGGCTGAAGATCATCGTCGGCGCCGGCACCAACCAGGAAAAAGTCTTGCTGGCCTGGAACGAGGCCAACGAAAAGGCCGGCATCGCCCCGGCCACCCTGGCCTATTACGACGACCAGGCGGCCTCGACCCTGGCCTTGCAGTCGGGCCGGGTGGATGCGCTGTTCGCACCCAACTCGGTGCTGTCCTACGCCGCCAGCCTGCGCGGCGGTATCAAGTTGGTTGGCTTGGTGAACGGCGGCTGGCCGCTGAAGGCCGACATCGCCGTGACCACCCGCAAGGGCAACGGCCTGGTAGCACCGATCCACACCGCGCTGGAAGGCGCCATCGCCGGCGGGCAGTACGCCCAGGTGCTGCAACGCTGGGGCCTGGTCGTGGAGGGCATCGACCATTCGCAAATCAACCCACCGGGCCTGCCGGACTGAGCAAGGAGCAACAGACATGGCATTGACTCGACGTGAAGCGCTTTCAACCCTGAGCGCAGTGGGCGGTGAGCCTGCGGCGCAGGCGGCCTTGGGGGCATTGGGCCTGGGCCCTTCGGGGCATTTGCAATACCAGAAACTGGACTATGGCAAGGCCGCCGGGCAGGGCACCCGGGTGTTGATCCTGGGCGCCGGCATCGCTGGGCTGGTGGCGGCGCTGGAGCTCAAGCGCGCCGGTTTCCAGGTACAGGTGCTCGAAGCGCGCAAGCGCACCGGTGGGCGTAACTGGAGCCTGCGCCATGGCGACCAGGTTGACTACCTGGACGGTCGCAGTCAAACCGTGAGCTACGCCGAAGGCTTGTATTTCAACGCCGGGCCGGCGCGCCTGCCCAGCCAGCACAAGACCCTGCTGGACTACTGCAGCGAGCTGAACGTGCCGCTGGAGGTGCTGATCAACAGCAGCCACGGCGCGCGCCTGCGGCCCGATTTGCAGCAGCCAGCCTACACCGTGCGCCAGGCCAAGAATGATACGCGCGGGCAGGTGTCCGGCCTGCTGGCGCGCGCGGTGCAGCGCGACGCTCTGGATGATCAACTGAGCAGCGAAGAGCGCGCGCGCCTGCTGGCGTTCCTCAAGGACTACGGCGACCTGTCGGACGAGCTGGTGTACGAAGGCAGCATTCGCTCCGGCCATGGCGTGGCCGACCGTGCCCCCGGTGCGATGCCGGGCAAGGGCGCGCCGCTGGCCTTGGACCGCCTGCTGCACCCGCAACTGTGGGGCGCCTTGCTGCACACCGAATACCCGGAATTTTCCGCCACCATGTTCCAGCCGGTAGGCGGCATGGACCGCATCAGCCAGGCCTTCCACCAGCGCTTGCAGGATGAGGTGCAATTGGGCGCCCAGGTGCGGCAGATTCGCCAACTGCAGGACGGCGTGGCGGTGACGTATCACGACCTGGCCAGCGGGCGCGAGCAAGTGGTGCGCGCCGACTACCTGGTCTCGACCATCCCGCTGCCTTTGCTGGCCAAGCTCGACACCGACTTCAGCGAGCCCTTCAAGGCGGCGCTGCGCAGCACCCGCAACGACCAGGCAACCAAGGTGGCCTGGCAGGCGCCGCGCTTCTGGGAACAGCAGGACCGCATTTATGGCGGGCTGTCGTGGCTGGACCACCCGGCGCGGATCCTCTGGTACCCCAGCAACAACCTCAACCACGCACAAGGGCTGCTGGTGGCCGGCTACGTGACTGGGGAGGGCGCGGCTGCATTCGGCCAGCAACCCTTAGCCGATCAATACGCAGCCTCTGCCCAGGCGGTGGAGTTGCTGCACCCAGGTCAAGCCGAAAAACTGCGTCACCCGCTGGCCGTGTCCTGGGAGCAGGTGCCGTTCAGCGAGGGGCCGTGGTTGCAACGCGAGCATTTTCCAGCCGATGCCCATGCGTTGCTGGAAGAACCCCAGGGCCGGGTGTATTTGGCCAGCGACGGGCTGGTGCAAAACGGCGTCGGCATCTGGCAGGAGTCGGCGGCCAACTCGGCGCGCCGGGTGGTCGGGCAATTGGCCAAACACGTCATCGAACAACGCCACGCTGCGGCCAGCCTTTCCTGAGCCGCCTTCATTGATCAAGGAGCCACACCATGAGCCAAACCATCCAACGCGTCAGTGCCGGTGCCTTTCCGATTTCCCAGAGCGTGACCGTGAAGGCCTCGGCCAGCCTGACCTTCTTGAGCGGCGCCTTGCCCGATGTCGCCGACCCCAACGCCACGCCCGGCACGCCGGCCTCTTTCGGCAATACCGCGACCCAGACCGTGTCGGTGCTGCGCAAATTGCAGAAAGTGCTGCAGGCCCAAGACCTGGACCTGGGCGATATCGTGCAGCTTCGGGTATTTCTGGTGGGCGCCGAAGAGCTGGGCGGGCGTCTGGACTTTGCCGGCCTGCAAGAGGGCTACACGCAGTTTTTCGGCACCGCCGAGCAGCCGAACAAACCCGCGCGCACCGCCGTGCAGGTGGCGGCGTTGCCGTTGCCGGGGGCGCTGGTGGAGATCGACGCCATCGCCGCACGCCAAGGGTGAATCATCGCTTTTGGCAATGACCACTATCATTTCAATCACGTTCTCTTTGGCAGGGCGGGCGGCCACCATGGCAGTGCCTGCTCACACCCCAGGGAGAACACCCCATGATGCCCAGAATCGCCTTGCTGCTGACCCTCGTTTCGGCCCTCGCCACCGGCGCTGTGTCGGCCGCCCCGCGTGCTGCCGAGCCCCATGATGGGTTGTTCCGCCCTGCCACCGTGCACTCCAGCGTCACCCTCAAGCACACCCAGAGCGTGGGCGTACTGGTGAGTGACGACACCCTGAGCAACATTGCCTACCTGGCCCGCTACCGCAGCGACGCCCAACGTGGGGTGAATACCCATGGCTTGGCGCCCGAGGTCAAGCAGGCCTATGTCGACAGCGCCGACCCGGACCTGGCCATCGCCTGGTTGAACAGCGCGCTGGAACAGCAGTTCGCCCAGGTCACCTTCTACCGCGACCTGGGGTCGCTGGTGGCCGCGCGGCCCGACGTGGTGGTGATGATCGACAGCCGCAGCCAGTTGTTCAGCGAGCACAACGCCGACGTGCAAACCAACGTGACGGCGCAGTTCTTCGACGCCAACTTCGCCTACATCGGCAAGGCCGAGGGGCATGACGCGCTGCAGATGTCACCGCTTGAAGCGCGCCGGCAGGCGGCGCAGATCAGCCAGCAGCGGGTGGTGCAGATCAATGCGCTGCAGCGCTTCGATGCCTCGTTGCAGGCCTTGATCAAGGGGCAGGCGTGAGGGCAGGCTTCAGCGCGTGCTTAATTCAATCACTCGATCGCGACCACCCTCGGCCAACAAGTACTTGCCACCGCCCATGGGCAACAGTTCCTGGGGCGCACGCAGGTGCGACAGGATCACCTGCAACTTGCCGCTGTTGTCCAACAGCCACAACCGCGCCAAGTGCGTCTGGTCTTCGCTGATCCACAGCCCGCGCTCGTCGCACAGCAAAAAGGTCGGCTCTTTCAGCCCGCTCAGGTACACCGGGTCTTTACCGTCCTCGGTGAACTGGCGTACTTCACCGGCAGCCTTCACTGTGTAGAGCATCTTGCCGTCGGGGCAGGTTTCCACCGATTCCGATTCGCTGAGTGCGTCGCGCAGCACGGTCAGTTGCCCGCTGTCGCCGTCGTAACGCATCAGGCGGCCTTGGCCCTTGCGGTCTTCGATGGCGTACAGGCTGTTGCCCACCGCCTTTAAGCCCTGAACATGGTTGCCCATGAACAGCGGGGTGACGGTGCCGTTTTTCCACAATTGCACCGGCGAGTCGACGGCTTCCTGGCTGAACGCCAGGCCGCCCATGAACGCGGCCATGCCATCGGGCTTGGTCAGTTTTTCAATCAGTGGCGTGCGGCTGCCGTCGGGATTGAGCGCGACGATGCGGCCCTTGGCATTGCGCAACTCCTCGCTCACCAGCAAGCGCCCCTGGTCATCGATCCCAAGCGCTGCGGCCTTGGGAATGTCGCCATGGGCCAGGCGCACTTGCCAGCCGCTGGCCGCTTGAACCGGGTAGTAGTGCTGCCAGCCCAAAAAAACCAGGCCGCAGGCAACGGCGAGGGCGGGCAGGGCGAAAAGTGCTTTGAGATTCATCGGGTTATCCGAACGGGAGTCAAGTCAGCGGCCACCTTATCATTTGTGATCGGTACTGTGCCCCTCCTTGAACGCACTCGGGCTGACCCCCACCTGCTTGCGAAAGAACCGGCTGAAATAGCCCACGTCGGTGAACCCCAGTTCATGGGCGATCTGCTTGATGCTGAGCCCCGAATGCGCCAGTTCGCGCTTGGCTTGCAGCACCAGGCGCGCGTTCACCAACGCCATGGGGGTCATGCCCAGTTGCTCCTGGCACAGGCGGCCCAAGCCTACCTGGAGGCCACCATGCACTTGGTAATGGCGCAAGAAACGCGGATCGTGCGGCCGGTGCAGTTTGCCAGCCTCGATACACCATGGTGAGTGCCTAAGGCCGCCGGGGCTGGTAAAGTCAGCGCTTTTGCGCCGAGGGAAGACCATGAAGCGAGTGTTGGGGATGGGTGTGCTGGTAGCCGTGGCGCTGGCCGGGTGCACCGGGCAGAAGATGGACAGCACTCGCACGGCGGGGCCCGCCAAGACGTTCGACTCGCAGAAACCGGCGCAGAAAGTGGCGCAGTGCATCGAGTTCTACTGGAAGGATGAGGCGGTGTTCGGCGCCACCACCGACGCGTTCGTCAAGAACCTCAAGGACGGCAGCTTCACCGTCTACACCACCGACTCGGAATACTTTGCCGATGTGCGGCCGGTGGGGGCAGGGGCCCAAGCCCGCTATTACGTGATGGCGCCGGACAAGTTGGCCGATCGCCGGTTGGCGGCGGTGGCGTCCTGCCTTTGATTTAACCACAACGCAAAGTCCTGGCCGTGGCCGCGAGGCTCACGGTGGCAACCTGACGCCGGGCAATGCCCCGGTGGCGGCCTGCTGGCGGTGCTCGAACTGCCTCGGGGTCGCGACTGATACTTTTTTAGTATCGATGCTTATTTATTAAGAAATATTTATTTCCGGTGGGGTTAATTAAACTTTGCTTAACCCCTCGGGAAGTGAACTTGTCGGACAATGGCATAACTTTCCGTTAATCGAAGTTAATCAACATGGCGAACTTCAACGCAGGTTCGGTCGAACCCGTGACGCCAGTGTATTGAGGTCATTATCATGAAAAAGTTAATGCTGTTGGTGGCTGCCAGCCTGTCGATCATGGCCGGTGTGGCCGAGGCAGACGGTGCTGCGCCGTACAAGTACGGTGACAAGCTGGACATCGCCAAGGTGATCAACCTGTCGGACATCCCTAACGTGTGCAAAGTGGTGCCGGCGCAAATGACCTATGAAGATCATCAGGGCCAACGGCACACCGTTGAATATCAAGTGATGGGCAATGGCTGTTACGAATAAACGTATCTCGCGCTATTTGCATTACACTGCAGGTGATCGCCCCCTCGCGCCGCCCGGACCTGCAATGAACCTGCGCCAACTGCTGTATTTCAAGACCATCGTGGAATGCAACTCCATCTCGGCCGCCTCCGAAGTGCTGCACATCGCCCAGCCGCCGCTGAGCCAACACCTCAAGACCCTTGAGGCTGACTACGGCTTGCAGCTGTTCGAGCGCAAGGGCCGCGGCCTGCTGGTGACCGAGGCCGGGCTACACCTGTACCGGCGCGCCTGTGAACTGTTGAATCTGGCCGATGAAATCGATGCCGATATGCGCTTTCGCGCCGAGGGCCTGGCCGGGCACGTGCGCATCGGCGCGGTGACCACCGGCCTGCTGCCGTTGGCCAAGGTGCTGGCCGAGCTGCGCCTGGCACTGCCCAAGGTGGTGTTTTCGATCGACCAGGGCGACCCCCGGCAATTGGAGGAGCGGGTGGCCACCCGTGAGCTGGATTTCGCGCTGACCCATTGGCCCGTCAATACCCCGGGGCTGCAGACATTGCCCTTGCTGGACCTGACGCTGGTAGCGGTGGAGAACGGCGCCGGGCCATTGGCCGGGCACTCCCATTGCCAGTTGGCCGAACTTGCCCAAGTCCCCTTGATCATGGTGCGTCGCCGGCAGGGCGAGGGCGTTTACGAACGCATCATCCAGGCCTTCGGCAGCCTTGGGGTGGCGCCGGTGATTGCCTTCGAGTGCACCGACATTACCGGTGCCCTGGCCTTGGCCGAAAGCGGCGCGGGGGTGGCGTTGTTGCCGGTGTGGCAGGGCCGCGAGCAGGCCGCGCCACTGCGGCGGGTGCCCATCAGCGACTTTGCCGGCCGCGAACAATTGGTGTTGATGTGGCAGGCTGATCGCCAGCCCGCACCGGCCGTGCACATGGCATTGAGTGCGTTGCAGGCCTTGGCGGTGCAGGGCGCTTAGCTGGGCGTCACTGCCAGGAAGGTGCGGGCTTCGGCAAAGCACTTTTCGGCGAGCACCGAGCGCGGTTCGGTGCGGCGCATGATCAGGCCCAGCGGCGCGATCACTTCGGCGTCGGGCAGTTGCAAAAAGGCCAAGTGTTCATTGAGGCTTTCAAGGCCGCTGTCCAGGGGCATCACCGCGCAGCACAGCCCGGCCTGCAAGGCCTGGACCAGTTGGAAGGTGGAGTCGCTTTCCAGCACCGGTTGCGGTGACAGGCCACGGCTGCGAAAGCTCAGGTCCACGGATTTGCGAAAATGCATGCCGTTGACGATCATCCCCAAGGGCAGTTGCGCTGCGTCTTCCCAACTGATGCCAGGCGCCTGGAAACTGAAGTGACGCTTGTCGTACAGCAGGCCAACGCGGGTCGAGGACAGCTCGATAAACTCGAAATAGGCAGGGTTGACCTGGTCCAGGTAGCACAGGCCCAGGTCAATCTGGTTGTTGGCCAGGCCTGCGAAAATGTCATCCGAGGTCAGCGTGCTTACCCGAAAGCGCAACTCGGGAAAGCGCTCGGCCAGGTTCTTGATGAACGTGGTGGTGTTGAAACTGCTCAGCGGTACCAGGCCCAGGCGCAAGTCACCGATCAACTGGCCACGGCAGGCCGCAGCCTCGGCGTACAAGCCGTCATGGGCCGCGATCAGCGTGCGCGCCCAGGCCAGGACCCGTTCGCCGGCCTGGGTGAACCCCTCGAAGCGCTGGCCACGGTTGACCAGCACCACGTCCAGCTCGTCTTCCAGGTTGCGCAGGCGCATCGACAGGGTCGGCTGGGTGATGTTGCAGCGGGCCGCAGCCTGGCCAAAATGCCGGGTCTGGTCCAGGGCGATCAGGAACTTGAGCTGTTTGATGTCCAAAAGGCCAGGCCTCAGCGCTTGCCCATGGAGCGGCGGGTGCCGTTGGGCGCGCGGCCCGGGGTTTTGTCATGGCTGGACTTGCCGGCACCTGGGTGGGTGGGCTGGCCTTTTTTCAAGGCCTCGGCAAACGCCGCCGGCTTGAATGGAAAGCTGAACGCGGGGATGGCCGGCTTGCTGTCCTGGCTGTCGCCGCTGGGTTGTTCAAGGGTCGGCTCGACAGGGGGGTGTTCACTGACAGACATGCGGGGCTCCGGGGGTATTGCGCGATAGGCGTGGAAGCTGCGCAGTATATCAGGTAGACCGCGTTGTGTTGTTCGCGGATCAATCGGCACCCCGCAAGAGCGCCAACCCTGTAGCGGATTTATCCGCGAAAAGGACACTGCGGTTTGTCTGGAAGATCACCGGTGCATTCTTCGCGGATAAATCCGCTCCCACAGATTGATCGCGTTCCCTCTGTAGGAGCGGATTGATCCGCGAAAAGGCCGCCGCGGTTTGTCTGGAAGATCACCGGTGCATTCTTCGCGGATAAATCCGCTCCCACAGATTGATCGCGTTCCCTCTGTAGGAGCGGATTGATCCGCGAAAAGGCCGCCGCGGTTTGTCTGGAAGATCACCGGTGCATTCTTCGCGGATAAATCCGCTCCCACAGATTGATCGCGTTCCCTCTGTAGGAGCGGATTTATCCGCGAAAAGGCCGCCGCGGTTTGTCTGGAAGATCATCGGTGCATTCTTCGCGGATGAATCCGCTCCCACAGATTGATCGCGTTCCCTCTGTAGGCGCGGATTTATCCGCGAAAAGGCCGCCGCGGTTTGTCTGGAAGATCACCGGTGCATTCTTCGCGGATGAATCCGCTCCCACAGATTGATCGCGTTCCCTCTGTAGGCGCGGATTTATCCGCGAAAAGGCCGCCGCGGTTTGTCTGGAAGATCATCGGTGCATTCTTCGCGGATGAATCCGCTCCTACAGGCGATCGTATTCCCTCTGTAGGAGCGGATTTATCCGCGAAAAGGACACTGCGGTGTGTCAGGTAATTGGTGTCGGCGGCTTCGCGGATAAATCCGCTCCTACGGATGTTGCGGCTGCCAGCGCCGCAGTATCTCGGCAAACGCCCGGGTCGCGTTCGACTGCGGGTGATCGGTGGGGGTGGTCAGCCCCACCGGCGCCTTGAGCAAGGGGCTGGCAAAGGGCAACGGCACCAGCAGCCCCAGGCGCAGGTCCAGGTTCACCAGCCCGCGCTGCACGAACCACACCGCCTGGTGATCGTGGGTAAACACCCGTGAGAAGGTCTCGCTCAAAGACTCGACGATGCGAAACCCGGCGCCGGCGCCGCTGGCCAGCAAGAAGTTGTCGACGGTGATGCGCACCAGCGTCCCCGGTGGCGAGGCCAGCAAGGTGTAGGGCCGCAGGTCGTCCAGTTCCAGCTGTTCGCGGCCGGCCAACGGGTGGTCGCGGTGCACCACCAGCACCAGGTCTTCCTCATACAGTGCCTCGAAGCTCACCCCCAGCATGTCGCGGCCGATCAGCCGGCCGACGATCAGGTCAAGGTCGTGGGTGCGCAGTTTGGCCACCAGGTATTCGTACACGCCCGACAACACCTGGATTTGCACCTCGGGGTGGCGCGCCTGCATCAATGCCACGGCGGGCGCCAGCATGTAGCCGGCGGCTGTGGGCAGGGCGCCGATGCGCAGTACCTCCGGCTGGCCGGGGGCGCTGTGGGCCAGGGTCAGGGCCTGGTTGAAACTGCTCATGGCCTGCGCGGCGTGCGTCTGGAAAGCCTCGCCGGCCTGGGTCAGGCGCATGCCGCGACGGCCGCGCTCCACCAGGCGCTGGCCCAGTTCGTCTTCCAGCTCCTTGAGGCTTTTGGACACCGCCGACAAAGTGATATGCAGCATTTGCGCAGCCTTTTGCAGGCTGCCGTGCTGCACCACCGCCAAAAACACCCGCAAGTGACGCAGGTTGATGGTCGACAGGCTCATGGAGCGTTCTCTTTTTATTGGTTGAGCTGTAGGTTGATCAATGCGGGAATATAACTCAATTTTATCAACCACGGGGTTGAGCTAGCATGGGCTCATTCATAAAAACAACAGAGGTAGCGCCATGCCCCTTCGCCCGGATGCATCGCCCCCTACACCGCGCCTGGGCCTGTCCAGTGCATCCACGCCGAGCCTGAGCCCGGAAGCCCTGATCGAGCAATTGGTGGAGCAGGGTTACCAAGGCGTCGAATGGCGCGTGGCCGACGTCAGCGCGCTCGACCCCTCGCGCCCCTGGGACGCCAAGCACAACAACCGCTGCACCGTGGCGCCAACCACTGAGGCGGTCAGCCGCATTGCCCGTCGCTGCCAGGACGCTGGCCTGAGCATTTTTGGCCTCAGCCCCTACCTGGCCGTCGGCGACCTGGCTTACGCCAACCAGTTGCTCAGCCTTGCGGCCATCGCCGGGCAAGCGCGCCTGCGCCTGTGGGCGCCGGCCTATGAAGGCGAGCGCTACAGCGTAGGCTACGAGCGTTTTCGTCACTTCCTTGACCACCTGCTGCCCCAGGCCCAGGCGCTCGGCGTGCAACTGGCCCTGGAAGTGCACCAACGCACCATCTGCTCAAGCCCTGCGCTGGCGATGCGCGTGGCGCAGCACTACCCGGCGCAGGCGCTGGGGATCATCTACGACCTGGGCAACCTGGCCATCGAAGGCCGCGAAGACGTGCAATTGTCCTTGGACCTGATGGGCCCGCACCTGGCCCACGTGCAGGTCAAGAACGTCGCCTACGCCCCGCGCGGCGACGGCCTGGGCTGGACCTGGGACTGGTGCCCGCCCGATGAGGGCTTCCTGCCGCTGCGGGCCATGCTGGCAACCTTGCAGCACAATCAATTCAACGACTGGGTCAGCGTCGAAGACTTCGACAGCCGCTACCCCGACCGCCAGAAAATCGCCCGCAACCGCGCCCTGATGCACGATTACCTGAACCTGCCGCTTGGCACCCCTTGCACTGAAACCGAGGTGACCACCCGATGAACCCAACAGTAACTGTACGTCCCGTAGCCCTGGTGACGGGCGCTGCCGGCGTGCTGGGCCGGGCGATCTGCGAACGCCTGTGCCGTGACGGCATGCACCTGGTGCTGGCCGACCTGAACCTGGCCGCGGCCCAAGCCGTGGCGGATAACCTGGACCGGGCAGACGGGCAGGGCGCCTTGGCGCTGCAGGTGGACATGGGCGACAACGCGTCCATCGCAGCCTTGGTCGAGCAGGCCGGTGGGCACTATGGCCGGATCGACGTGGTGGTCAACAACGCGGCTGTCAACCATCGCGGTTCCCTCGCCGATTTCGACCCGGCGCTGTGGGACCACATGATGGCGGTCAACCTGCGTGGGCCGGCGGTGCTGTGCCAACAGGTGCTGCCGTACTGGAAGGCGCAGATGAGCGGGCGGGTGATCAACATGGTCTCGCGTTGCTGGGTAGCGGGCGGGCCACCGGCCTACGTCGCCTGCAAGGCCGGGCTGGTGGGCCTGACCCGTTCGTTGGCGCGGGAGTTGGCACCCTACAACGTCACGGCCAACGCCGTGGCCCCGGGCATGCTGCCGTCGGCGTTTACCCAGGACGGCCGCGATGAGGCAGCCTTCGAACGCATGGCCGAAGGCGCGGTGCGGGTCACGCCGCTGGGCCGTTTGACCACGCCGCAAGACGTGGCCAATACCACCGCGTTCCTGGCCTCTGGCGATTCTGCGTTCGTCACCGCCGAGGTCATTCACGTGTGCGGCGGCAGCCAGTTGGCACCGTTCGGCAACCTCTGAACGCACCAGTGATTTACAACCCTTACAACGACAACAAAGGTTGATCATGCACACTCACTCCACCCCTTCGCGAAGCATGGCCCGCCGGGCTGCCTTCGGTAGTTTCCTCGGCAGCGTGGTCGAGTACTACGACTTCTTCATCTACGGCTCGGCCGCAGCGCTGGTGTTCAACAAGGTCTTTTTCCCGGGCAGCGATGCCATGGCCGGCACCCTGGCGGCACTGGCGACCTTTGGCGTGGGCTACATCGCCCGCCCGGTGGGCGCATTGGTGTGCGGCCACCTGGGCGACCGCATCGGCCGCAAGCAGGTGCTGTTGTTGACCCTGGTGCTGATGGGCCTGGCCACCTTCGCCATCGGCCTGCTGCCCACCTACGCGATGATCGGCACCTGGGCGCCGGCCTTGCTGGTGCTGTGCCGCTTGCTGCAGGGCTTTTCCGCCGGTGGCGAGCAAGTGGGCGCCAGCCTGTTGACCATGGAGCACGCGCCCAGCAAGCACCGCGCGTTCTACACCAGCTGGTTGCTCAACGGCGCGTCCATGGGCTCGATCCTCGCGACCTCGGTATTTATCCCGATCTCGATGCTTAGCGAAGAACACCTGCTGGCCTGGGGTTGGCGCATTCCGTTCCTGTTGAGCGCGCTGATGGTCATCAGCACCTACCTGATCCGTCGCGGCATCGACGAAAGCCCGGAATTCACGGCCACGGCGGCTAAACAACCGGTCGAGGAGCACATCCCGATCAAGCACTTGCTGCGTAACGAGCGCCGGGCGTTGGTCGTGGTGTTTTGCTGCGCGCTGATCACCTCGGTGTCGTCGCTGGTGATGATTTTCGGGTTGTCGTACGCCACCAACAACGAGCACATCGACCGGCCGTCCATGCTCATGGCCATTTCCATCAGCCAGTTCGTCGCGCTGGTGTGCCACCCGCTGTTCGGCTGGCTGGCAGACCGCATCGGCAAGAAGCGCATCTTCGTCACCGGCGCCATGGCCTGCACGGTGGGGGTGTTCCTGTTCCTGTGGTCGATCAGCACCCACCAGCTATGGCTGATCATCGCCTGCACCATCCTGCTCAAGGCCGTGTTCTACAGCGCGCCCAACGCCCTATGGCCGTCGTTCTACGCAGAAATGTTCAGCCCGAGGGTGCGCTATACCGGGGTGGGCCTGGCCACGCAACTGAGCTTCATCGTCGCGGGCTTTTCGCCCAGCCTGTGTTACGCGCTGCTGGGCGAAGGGCCGCAGGGCTGGGTGCCGGTGGCGTGCTTCATGGGCGCGTTGGCGTTGGTGGCGGCGATCGCGGGGATGGTTTCGCGGCCGGCGAACGCCAGCGAGCCGGTGGCTGCTGGCGGGCTTTGCGCTCGGGCCTGATGGCACGAGCGGTCAGGGCTTCAGGGCGCCGGGTACTCCAGCGACACATCCGGCCACGGCGTCAGCACCTCAAAGCCCGTGTCGGTCACCGCCACCATGTGCTCCCACTGCGCCGACAGTGAGCCATCGGTGGTGACCACGGTCCAGCCATCGGCAAGGGTCTTGACCATGCGTTTGCCGGCGTTGAGCATCGGCTCGATGGTGAACACCATGCCGGCTTGCAGTTTCAGGCCGTGCCCCGGGTTGCCGTAATGCAGCACCTGGGGTTCGTCGTGGTAAACCTTGCCGATGCCATGGCCGCAGTACTCGCGCACCACGCTGAAACCGTCGCGGTGGGCCACCGTCTGGATCGCGTGGCCCACGTCGCCCAAGGTGGCGCCGGGGCGCACGGCGCGGATGCCGGCACACATGGCTTCGTAGGTGGTGCTGACCAGGCGCTGTGCTTGCGGCTGCGGCTCGCCGACGAAGTACATGCGGCTGGTGTCGCCGTACCAGCCGTCCTTGATCACGGCGATGTCGATGTTGATGATGTCGCCATCTTTGAGCGGCACGGCCGATGGGATGCCATGGCACACGACATCATTGACCGATGCGCACACGGTTTTGGGAAAGCCATGGTAGCCGACGTTGGCCGGGATGGTTTTCTGCACCTTGACGATGTAGTCGTTGCACAACTGGTCGAGCTGGTCGGTGGTCACCCCAGGCTTAATGTGCTCGGCGATCATGTGCAGCACCTCGGCGGCCAGCTTGCCGGCGATGCGTGCGCTGTCGATTTGGGCCGCGGTCTTGAGGGCCACCTGGTTGCGCATCGCTGGACGGCTCATCGGGCCACCCCGACGACGGCGCGCAGCGGTTCACAGGCACCGCCCAAGGTCAGGCCACCGGCCAGTTCCGCCTGGATCAGCAAACGCGACAGCTCCCGATGATTGAGCTCTGGGTGCAACTCGGCGAGCATGCCGATGCGCATCCAGTGTTCGGCCTGCGCGTTGATGGAGCGGCTGAGCGCATTGCCGGCGATGCGCAGGTTTTCGTGCATTTGCTCAGAGATCTTGACGATGCCCATGGGGGAGGGTGCCTTATATGAAACGTATATGTTTCGTATGGTAGGCGAAGGGGTGGCACACCGCAAGTTTATGACCGGCCTGGGTTATGGAGGGCGCGCGTTGGCAGATCGCTCACGACTTGCGGTGGAAAAACCGGGATAATGGCGGCCAATTCGTTTTGCTCGCATGGTAATTCCCGCATGGAAATCAAAGTCAATTTTCTCGACAACCTTCGGCTTGAAGCCAAGTTCGATGATTTCACGGTGGTGGCCGACCAACCCATTCGCTACAAAGGCGATGGTTCGGCGCCGGGCCCGTTTGATTATTTCCTGGCGTCGTCGGCGTTGTGCGCGGCTTACTTTGTGAAGTTGTACTGCGATACCCGCGACATCCCCACCGATAACATTCGCCTGTCGCAAAACAACATCGTCGACCCGGAAAACCGCTACAACCAGATCTTCAAGATCCAGGTCGAGTTGCCGGCCGATATCAGCGCCAAGGACCGCCAGGGTATCTTGCGTTCCATCGACCGCTGCACGGTGAAGAAGGTGGTGCAAGCCGGGCCGCAATTCGTGATCGAGGAAGTGGATAACCTGGACGCCGATGCCCAGGCCTTGTTGATGCCCGCGTCGGCGGCGCACGCCAGCACGTACATTGCCGGCAAGGACCTGCCGCTGGAGCAGACCATCGCCAATATGTCGGCCATCCTGGCGGGCTTGGGCATGAAGATTGAGATCGCCTCGTGGCGCAACATCGTGCCCAATGTCTGGTCGTTGCACATCCGCGACGCGCACTCGCCCATGTGCTTCACCAACGGCAAGGGTGCGACCAAAGAGGGCGCCCTGGCGTCGGCGCTGGGCGAGTTCATCGAGCGCTTGAACTGCAACTTCTTCTATAACGATCAGTTCTGGGGCGAAGACATCGCCAACGCAGCGTTCGTGCACTACCCGGATGAACGTTGGTTCCAGCCGGGCCGCAAAGACGAGCTGCCGCCGCAAATCCTCGACGCGCACTGCCTGAAAATCTATAACCGCGAAGGCGACCTGCGTGGCTCGCACCTGTTCGATACCAACTCGGGCAACGAGGCGCGCGGGATTGTCTCGCTGCCCTTCGTTCGTCAGTCCGATGGCGAGGTGGTGTACTTCCCGTCCAACCTCATCGAAAACCTGTTCCTGAGCAACGGCATGAGCGCCGGCAACACCCTGGCCGAAGCCCAGGTGCAGTGCTTGTCGGAAATTTTCGAGCGTGCGGTGAAGCGCGAAATCATCGAAGGCGAATTCGCCCTGCCGGACGTACCGGCCCACGTGTTGGCCAAATACCCGGCGATCATGGCCGGCATCGAGGGGCTGGAGGCCCAGGGCTTCCCGGTGCTGGTGAAGGACGCGTCCCTGGGCGGTGAGTTCCCGGTGATGTGCGTCACGCTGATGAACCCGCGCACCGGCGGCGTGTTTGCCTCGTTTGGCGCGCACCCAAGCCTGGAAGTGGCGCTGGAGCGCAGCCTCACGGAGCTGCTGCAGGGGCGCAGCTTCGAAGGCCTGAACGATTTGCCACAGCCGACCTTTGCCGGCCACGCGGTCACCGAGCCCAACAACTTCGTCGAGCACTTCATCGACTCCAGCGGCGTGGTGTCGTGGCGCTTCTTCAGCGCCCAGTCCGACTACGAGTTCGTGGAGTGGGACTTCACCAGCGAAGGCGACAACGCCAACGTCGAAGAAGCCGCCACGTTGTTCGGCATTCTCGAAGGCATGGGCAAGCAAGTCTACATGGCGGTGTACGAGCACCTCGGCGCCAAGGCCTGCCGCATCCTGGTGCCCGACTATTCGGAAATCTACCCAGTGGACGACCTGATCTGGGACAACACCAACAAGGCGCTGTTCTTCCGCACCGACATCCTCAACCTGCATCGCCTGGACGAAGATGACCTCAAGGCTTTGGCTGAGCGCCTGGTCGAAAGCGAGCTGGACGACTACACCGACATCACCTCGCTGATCGGCATCGAGTTCGACGACAACACCGCTTGGGGCCAGTTGACCATCCTGGAGTTGAAACTGCTGATTTACCTGGCCTTGCAGCAATTTGAGGAAGCCAAGGAGGCGGTGGAAGCTTTCCTGCAGTACAACGACAACACGGTGGAGCGCGGCTTGTTCTACCAGGCGGTGAACGCGGTGCTGGAGATGGAACTGGACGAAGACCTGGAGCTGGCTGATTACGAGGTCAATTTCCGGCGCATGTTCGGCAACGAGCGCATGGACGCGGCCATCGGTTCAGTCAACGGCTCGGTACGTTTCCACGGTCTGACGCCGACCAACATGAAGCTGGAAGGCCTGGACCGGCACCTGCGGTTGGTGGAGAGCTACAAAAAACTGCACGCGGCGCGGGCCAAGGTGGCGGGGCTGGCCGGTTAAGGGCGCGGCGGTCCGGTTTGTCCGCGAAAAAAGCATGCTGTGGTTTGCCTGATGCATCACGGTGTGTTTTTCGCGGATAAATCCGCTCCTACGGGGCCCTGTAGCCTTACACAGGTCGCGCTTCGAAGCGTTTGGCGAGGTGGTTGAGCATGCATGCATCGCAAGAAACGCTGGAGCAAAAATCCTTTGCTCAATTGCGCCCGCTGAAAATTTCCAGCGAGATTTTGGCTACCGCCGTGTGCTTGCTGGTGTTGGTGCTGGCCAACACCAGCCAGGCGCTGTCGCCCTGGCTCTACGGGTATTGCCTGGTGGCCGGCATGGCCTGCTACCTCACCTACCGGGCCCGCACCACGCGCCAGCTATGGTTGACCGGCATGCTGTTGCTGTGCACCTGCACCGCCTGCCTGGGCTCGCTGGCCATCGCCCTGGGCAACCCGCTCCTGTGGTTCTTGCCCATCGGCCTGGTGTTGAGCTTGCCGGTGTCGGCCATGCACGATCATCCGTTGCACGCCCTCAGTACCGGGGGCGCCATCTGGGCCACGCTGTTCTATGTGGTGCAACCCAACTTCGACCGGCAACTGGACCTCACCCTGACGCTGATACTGATCACTGGCAGCCTGCTGGTGGCCACCCTGGTGTGCACGACGTTTTGCCGTACCCGCAAAGACGTGTTCGATTTACAGCGCCAACTGCATGGCATGGCCTACAAGGACGCCCTGACGGGGCTGCCCAATCGACGGGCCTTCATGGAGCAACTGGGTGCGACGCTGGAGCAAGGATCGGCAGCGTTATTTTTCCTGATGATCGACATCGACGACTTCAAGAAAATCAACGACGGCTTCGGCCATGATGTCGGCGACAGGGTGCTGGTGGAGGTGGCCAAGGTGCTGCGCGAGCACAGCCTGGGCCACAACTTCGCCCGCCTGGGCGGTGAGGAGTTCGCGGTTGCCGCCCAGGTGGCGGACGTTAGCGCAGCGCAGGCACTGGCTGGCAGCCTGGTCGAGGCCGTGCACTCAAGCCAGGTGTACGGCCTCATGGTGTCCATCAGCGTAGGGTTGGCGCAACACGCGTGCGAGGAAACTTTGTTCAGCCTGATGCGCCGTGCTGACCTTGCGCTGTATGAAGCCAAAAGTGCTGGCAAGAACCGCCACGCATTGGCAGCCTCCTAAGCGCTTACCGTTCAGGATTGACGATGTTCGATTCGACTTTCTTGCCCATGCTGATGCGTGGCTCGACCGAATAGCCCAGGGCCTCGTAGAAGCCTATGACACGTTCGTTGTCGTTGGTAATCTGCAGGTTGATTTTCATGCACCCACGCGCGGTCAAGGCGGCCTCCGCATGACCGATCAAGCGTGCTCCAATGCCTTGGCGCTGATGGGCAGAATGCACCGCTACCGAATACAGCCAGCCACGATGACCGTCGTAACCGGCCATCACGGTGCCAATCACGGCATCACCGGCCAGTGCTACAAAAAACAGGCCGTCTGAAGCGGCGAGCTTTTTGTCGATTGCAAGGCTTGGGGTGTTGTGGGCGGTGTTATATCCGAAAACAGATTCCCACAGCGCAATGACGCCAAGGCGATGGTGTTCGTTTGAATACTCAGTGATGGCGTGCATGGCAGGGCCTTGGGTGGGGTGGCGTTAGGGGGCGGCGCTATCTTTTTGAACGACAGCTTTTGGCCTATTCAGCCCGCCCGAATTGCTTGCGATAACAGCTGGGGCTGCTGTCCAGGCTTTTGCGAAAGTGGTGCCGCAAGGTGGCGGCGGTGCCAAAGCCGCACCGCTCGGCAATCAGCGGCATGGGCAAGGTGCTGGTTTCCAGCAGAGCCTTGGCGCGCTCCAACCTGACCCCCAGCAACCAGTTGGCCGGCGTGGTGCCGGTGGCATCGTGAAAGCGGCGCAGGAACGTGCGGCGGCTCATGTGGGCGGTGCGCGCCATGTGCTCGATATCGATATCGCTGTGCGGGCTGGCCATTAGTGCGTCCAGCATTGGCGCCAGGCTGCTACCGGGCCGAACGGTGACGGGCTGTTCGATATATTGTGCCTGGCACCCCAGCCGATGGGGCGGCGTAACCATGCGCCGCGCCGCGCGGTTGGCCGCTTCAGGGCCAAAGTCGCGGCGGATCAAATACAGGCAGGCATCGAGCCCGGAGGCGCAGCCAGCCGAGGTCAGGATATTACCTTCGTCCACGTACAGCACCGACGGCTCGACCTGAATATCGGGGTAGGCCCGGGACAATGCCTCGTGATGGTGCCAATGGGTAGTGGCGCGCCGGCCCGCCAGCAAACCGGTGGCCGCCAGCACAAAGGTGCCGGCGCAAATAGTCACGATGCGACAGCCCCGTTGGCTGGCCGCCCGCAGCGCATCGAGCAGGCCGGCCGGCACCTCTTCAGCCAGGTCGCGCCAGCCAGGGATGACGACAGTGCCAGCCTGCTCCAGCAACTCCAGGCCGCCTTGCACGGTGATCTGCACGCCGCCAAACGCCCTCAGCGGGCCCGGCTCGGCTGCAGCGACGCGCAACTCATAGAGGGGGCGTTTGAGCTGCGGGTCGTTGCGCCCGAAGGCTTCGATGGCGGTGCCGAATTCAAAGGTACACAGCTGGTCGTACGCCAGCACGACGAGGCGGTTATTGAACGGTATTGAGTCAGGCAGGTGTTTTGGCATGAAATTGACGATACCTGGCATTCGTGCCGATTTCCACCGGCGCGCCTGCCCCTGATCATCGCTGCACTCACTGTGGCTATGCAAAGGTGCAACATGAAGGACTCGGTAAAGGCGCTGTCCGCCGTGTGTTTGGCGGCAATGATGTTTGGTTTGGAAATCTCCAGTATCCCGGTGATATTGCCCACCCTTGAGGCATTGCTCAAAAGCCGGTTCAGTGACCTGCAGTGGATCATGAACGCCTACACACTGGCCTGCACGACCGTGTTGATGGCCGTGGGCACGCTGGTGGATCGCTACGGGCGCAAAGCCTTGTTTATCCAAAGCGTCGCGGTATTTGGCCTGGCCTCGTTGGCCTGCGGCCTGGCGGACAGCGCCGCGCAACTGATCATCGCCCGTGCGGTGCAGGGCGCCAGTGGCGGCGCCATGCTGGTGTGCCAGGTTTCGATTCTGTCCCGGCAGTTCACCGTGGCCCGTGAACGCAGCAAAGCGTTCGCCTTGTGGGGCATTGTGTTTGGCGCAGGCCTTGGGCTGGGCCCGATCATCGGCACCGGCATCCTTGCGTTGGCCAGCTGGCAGTGGGTGTTTCTGGTCCATGTGCCGATCGCCGCAGGCGCCTGTGCCCTTGCCGCCGCCGGGGTGCACGCTTCGAGCGAGGCGCCTACTGGCAAGCTGGATGGCGTCGGGATTGTGTTGTTGGCCTTAGCCGTGTTCGGCCTGACCTACGTGATCATTCAAGGCTCACAGCCTGAAATGTCGAGTGTGGAAGCACGGGTGATCTTGTCGTTGACGCTGCTTGCGTTCGTGGCGTTCGTAATTTCGCAAAGGGTCAACCGCCAGCCGATGATGGATTTCTCGGTGTTGCGCATTCGCGGATTTTCCGGTGCGTTGCTCGGCTCGGCAGGCATGAACTTCAGTTTTTGGCCGCTGATGATCTACTTGCCCATCTACGTTCAGGCGGGTATGGGGCTGGGCAAAGGCGAAGCCGGCTTACTGTTGCTGGCGTATACGTTGCCGACGCTCTTCGTGCCGCCGCTGGGTGAGCGCCTGGCGCTGAAGCTGCATCCGGGTGTGGTCATCCCGGCAGGGCTGCTGGTGATCGGGGCGGGCTTGATGTTGATGTGTGCATCCATCGGCCATGCCCAACTGCTGGTACCGGGAATGGCCGCTGGCTGCTTGCTGGCCGGGACGGGGTTGGGGCTGACCAACACCCCGGTGACCAACACCAGCACCGGCTCCGTGCCGCCAACCCGTGCCGGCATGGCGTCGGGCATGGACATGAGCGCGCGGATGACCTCGCTGGCCATCAACATCGCGGTCATGGGCTGGATACTGCTGCAAGGTATCAGCGTTGGGTTGCAGCAGGCATCGGGTGGGTTGAGCGATGCAGCAAGCTTGCACGCTGCGGCCCAGGCAGTGGCGGCGGGCAAGCAAGAGGTACCGGCAGCCGCCTTTCACGCGGCGCTCGATCTAGGCTTCACCTGGGTGCTGCTGTATGGCGTGGCCAGCGTCTGCCTGGCGGCGCTGGCGAGCTTTGTGGTGTTCAGGCCTTGGGCTGGGGGGGCGGTTTTGAAAACGGCTTGATCTAGCCTCCGTTGCGGCTTTCGTGGCCGGCCAGCAATGCATCCACCAAACCTTTTGCCCCCTCGATGTGGTGCAATGCAGACCACACCAACCCGCGGTCAGGGTTGGGTGTGTCGCACAGTTCGAACGTCGACGCGTGTGCGCACTTGAGCAGGTGCGACAGGTGGGTCAGGGCGTCTTCCAGGCTGATGCCGGAGTTTACGCTGAAGTAGGGCTGTTGCCCGGAATCGCACAGGCCGAAGGGCAGGGCGGTGGTTTCGGTGATGTCGTTCATGGTCAATATCCTTCTTGATAAACGGGGCGCACCCCATTCTGTAGGAGCGGATTTATCCGCGAAAAAAAACGCCACGGTCTATCAGTTGGACCGAGGTGCGTGCTTCGCGGATAAATCCGCTCCTACCGCGTGGCGCCAAAATTGCCACCAGCGCCGGGGCCTGGATTTGCGCCGTTCGGCCTCGCGTTTGGCGAAGTAGACGGCGTAGCGCTTGGCCAGGACTTTGTTGTCCAGGTCGAACACAAGGCGTGGGAATGCCAGGAGGGGGTGATCGGCGGGTAGGCTGAAGTGCGGGATGTTGGGTGGATCGGGGGTTGGTTTGACCATGATGCAGCTCCTGAGAGAGTGGAGCTGCCACATTCGCGACTAAACGAAGGGGTGGCAGCCGTGGCAACAGGTTAGTCGACCGGCCTCCCAGGAATACCGGCGCACCCGAGGGTGCCCTGCGCCACAGCTGCCATAACGGTTTTTCGCGGACGATAAAGTACGCGAAACGCTATGCATCTATAGCGAGTGGGAGAACTTCCGAGCGACTAAACCCGACCGCTGATGAGCAGCGGCGAGCGCAGACTAGACCCGGAAATACACCCCGTGCAAGCGCAAAATTGTAAGCTGTAGGCCGATTATCGCAGAGGTTGTAGTACTTTTCCTACGGTTTTCTCGCGGGACTGGGCAATGGCTCGCGGGGTCGGAACGCTGTGCCACATCAGTAAAATCCAACGAACAACTGCCTGTAACCGGCCGCGTTCTATTAGCATGGCGACACCCGCCTTACGTGCCCCTCGCGTAAGGCCCCTTAAAAACAAAGAATCTGCCACCCCCTCCATGACTGCCTTCTACTTAAAACTGCTCGTCACACCCACCCTGATGCTCGCCATTTCGCTGGCCGGCAATCGCTGGGGCGTTCGCCTGGCCGGTCTTCTCTCTGGGTTGCCCGTGACATCGGCGCTGATCATGTTGTTTCTCACCCTGGAGCAAGGCAGCGCCTTTGCACTGGAGGCCATTCCCGGGGCATTGGCCGGGCTGTCCGCGGTGCAGGCGACGTACCTGGTGTACCTCATCGTGGCGCAACGTGTTCGCATCCCCCTGGCCTGCATGGTGGCTTTGGCAGCGTACGGCGCAATGGCCGTGTTGATGAGCCATTTGGGCAGCCTGGCACTGTCGGTCAGCGTGACGTTGGTGTTGCTGGCCTCGATCATCATCCTCACCTCCAAACAGGCCCAGCCAAGCACGGCGCGCCTGGTGCGAGTGCCGCGATGGGTGATTCCGATGCGTATGCTGGCGGCCACCTTGCTATTGCTGGCCATTACCGCCAGCGCCCAATGGCTGGGGCCTGTCGCCAGCGGGATGCTGGCGCCGATACCGGTGATTGCCTGGCCGTTGGCCGTATTCGCCCATGTGTTGGGCGGCGCCCAGGAGATGGGCAAGATCATCAGGGGCAACGCCATTGGCGGTGTCGGGGTGCTGGGGTTTTACCTGGTGCTGGAAATGGCGATGCAGCCCTGGGGTGGGCTGCCGGCCATCGCCGCCGCGGTGGCGCTGGCGGTGGTGGCGACGTTCCTGTTGGCGCGGGTGCTGGACAGGCGCTGAACCGTCTTTGCCCGCGACAGTGACCGTGGGGCCGACATCGCAGGCAAGCGTTACTCCCCACGTGCGGTCGCCGTGGGGAGCGGGATGTTAACCGGGTTGGGCCACCAGGCTGTTGCTGACGTTACGCCCCAGCACCAGCACCGTCACAAAACCGCAGCCCACCAAGGCTGTGGCCAGGCTCAACAGCACCGAGGTGCCCATTTTGTCGACGATCTGCCCGCCAAAGAACGAGCCCACCGCAATGATCACCTGGAACAAGGCGACGAACAGCGGCATGCCGCGCTCCACGTCCTTGGGCGCAACCACGAACATCCAGATACTGGCGCAGGCGGGGAACGCAGCCGAAGGCGAAGCCCCAGAGCGCGATCAGCATCGCCGCGCCCGTCATGCCGGTGGCAAAGTGGGGGAACAGCGCGGTGCTGGTGCCGATCAACAGCGCCACCAGCATCAGGGTGTGGCGCACGCTGCGGTTGGCGGCGAAACCCGCAAAAATGTTGCCTGCGACACCGGCCGCACCGTAAAGCAGCAACAGCGAGCCAATCGTCGGCCCATCGAAGCCGGCGCTTTGCTTGAAGAAGGGTGCCACATAGGTGTAGGCGGCAAAGTGCGCCAGGCCAATCAGCAAGACTGCAATCAAGCCAACCCGAGCTTGTGGGTTGATAAACAGGGCCGGCAGGTCACTGATGCTGATGGCCTTGTCCGGCGCGAGCCGCGGTAGCAGGAAGATCTGTGCCAGCAGCACCGGCACGCCCACCAGCGCGGTCACCAGGAAGGTCATGCGCCAGCCCATCAGGCCACTCAGCCAGGTGCCCACGGGCACGCCCAGCACAGTGGCCAGCGTCACGCCGACCATGATGATCGAGGTGGCCTGGGCCACGCCAACCCCCTTGGGCGCCAGGCGGCCGCTGAGGGCAATGGCCGTCGCCCAGAAACCGCCGATGCTGACGCCCAGCAGCACGCGGCCGAACAGCAGCAGGCTGAAGTCGCTGGCGTAGGCCACGACCGAGTTTGCGATGATCATCAACAGCGTCAGGCCGATCAGCAGATAGCGGCGGTCCATGGCGCCGATGCCCACCGACAGTAACGGCGCGGCCAGGGCTGCCATGATGCCGGGCAGGGTCACCATCAGGCCGGCGTGGCCGGCACTGATACCCAAGTCGCTGGCGACGTCGTTGAGCACGCCCACGGGCAGGAACTCACTGGTCACCAGGGCGAAGGCGCCCACCGCGACCGAGAGAATCGCCAGCCACTGCTGTTTGACGCTTTGTTGATTATGTTCGGGGGGGCCGCTAGGGGCCGGGCTTGCGCTTGGCATGGTGCTGGGTTCCAAGGGGGAATGTCGCCTGCTGGCAGGCGAAAGGAGCGGGGGGTGTAATGCAGGCGATTATAGGGGGCGGCGTCGGCAAGTACAGAGGCGAGCGTTTCGATAGTAAACATCAGTGCAATCGATTATGCGCCCTCAGGTGAACCCATGCCGTGGCCGGCTGCAGGCGATTAAATCGTGGCGCTAGTCATACAACCAAGGCTTCAACGCCTCCAGGTTTTGCACCACGATCTGCTGCGCCGCAGCCTTGGGATTATGGCTCCTGGGATCAATTTGATAGCGCTGCAGTACATACTTCACCAATGCCCGACGGCTAGGCACCCGCAACTGCCCGCCCACCATTGCGAAGTCAGTCTCGATAATTGCCTTTTGCTCAGGCGTCAGTCGCAGGTCCGCAGTCAAGATCACTGGAATATCGGTATTCCAATCCACATCCTGATCGGCTCCGTTGTGCGATTTATCCAGCAACTCCGGCTGCCCACGTAACCGGCTGAGGACGAAGTCACGGTACTGGCGGTTCTTCTCGCAATACGCCCGTACATGCCAGCGCATGCCCGTATAGACCAAGGTATGCGGCGCTATCAACAACCCCGACGATATCGCCAATGACAGCGAGATCGAGTTTGATCAAGTGGCGCAACGCCAAGCGGTTGAAATCGAAGGGGCGTTGTTCGACCGGGCGTTGGCTGACGAAGCGCACACCCGGCTACTTGAAGATCAGTCGGCAGCAGTGCGCGCCGCACTGGTTCGCGATCCGGATGACGCCGTCAAGCATGCGATCGTGGCGTGCCTCTCATTGCCTTTCGGCACTCCCGCATACAGCGCGGCAGTGGTAGCGCGGCTGCGCGAGTCCGGCGTCAAGAACCTTGTCGATACCCTGTCCGCCGTCAAGGGGGCCGCGATGTCCTGAGCGCACGAAAGGCCGCGCTCACCCGTGCCAGCACAGGCTTGGGCCAGCGGTTGCGACGGGGACATCCGTGTGCAACCGCAGCCCAAGGCTGCGATGCGGACCTCAGGGTTGCCGGTAGAGGGGGGCAGGTTGCCGATTCGGCTGCCTGGCCCATCGCCCTGACTCATTGGTTGGCAGCACCTGCGCAATTGCAAACCCTACCTCGATCACCGTAAAACCAAGAAGCAGAAAACTCGCACCCTGGGCCACGGCAAACAGTTGCCAGGCCGCAAACAGTATTCTTGCCATGGCGTCATACAAGCCCACCTCACGGCTCGCGTGCATGAGCCGCCACAGTGACCAAGCCACCACGATGCTGCCCAGCAAATTAGCGAACAGCATGGCCGTAACGTCCAAGGCAGGCACGGGGCGGTCCAATGCCAGGCCGTTGGACAGCGCCGCAAAGCCTTTGATTACCGCTGCTGCGGTCCACGGGGTCATGAAGCCTGCGGTCACTATCAGGTCATACCAGGCGCTGGCCCGCACGATGTGTAGATTGCTCTTTACGCTGATCATGGTCATCCCTCACAGTTTGGACCCACAGGCTAAAGCCTGGACCTAAGTCCAGAGTCAACATGAGTACTGAACGTCATGAAAATCGGCGAAGTGGCAGCGCGCACGGGTGTATCGGTCGACGCGTTGCGGTTTTATGAAGAGAAGAAGCTGATCAAGCCCCAGCGCGCCGCCAACGGCTACCGGCATTACCCCGAGCAGACGCTGCAGCTGGTGGGGTATATCAAACTGGCGCAGCAGTTGGGGTTTTCCCTGGCAGAGATTGGCGAGAACCTGCCGCTGCTGTGGAACAGCGAAGGCGTTTCAATCGACTTGCTGGCCCGCTTGTTTGCCGAAAAAATCGCCGTACTGGATGAACGTATCGGACAGATGCAGGCTTTGCGTGATGCACTGGCTGAACGGGCGACGCAGGTGTGTCCGTTGTTGGGTGAGGGTTTGGCCTCAGATTGAACACCCCGGGCAGAACGACTATCCATTTTCGGCACAAGTGAGCGTTCAGCGCTACCCAGGGAATGACGCTTGCATGACACAGGGGTATACACGCTCCCAAGGCTGATGAAGGGTAGGTCGATGAACAATTACAACGGGCTGATCGCGCAGGCTTCAGGGTCGGTAGTGGCGACGTTACCGATCCATCGCTTTTTCGCGAGTGACATTGATGAGCACGCGCAGAACATGGACGGTTGGCACGTTCGTTATGACCAACTGACGCCCGGGCGCTTTGAGGGGGAGCTGGTCGAGTTTCGCGCAGACTGGATGCGATTGGTCCGCGACCGCTCTAATCAGGCCATGACCAAAAGCGGGGCGGCCTGGAAAGGCGCTATTACGTTCAGCATACCGTTGAGTGCCCATGGCCCGGTGTTTTGCTCGGGGCATCCGATTCACGAGCCCAGCATGTTGGTGGCACACGGTGACAATCTTCCCGATTTGAGCACGCCGCGTCAGTTGGACTTGCTGGGCGTTGCGATTGACGAACAGGCGCTTGCGCATGTACTGGAGTGCCAGGGGAGTCACTTTCGAATTACCGATCTTCCCAAGTGTTACCGTTTGGGCGACTCAACGGTGCGAGCAGACCTTGCCCTTTTGTTTGAAGAGCTGACCAACGGTGATCAGGCGCGTGCAGTGCTGCTTGGCTATGATTCGATCCGCAGAGGCATCCGCGATGCCGTGATGCTGCATGTGCTTGACTTGGTCGCACCGGACCACGCGCCGCCACTGAGCCCTACGGCGCGTAAGCGGATGGTCGATCGAGCGCGTGAGTATGCGCTGTCTCATGTCGATGAGCCGTTGTCGATCCTTGACCTGTGCAATCACATCGGCGCCAGTCGCCGTAAACTTCAATACTGCTTCCAGGAAACCCTGGGCATTAATCCGGTGGCTTATCTGCGTGCATTGCGCCTCAATGCGGTGCGCCGTGAGTTGCGAACGGGCACTCAGTTGCAGGGGGTTCAGCAAGTCGCCGCCCGTTGGGGGTTCTGGCACTTGAGCCGGTTTTCCAGTGACTACCGCACCCTTTTCGGTGAATGCCCTTCGCAAACGTTACGCCGAGCCGAACTCTGCTGAAATCGGATAACGCGCACCACCTTGCGCTTCATAGGATGGCCCTACATCAACGGGATGGGAGGGCATTCGATGAACAAAACCAATTCAAGCATCAGGCAGTTGACGTTGATCACGTTGGGGCTGGCAGGCCTTTGCACCAGTGCCCATGGTACGGAGAACGATTCTCCGACCACCGCAGTCGGCGTTTATGATTTCGGTGCAGGGATTTCGCCCCCGGCAACACCCTTCGGCACGCTTGGCCTGCGAACCGCGTTCTACTCAGCCAATGTGCAGAAGGACCGGGAAGGTCACCCGGTCGATAACCATTTTTCCTTGGACGTGCTGTCCATCGGCGTCGCTTACATGCGGATGACGAATAACACGGTGCTGGGCGCCCAGTATGGGTTTGGCGTGATCGTACCGTTCTTCAAAATGGACGCTTCAGTCAAAGTACCCACGCCCGCAGGGCCGCTGAGCCTGGAAGCTGACCCATTCCGTTTGGCCGACGTGCAATTTCTGCCGTTGATCCTGCAATGGACCGTGTCGCCAAACCTGTTCATCAATACCCAATTTCAAATTCAAGCGCCTACCGGTGACTACGATAAGAATCGCTTGGTGTCGCCGGGCCTGAATCACTGGACCTTCTCGCCCATTCTCAACGCCACCTACATCAGTGACAGTGGCTTTGAGGTGTCTTCAAGTTTTGAAGCCGACATCAATACCCGCAACAACGCCACCGATTACAAAAACGGCATTGAGTACCGGCACGAGTTTGCCGTGGGCCAGCACGTAGGGCCATGGACCGTGGGCATGGGCGGCTATTACTACCGCCAGTTCACCGATGACCAGGCCCCAGGATTGGAAACGGGTAACCGTGCACGGGTGTTGGCGGCTGGCCCTGCGGTCAGTTACTTCAAGCCGGGGCTACCCCCTGTGTGGCTGCACGCCTACAAGGAGTTCGACGCACAAAACCGTGCGCAGGGCTACACCGTGGCGTTGCGTATTTCTCAAAGCTTTTAAGGGGGTGCCATGAATCAATCACACGCGGTTTCACCAGGGGCCTTGTCTTCGCCGCGTCAAGCCAGTGGGCGACGTGAAGGGCTGGTGCTGATGCTCGGCAGCAGCCTCACCATCATGGGATCGGTCATGGTTGCGCCCATCCTGCCCAAGCTTGGCGCCGAGTTTGGCCCCCTTAATCCTCAGGCGGATTTGCTGGTGCCATTGGCCGTTACCGGGCCGGCACTGGCCATTGCCTTGTGTGCCCCGTTGGCGGGTTGGTTGGCCGATCGGGTTGGCCGCAAGGCACTGCTGGTGATCGCAACCCTGCTGTATGCCCTGCTGGGGGCTGTGCCGGCAGTGCTTGATAGCCTGCCGGCCATCGTAGGCGTACGCCTGCTGTTTGGCTGCGCTGAAGCTGCGGTGATGACCTGTTGCGCCACGTTGATCGCAGACTATTGGCGGGGCGAGGAAAGGCTTCGCTACGTCAACCGCCAAGTGGTGACCATCGGCTTGGTCGGCGCGGTGTTTTTTGTGGTCGGCGGGGCGTTGGGTGAGCACTCCTGGCGGCTCCCGTTCTTGCTCTACCTGCTGCCGCTGCTGTTGGTGCCCGTGATGATGAAAGTGTTGTGGGAACCTGCGGCTGGCCAACCGCAGTTCGAGGAGCCCAGCGCGGGAAGTGTCGAGGTGTTGCCACTGATCCTGGGGTACATGCTGATCCTCAGCGGCATGGTGTTGAGTTTTATCGTGCCGATTCAGTCCCCCGTTCTGTTGGTTAGCCTGGGCGTCACGTCGAGTACGTTGATCGGGCTGTCGGCAGGGCTGAGCCTGCTGGCAACCTTGGGTGGGTCATTGATGTGGCCGCTGCTGCGCCGACGCATCGGAGTCGTCGGGTGTAACGCGCTGTTGCTGGCAACGCTGGGGCTTGGGTTGTGGTTGCTGATGCGCGCGCAAAGCTACGACCAGGTAGTGGTGGCGGTGCTTATTCACGGCCTGGGTGCCGGGCTTTTGGTACCCAATACCATGGCGCCCGTGATGAATGCACTGACTGCCAGAACCCGGGGGCGCGGGTTGGGTGGGTTCACTGCCTTTCTGTATTTCGGCCAATTCGTGAGCCCCTTGGTGGTAGCACTGATCGGTGCTTTTGCGGGTGACTTGCGCCATTCGATCCAGTGGTTGGCGGTCGCCAGCTTTGCCGCGGCGGTGGTTTGGGCGCTGGTCGGCGTGCGCGCGCGACGCAAAGCCATTGGCTGCGTTGTTTGATCAAGTGATCGGTAATTCAAAGGCACTAGGAGCATGGGTATGCAAGGCATCCAGAACTTGTTGGACACAGAAGACGCCGTAGGTCTGGCAGAGTGGGTAAAACGCGGGGAAGTACAGCCCAGCGAACTACTTGAAGCGGTCATCGAACGTCTTGAGTCCGTTGAGCCACACCTAAATGCGGTCGCCGAACGGCTTTATGAGTCGGCGCGTCAGGCAGCTCGGGAGCCCACGTGCAGGGAAGGTGTTTTCACTGGCGTACCGACGCTGATCAAAGATCTGTTCTCTGCGGTCAATGGGGCTGCAATGACCAATGGCTCGAAGTCGCTGGGAGGCTTTCGAGCCGATTTTGAATCTGAAATCGTGACCCGGCTGCGCGGCGCGGGGTGCCTGATTGTCGGGACTAGCACCTCGCCGGAGTTCGGTACTTCTTACTCCACCGAATCGAACCGCTTCGGCGCCACGCGCAACCCCTGGAACCTCGCTCACAGTGCCGGTGGTTCCAGCGGTGGGGCAGCGGCACTGGTCGCCGCACGCGTCGTACCGTTCGCCCATGGCAATGACGGTGGTGGGTCATTGCGGGTCCCAGCCTCCTGCTGTGGGGTGTTCGGGCTCAAGCCGAGCCGCGGGCTGTTGCCTTCGGGCCCGATGGTCGGAGAGGGGTGGGCGGGGATGGGTACGCCGCACGCTATCACCTTATCGGTGCGCGACAGTGCGGCGTTGCTTGATGCCACCGCAGGTATCGACCTGGGGGCACCCTACGCGGCCCCCATGCACGCGCAGCCTTATGTCACGGCGGTGCAACGTGATCCGCGGCCACTGCGTATTGGGCTGGTAGAGCAGTTGGGGGCTTGGCAAACCGCCCCTGAGAGCTTGGAAGCGGTGCGCCAGGCTGCCAGGTTGTGCGAGTCACTGGGGCATCGCGTTGAACCGGTCAGCTTGCCGGTGGTGCTGCCAGAGTTTCTCGATCAGGTCTTTACCATCATCGGTGCGAGCACCCGCCACTATATCGATGTACTGGGCCAGATGCGCGGGTTTGCGGTACAGCCTGAAGAACTGGAAGCCCGGACGCGGATTATCCTGCGTAGCAAGGGCGACGTCAGCGGGGCGCAATATGCGGGGGCGGTGGAGTGGATTCATGCCTTGGGTCGGCAGTTGGCGTTGTTCATGCAAAATTACGATTTGATCCTGACCCCGACCCTGACGCGCGAGCCCGCTCCCATTGGCGAACTGGATGTGCAAGACGACAGCATGGGGCTTGAGGAACTGATTGAGCGCTTCCACAGTTACTCGCCTTTCACTGCGCTGTTCAACGCCAGCGGTCAGCCGGCAATGTCGGTGCCCTTGTATTGGAGCGCTGGGCGGCTGCCGATGGGGGCACATTTCGCGGCGCGCTTTGGCGAGGAAAGTACGTTACTGGCACTCGCCGCGCAGCTAGAGCGCGCCCAGCCCTGGCGCGCTAAGGTGCCCCCAGTCAATGCTTCCCAGCGGCCACCTAATTGGCGGTGAACAGCTTTTGCTGGTAATCATTGAGTGTTTACGGCGCCTGCGGGCGCCATTTTTTGCTGATGGCGCGCAGGAACAAGCGGGGCGGCCACGCCATAAACTTCATTAAGCGAAGCTTTTGCTGGCGGACTGCACTGCGAACCCTGTTTTCAACGCAGCATGGCCGAACTGGGATACCGGTCGTACAGGGCTTAATGAACAAGTTCATTTATTGTTGGAAAGTTGTACATGCTGGTCAGCAGTTTTTGGTGCTGGGCTGTCGCTTCCAATAGTTCCCGAATACCGTGGATATCGGCTTTGATCTGGTTGATCTGAGCCAAACCGCTGGCGAGCTTGATACTGGATAAATTTAGCGATGTGGCCGTGTTGACTGCGCTTTCAAGTGTCGCGTTGACCTCGGCAATTTGATTGTTGCTGACTGAAAGCAGAATGCTAACCGCGCGCGTGAAATTGATGATCTGCAAGAGGGTATTATGGGCCGTGTTGCAGGCATCGGGAAAAGCATGAAGCGATTGGATATTTTTGTCGATTTGTTCGGTCGTTGCAACGATGAACTCTGTCAGTGCTCTGTTTGACCGGGTGTTCACCGAGAGCCGTTGTATGCAGTGGCTCATGCCATCTATCAGGGCTTGCAGCCTTGCCGTGTGAATGTCGAGTTCGTTCATGGGGTTCCTGCTCATACGTTCTGGCTGTATTCGAAAGTGTCAGTCTGTTAATTTGCCCAGCGCGCGCCGATGGCCTCGAAGACGAGTTCAAGCTCTAAGTCTTGAGGCGTGGCTCTGTTATCACTGATCCAGGCGAATAGTATCGCTGCAGCGTTGCGTGCTGATTCTTCCATTCCCCATAAATCTTGAATGCTGAAACCACCGTAAACAATGGGGTCGTGCCACGCCAATAGGAATGCAGCGACGGGTTCAGCATCTGACTCCCCTGTGGTTGCGGCACGTATCAAGATCCGGATCGCAGCGATGATTTTTTCGCCGACGATGGTTTTATGCACGGGAGTGGGTTTTGCTTCATACGGGATCATAAAAACTCCTCTTCGAGAAAGTACAAGTCAACAGGTCGAGCACTTCTCAAGATCTTGGATTGTCGGCGCGTCAAAGATTAAACTTGGTCACTAGACCATTCAGTCGTTGTGATAAGTTGGACAGCTCTACGCTCGACTCGCTGGTCTGCTGACCCCTTGCCGCTGATAGGCCTGATAGTTCTCGAATACGCAACAGGTTTTGATCCACTTCTCGCGCCACTTGAGCTTGCTGCTCAGAGGCACTTGCGATGATGATATTGCGTTCTTCAATGAGGTTGACAGCCACTTGAATTTGGCGAAGGGCGTCACCAGCACTTTCTGCTTGCAATTTGGTGTGGGTGGCTTGCTGATTACTGGCTTTCAACGCGCAGACAGTGTTCTGCGTGCCGGCTCGGATGTCGTCAATCATTGTTTCGATTTCACGCGTGGACTCGCTGGTTCGATGCGCGAGGCCACGGACCTCGTCGGCGACCACGGCGAAACCTCGACCTGCCTCTCCCGCCCGGGCAGCTTCGATCGCGGCGTTTAACGCCAGCAGATTCGTTTGTTCCGATACCGAACGGATGACCTCAAGGACCCGAGTGATGTCCTGGCTTCTGACGGCAAGTTGATTGGCTTCAGAGGATGCGCGATTGACCTCGTTCGAAAGCCCGTCAATCGAATTGATGGTCTTATCCAGCTCCGACTGGCCCGTTTTTGCCATTGCCGCAGACGCCTTTGACTCCAATGACGTCGACTCGGCGTTGCGTGCGACCTCATCGACGGCCTGACTCATCTCGGTCACTGCTGTCGCTGCCATTTCGATTTCCTGATTCTGATGCTGTATATCGTCGCTATTTTCCTGGGCAACCACGCGCATGGATTCTGCCGAGGCTGACAACAAGTCCGATGCATTGCGTACGTTCCAAAGGATCGATTGAAGATTGGAGCGCATGCGTTCCATCGACTGTAGGAGCTGCGCCGGCTCATCGTTGCCGGTGGTGTCGATGACTAGGGCCCGCAGATCGCCACCGGCGATCGCTTCGGACACCTCCAGTGCGGTAGAAAGGGGCACCGCTATGCTTCGAATCAATAGCCAGGCGGCCGCCCCGGTCAGCGCGATCAGGGCGATAAGGACAATAATCGTCACGGTCAGGGTCATGCTGTAAGCGCTGCTGGCTTCTTGGCTTGCGTGGGTCTGTGCAGCATCGTTGTTGGTTTCGATGTTTTTCAGGAACTCGGTCATTTTCGCCGCGATGGGGGTCATTGACGCCATTTTCTCCTTGGGCGTAAGCGCCTGCGTTGTAACGGTTGGTGCCATGTAGTTGCGCAAAGTTCGAATGTAAGCGAGATAGGTTTCATCGATGTCGCTAAGGATTGCTTTTTCAGCGTCTGAGTTGACAAGAGGCATGTACGCGGTGACGGCTTCATGGAACTTTCCTTCCCTGGCGAGTAGTTCGGTTTCCATCGACTGCCCATCGACGCTCGCGGAGCTCATGATTTTGACGGCGGTAATCCGCGTGTTCGCGAATGTAAGCGCAATATCATCACCCAACGCAATACCAGGAAGTGCGTCGTTTTCGATGATGAGGCTTTGGGCTCGGATGTGGTGAAGCTCGACCATGCTGAAAATGCCAAAAGCTATTATCAGTAAGATGATCGAGGTGAAGCATCCCACGGTTCTAGTGGTAATGGAAAAAGATCTCAATGACATTGGTGTGTTCCGGATTTAGAGTTTTATGTGCTGTGTTGGTGCGGTGGTGGCAGTCCATGGTTTGTTTCCTTGCGCCCTATGGCAATATTATTTTCTGGGTGCTTGCGTGCAGATAGGTATTCGCCCTTGTTGCGTTTTTTTGGGCGTGGTTCAGAGCAATAGTAGTGTTCTGTTTTTACCGCGGGCAGGGTCTGATGGCGGAAGGCCTTTATGGGTTGGCAGGCAGAATAGATGCAGGCGATTACATTTACATTTCATCACAATCGCTCGTTTATTTAGAGTTTCCGTGCATGAAAATTTCAATGTCCGGACATACAAAGCACGCTAATAAATTGGCCTTGCTGATAGGGCGCAAGTGGCGGGCAAACCCACTTCGGATCAGGCCTTGCCCCCGATTTTACTGGGCTGCACCCGTGGTCGCGCGCCGTGAAGCGACTGTTTGATCCGGGGGCGTTGCGCTTTTTCAGCACAGCCTGCAGCTTGGCAGGGGCTTGGCATAACGTCGGGTATTTGGCATGCTGAAACGATATCGCAACTCTTGAGAACTCGTTATGCCCACGCTCGCTGCCTCTTGTGCTCAAGTGATCTTGCGCTTATCCATGAACGTGCAAGCCCCTTCGGCGGCGCTCAGCAAGTTGCACTCCACGATGGCGAAAGTTGTAGAGTCCGGCCAAGGTGTAGATATACTCGAAGCCTCTGGATATGTGCGGCTTCTCGCATCAGAAACTGGAGATCTGAATGTAGGCTTGCGGTCTTACGCCATGTTCAGGCCAAGCCAACTCAACTCGCAGCTCTACGCGATCATGTCCAGCGCCACCTTGGGTGAAGCGATTAAAACGGCAGCGCACTACTCGGTGTTATTGTCCGACGGGGCACCGATTTCGATAAGTGAGGGCGCTGAGGCAGTGACGGTAAATTTTCTTCGTATCGAATCGCTTGGGGTGAGCAGGCAATACATCGACTGCTGCCTTTCGACGTTTGTCGGGTTAACGCACTGGCTGCTCCCGTGGGAGAAGCCCATACCGGCGGCTGTTTATTTTTCCTATGATGAGCCTGAAGAACGCGCCCAGTTGGAGTCGGTATTTGGCCCGAATCTCGTATTTTCTAGTGAATCAAATAAGATCGTATTCAGGCGCATCGATTGTCTATGCCCGTTGGGCACGGCAAATGAAGCGCTGAAGTTGTACCATCTTAACCACTCGAACCAAGAGCTCTCGAGGCGCAAGTTAAAAATCTCGCCGGTCGTCCAGAACCACATTTTTGTGGGGTTGGCCTCCGGTAGTGAGGTGTCCCTTGTGACCGCATCGCGGGAACTCAACCTTGGGCTCCGTACCTTGCAAAATAGACTGGACGACGAGGCGACGGGCTTCCGAGACCTGCTGGATGATTGCCGACGTCAATTGGCAAGTCAGTTACTGCGCAACGGCGACACCACGATCACTGCGATCGCCGAGCAGCTGCAGTTTCGTAACGCCAGTAGTTTTCACAAGGCCTGTAATCGATGGTTCGGCTGCCCCCCTGGTATTCACCGACTTGTCACTCGCTGAGTTTTTTTTCATCAAGCATGCTGTCAAGCCTGGGGCATCTGGGCCGATACGCTCGTTCGAGCAGCCTTCAAAAACCCATCAGTAAGGATAACCACGTGGGCGTTTCGCAAGCGGCAATTGCATTCCGTACCCAACGCCAAGACTTCGATGTGCCGCAGGTGGTCGCCCGTCTCTTCAACAAGCGTGCAGAAGTCCTCGCACAGCGCCCCCCACGCTTCGATACTCGTCAGCCCAATGATGTGGTGGTGGAGCAATATGGCGATATTTGGGTGATCAGCAGCGGCGCCCTGACCATGCCGATATTGGAGAACCCGCACTACCTGGCGAGCGAGTTGCATGAAACGCTTGGCTCGCCGGCCCTCATTATCCCGTTTTGCCAATACGATTCGGGAGGTACCTACGGCTATGCCTTTATCGAGAATGGGGTGCTGACGCGTTCGCGACTGCATCTGTTCGACAGCCCGGTGCAGCAGTTCGGGCCCTTGAAACCGTTCGAAGAGCGCTGGGAGTCCGCGCAATTTTACTTTGAGGAAGATGATTGCCCCGAAGAGCAGTGGCAAAAAATCTACTACCTGGGCGACCGTGAGCAGCAAGTGCCGGAACTGGGCCTGACCAGCCGCTTGAGTTATGAAGCGTTGAACGAATACCTGGGCATTTGCCCGTGGGAGTGCAGCCTCAAGCCCACGACCTGGTATTTGCGCCTTCATGAGCAGCCGTTGCCGCGCAAACCTTGGTGGAAACGTTGGTAGGCAACAGCCCGCCAGGTGGGCGCCAGGGTTTACCCTGAAGGCTTTTGAAGCAAGGCCTACAGCCGGTAGACCACAACATCAAGCCCCTCATCGGCCTGCGGAGCTTGAAAGTAACTCGTGATCAAATCGAATTCGGCCTCGGTTGCCGCGAAGTCATGCTCGCCACGCAGGTTTCGCGCATGCAACCGGCCACGGCAGGTGTCATCGTCGATCTGGAGGTAGTGCAGGCGGTGGGGCACCTTGGCGGCTTGCGCCAAGCCACTCAGCCACTGGCGATCAGCCGGGGTATTGGCGGGAAAGTCCAGTACTACGTTGTTACCCGCGGCCAGTAGGTCGATGACTAACGGGCCCAGCACCTCGCGAATTCGATGGGCAAACCGAACGTAGTCTCCGACGGATTTGATCTGGTCCGGGTACAGCCTCGCCAGCCAGTAATCCTCGCTCAGCAACAGCGCAGAATGCTCGCCCGCCAATGACGTTGCCCGGGTCGATTTCCCGGAGGCGATTTTGCCGCACATGAGGTGCAGGGTGGGCATGTGACAGGTTCCTTGTGTCAGCAGGTAATGGAAAACAGAATACTCAAGGCGCACTGCATCAGGTATTTTTTGAAACAGGGCATATCTGTTTTTTTAGTCTTTGCATCGGCTTCACCTGGAGGGCATCACGATTATGGACAATAAAAAACTCACGGCCAAGGTCGCCTTGGTGACAGGGGCGGCGCAAGGCATTGGCGCCGCGATTGCACGACGCTTCGTGCAAGAAGGCTGCTTTGTGTACGTCACCGATATCAACGACGCGCTCGGCACCGCGCTGGCAGGCTCACTGGGTGAGCACGCCGGTTATCTGCGCCTGGATGTGCGCAGCGAGGGCGATTGGCAGTGCGTGACGCAGCAGGTTCTGGCGTTGCGCGGGCGTTTGGATGTCGTGGTGAACAACGCCGGCATCACCGGTTTTGAGCAAGGCGCCGTGCCGCACGATCCGGAGCATGCGCGCCTGGAGGACTGGCACGCGGTGCATCGCACCAACCTGGATGGTGTTTTCCTGGGCTGCAAGTACGCCATCCGCGCCATGCGCCAAACAGGCACGGGCTCAATCATCAACATCTCGTCTCGCTCCGGCCTGGTCGGTATCCCCGGCGCCGCAGCGTATGCGTCGTCCAAGGCGGCGGTGCGCAATCACACCAAGACGGTGGCGCTCTACTGCGCCGAACAAGGGCTGAAAGTACGCTGTAACTCGATTCACCCGGCCGCCATCCTCACGCCCATGTGGGAACCCATGCTGGGTACCGATGCCGGCCGTGACGAGCGGATGGCCGCCCTGGTCCAAGACACGCCGCTCAGGCGCTTTGGCATGCCCGAGGAGGTCGCGGCCGTGGCCCTGTTGCTTGCCTGCGAAGAGGCAACCTACGTGACCGGCAGTGAATTCAACATTGACGGCGGCCTGTTGGCGGGGGCGGCGGCGACGCCTGCGGTGGTGGATGATAGCGCCGTGTAGGCTCACGCTTGGCTTGCCCCTCTGGCGATGACGTCACAATGGCGCGAACGGCCATGACCACACCCAACAGCACCGCAGCCATGCCAGCCGCTTCCAACGGCGTTGGCAGGCGACGTTGAAACAACAAGCCGAACAACGTCGCAAACAGCGACTCAAGGGCGATGAGCTGGCCGGAAAGCACCATGGGCAGGCGCTCAGACGCTGCATTCCATGCCCAGGCTGCGACGCATGAGCACATCACCCCAATCAGCAGCCCCCAGGCGTACAGGTGCCCCGCAGCGCGCACACTAAAACCCAGGGTTGCAAGCTTGATAAGGTCAAGCCCAAGCAGAACAGGGATAAGGCACACGGCGCCCATGCCGGCACCTGTGATCATCAGGCCAGTCCATACCCCTGACGCATTGTCAGGCAGTGTCTTCAAGGCCCGCTGGTTCAACACGCTGAATACTAGCCACAAGCCCACCGCGCTGACTGAAAGCACCAGCGCCACCGGCCATGACCGTTGGTTCACGGCAGGTGCGTGGAGGCTACTGATGTTCGAGAGCACCAGCCCGAGCGTCAACAACATCAGCGGTATCGTCAACCTGCGCCACGCAACCGTGTGGCTCAGGGTGTTGCTCAACAGCGCCAACAAGACCGGCACCATGCCGATAAACGCTGGCGTCAGCACCGGCCCCCCGAACATCACACCTGCAGCTATGCAGGCGCTGTAACCGAGGTATCCGACCAACCCCAGGCTCGCGCCAAGCAGCTGCTGATGGCCACTTAAGGACCTGAGCTGGACGCGACCGATCACCAGGATGCCTGCACCCAGCGCGCCTGCGACCAGGAACCGGATCACCATCAAGTCATAAATGCTGTAGGCGCCTGTGACATAGGGGGCGATAAAATTCAGGGCCCAGCTCAGCGTAGCAATCACGGCCAGGGCAAGCCCTGCGACACGGTTTGAGTTGATCATGGCCATCAGGCTCGTTCGCAGTTGAGTTGGCCTATGTTGCACAGCGCCCGCGATATGCTACAAACGAGTTCTCGGTCCGGAATGCATAACCTCTGATTATGAATACACTAGGGAAGTCATTGCCCCCGCTGGCCAGCTTGCTGCCCTTCGAAGCAGCGGCTCGGCTGCAAAGCTTTTCAAAGGCTGCCGACGAATTGCACATCACTCAAGCAGCCATCAGTCGGCAGATTCGTGGGCTTGAAGAAGACCTGGGCGTTAAGCTTTTTTGTCGCCGTAACCGTGCGGTCTTCCTGACGCCGGAGGGGCGCAATCTAGGGCTTGTGATCAGTGCGGCATTGCAGAGCATCAGTGCCAGCGCCAGCAAGCTGCGTGAAACGCCGCGTACACATCGCCTGGTTTTACTCTGTCAGTTGTGCGAAGCGTTCTATTGGCTAATGCCGCGCCTTTCGACGTTCCATCAGCTACATCCACAGATCGAGATCCAGGTTGCGACGTCTACCAGACCGTTGGCCGAACTCAACGACCCTTTCGACGTGGCGTTGCAAAGCACCGGCCGCCCCAGCGGCTCGCACCGCCTGGCATTGACCGCCAGTGATGAGGTATTTCCGGTGTGCAGCCCTGATTACCTGCGCGTGCGAAAGCCCATCGGGATCGGCCAACTGCGTTCCCACATGCTGTTACATCACCGGGGCACACCCCCGCACGCGATGGAATGGGACACCTGGCTGCAAGTCTTTGGCGAGAATCTAGACAGTTACCCCCGGGTAACCCTGTTCGATAGTTACCCCTTGATGCTCCAGGCGGCTGTTGAAGGGCATGGCATCGCGCTGGGTTGGCACCGAACGGCACAGCGCCTTATCGAAACCAAGGCGCTGATTAGGCCTTGCGCAGAAAGCGTACCCTTGCCGGAGGCGATATCGGTGTTCAGGCAGCACCGGGGAGACGATCGTGCGTCAGTGCGCGCATTGATTGACTGGCTTGCGCACGAATTGGGGGCGACTTTGCTCCCACAGGCTTGAAGCTTTACCCGGTAACCGCCCCGCAATAGCCAAAGATGCCTTGCCCTGAGAGGGGTAAGCGCGGCGTTGTATAAGAATTCCTGATCAGGTACGGCACGTGTCGAGCCTGCCCGCGATAGTTTCTTATTGATAAGGCGAAGTGCCCCATTTTGTAGGAGCGGATTTATCCGCGAACAGGTCAGCGCGGTACTTCAGGCGCATGACGGGGAATGCTTTGCGCATAAATCCGCTTGTCGATGCGCCTGGGTTAATAGCCTTCCTGGCTGCAGCCCAAGGCTGCGAAGCGGCCCCTGCAGGCGTGGTGCATTCGATGTCGTCGGCGCCGCTCCCGTTCCCCCGAATTGCTTGCCTGGCAAACGCTGCGCCAAGCGGTAGCAGAGTGGGGGCTTGAAATAGTTTGTATACTGAGCATATTGTAATGGGCATCGCATTTCATCAAAAACAACAAGGACACTGCCCATGCAATTTCACCTCAACGGCTTTCAAGCGGGGGACCCAGAGCTTCACCCTGCAGGCCAAACCCAACTCCCGATACAGCCAGATGCAGTGGATGTATTAATCGTGGGCAGTGGCCCGGCCGGTCTGGTTTTGGCCGCGCAACTGGCGTGCTTCCCGAACATCCTCACGCGGGTGGTCGAACGCCGTGGCGGGCGGCTGCAATTGGGCCAGGCCGACGGGATCGCTTGCCGCACCGTCGAAATGTTCAACGCCTTTGGGCTGGCGGAAAAACTGCTGCGCGAAGCCTATTGGGTCAATGAAACCGCGTTTTGGCGACCCCAGGCAGACGCTCGCCAAGGCATTCATCGCACGGGGCGTGTGCAAGACACCGAGGAGGGCTTGTCGGAGTTCCCCCATGTCATCGTTAACCAGGCCCGCATCCAGGACTACCTGCTCGACAGCATGCTCAAATCACCGCAGCGCTTGGCGCCTGATTACAACCTGGAACTGACCGACGTTGCCCGTGACAGCCATCCCACGCACCCTGTGCTGGCGACGCTCACCCACGCCGACGGCGGGCAGGCGGTGCAGGTGCGTGCGCGCTACCTGGTGGGCTGTGACGGCGCGCGCAGCAAGGTGCGCGCTGCCATCGGCCAGCAACTGCGGGGGGACGCGGCCAACCACGCCTGGGGCGTGATGGACGTGTTGGCGGTGACGGATTTCCCGGACATCCGCCTCAAGGTGGCCATCCAGTCCGCTTCGGCGGGCAACATGATCATCATTCCAAGGGAGGGCGGGCACCTGGTTCGCATGTACGTCGACTTGGGGGAGGTGACTGAGCACAACCGCACGGCCATCAAGGCGACCCGCCCCGAGCAACTGATCGCCGCCGCGCAACGGATTTTGCACCCCTATGCGCTGGACGTGAAAAGCATCGCCTGGTGCTCGGTGTATGAGGTTGGCCAGCGCCTGACTGATCGCTTTGATGATGCGGTGGATGGCGCAGGGGCGGCGCGCGAACCTCGGGTATTCATCGCCGGCGACGCATGCCATACCCACAGTGCCAAGGCCGGGCAGGGGATGAATGTTTCGATGCAGGACGCCTTCAACCTGGGCTGGAAGCTGGCGGCCGTGCTGCAAGGCCGCAGCCCGTCGAGCCTTCTGGCCAGCTATTCGCAAGAACGTCAGCCGGTGGCGCAAACGCTGATTGGCTTCGACAAGGAGTGGTCGGCGATGATGGGCGCGCGGCCCAAAGACCCCTTGAACCCGGCTGCCGGTGGGGTGGATCCGGCCGAGTTGCAGGCCTACTTCGTAAAGGCAGGGCGCTACACCGCTGGGGTTGCCACCCATTACCCGCCAGGGCCACTGACGGGGCAGGGCACCTGGCAGGGCCTTGCCCGTGGGCTGGTCATTGGTACACGCTTACATTCCGCACCGGTCATCCGCCTGGCTGACGGGCGCCCGATGCACCTTGGGCACGCCGCCACCGCTGATGGCCGCTGGCGGTTATATGCGTTTGCCGATGCGTCGGGCCAGGCACTGAACGCTTTGTGCCACTACCTGGAACACGATCCGGCCTCGCCGGTGCGCAGGTTCACCGCCCCCGGCGCAGACCTGGACAGCGTGCTCGATGTGCGCGCCGTGTACCAGCAACCGCACCGTGAGCTCAAGGTTGAGCAGTTACCGGGGTTGTTGTTGCCCCGCAAGGGCTGCTTCGGCCTGATCGACTACGAGAAAGCCTTTGCCGTTGACCCCGCGTCCAGCATTTACCAGCAGCGCGGCATCGATGCCCAGCAAGGCGTGATGGTGCTGGTGCGGCCAGACCAGTACATTGCCCACGTTCTGCCACTGGACGGATACCGTGAGCTGGAGGCATTCTTGCAGCCGGTTTTTATTGCGCAATAGAAGGCTCCCCATCGTGTCGGTCGACGCCCACCCCAGGATTCTCGTGCATACCGGTAGCCTGATACGCCGGGCACAACAACGTCACGTGGCCATTTGGCTTAAGGAAGTGTCCACCGACGTGACCAGCGTGCAGTACGCCGTGCTGTTCGTGCTGGAGCAACGCCCCGGCGTCAGCCAGCGCGAGTTGGGTGATGAACTCGACCTGGACCGCTCCACCATCGCCGAGTTGGCCGCACGCATGGTCCGCAACGGCATGCTGGAGCGGGTGGCCGACCCGCACGACAAGCGGCGCAATGCACTGTACCTGACGGAGCAGGGGCGGGCCCAACTGCAGGTGTTGAAGCCACGCGTGGACAGCGTCGAGCAGGTGTTGACGCAACACTTGAGCGGCGATGAGCGCGATGCCTTGCGTGCGCTGCCTCGAGCAGTTGCTGATCGAACCCCAATAGCCACCCCCCCCCACCGTCAGCGCGCCCCCGCGTTGTCGCGTTCAGTCAAGCCTGTCTCGCTGGTGAAAGACCCCGCCCCTTGGACTGCATACAGTTGAAGGGCATCGGGGCTGCGCGCTCCATCGCTCATAATTCAAACAATAGAGCTCACCATGAAAAGACCATTTGCCCACACGTGCATTGCGCTGGCGTTGCTCGGCGTTTCAACGAGTTCTGTGTATGCGGTGACACCCTCGGTCAATGAGCCGGCCGGTATCAACCTGGGGGGCACCAGCTTCTACGATGGGTTTGCCGGGCCGCCAGGCCTGAGCCATCTGATGTACCTCAAGTACGATTCGGCGCAGTCGTTTCTAGGGGCCAAAGGCCGCCAGAACCCTGCGCTCGACGACCCGAAACTCTCGGTCACCACGCTTCTGAACCAGTTCAGCTATTACTCGCCGCAGAGCATTGGCATGGGCGCGCACCTGGGCTGGAGCCTGATTGTGCCCATCGTCTCGCTGGACGGGAATTTTGGGCCTGCCGGCGCCCAACTCAAAGACAATGGCACGGGCCTAGGCGATGTCGTCGCCGGGCCTCAGCTTCAATTCGACCCGGTGGTCGACGCGCACGGCCGACCGGTGTACGTCCAACGCTTCGCCATGGACGTGATCGTACCAACCGGCAAATACGACGAACACAAAGACTTCAACCCCGGCTCGCACTTCTACTCCATCAACCCCTACTGGGCCGCTACGTTGATGCCCGCGCCCCGCTGGGAAGTCAGTTGGCGCCTCCACTACCTCTACAACTTTCGAAACGACAAACCAGCCAGTAGTGCACCACTCGACTACCGGGGCCTGGCGGTGGATGACACCCAGGCGGGACAGGCGGCGTGGGCCAACTTCACGGCCTCGTATGAGGTGTTACCCAAAGTTTCGGTAGGGCTGAACGGCTACTACTTCAAACAGATCTCCGATGACCAAATCAACGGTCACCGCTTGGAGGACTCGCGCGAGCGCGTACTGGGACTCGGCCCGGGGTTGTTTTGGAAGATCAGCGACGGGCAAGGGTTCTGGTTCAACGTGTACCACGAGTCCGCCGTGGAAAATCGCGCCAAAAACGAGTTCTCCGTGCAAGTGCGTTTCGCGCACGCCCTTTGAAGTACCTGAGGTATCGCAGCCATGCCAACACTTGAACATGTGGATAGCCGGCGTACGTTGTTTTCGCTGTGCCTGATGATGGTGGTTTCACTGGGCACGTTGCAGGTTCAGCCGATGCTGGGAGGGGCCTTCGTCGATCAGTTGGGCCTCTCGTTGAACCAGGTCGGGCCCATTTTTGCCGCCGAATTGATTGCCATGGCGATCGCCTGTGGCGCGAGCGCTTTGTTGATGCCGCGTATTAATCGACAGCGCTATGCCCTGGTTGCGATGGGGCTGGTGATCATCAGCACGATCGCCAGCAGCTATGCCGCAACCTTCGGGCAACTGGTGGTGCTGCGCTTGTTCGCAGGCCTGGGCGGTGGCGCAGTCATGGCGGTGGTGTATGCCAGTGCGGCGCTCAGGTCATCGAAGGACAGCACGTTTGCCGTCATCAACATCGCCAACCTGCTATGGGGCGTGATCCTGGTGTCCAGCATGCCTTTGATTCTGGGCCATGGCGGGGTTGCTTCGTGCTTCTGGCTGCTGGGGGCCGCCAGCGCCGTTGCCGCGTACGGTGTTCGCCAAGTGCCGCCGCGGTACGTCGGGGTCATGCAGGGTGAGCAGCAACTCGCTACCCCGCTGGGCCTGACCTCAATGCTGCTGATTGGCCTGTTCGCGTTACTGTTTTTCGGGCATTCGGCGTTGTGGGTGTACCAGGAGCGCATTGGCAAAAGCATCGGCTTGGCGACCGAGCAGATCGGCGCAATCCTGGGCGCCAGCGTGTTGGCCGGTGCCGTCGGGGCTGGCCTGGCAGGGCTGATCAAGCGCCGGTTCGGGCTATTGCTGCCGCAACTGCTTGGCTTTGGTACCGCGCTCATTGCCACGCTGATGATGGTGTATGGCACCAGTGCGTTGGCGTTCGCCATCACTGCGGGGCTGATTCATCTGGTCTGGTTTTTTTGCCTGCCATACCTGCTGTCGATGGCGGCGGAACTCGACCCCAGTGGTCGTTTGGCGGGGCTTGGTAATGCGGCGATTTTCGTCGGCCAGGGCCTGGGGCCGTTCGCGGCAGCGATGGTGGTGGGCCAAGGGGATTTTCGCGCGGTGGGCTGGCTGGCCGCGGGTGCCTACGTGATCGCGCTGATCACGGCGATCACCGTGGTGGCCTCTTTCAAACGTGGGATTGAGCACAGGGCTGCCATGGCCCTGAGCGTCTGAACACATCCAGAAAAAATAATGAATAGAGGTGCCTGATGACACGCCCATTTCCGCAACTCCCCGAGTTCGCTGGATCGTTGTATAGCCCCAGTCGCGTCGAGGCTGACGTTTTTGATCTGGTGGTGGAGGGCACGTTGCCCGCGGCGATCAGCGGTGCGTTCTACCAAGTTTCTCCCGACCCTCAATATCCACCCATGCTGGGGCACGATATTTTCTTCAATGGGGACGGAATGGTCAGCGCGTTCTTTTTTGAGAACGGCACCGTTTCGTTACGTCGTCGCTACGTGAAAACGGCCCGGTTGATGGCGCAACGGCGCGAAGGGCGATCGCTCAATGGTCTTTACCGCAACGTTCACACCAACGACCCCAAGGCGGCTGCCAACAACACCACGGCCAATACCACCGTGCTCAAGCACAACGGTGTATTGCTGGCCATGAAAGAAGATGCATTGCCCTACGCACTTCACCCGCAAACTCTTGAGACCCTGGGCGTGCATGACTTTGACGGGCAAATTAAATCGCACACCTTCACGGCGCACCCCAAGATTGATCCCGCCACGGGCAACTTGCTGGCGTTCAGTTATGAAGCCAAGGGCGATGGCACGCCCGACCTGGCTTACTTCGAGATCTCTGCAACAGGCCAGTTGCTGCACGAAATATGGTTCCAGGCACCTTACGCTGCCATGGTCCACGACTTTGCGGTCACCGAACACCACGTGATCTTCCCCCTGATACCGTTGACCGTCGATGTTGAGCGTATGAAGCGCGCAGGCCCGCACTTTGAATGGCAGCCCGACCTGCCTCAACTGTTCGCCGTGGTGCCCCGGCGTGGCGCAAGCGATGAGGTGCGCTGGTTCAAAGGCCCGGCCAATGGTTTCCAGGGCCATACGCTCAATGCCTTTGAGGCGCACGGGCTGATTCACGTCGACATGCCCGTTACCTGCGGCAACATTTTCTATTTTTTCCCTCAGGCGGACGGGTTTGTCCCATCACCGGAAACGTTGAGCTCGCAGATGATGCGCTGGACGTTCGACCTGAGCGCGGCGAGCAACACGGTAGAGCCCTGCGCGTTGAGTGAATGGCCCTGTGAGTTCCCCCGCTGCGATGACCGTTACATCGGGCGCCCGTATGAGCATGGGTTTGTGATCGCCTTCGATCCGCAAAGGCCCTACAACCCGGCCAACGGGCCGATGCCTTTTCAGTTCTTCAATGTGCTGGCCCGGCTGAATGTCCGTACTGGGCACAGTGAAGGTTGGTTTGCCGGTGACAGCGAGTGTTTCCAGGAACCCATTTTCGTGCCCCGTTGCGCCGATGCCCCGGAAGGCGATGGTTACGTGATTGCGTTGCTGAACCACATCGGCGACTGCACCACCGAACTGGTGGTGCTCGATAGCCAACACATGCCCGACGGCCCCGTCGCGCGCATCAAGCTGCCGCTGCGCATCCGCATGTCGCTGCATGGCTGCTGGGCCCCGGCCGATTAATCAGGCCGTTCAATCGAGCAACAACACCGTGTGCCGCCTGTATTGCACAGGCCGGCGTGCAGCCCCTTGGGTTCCCCCTTTTAGCTGAGGTCAAGATGAATGCACCACAACCGGTTTCGTCCTACGCACTAAGTGGCGATCAATACATCAATGGTCGCTGGCAGGCAGGCAGGTCCAGCCGCAGGCTGGATGACCGAGATCCGTACACCGGGCAACCGCTGCTCGAAATGGCCATGGCCAGCGTTGCCGATGTCGACCAGGCGTACCGTGCGGCAGAGCAGGCCCAGGTGCAATGGGCCACGTGCCCGGCGACGCAGAAAACAGCGTTGCTGAACCGGCTGGCAACGATCATCGAGCGCAGAAGCGAAGAGATCACCGCCTGGCTCATCCGCGAATCGGGCAGCACGCGAATCAAAGCCGGCTTTGAGTGTGCCAACACGGCCAACCTAACCCGTGAATGCGCGGCCATGCCGTTTCAAGTCGAGGGGCGCATCCTCACTAGCCATAAGCCTGGCGAGCAGAGTTTTGTGTTTCGTGAGCCGTTGGGCGTTGTCGGGGTGATCAGCCCGTGGAATTTCCCGCTCTACCTGAGCATGCGTTCGGTGGTGCCTGCCATCGCCCTGGGCAATACCGTGGTGCTCAAGCCTGCCAGCGACACGGCCGTCACGGGCGGGTTGCTCATCGCCCATTTGTTTGAAGAGGCAGGTTTCCCTGCCGGCGTTCTGAATGTGGTGGTGGGTGCTGGTTCCGAAATCGGTGATGCCTTTGTCGAGCACCCCGTGCCGCGCTTCATTTCTTTCACAGGTTCCACTGAAGTCGGGCGCAGCGTTGGGCGAGCTGCCACGGGCGGGGCGTTCATCAAGCGCGTGGCGTTGGAGCTGGGCGGTAACAGCCCCCTGGTCGTGCTGGACGATGCCGACGTCGAGCAGGCGGCGCACGCGGCCGTGGTGGGGCGGTTCCTGCATCAAGGGCAGATTTGCATGAGCGTCAATCGCATCATTGTCGACCGCAGCGTTTATGCGCGTTTTGCTGAATTGGTGGCCGAGCGGGTCGGCAACCTGAAAGTCGGCGACCCCAATGACCCAGACACGGTGATTGGCCCTGTAATCAACGAACAGCAGTTGCGGGGGTTGCTGGGCAAAGTCGAGCGCGCCACTGCGGCCGGGTTGCAACAGATTGCCGGTGGGCCGGCTGCGGGTTTGTTGCTCCCCCCGCATGTCTTTGGCCAGGTGCCGCCCTCCCACGAACTGGCCGCCGAGGAGACCTTTGGTCCGATCCTGCCCTTGGTGGTTGCCCAAGATGAACGGCATGCACTGGAGCTGGCCAATGCGGGAGACTACGGGCTATCAAGCGCCGTGTTTACCCAAGACATGGCGCGCGGGCTCGGTTTTGCCAGGCAGATCGTGGCCGGCATGACCCACATTAACGACATCACCGTCGACGACCAGCCCAACGCCCCGTTTGGAGGCGAGAAAAACTCGGGCCTGGGGCGGTTCAACGGGCACTACGCGCTGGATGAGTTCACCCGCGCGCATTGGGTCACCTGGCGTGCAGGAAGGCAGCAGTACCCGTTTTAACAGTGGTAGGCTGAGGGCAGGAAGCCGTCAGCTTCCCTACAAGAAGAGAGGAGGGTGTCATGGGGACATTGGCCTGCGTGAGTACCGATCAGTTCGCACTGACGGATCGGTTGATGAAATGGCAAGAGCTCATGAGTGTGCATGTGGGCAAAACACCGGAAAAGCTCCGCCGCCTGGAGTCCACCCGTTTCCAGTCATTGGAAGGCGCGCCGTTTGCCGGGCGTTTGGAATACGGCGAACTTGGCGACATGCATTTCTGCCGAATGGTCAGCACCCCCCATCGATTTACCCGCAGCCTCAGCGCCACGGCCAGCCAACACGATGCACCTTGGCTATTGATTCTGCAGATGCGTGGCATCAGCCATTTCAGCCAGGGCAACCGCTCCCACAGCGTGTGCGCAGACGAACTGATGTTGATCGACAGCGGCAAGCCGTTCGAGGTCACCAGCCCCAACGGCTGTGAATACCTGATGCTGCTGTGCGAGGGGTTGATCGGCGACGCCGCGTTGCCGTCGCAACTGCACCTGAACAATCGCGAAGGCCTGGGCAAAATGTTGCACCACCTGATCACCGACGCGTATGGCCAATATCCCTTGCTTAACGCCCGCTCCGCTCATTGTGTGGGGCAAAGCATTACGGCGCTGGTTGCAAACCTGTTGGAAAACCGAGCGGCGGCACCGAAGCTGGAACACGATTTTCGCTACTTTAAAAAGCACCGCATCAAAGGCTTCATCGAGGACCGCCTGGCTGACACAGACCTGACCATCGACCGCATCGCCGCGGCGCAAGGGTGCTCAACGCGCACACTGCACCGTCTGTTCGAAGAAGACCTGAGGTGTAGCCTGAGCGAGTACATCTGGCACAGGCGGCTGACGCGGTGCGCCGAAGACCTTCGCAACCCCGACCTGAGTCATCGGTCCATCACCGAGGTGGCGTTGTCTTGGGGTTTTGTCAGCAGCTCCCATTTCAGCCGGGCATTCAAGGTTGCGTTCGGCCTGACACCAAGGTTGTTCCGCGAAACGAGTGACGCTGCGTTGAGCAGCTTCGTTAACCCGGGTGTCCAAAGGGCAGCAGTGGATCGTTTTTGATCCCGTCGGCAAACTGCGCATCAGGTGCACGAACTGCGCCACGTGCTACGCCTGCCAGGTAGCGAAAAACTCACTCATATCACCAAAGGCGACACATGCCTGCGATTATCCGCCTTGCTGTACCGCAGGATGCACAACGCCTGCCCGCCATTGAAGCCTCCGCGGCTCAAGCATTTCGCATGATTGAGGCGTTGAGCTGGCTGGCTGAGTCGCCTCCGATGTCCGTTGAGCGTCATCGCCAACTCATTGCGCTGTCGACCTGCTGGGTCGCCCTTGATGCCGAAAATCGACCGCAAGGATTTCTCAGCGCTGAGCGCGACTGTAGTGACCTTCACATCCATGAATTATCAGTGATGCAATCGATGCAAGGACAAGGCATAGGGCGGCGTCTGATTGAGGCAGCGAAGGATTATGCCCGCTCAAACAGACTCAGTTTCGTGACGCTGACGACATTCAAGCATGTGCCATGGAATGCACCCTTTTATGCCCGCGTAGGCTTTCAGGCCAAAGCCGCCATAGACCTGGATCAGAGGCTGGCGGCGATATTGAGCGAGGAGTGCAAGCACGGATTCGCTCCGGGAAGTCGGTGTGCCATGGCATGGCCAGTGACTTAAATACCATCCTTTCAGGCCTCTGCGCTGCTGGGAATACACATTCCGACGCTGTCCAGCGGTACGTAGCGCATGCCCAGGCCGATCATCACAGCCGATGAAAACGGGCAGCTCAATGACCCCGTTTGCATAAGCGCAGATCGAACGTGGCTTGATGTTATCCTTGCAGAAATAGACGATAAATTGTCAGGCCCTGACCATTATGAACACGAAGCGTGAGCAATCGTTGCTGCCGGATGACCTCCGGGTATTTCTGACGGTTATCCGTAAAAACGGCTTCAATCACGCGGCTGAGGCGCTTGGGTATTCGCCAGCCTACGTCAGCAAGCGCGTCTCGATCCTGGAAGCCACCCTCGGCGCAAGGCTTTTGCATCGCACCACTCGAAAAGTCGCCCTGACCGACGAGGGTGAGCGTGTGCGTATCTGGGCCGCGCGCTTTCTAGGGGACATGGATGACTTCATCAGCGAACTTACCGACTCGCGGCAGCAGTTGCGTGGCAGCCTGCACATGTGCAGCAGTTTCGGCTTCGGGCGTAATCACGTGGCGCCGGCCATCACCACCCTGTCACAGCGGTATCCGAAGTTGGAAATACGCCTCGATGTGTTTGACCGGGTGGTGGATATCGTCAACGAGGGCTTTGATCTGGAAATTCGCGTGGGCGATGATTTGCCGAACCAGTTGCTGGGCAAGAAGCTGGTGAGCAACCGCCGGGTGCTGTGCGCGACGCCTGATTACCTGGAGCGCCGGGGCACGCCGCAAACGCTTGATGAGCTGGCGGCACACGACTGCCTGGTGCTCAAGGAGCGCAACAATGCATTCGGTGTGTGGAACCTGACGCGTGGCGACCAGCAGGAGACCGTGCGGGTCAGCGGGCCGTTGTCTTCGAACAATGGCGAGATCGTGCTGAGATGGGCATTGAGCGGTTCGGGAATCATTTTGCGGTCACTCTGGGACGTTAAACCTCTGCTGGAGAGTGGGCAGCTAGTGCAAGTGCTGACCGACTACAGCCAAAGCGCCAACGTTTGGGCGGTATACCCTACGCGGGTGAGTCAGTCAGCAAAGCTGAGAGTCTGTATCGAGTTCTTCGAACAGCACTTTCGCGAGTTGTCCCTGGGCTGATACCTGCTCAGGCGAGCCAGGGGTTGCGTGCCAGGTGTTGGCGCTCGAAATCGCGAATCTGCGAAGACTTCTGCAAGGTGCTGCCAATGGCGTCCAGGCCCAGCAGCAGCGACGCTTTGCGCAGCTCATCGATCGTGAACGCAAGGGTCGAACCGTCGCTCAGCTGGATGGTTTGTTGGGGCAGATCAACGCTGATAGTCGTTGCCGCTGGGTCACTCACGGCCTCGCCCAGGCGCTGCAATTGGCTCTGGTCAAGCTCAATGGCCAGTACGCCGTTGCGCTGGCAGTTGTCGTAGAAGATCCCGGCAAAGCGGGTGCCGATCAATGCGCGGATACCTAATTGCTTGAGCCCCCACACGGCATGTTCACGGCTTGAACCACAGCCGAAGTTGGGGCCGACGACGAGGAAGCTGGCGCCGTTCCAGGCTGGCTGATTGAGCACGAACGCCGGGTTCAATTCACCGGACTTCAAAAAACGCAGATCGAAGAACACGCCCTTGTCCAACCCGCTGCGGTCAATGCCCTTGAGAAATTGCTTGGGCATGATGACGTCAGTGTCGACATTGGAGGCCAGGATAGGCGCGGCTTTGCCCGTGACGATTTCAAAAGGTTGCATGGCTCAAGCCTCCTCGGCGAACGAGCGGACATCGGTCAAATGACCCCGAATCGCGGCCGCAGCCACCATGGCAGGGCTCATAAGATGGGTTCGGGCCCCGGCGCCCTGGCGACCTTCAAAATTACGGTTGGTGCTGGAGGCGCAGCGATCACCTGGGGCCAGAACGTCATCATTCATGGCCAGGCACATGGAGCACCCCGATTGACGCCATTCAAAGCCTGCGTCCAGGAATATCTTGGCCAGGCCTTCTTCTTCAGCTTGATCACGTACCAAGGTTGAGCCCGGCACAATCATGGCACGCACCGTAGGCGCGACTTTCCTGCCTTCCACCACGCGCGCGACATCGCGCAGGTCCTCGATTCTTGCGTTGGTGCAGGAACCGATGAACGCATGGCTGATAGTGACCTGGTCCAGGCGGGCACCAGGCTCCAGCCCCATGTAGTTCAGCGCGCGCTGGATGCCTTGACGCAGTATGGGGTCGGCCTGGTCATGGGGGTCAGGTACGGTGCCCCCGACAGGTAAGGCCTGGTCGGGGCTGGTGCCCCAGGTCACCATGGGTTCGAGCGCGCTAACGTCGACCGCCACCTCTGCATCGAAGCGTGCGCCTTGGTCGGTATACAGTTCACGCCAGGTGTTCTGGGCCGCGTCCCATTGCTCGCCTTTCGGCGCGCGGGGCTTGGATTTGAGGTAGGCATAGACCTTGTCGTCCGCAGCCATGAACGCGCCGCGTGCGCCAGCCTCCACGGCCATGTTGCAAATGGTCATGCGCGCTTCGACACTCAGGGCCGTGATAGCGGGCCCGGTGAACTCGATTGCGTAGCCCGTTGCGCCTGAAGCGCCGATCTTTTTAATCAGCACCATGATGATGTCTTTGGAGGTAATGCCCACTCGCAGCTCGCCGGTCACGGTGACGCGCATTGTTTTCAGGCGCTTGTAGACCAGCGTCTGGGTGGCCAGCAGGTGTTCGATTTCTGATGTGCCGATACCAAAGCCAAAAGCGCCCAGTGCCCCGTAGGTCGTGGTATGGCTGTCGCCGGCAGCAACGACCATGCCCGGAAGAATGAAGCCTTGCTCGGGGGCCACCACGTGCTCGATGCCCTGGCGCTTATCCAGTACATCGAACAGTTCAATGCCAAATTCGCGGCAGTTGTGTTCAAAAAATGAGACCTGCAGGGCACCGCCGGCATCCGCCATGGCAGCACTGCGAGTGGGCGCGGTAGGGTTGACGTGGTCGACCACAGCCAGCGTCGCCGAAGGCCGCCAGACGCTGCGCTTGGCTTCGCGCAGCCCACTGAAGGCCTGTGGGCTGGTGTATTCGTTCGCCACTTGACGATCGATATACAGCAACACGTGGCCCTGATCATCGAGTGTGCAGACGGTGTGGCTGTCTATGTGCTTCTGGTAAAGGGTGCGCGGGCGGGTCATGGCGGTTCGCTCTTTTTGTCGTGCGAGATCATGGTGAAGATGAATGCAGAGTATTCCGATTTAAAACTGCATCAATGGCTTCAAAGTGATCGTGCAGAACACGTATCGTGATCAATACGTTTTGAGTGGCCAGTGCCATGGATAACGGTTCGGATCGAGCAGCACGACACCACGAGCACCTGTGCGCTTGCGGCTGATCAGATCGACAGGCTGAACCGGCATTCCTTCTGCGTTTCATCTGCCCAGGATTGCGGGTCGACCAGGAAGCCGCAGCGATCGAGCACTTTGCTTGAGCCGACATTGTGCCTGTACACGTGGGCAACCAGTTGGGTCAGGTGCCAGCGGCGCTGCGCGGTTTGAATCAGTTGGCGCACGGCCAGCGTGGCCAGCCCTTGGCCGCAAAAGCGCTGGCCGATGCGGTAACCGACTTCGGCGCAGCCGAGCGGCGAATTGATGTTTTTCAAGTTGGCCCGGCCCACGATGTGTGCGTTGGCATCTTCAATGACAAAAGGGTGCCAGGCCCCCACGGCGAAGTCGGACAAGTAGGCCTGGACATGCTCGCCCACACCCTGCACTGAGTAGAAGGCAGGGTCGCGGGCATCGATATGGGATTGGAACCACTCGCGGTTTTCCGTCTCGAAGGCCAGCAGTGCATCGATGTCCGCACGTTCCAGCGTGCGCACGGTGAAGGGGGTCATCGTTCAGCTCTCCTTGCAGGCCCAGGCCCTTGGTTACTCCAGCGACCGGCGCAGTATTACCTCAAGGTCCAGCCACGGCAATTGCCCCTTGTGTTCGAACTCGGGGCAGTTGGCCTTGTGCGGGAAGGGCACGCGTGAATCGCGGTACAGCTGATCCTGCCCGCAGGCGGTGCAGCGGATGAGTTCGCCGATGAACCGCCAGCGGCGGTTCCAGTCTTGTAGTTTTTCTTGTCGATCCGGCACGGCGGTCCCCTTGCTGCACAAACGCCATGGGTGTCAGCTTTGCTTGGGCGCCTGGGTGGTGCGCAAGTAAGGCAGTTTGCTGTCGATGCTGCCATATTTTTCCCGGGCCTGGTCATCGTTCAGCGTCAGCGCGACGATCACGTCCTGGCCCACGGTCCAGTTGGCAGGCGTGGCGAGCGGCACGTTGTAGGTCAATTGCAGGGCGTCCAGGGCGCGCAGCACTTCGGCGAAGTTGCGGCCCACGGACATGGGGTAGGTCATCGACAGCTTGAGCTTCTTGTCGGGCCCGATGATGAACACCGAGCGCACGGTGGCAGTGTCGGCGGCGGTGCGGCCATCGGGCAGGTAGGCTTCGGCGGGCAGCATGTCGAAGGCCTTGGACACGGCCAGGGTTTCGTCGGCAATGATCGGAAAGTCGGCCTGGGCGCCCGAGACCGCCTGGATATCACCCTTCCATTTGCGGTGGGCGTCGACGCCGTCGACCGACACGCCGATGACCTTGGTGCCGCGCTTGGCCCATTCGGCGGCCAGTTGCGCGACCGCGCCGAATTCGGTGGTGCACACCGGGGTGAAGTCCTTGGGGTGGGAGAACAGGATGGCCCAGCCGGTGCCGATCCAGTCATGGAATTGCAGGGGCCCCTGGTCGGTTTCGGCGGTGAAATCAGGGGCCAGGTCGTTGATGCGCAGTGCCATGGGGGTCTACTCCTTGAGTGAATTGCAAGCCCCACACAGCCTAGTCGGGTTTTACCAAACAGGTGCTGCAACGATCGTTTGCGAACGATTCTTAATCACTATATCCTGCGCGCCTGACCGCCGGCGCCTGCCGGTCACTGAACACACGGGGTTCGCCTTGGCTGACGATCTGGATCGGCTGTTTCGCCTCTATCATCGCGAATTACAGCAAATGGCCTACCGCCGCCTAGGCGATCGCGAGATGGCTGCCGACCTCACGCAGGATGCCTTCGTGCGCTACGCAGGCCTGGGCCAGCAGCAGCGTACCGAGGGCATCCTCAACCCGCGATTTTTTCTGATCCGGGTACTGGGCAACCTGGTCATCGACTTCGCCCGTGGCCGCAAGCGCCAAGGGGTGCCGGCTTCCCTTGAGGACGTGCAAGAGGAGTTGCACGACCCGCGCCCAGGGCCTGAGCGCTTGCTAGAGCTGCGCCAGCAACTGCAGTGCCTGCAGCAGGCACTGGACGAGTTGCCCGGCAATTGCCGCGACGCACTGCTGCTCAACCGCCTCGAGGGCCTGGGCCACCAGGCCATTGCCGAGCGCCTGGGGGTGTCGGCGAGCATGGTCAGCAAATACATCATGCGCGCGCTGCGCCATTGCGCCCGGCGCCTTGGCCTGGTGGAGGAGTGAGCATGGCGAAGTTAGCCGATAGCGCGCTTGACCAGCCATTGCCCGGGTTGAGCGAACAAGCCTTGCAGTGGCTGGTGGACTTGCATGGCGGCACGGCAAGCGCAGCCGACTGGGAGGATTACCAGCGCTGGTGCGAACGCTGCGTCGAGCATCAACTGGCCAGCGAAAGTGCCGAGCGCTTGTGGACGAACCTGGGCAGCGCCTTGCAGCGACCGGTTTCGCGCCGCAGGCCGGGCCCGCGGTTGGCCTTGGTGATGGCCATGGCATTGGCCGGGGGCGCCACCTGGCAGGCCCATGAGGACGGCTGGATGGCCGACCAGCGCACCGCGGCGGGCGAGCGCCGGCAGTTGCAATTGGCCGACGGCTCGAGCTTGCAGTTGGCGCCCGAAACCCGCGTCGACATCCAGATGCACGGTGACCGGCGCATCGTGCGCCTGTACGCCGGCGAGTTGTTCGTGCAGGTGGCCCGTGACCCCTCGCGGCCATTCGAGGTTCAGGCCGGGCAGGGTACATTGCGTGCGCTGGGCACCGGCTTTGACGTGCGCCGCGAAGGCGCGCAGGTGCGTTTGGTGGTCACCGAGCACAGTGTCGGTGTCACCCGGCCGGGCACGGCGGGGCAAACCGTGGTGCAGGCCGGGCAAAGCCTGGGCTACGACGACCAGGGGCTGAGCGCGCCGCACAGCGTGGACGTCGACAGCGCCACCGCCTGGCGCCGCGACCGGCTGGTGTTCGACGCCCAACCGCTGGGCGAGGTGCTCGACGAACTGGCCCGTTACCAGCGCGGCCTGCTGTGGGTACGTGACCCGGCGCTGCGCAGCTTGCCGGTAACCGGGGTGTTCGACACCCGCGACCTGGCCGCGCAACTGGCGTTGTTGCAGCAGTCGTTGCCGATCCGCGTGCGCACCTTGCCGTGGTTGACGGTGGTGGAGCCGGACGAGCGCCGCGCCGCCGTTAAAAAATAAATTCAACCGAGCACTGTCGGGTTTTCATCGCCCAGCGTCTTTCCCATTTGAGACTGATTGTCATTAGAATTTTTCTTCGGGGAAGACGCATGCAGCAACCATTCAAAAGGGCCGCCTTGAGCCTGGCACTTCGCGCCACCTGCGGCCTGGCACTGGCCACCAGCCCCATCGTGCACGCCGCCAGCCAAAGCGCCACGCAAGCCTACCGCATCCCGGCAGGCCCACTGGGCCAGGCACTCACGCGGTTCAGCGACCAAAGCGGCCTGCGGTTGATTGTCGACAGCCAGCTGCTGGCCGGGCGCAGCAGCCCGGGTTTGAATGGCCAATACAGCGTCGCCCAAGGCGTGCAGCAGTTGCTCGCCGGCACCGGGCTTGCCGCCTCGTTGAGCGGCGATACCCTGGCCATCGAAAAAGCCACCGTGGCCGGCGATGCCATGGAGTTGGGCGCCACCCGCATCAACTCCGAGCAGATGGGCAGCACCACCGAGGGCACGGGCTCCTACACCACCGGTGCAGTGACCCTCGGCAAGGGCGCGCAGAAGCTCAAGGACATCCCGCAGTCGGTCAGCGTATTGACCCGCCAGCGCATGGACGACCAGAACATCGTCACCCTCAAGCAGGCCCTGGAAAACAGCACCGGCATCAGCGCGATCAAGTCGCCGGGCTCGGGGCTGTTCATTTACTCACGCGGTTTCGACATCGAAGCCATTCAGTACGACGGTGTGCCGGTGCCGCGCAACCTGTACTCACTGGGCAGCTACATCAGCGAAAACATGGCCATCTACGACCGCATGGAAGTACTGCGCGGTGCTGCCGGCCTACTGCAGGGCGCCAACAGCCCGGGCGGGGCGATCAACATGGTGCGCAAGCGCCCGCAGGCCGAGCCCACCGTCACCCTGACCGCCACCGGCGGCAGTTGGGACCGCTACGGCACGCAGCTCGACGCCGGCGGCAAACTCAATGACGCAGGCACCGTCCGTGGCCGCGCCGTGGTCGATTACCAGAAGGGCAACTCGTTCACCGACTCGATCTGGAACTGGGAGCAGACGGTGTATGGCGCGCTGGATTTTGACCTGGACGCCGACACCACCCTGGGCGTGGGTGCCGGCAACAAATACAGCCATTACCAGCCGTACATGATCGGCCTGCCGCGCAACAGCGACGGCAGCCGCCTGGACCTGGGCCGCTCGACCTATGCCGGGGCCAACTGGAACCGCGCCTTCAGCAACCAGACCAGCATTTACCTGGACCTGGAGCACCGCTTCAACGAGGCCTGGAAACTCAAGGCCTCGGCACTGGGCATGGTCGAATCCAACGAGGCCACCTACCAGTTCATCACCGGCACCGTGTCGCCCACCTCGCGGCCCATTTACGCGGACTACGGCACCGATTTCCAGAACCACAACCTGGGCCTGGACGCGTACCTGGACGGGCAGTTCCAGGGGCTGGGCTTCATGCAAAGCCTGGTGCTGGGCGCCAACTATTCGAAATTCACCACCGATGACGGTTACGCGCGTGCGTTCACGCCGGGCGTTGACATCAACAACATCGACCACGACCGGCCCTTCCAAAGCTACGACAGCATCGCCAGCAGCGCCAACCTGACCCATAGCCAATACGACGTACGCCAGAAGGGCGTGTATGGCAGTTGGCGGGTCAACCTGTTGGAGCCGCTGACGCTGGTGTTGGGTGGGCGAGTCAGTTGGTACAGTGAAAGCTACGACGCCGACAACTACTTCCAGGGCCAGCCCAATGGCGATCCCACCCACAGCACCTCGCAAAGCAGCGGCAAAGTCACGCCCTACGCGGGCCTGGTGTATGCGCTGAACGAGCAGTGGTCGGCCTACGCCAGCTACGCCGATGTGTTTGTGCCGCAGAGCGAACTGACCCAGGCTAAAACCGCGCTCAAGCCCATCACCGGGACCAACTACGAGGTGGGCCTGAAGGGCGAGCTGATGGACGGGCGGCTGAACACCTCGCTGGCGGTGTTCCGCTACATCCAGAAGAACCGCGCGGTCAGCGACCTGAGCACCGACATTGAAGACCCGCTAACCAGTTGCGACGGCTGGTACTGCTCGCTGGCGGCCGGCAAGGTGCGCAGCCAGGGCGTGGAACTGGAGCTCAACGGCGAACTGCTGCCGGGCCTGCAGTTGTCCAGCGGCTACACCTACAACACCACCACCTTTCTGGATGACCCGGATTACCAGGGCAAGGTGTTCAGCACCTTCACGCCCAAGCACCTGCTGCGGGTGTGGGCCAACTACGCGTTGCCAGGCGATTTCGAGCGCGTGAGCGTGGGCGCGGGGGTCAACAGCCAAAGCCGCACGCAAAGCTTTGACCGTGCGTATGAAGAGCCTGGGTTCTCGATCTGGAGCGCGCGGGTGGGTTACAAGGTGAGCGACCAGGTGTCGCTGGCTGCCAACCTGAACAACCTGTTCGACAAGCACTACGTGATCCCGTCGTATGGCTCGCTGACCGGCAACAACTACTTTGGCGACCCGCGCAACGTGATGTTCACGGTCAAGTACACGCCCACGTTTTGATCGCTCAGGGTTGGGGCTGCTGTTGCACAATCACCACCTGCGCCGGAATCGGCGCCGGGAAGCCGGCTTCACCCAAGGCGTCCTTGATGACGCGGTTGGTGTCAAAATACACCTGCCAATAGTGCTCGTTATGGCAATAAGGGCGTACCGCCAAAACCGGGCCTACCAAGGTGAAATCGAGGATCTCGATCTCCACCGCAGGCTCGGCGAGCACGTTGGGCAAGGCGCCGATGTGTTGCTTGAGCAAGGCCGCCGCAGCTTTCCAGTCGGCCGCGCCCGACAGCTGCGCCTTGAGCTCCACGCGGCGGAAGGGGTTGTGGGTGAAGTTCTGGATGTTGTCGCTGAACAACTTGTTGTTGCCCACCAGGGTCAGCACGTTGTCCGGGGTGTTGATCGCGGTCACGAACAGGCCGATTTCAACGACCGTGCCGGTCACGCCCCCCGCACAGATGAAATCGCCGACCTTGAAAGGCCGCAGCACAATGATGAAGGCACCGGCCGCCAGGTTGGCCAGCAACCCCGACCACGCCAGGCCGATAGCCAGGCCTACCGCCGCCAGCAGCGCGGCGAAGGTGGTGGTTTGCATGCCCAGGTAGCCGAGGATGCCGATCACCAGGATGATGTTCAGCGTCACGGTAATGGCCGAACCCACGTAGCGCAGTACCGTGGGGTCGACCTTTTGCCGGCCCAAGGACCGTTGGACCATGCTGACGGCAAAGCCGATCATCCAGCGCCCGACGATCCAGAAGGCGATGGCGCAGAGGATCTTGACCGCGAAGGCGGCGCCGTATTGCTGTACCAGTGAAACCAGAGCATCGAATTTCGCGGTGGTCACATTGACGATCGTTGCGTCCATGGCCGGGTCTCGCAAATGGGGGATGGTGTGAAGACGCTAGCACAGGCTACGGTTCCCGCCAGTAGCCTCCTCAGACCAGGTAATCTTCCACCAGCTTCACCCAACATTGGGCCCCCAGGCCGATCAACTCATCGTTGAAGTCATAATGCGGGTTGTGCACCGAGCAACCGTGGAACTCGCCTTCGCCGTTGCCCAGCATGAAGTAGCAGCCCGGCACCTGGGTCAGCATCCAGGCGAAGTCTTCGGTGCCCATCACTTTGCGCCCCCGAGTATGCACCTGCCCTGCGTTGAACAGCGGCGCAAGGCTTTGCAACACAAAGTCGGTTTCGGCCGGGTGGTTGATAAGCGCTGGGGCCAGCGGGGTGATCTGAAGGTCGATCGTCACGCCGAACAATTGCTCGTGGCCACGCACGATGGCCTCCAAGCGTTGGTTGATCTTGTGCTGGGTGTGCGGTGTGTCGGTGCGTACGCTGACCAGCATGCTGGCTTCGTCGGGGATGATGTTGTAGACGCTGCCGGCCTGGATCATGCCGATGCTGATGACGGCAAACTCCTCGGGGGCCAGGTTGCGCGACTTGATGGTCTGGATCGCGTTGATCAGGCTAGCGACCACCGGCACCGGGTCGATGGCAAGCTCCGGCATGGCGCCGTGGCCACCTTTGCCGGTGATGCTGATGCGCACCCGCTCGGAGGACGCCATGGTGGGGCCGGCCTGGATCACCACGCTGCCCACCGGCGCACCCGGCATGTTGTGCAGGGCAAAGATCGCGTCGCACGGGAAGCGCTCGAACAGGCCGTCGTCGATCATCGCCTTGGCGCCGCACAGGCCTTCTTCATCGGGCTGGAAAATCAGGTTGAGGGTGCCATTGAAGTTACCAGCGATGGCCAGTTGATAGGCCGCGGCGAGCAGGATCGCGGTGTGCCCATCGTGGCCGCACGCGTGCATGCGCCCAGGGATCTTACTGGCGTGGGCGAAGGGGTTTTTCTCTTGCATGGGCAGCGCGTCCATGTCGGCACGCAGGCCGATGCGCAGGGCACCGTCACCTTTCTTGAGCACGCCGACCAGGCCGTGGCCGCCAATGCCGCGGTGCACCTGGTAGCCCCATTGCGTCAGCTGCGCGGCGACCAGTTCGGCGGTGGCCGGGGTATCGCCGCCCAGTTCCGGCGCGGCATGGATCTGCCGGCGCAGGGCAACGAAGGTGTCCACGTCGTGTTTGGTGAAAGCAGTATGAATCGTCATGGCTCAGGCTCTTCCAGTGTTTTCGGGGAACAATTTAAGGCACGTCAGGCTGATCGCACCGCCAGCCAGCAGGTAGTAAGCCGGTGCCAGCGGGTCATTGAGGGTGGCGGTCAGCCACGCGGCGATCAGGGGCGAGAAGCCGCCGAACAAGGTCACGCCCACGCTGTAGCTGACCGCGGTGCCGAAGGCCCGCTGAGGTTTGGCGAAAGCCTCCATGATCATCGCGAAAAACGCCCCGGCACCGACGCAGCCGGGCAGCACCAGCACAGCCAGTATCATCATCGCGGCGTACAGGTTGGTGGTGTGCGACAGCAGGTACAGCGCCGGCCAGGCGGCCAGCACCGGCAGGGTCAGGGTCCAGGCCAGCAGTTGCTTGCGCAGGCCCCGGCGGTCGGCGTAGCGGGCGGCCATGGGCGAGATGATTGCCATGCAGGCACTGGCCACGCAGGCAATCGCCAGGGCGCTGCGGGGTGGGTAGTGCAGGGTGCTGACCAGGTAGGAGGGCATGTAGAAGATGAACAGGTACATGCCGATGGTGCTGCTGGCCAACAGGCCGGTCGACAGCACGATGTGGCGTAGGTCAACTGCCTCGCGCCAGTGCTGCTTGGCGACTGGCGCAGGCTCCAGGGTTTCTGGCAGGCAGCGGCGGATGTACCAGCCGACGGGGCCGATCAACAGGCCCAGCACGAAGGGGATGCGCCAGCCCCAGCTTTCAAGGTCCGGGGTGCTGAGCAGCGTGGTCAATAGCAAACCGATGCCTGCGCCGACCAGCGCCGCGTAGCCTTGGCTGGCGGCTTGCCAACTGACGTTGCGGCAGCGGTTGGCGGTGGAGGTCGACTCCATCAGCATTACCGAGGCGGTGCCGATTTCACCGCCGGCCGAAAAGCCCTGGGTCAGGCGCCCGGCCACCAGCAGCACGGTGCCGAACACGCCGATGTGCTGGTAGGTGGGCGCAAAGGCAATCAGCGCAGTGCCCAGGGTCATCATGAAAATCGTCAGGCTGAGCGCCGCCTTGCGGCCTTTGCGGTCGGCGAACCGGCCGATCACCATGGCCCCCACCGGGCGCATCAGAAAGCCCACGCCGAAGGCCGTCAGCGACATCAGCAGCGACGCCACGGGGGACTGCGCGGGGAAGAAGTTTTTCGCGATCACCACGGCGAAAAAGCTGTAGATGGTGAAGTCGTACATTTCCAGGGCATTGCCCAGGGCGCAGGCGAAGGTGGCTTTGCGCGACCCGACGGCGGCCTGGCCTGGCTTGGGCGTGGCGGCTGCCAGTGGTGTGTCGGTGTGCAAGGTATTCATGGCTGTCTCCCCAGCGTTTGGCGTTGTCGGGAGCCACTATCGAGCAACGCTGGCGATGAATCACTTGCGTAATGTGCAGGCAATTAACAAATGGTTATGACTGTGGCCTGTGATGCTTGGAAATGTGCGTCAGTGCGGTGCATAACAGCCGCTGACAGGGCATCGGCGCACCAGTTGATGACACCAGCGTGAGGGTCGAGGGGAGGGTCGGTGCCCCAAAACCGAAAAAAACAGGTGTTTTGCCCCGCTTGAGGGTCGGTAGCGTCGCCGCTTTGCCAACGAGTATTAGCAAAAAGGCATAGCCATATCGAATTGGCAATTTCCGCTGGCTTTTATTTTCGTGAACGCTGGGGCCTCTCAATCGCAACGTTCATGGAGAGTTCGCAATGGGCATGTCCCCTGTGCGCAGTACCTCAGTGTTTGCCCTGGCTTTTGGCATGGGCCTGCCGCTGGCCAGTCAGGCCGACGGCTTCCCGGCAATCACCCGCGTGGCCTCTGGTTTTGGTTACTACAACGTCGACAAGGGCTATGACGACAAGGTCAAGGTGTATGGCACCCTGGATGCCTTCGTGAACTATCAGGACTCGGGTCACTACTCAGGCTACAAGCTGGCCGGCGGCGGGGCGTGGACCAACAAGCTGGGGCTGTACATGCGCAAGGCCCTCGACGCCGACACGGTGTTGGAGCTGGACGCCGAAGAGGGTTTCAACCTCAACGGCCAGGCACTGGACCAGCACTGGAAACAGGTCGGCACCCTGCGCCTGGCCGTGGCGGCGTTGCGCTCGCGGCAGTACGGCAAGCTTGAGTTCGGCAAGACCTACGGCATGGGCCCGCCGACCTTTGCCGACCCGTTCCTGGCGGTGTACGGCTCGCCCTACACCTACCTGACCACGCCGCCCGCCGGCAAGGGCGCCTACTACCTGGACCTGCGGCCCAAGCACACCCTGGCCTATACCACGCCCAAGTTCGCCGGCATAAGCGTCGGCACGGCGGTCAGTTTTGGTTTCAATGATGCCGCCAGCACCGGTGACACCGTGCGCGGCAAGGGCATGAGCGTGCAGTACGGCGACGCCAAATGGATCTTGCTGGCCTCCTACAACGACTACCTCAGCGACCCCTGGAACGATAACGGCAACCAGCGCCAAACCCATAACTACATCAAGGCCGCCTCGGCGTTTTATGACTTCGGCCCCGTTGCCACCAGCCTCAGCTGGCAGCGCCAGGACGTCGACTACAGTGGCACGCCCAGCATGACCGCCTGGTCGTTCGGTATGTCGGCCCCGGTCGGCAAGGCCGACGTGGCGCGCTTGTCGTTGGTCAAGCGCGAGATCGAGTTCGGTGACAAGGACGCCTTGGGCATGATGGTCGGCTACGACCACTTCCTGCGACCCAACTGGGCCGTGTATGGCCGTGTCGGCTTTATCAAGAACCGCCCCAATTCATCGATCACCTATGCCGGTATTGCCGTGAACGAAGCCGGGGATGATCCGCAGAATGTGGCGGTGGGTATGTATTACCACTTCTAGGTTTGTTCCTGGGTCAACCGGGCCCTCAAGCTGTAGAACAGATCCCTGGCGGGTGACGTCAGGGAGTGACGATCCACGCAGACCAGGTAGATGGGGTAGTCGGGGATCACCTCTTCGATGTCGACCCACACCAACCCGGCCATTTGTTCGACCGTGTTTTGCGCCGTGGCGATCTTGCTGATGGTCATGAACGCGTCGGCGCTTTTGATCAGGCGCAGGGCCAGCAGCATCGACGCGCACTCGATCACCTTGGGCGGTGCGGGTATGTCGTTGACCTCGAACATTTGGTAGAACTGCGAAGAGCGGTCATCCACTTCGTCCAGGCTGATCCAGTTGGCATATTGCAACTGGCGCAGGGAGCGCGAATGGCGCAGCGGGTTGCTTGCGCTGCAGGTCACCGCGCCCTGGATACGGTGCAGGGCCTCCCAGTCCAGGTTCAGGCGCTGGGTGTTCTGCTGCGAGGTCAGGGCAAAGTCCAGGGTGCCTTCGCGCAGGCGCTGCACGATATGGCTGGGGCGCTGCTCCACCACCTTCATGCGCACCCGCTGGTTTTTTGCCTGGAAGTCGGCCAGGCATTGGTCGAAACCCGGCAGCATGGCGGTCAGCGACGTCACGCCGATGGCCACTTCGCCCACGGCCATGTCATGAATGTTATCGGCCTCGATCTGCAGGCGGCGCATGCTTTCCACGGCCATGCGCGCGTGGCGGATGATGCGCCGGCCTTCCTCGGTCAGCGACATGCCTTTGTAGGAGCGCTGCAGCAAGGTCAGCCCCAGTTCGCGCTCCAGGTCCTTGATCGAACGGCTCAGGGCCGGCTGGGTGACGTGCAAAATTTGCGAGGCTTCGTTGATGCTGCCGCATTGGTTGATGGCGACCAGCGCTTTGATTTGGTGAAGTTTCACGGTGCGGGGCTCGACGGGGTCAGTGCTCAAGTCAAAGCAAGATATCGGCCAGGTGCGCCGCGGTGATGGGCGAAGGTTTCACGAGGTGATGACTGTCTTGATTCGATGCGTTAACGCCTCCATCGAAAACGGTTTGGTCAGCAGGTGCATGCCGGGCTCCAGCTGTTCCTCCCAGGCCATGGCATCGTGGGCGTAGCCGGTGATGAACAGCACCTTGAGGCCAGGGCGCAGCGTGCGCCCGGCGTCGGCCACCTGGCGGCCGTTGATGCCCCCGGGCAGGCCGACATCGGTGACCAGCAGATCGATCTTTTGATTCGATTGCAGCACCTGCAGGCCACTGGCGCCATCCGCCGCTTGCAGCGCCTGGTAGCCCAGTTCCTGCAGCACTTCGGTGATCAGCATGCGCACCGTGGGCTCGTCGTCCACCACCAGCACCGTTTCGCCTTGCGCGGTAACCGCCAGCGGCAGGGCGGCAAGCGGGGGCTTGGCGGATGCGCTCACGGCGCGGGCCCGTGGCAGGTACAAGGTCATGCAGGTGCCCAGCGTCAGCTGCGACTGGATCTGCACGCTGCCGCCGGACTGGCGAACGAAGCCGTAGATCATCGACAGCCCCAGCCCGGTACCTTTGCCCGTGGGTTTGGTGGTGAAGAAGGGGTCGAAGGCGTGGGCCATCACCTCGCGGCTCATGCCGCTGCCGGTGTCCGTGACGCTCAAGGTCAAGTAGTCGCCGGCGGGCACCTCTTGGTCTGCGGCGGCCTTGGCGTCAAGGCTGCAGTTGGCCGTGCCGATGCTCAACGTGCCACCCTGGGGCATGGCGTCGCGGGCATTGATGCACAGGTTGAGCAGGGCGTTTTCCAGCTGGTTGGCGTCAACCTGGGTCAGCCACGGGTGGCTCTGGCCTTGTACCTGGACCTGCACGGCTGGGCCGACGGTGCTACGGATCAGCTCAAGCATGCCCATGACCAGGCGGTTGACGTCCGTGGCGCTCGGTTCCAGGGTCTGGCGCCGGGAGAACGCCAATAGCCGATGGGTCAATGCCGCGGCGCGGCGCGAAGCCCCCTGGGCCGCATCGAGGTAGCGGTCCATCTCGCCGAAACGGCCCTGGCCGACGCGCAGCCTGAGCATTTCCAGGCTGCCCATGATCCCCGCCAGCAAGTTGTTGAAGTCATGGGCCAGGCCGCCCGTGAGTTGCCCTACGGCTTCCATTTTCTGGCTTTGCCGCAGTTGTTGTTCAAGCAATCGCTGGGCCGTCATGTCGATGCCCACGCCCGTGCGGCGTACCGGTTGCCCGGTGGTGTTGAAATAGGTATGCCCGCGTGACAGCACCCAGCGTACCGAGCCGTCGGGGTGCAGGATGCGGTACTCAAGTTCCAGTTCGCCGCTGTTGACCAGGCCGCCGGCCATGGTCTTGCGCAACGCCGTTAGGTCGTCGGCGTGCACGTTGGCAAGAAAGTCGGTGCGCTTGATACCGGCGGCCGACTGCACCGGGTCGATGCCATACAGTTCGCTGATGCCGGCGTCGCAGTAGAAGCAATCGCTGGACACTTCATAGGTCCACACGCCAACCCCGCTGACGGCCGACAGGGCAAGGCGGGCGAAATCCATGGAATCATGCAGCGCGGTTTCGTCGTGTTGCTCGGCCGTCACATCGCGGGCACCCGCCTGCAGGTTCTGCAACGCGGCGCTGCGGGCCTGCTCGACGCTGGCGTAGTGCCCCGCTGCCACTTGGGCGTCGAGCAGGGCGGTGAGTGCCAGGCCAAGGGCCAGGTCCTGTGGGGCCCGATAGGACATTCCGGGTTTCTCTGTACGGGGGAAGCGGCCATTATCACATAAGCCAGGCGTCTACCCCGCACCGTTTGGCATCGCCTGGCAGGGCCCTTGGGTTCATAGCTGCTTTTTTAGATGCTTTTCGATTTCTTCCAGGGACTTGCCCTTGGTTTCCGGCACGCAGAAAAACACGAACGCCAGCGAGCCAATATTGATGGCCGCGAACACGAAAAACGTCGGGTTGCCCAGTGCGGCGATCGCCAGCGGGAAAACAAATGCGACCGTGGCATTGAACAGCCACTGCATCGAAACCGCGGTGCCGGTCATCAACCCGCGGACCTGCATGGGGAATAGCTCCGACATCAACAGCCAATACACCGGGGCAATGCACATTTGCATGAACAGCAAAAACACCAGGATGCAGGCCAAAGCGGTGTAGCTTTGGGTCAGGTTCTGCGGCATCAATTGCAGCACGCAGCCCAGCGCCGCTTGCATCAGCACCACCATGACCAGCCCGGTCATCAGCAGGTGACGCCGCCCATAGCGGCCGATGGCCCAGATGCCCAGCAAGGTCGCGACCACCGAGACCACGCCGTTGCCGATGGTGGCAGTCAATGCCGCGTTGGTGCCCATGCCGGTGTTTTTCAGGATGATGGGCGTGTAGTACATAAAGGCATTGACCCCGGTGAACTGCGCGGTGAAGCCCAGCCCCACGCCGATCAGTAGCAATTTGAGCACCCACGGTTGGCGCAGCAGTTCGCTGGCCGGCGTGCGCTTGCGCGCCTGCTGGTCGTGGGCTTGCATCTGCTCCACTTCCTGCTTGGCGGCGGCGGGGCTGTCGCGCAAGGTTTCCAGCACTTGCTGCGCCTCGTCGTAACGTCCCTTGGACGCCAACCAACGGGGCGAGGCGGGTACAAAGAAGGTACCGACCAGCAACAAGATGCCCGGCACCATGGCAATCGCCAGCATGTAGCGCCAGATGCCCGGGGCGTGCAGCAGCGCGGCGAGCACGGCGCTGAGCACGTAGGCCAGCAATTGGCCGCTGACGATCATCAGTTCATTGCGGCTGACCAGCCGCGCACGCCGCGAGGGCCCGGCGATTTCGGCGATGAACACCGGCACGGTGGCCGAGCCGCCGCCCACGGCAATGCCCAGCAAAAAGCGCGCGGCAATCATGAAGGGAATCGACGGGGCGGTTGCCGTGCCCAACGCGCCGGCGATGAACAGCACCGACAGCACGCGCAAGGTCAACCGGCGGCCAAAGCGATCGGATAGGTAGCCGCTGCCCAGCGACCCCAGGGCGGCGCCGACGATCAACGAGGCCGTCACCAGCCCTTCGGTGAATGGGCTCAGGCCCAGGCCACCCTGGTCGACGGGCAACGTCATGAAGGGCAGGGCGCCGGCGATGATGCCGGTGTCATAACCGAAGGCGAGCGCGCCCATGGTGGCGACCAGTACCGAGATAAAAATCAAGCGCCGAGGCGAGGCGGCCGGTTTGGCCTGGTCGGGGCCTGTGGCCGAGTGGGTAGAAGAAGGCATCAACGGCGCAGTCCTGAAGGGGCTCGGGAAAGGGGCGCGGGGCGCCCCGGACTGAGCTTAGGGGCCGGCAGCCCGCACGAGTTCCGTCGTCGCTGAAAACTAGGTGAATTGATTCAGCTTTGGCAAAAGCGCAGCCGATTGCCAAACGGGTCGTAGACCTCCAGCACCTGCCCCCAGCCCTGCTGGACAATCTCCGGTCGCCCGTAGCCGTAGCGCTTGGCATGGAGTTCGTCGCGCAGCCGCTCGATGTTGTGCATGGGGATGAACACCGTCGAGCCTGGGCTGGCATCGCCATGGTGCTCGGACACATGCAGTTGCAGACCGTCGCGGCTGATGCCCAGGTACAGTGGCAGGTCGGCTTCGAAGCGGTGCTCGAATTCCACCGTGAAACCTAGAAAGCCCAAGTAGAATTCGCGCGCCTTGGCTTCATCGAAACTGCGCAGTATGGGGATGGGTTTGTCGAAGGTGACGGCGGTACTGGCAGCTTGCCGGGGTAACAGCGCGGACGCGGTGTTCCAGTCCTTGTAGCCCAGTTGCTGCGCCACCAGTTCCAGCGCGGCGGCATGGGCCAACGGTTGCTCGCGCGCGGCCAGCGAGGCACGCAGCCGGGTGGCCATCTGCTTGGCGTGTTCGATTGAAATCATCACAACTCCTGTGGCCGATGCGCATGGGGCTCGCGTTGCCAGACTTCGACCGTCAAGAGAAGTGAGCGGGTTGAAGGTCCATCAGATGCTTTCACCTTTCCCAGGGGGAGCGAGCGGCAGGCAGCATCAGCCTGGCCAGATAGTACCGCAACTGGCCGTGGCGTAGGAGCGGATTTATCCGCGAAAAGTGCGCTGCGGTTTGCCTGTTAAACCGCGTTGTATGCTTCGCGGATGAATCCGCTCCTACAGTGTGGGCGAGGCCCGGGTCGTGCTGACGACGGCGTTGGCCGTGGCGTAGGAGCGGATTTATCCGCGAAAAGTGCGCTGCGGTTTGCCTGTTAAACCACGTTGTATGCTTCGCGGATGAATCCGCTCCTACAGTGTGGGCGAGGCCCGGGTCGTGCTGACAACGGCGTTGGCCCTGGCGTAGGAGCGGATTTATCCGCGAAAAGTGCGCTGCGGTTTGCCTGTTAAACCGCGTTGTATGCTTCGCGGATGAATCCGCTCCTACAGTGTGGGCGAGGCCCGGGTCGTGCTGACGACGGCGTTGGCCGTGGCGTAGGAGCGGATTTATCCGCGAAAAGTGCGCTGCGGTTTGCCTGGTAAACCGCGTTGTATGCTTCGCGGATGAATCCGCGCCTACAGTGTGGGCGAGGCCCGGGTCGTGCTGACGACGGCGTTGGCCCTTGAGTAGGAGCGGATTTATCCGCGAAAAGTGCGCTGCGGTTTGCCTGTTAAACCGCGTTGTGTGCTTCGCGGATGAATCCGCTCCTACAGTGTGGGCGAGGCCCGGGTCGTGCTGACGACGGCGCTGGCCCTTGAGTAGGCGCGGATTTATCCGCGAAAAGTGCGCGGCGGTTTGCCTGGTGAACCGCGTTGTGTGCTTCGCGGATGAATCCGCTCCTACAGTGTGGGCGAGGCCCGGGTCGTGCTGACGACGGCGTTGGCCCAGGCGTAGGAGCGGATTTATCCGCGAAAAGTGCGCGGCGGTTTGCCTGGTAAACCGCGTTGTGTGCTTCGCGGATGAATCCGCGCCTACAGTGTGGGCGAGGCCCGGGTCGTGCTGACGACGGCGTTGGCCCTGGCGTAGGAGCGGATTTATCCGCGAAAAGTGCGCTGCGGTTTGCCTGGTAAACCGCGTTGTATGCTTCGCGGATGAATCCGCGCCTACGGTGAGGGCGGGCAGTGGTTCATCAGTTCGCGCACGCGGGTCACCAGGCTGTCGACCGCGAACGGCTTGGTCAGCACTTGCATGCCCGGGCCCAGGTCGCGGTTACCAATGGCGGCATTCTCGGCGTAGCCGGTGATGAACAAGGTGTTGAGTTGCGGCCGGATTTCCCGCCCGGCATCGGCCAACTGACGGCCGTTCATGCCGCCGGGCAGGCCGACATCGGTGATCAACAGATCGATGTGCACGTCCGAGCGCAGCACCTTGAGCCCGGCGCTACTGTCGGCGGCCTCGATCAGGGTGTAGCCCAGGTCGCCCAGCACCTCGGTCAACAGCAGGCGCACGGTCGGTTCGTCGTCCACGACCAGGATGGTCTCGGCTGCGTTGCTGAACGCGGCAGGCGCCGGGTGCGGGGCATGCGCAAGCTGGGTCGCGTCGCCCAGGTAGCGAGGCAGGTAGAGGCACATGGTGGTGCCGTGGCCTACGAGGGAGTCGATGCGCGCCTGCCCGCCGGATTGCTTGGCAAAGCCGTAGATCATCGACAGCCCCAGGCCCGTGCCCTGGCCAATGGGTTTGGTGGTGAAGAACGGATCGAAGGCCTTGGCGATGACCTCGGGCGGCATGCCGCAGCCGGTGTCGGTGACACATAGCGACAGGTACTGCCCGGGGGGCATGTCGTGGGCGCGGGCGGCTTGGCTGTCCAGCCAGTGGTTAGCCGTTTCGATCAGGATGCGGCCGCCAGCAGGCATGGCATCGCGGGCATTGATGCACAGGTTGAGCAAGGCGTTTTCCAACTGGCTGGCATCCACCAGCGTGAGCCACAGGTCGGGCGCGGCCTGGGTTTGCAGGACAATGCTGGGCCCCACCGTGCGCTGGATCAGCTCGAGCATGCCGGCCATCAGCGCGTTTACGTCGGTGGGGCGCGGGTCCAAGGTTTGGCGTCGGGAGAACGCTAGCAGCCGGTGGGTCAGGGCCGCGGCTCGCTTGGTCGCGCCGTGGGCGGTGACGATGTATTTGTCCACGTCCTGAAACCGGCCTTGGGCGATCCGCTTGCCCATCAGCTCCAAGGCGCCCGAGATACCCGCCAGCAGGTTGTTGAAGTCGTGGGCCAGGCCCCCGGTCAGTTGGCCTACCGCTTCCATTTTTTGCGCCTGGCGCAGTTTTTCCTCGGTTTGCATCAGCTCGGCGGTGCGTTCGGCCACGCGTTGTTCCAGGTTGTCGTTCAGCGCGCGCAAGGCCGCCGTTGCCTGGTCGCGCTGGGCCTCCATGTTGCGGCGCTCCTCGACATCGATCAGCACCCCTGGAAAACGCAGCGGGGTGCCATCCTCGGCGCAGTCGACCCGACCGTTGGCTTCGATCCAGCAATAGCGCCCATCGGCCCGGCGCACCCGGTACTGGTGGGAATAGGCGCCGCCACGGGTGATCACTTCATTGATGGCCGCGGTGAGTGCGTCGCGATCGTCCGGGTGCACGGTCACGACCACTTGGGCCAGGCTCAAGCTGTCCAGGCCCAAGGCGGGGTCCAGGTCAAACACCCGGGCGAAGGCTTCGTCAACGGTGAAGCGGTCGGTGGGCAGGTCCCAGTGCCAGGTGCCAATGATTGCACCGGCGGCAAGGGCCAACTGCACCCGCTCGACGTTTTGCCGTGCGATCGCCTCGCTGGCGGCGAGGCGTTCCTGAGCGCGGCGGCGTTCGGTGACGTCGCTGAAAAAGATCGCGATCTGCCGATCGGCGGGGTCGCCGACGCGTATTGCACGCACGTCAAACCAGCGCTCGAACGCCTTGGCATAGCTTTCGAAGTTGGCCGATTCTCCGGTCTTGGCCACATGCCCGTAGGTGTCGAACCAGAACTGTTCCAGGTCGGGTGCGAATTCAGTCACCCACTTGCCACGCAGGTTAACCCCAGCCTGGCGCTCGAAGGCTGGGTTGGCTTGCACGAAGCGGTAATCCACCGGATGGTCGTTGGCATCGAACTTGACCTGGACAATGGCGAACGCCGCCTCGATGGTTTCCAGTATCGTGCTGAAGCGTTCTTCGCTTTGGCGCAGTGCGGTTTCGGCGGTGCGCGTGCTGTGCTCAAGGGCCAGGCGCAGCCTGGCGTTCTCGGACGCCAGCTCCTCGCGGGTTTGGTGTTTCAGAACTCATCCCTCATGACATTAACGTGGCCGTGGCCGGACTTTTACACTCAAGCGGTTTGGCACACAATCAAACCCCAGCTGGGTGGAATTTGCTTTTTGGTTGCCGTGACAGCACTTTGATAGCAACGTCGCGCCAGAGTTCGCCGCAGAGGAATCGATGAACATTACCCCGCACGACCAACAGCAATTGCAGCACGCAAAAAACCTGCTGGAGAACCCCGGCTTCGTGGCCAAGTTGACCAACATCATCGGCATGCCGATCGAGGTCGCGCTGAAGCAATTGCCCAAAAGCGTGACCAAACGCATTGCCGGCGTCACCCAGTCGGCCTTGGTCAAGGCCCTGGATGCGGCGGTATTTACCCTCAAGGGTGTACCGGGGCAGGCACCCTCCAACCTCTGGCACAAAACCGGGATTGCCGTGAGCGGCGGCGTGGGCGGCTTTTTCGGCTTGGCGGGGCTGGGGGTGGAATTGCCGCTGTCGACCTCGATCATGCTGCGCTCGATCGCCGATATCGCCCGCAGCCATGGCGAGCAGGTGGACACCGACGAAGCCAAGCAAGCCTGCCTGGCCGTGTTTGCGCTGGGTGGCCGCTCGGTGAAGGACGATGATTCGGAAACCGGCTACTACACCGTGCGCGCCGCGCTGGCCAAGTCGTTGTCCGACGGCTCGATCCTCAAGCTGATCGCCGCCATCGCCGAGCGGTTCAGCATTCACGTGGGCGAGAAAGCGGCCGCCCAGGCGATACCGGCCATTGGCGCCGTGGGCGGGGCGTTGGTCAACCTGGCGTTCATCGACCATTTCCAAGACATGGCGCGGGGGCATTTCATTGTCAGGCAGTTGGAACGGCGTTACGGCCAGGCGGCGGTGCAGGCCTTGTATCAGGCCCTGCCGGCGCGGCCATGATCGCGCAGTTGGCCTGGGCAAATTCCCAGGCGTTGCCGGAACGCGGTGGCCATGTGTGCCTGGGAGGCAAACCCGCAGGCCTGGGCGATGGCTGCCAGGCCCAGGTTTGAGCCGCGCAACAGGCTGCGCGCGCGGGCCAGGCGCCGGTCGATGAGGTAGCTGTGCGGGCTTTTGCCCATCGCCAATTTGAATGCACGGGTGAAGTAGCCTTCCGATAGCTCCAGCAACTGGGCCATGGCCTGCACACTCAGCGGCCCGTCGAGCCCGGCGTCGATGAAATCGTCCAGCAGGCGCAGGCGCCGGGCGGTCATCGTGCCTTTTTGGGGCATCGCTGCAGTGCCGTTCGCCCGCGCAGCCAGGGCCAAGGCCCAGCCTTCCCAGTCGGCGCCCAGCGTCCCGAGCAGCAGCGCACGGCGCATCTGCTGGGCGAGGGCGATGGCAGGCGGGTCGACCCGGTTGTTGAACGCCTGGTCGCCCACCAGCGGCGCACCGTCGCTGCGGACCAGGCGCAGGTATTCGCCGCCCGCAGGCGATTCGGAAAACACGTCACACCCGGCGGGGATGAACGCCAGGCCATTGGCCGTGGCGGCGAACGGGCGTACCCGGTCACTGCCGATGGCGTGCCGGCCGCGCTGGCTGTCGAAGGCAAAGCCGATGGCCGACTGGGTGGCGACATAACGGGCCTGGTACGCGGCGCCTGGCAGCAACTCGATCGCCCACGGCCCCGCCACGGCTCGCCGGACCGGTTCGCAAAGGGGCGGTGTGGGCACGTGTGGGGAACGGTTCATGGCGGTCATAGTAGCCAATCGAGCGGGCGAAAGTCAGGTCAGTTTTATGAAAGCCAGCGCCCGGTGCATCTGCCTAGACTGGGCCAAACCCCAGAGGCCATGCCCATGCACGGATTGATCCGCAACGACATCGAAAACGCTGCCCGCCTGGTGTACCAGGTGATGCCGGCCACCGCCCAATATGCCTGGCCCTTGCTGGCCCAACGGCTGGGCTGCACGGTGTGGGTCAAACATGAAAACCACACGCCTACCGGCGCCTTCAAGGTGCGCGGCGGCATCACCTTCATGCACTGGCTCAAGCGTAACTTTCCAGAGGTCAAAGGCATTGTCACCGCTACCCGGGGCAACCACGGCCAAAGCCTGGCGCTGGCAGCCAGGGCCTTGGGCCTGCAGGCACTGATCGTGGTGCCGGTGGGCAATTCGGTGGAAAAGAACGCCGCCATGCGCGCCTTTGGTGGCGAGGTCATCGAGTTTGGCCAGGACTTTGACGAAGCCCGCGAAGAGGCCGCGCGCCTGGCCCAGGCCCATGGCCTTTACCTGGTGCCGCCGTACCACGCCGAACTGGTCAAGGGGGTGGCGACCTACGCGCTGGAGCTGTTTAACGCGGTACCCGACCTGCACACGGTGTACGTGCCCATCGGCTGCGGTTCGGGTATTTGCGCGGTGATCGCCGCCCGCGACGCGCTGGGCTTGAAGACCCAGGTGGTGGGTGTGGTGTCTACCGAGGCTGATGCGGCCAAACAGTCTTTTGAAGCCGGTGCGCTGATGGAAACCGCCTCGGCCGGCACCTTTGCCGACGGCCTGGCGGTGCGCAAGCCAATCCCCGAGGCTTTTGCCGTGTACGCGGCGGGGGCGGCGCGGATCGTCGCGGTGAGCGACGAACAGATCGCTGACGCGATGCGGGTGTATTACACCGACACCCACAACCTGGCCGAAGGCGCCGGTGCGGCGCCTTTGGCGGCATTGATGCAGGAGCGTGAGCGGGTGGCAGGGCAGAAGGTGGCAGTGATTTTGTCGGGCGGCAATATAGACCGCCCGGTTTATGCAAGGGTGATTGCGTAAGGCCTGTTACCAGCGCCCGTAGCCTGGGCCGTAATAGCCGCGCGTTGGCGGTGGGGCGTACCGGCGGTATTCAACCCGTTGCGGCACCACGTAGGCCACCGGCTGGTATTGCGGCGGGTAGCGATACTGCGGTTGATAGCCCTGGTATTGCGGGCGGTAGTAGTGGTTCTGGCCGGGGCCGCTGATCACGGCGGCCACCACGGCACCCACGGCTGCCCCGGCGATGACGGGCACTATCACATCGCGATCATGGGCTGATGCCGCGCCTGCGGCGACCAGGCAACCGGAAAGGATCAAGGCTTGGGTCATCTTCGAAAACATGGTGTCTCCTCTGGCGGCATGTTGGGTTCGCCATGTGTGTATGAAACACCCGTTTCGTGTAAACGCAGGTCTAGGTTCGGTAAAGGTTAGGTAAAGCGTGGCCCCACTGCCTGGAGCAACTGCCCGCTGCGCAATTGCTCGGTCACGCTGGCGATGTCGGCATAAAACGCACGGTCTTGATCGGCCACCGGCACGGCACTGCGTACCCGGTCGTACACCGCGCGCGTGGCGCTGGAGGCGCTGCCCACGTCGTGAAAGTCCAGTGCCTGGCAGCCGACCAGCACTTCGATGGCGATCACCGATTCGAGCTTTTGCGACACCTTGTAGGCCTTCATGGCGGCGTTATAGGCGAAACTGACCGGATCTTCCTGGTTGCCACAGGTCGAAACGCTGTCGATCGAGGCCGGGTGCGACAGTACTTTCATTTCGCCCAGCAGGCCGGCGGCGGTGTACTGGATGATCATGTAGCCACTGTTGAGCCCCGGCTGGCGAACCAGGAAAGCCGGCATTTCACTGAAGTGCGAGTTGACCATGCGATCAGTGCGCCGCTCGGAGAACTTGGCCAGGTTGGTCATGGCCACGCATAGGCTGTCGGCGGCCATGCCCACGTAGGAGCCGTCGAAATTGGCACCGGAGATGGCAATGCCATCGTCGTCGCCCAACGGGTAGATCACCGGGTTGTCGCCACTGGAGCGCAATTCGCTGTCCAGCGCCTGGCGGGCGTAGTCGATGAACTGCTTGACCGCGCCGTGCACCTGGGGGATGGCCCGCAAGCTGTAGAAGTCTTGCAAGCGGTGGTCGACGTTTGCGGCCGCCAATTGGCTGTCGGCCAGCAACTCACAAAGGATGCGCGCGGTGTGGGCCTGCAGCGGGTGCGCCTTGACCGAATGGTAGCGCGGGTCGAAGGCCCGCACGGTACCGCGCAGGGCTTCGACCGACAGCGCCGCGGCGACATCGGCGGTGCGGGCTGCCTGGGTGGCGTTGTACAGTGCCAACAGGCTGAGCGCGGTGACCGAGGTGGTGCCATTGAGCATCGCCAGGCCTTCCTTGGTGTGCAACTCGGTGGCGCGCAGGCCCACTTGCCGCAGCGCTGTAGCGCCATCGACCAGCGGCCCGCCTGCCACCCGGGCCTGGCCTTCACCGAGCAACACCAGGGCGATGTGCCCTTCGACCGCCAGGTAGCCCACCGAGCCCTCGCCGGGAGCGAACGGCACCACGTCATGGTTCAACAGCTCGGCGATCAGTTCCAGCAGCGCCAGGCGCACGCCGGAAAACCCCTTGCCCAGGCTGACCAGCATCATCAGCTGGATGGCCCGTACCTGCTCGCGGTTCAGTGGCTCACCCACGGCCACGGCATGGGAGCGCACGATGTTGACCTGCAGTTGCTTGGCGTCCTGCGGTGCGATCACGTGCCTGACGTTGTCGCCGAAGCCGGTGGTCACGCCATAAACCAGGCGGTTTTCGTCCAGGAAGCGTTTGACCAGACGGCTGGAGGCGTTGACGCGGGCTTTGTAGCCGTCGGAAAAAGACACGGTGGCGGCATAGCGCGCCACGGCGACGAATTGCTCAAGGCTCAGGTCGCTGTCGCCCAGTACCACGTGTTCGATCTGCTCGGGATGGCGGTTCATCAATCACTCCACAGGAAAAAAATAGCGCGCGTAGGCCCCCAGGTACAGGGGCGTGGTTGAAAGCGTAAGGGGCTTTTACTGTGAAGATAAGTGGGCTAAAGCTGCGATATTGTTTAGAATACCTAAACTAAATAGACCAAGGATCTCACCCGATGAATCCGCTGCCACCCTTGCGGGCCATGGAAGTATTTGAAGCCGTCGGCCATTGCGGCGGCATCACCCAGGCAGCCAGGCGCCTGGGTATTTCCACGGGTGCGGTCAGCCAGCAGATGAAAATCCTCGAACAGGCCTTGGGCATCAGCCTGATGGTCAAGGCCGGCCAACGCCTGCGCCTGAACCCCAGCGGCCAACGCTTCCATGCCCGTTGCACGGCAGCGTTCGAAGCACTGCGCTTGGCAGTCGATGAGGCTCACCGCTCGCGTGACCCGCACAGCCTGTCCATCAGCGGCCTGCCGTCGTTGCTGCACAAATGGCTGGGGCCGTTGATCGGCGAATGGGAGCAACACAACCCCACGGTCAGCGTGTACCTGGACAGCTCCCTGAACGAGGACTTGACCTTGGAGGGCGTGGACTTTCGCATTGGCTATGGCGATAGCCTGCAAGAGGGCGAGCATGGCCTGGAGCTGTTCCAGGATTGCGTGGTGCCGGTGTGCGCGCCACCCCTGATCGCCGCCGGGGGCCCCTTTGCCAGCGCCGAGCCGCTGGCCAGGCTGCCGTTGATTCGGGTCGACTCACGGCCCAAGTTCGATTCGCCGCCGTCCTGGGAAAGCTGGTTTGCCACGGCGCAGGTCGTGCTTGCGCAGCCGTTACACATCCCGCGCACGTTCTCGTCCACCGGCATGGCCATCGAGGCCGCTTTGCTGGGGCAGGGCGTGGTGTTGGCGCCGTATTCGATGGTGGGCAAGGAGCTGGGCAGCGGCCGGCTGGTCATCGCGGTGCTGCACCCCAGCCTGTTGCCGTCGCCGTACCAATTGCGCTGGGCCAGCGAGGCTTTTCACAAGCCGCAGTGCCGCAGTTTCCAACGTTGGCTGGTGGCGCGAGGCCGGGCGCAGCAAGCGCTTACCCAGGCGCTGCTGGCAAGTGTCGCCGCCGGCGCCGTGGTCACCTGACGCCGAGCTCATCGAGCAACCACTTCTTGAACACTTCGGCCGCCTCGTGCTGGGTCCGACGGTTGGGGTACACCAGGTAGTGGCCGATGTACTGGATGTCATGAGTGAGCGCCCGCAGTGGCGCCACCAGCGCGCCGCGCTTGAGTTCACCTTCGGCCAGCAAGGTCGATTCCAACACCACGCCCATGCCGTTGACCGCCGCGGCAATCGCCATGTTGCTGCGGTCAAAGCGCAGGGCATAGTGGTGCGGCGGCATCAGGTGGTTGGCCTCGAACCAGCCTTTCCATTGCAGCATTTGCACGTCGCACTGGATCAGTGTGTGCGCATACAAATCCTGTGGGCTGCGGATGCGTTCGGCAAGCGCCGGGCTGCAAAGTGGGGTGAGGTGTTCCACCGCCAGCGGCACCTTTTCGTTGAGGCTGGGCCGCGGCTCGCCATAGACGATATCCAGGTCAAAGTCGTCATTTTCGAATTGCGCGTAGTCGGTGCTGGCAGAAAAGCGCAGGTCGATGGCCGGGTGTGCCTGCACGAACCGTGATAGGCGCGGCATCAGCCACTGGGTACCGAAACTGGGCGCGGTGTGCAGGCGCAGGGGCGGGGGTTCGTCGGCGTTGGCCAGGGCAAAGCCGCGTTGCATTTCGTCCAGGCCGCGCTGCACGTGCTCCAGCAACAGGCGCCCCTTGGCCGTGAGGTTGACTTCGCGGGTGGTGCGTTCGAACAGTTGGATCTGGATGGCGTCTTCCAGCTTTCTGATGGAATGGCTGACCGCACTCGACGAGATACCGAGCTCCACCGACGCCTGGATGAACGATGCGCTGCGGCCCACCGACTCGAACACCCGCAGTGATGAAAGTGGAACCCGGCGCAGTGCGGTGATTGCTGAATTATGTTCAGTCATTGCTGCAAAAAGGTCTTTTGTAAGGGCTGTATGGCTGATGTTAGCTTGATTGCAGGTGGTACGCAGGCAGTTTGATGAATTAAGCACAGTAGTGCGCCTGGGTACGCTCTTACAAAAAACAGGAATCAATAATGACAACAATTCCTAGAAGTGCCGAAGCCCCCGTGGCGCCGCTTCAGCGCCTGGCGCACCACGCCTGGCGGATCCGCCGTTTTGCCCTGCGCATGGGCGAAGTACAGGGCCAAGGCTATGTCGGGCAAGCGCTGGGCTGGGCGGATGTGCTCGCGGTTGCCTATTGCCACGCGATGACCCTGCACCCAAACGATCCCCACCATGAAGGCCGCGACCGCTTCCTGCTGTCCCACGGGCACTATGCGATTGCCCTATACGCCGCGCTTATCGAAGCGCAGGTCATCCCCGAAAGCGAATTGGACACCTACGGTTCCGACGACAGTCGGTTGCCGATGTCGGGCATGGCCAGCTACACGCCTGGCATGGAAATGTCCGGCGGCTCGCTGGGCCAGGGGCTGCCCATCGGCGTGGGCATGGCCCTGGCGCTGCGTTTGAAAAACAACCCGGCCTGGGTGTTCAACTCGATGTCCGATGGCGAACTGGACGAAGGCTCGACCTGGGAAGCGGCGATGTCGGCCGCGCACCATCAGTTGGGCAACTTGATTGCCCTGGTGGACCTGAACAAGCAGCAGGCCGATGGCAACTCCCATGACATTCTGGGCTTTGAACCCCTGGTGGATAAATGGCAGGCCTTTGGCTGGCATGTGCAGCGGGTCGATGGCAACGATTTGCCCGCGGTGATAACCGCCTTTGACCAGGCCATGGCGCTGGCCGAGGCCAGGCCCCGGGTCATCCTGTTCGACACCCTGATGGGCAAAGGCGTGGACTTTTTGGAAACCCGCGAGAAAAACCACTTTATCCGCGTGGAGCCAGAAGAATGGCAAGCCGCGCTGCATGCATTGGATCTTCGCCATCAGCAAGGGGGGCATTGAGATGAGTACCGGGACCGTAGCCAAACCCCGCCTGACCACCTCCGCGATGATTGCTTCGATCGCCAACGAAGGGCAGCGCACCGAGTCCGCCCCCTTCGGCCATGCGCTCGTGGCCGCCGCCCAGCGTAACCGGCACATCGTCGGCATGACCGCGGACCTTTCCAAGTACACCGACCTGCATGTGTTTGGCCGTGAGTTCCCTGATCGGCATTTTCAGATGGGCATGGCCGAGCAGTTGTTGATGGCTGCCGCCGGCGGCATGGCCAAGGAAGGCCTGGTGCCCTTTGCTACCACCTACGCGGTCTTCGCCACGCGACGGGCATATGATTTCATCCACCAGGTAATTGCCGAGGAGCACCTGAACGTCAAGATCTGCGCGGCATTGCCCGGCCTGACCACCGGGTATGGGCCCAGCCACCAGGCCACCGACGACCTGGCACTGATGCGCGCCGTGCCTGGGCTGACCGTGATCGACCCCTGCGATGCCTTGGACACCGCGCAGGCGGTGGCCGCCATCGCCGAGTACCAAGGGCCGGTGTACATGCGCCTGCTGCGCGGCAAAGTGCCGATGGTGCTGGACCAATACGATTACCAGTTTGAATTGGGCAAGGCCAAGCTACTGCGCGACGGCCGGGATGTGTTGATCATCGCCAGCGGCATCATGACCATGCGCGCCCTGGAGGTGGCCGAGGTGTTGGCCGACGGCAGCGCCGACGTCGCGGTGTTGCACGTGCCGACCATCAAGCCTTTGGACGAGGCCACCCTGATCGAGCAATGCCGGCGCAGTGGCCGGCTGGTGGTGGTGGCCGAAAACCACAGCAGCGTCGGCGGCCTGGGTGAGGCCGTGGCGTTGACGCTGATGAAGGCAGGCGTGAACCCGGCGTTCAGGCAGATCGCCTTGCCTGACGCGTTCCTGGACGCCGGCGCCTTGCCCACCTTGCACGATCGCTATGGCATTTCCACCGCCACCATGGCGGCCAACATTCGCCTGTGGCTGGCTTGAGGGTTCGAACATGAACGTCGCATTTATTGGCCTGGGCGCGATCGGCTTGCCCATGGCCCAGCAGATCCAGCAAGCCGGCCACGCCGTGGTCGGTATCGAATTGAGCGACACCGGGCGCGCCACGGCGCAGGCCCACGGCATCGAGGCGAGCGCCGATTGGCGCGCGGCCATTGACGCCGACGTGGTGGTGGTGATGGTCGCCACCCCCGCGCAATTGGCCGACTTGGTCAGCCAGTGCACGCCCCTCAAGGCCGGCCAGCACTGGGTGGTGATGAGTACCGTGGGGCCGGCGGCCGTGCGCGAGCAAGCGCAGCGCTTGCTCGCGCACGGCGTGCAGGTGATCGACGCCCCCGTCACCGGCGGCGTGGCGCGCGCGAAAACCGGCAGCCTGTTGATTTTTGCCTCAGGCCCACAGGCGGCGCTGGACCGCGTGACACCGGTGCTGGTTGCCATGGGTGACGTCAAGGTGGCGGGCGATCATGTCGGCGACGGCCAGGCCATCAAGGTGGTCAACCAGCACCTGTGCTCGGTTCACCTGGCTGCGGCAGCCGAAGCACTGAGCCTGGCACGCTCGCTGGGGCTTGACCCGGCGCATGTGCTGGAGCTGGTGCAAGGTGGCGCGGGGGGCTCCTGGATGCTCTCCGATCGCGGCCCGCGCATGTTGGAGGGCACTGACACCCGTGTCACCAGCATGGTCGATATTTTTGTCAAGGACAGTGGCTTGGTGGCCGATGCGGCTCAGGGCTGTGCAGCCAAGGTGCCGCTGCTGGCCGTGGCCCATCAGCGCTTTTGCCTGGCGGCCGACGCAGGGCTGGGCAAGCGCGATGACAGCCGGGTGATCGAGACCTGGCAGTAGGTGTTTCGCAAACCCAGGGCAGGGCCAAACCCTGCCCGCAAACAACAACAACAATAAATAGCGGAGAGTGCCATGAACCCGTCCCCTTCAGCGACGACCCAGCCGGGTGACAAGGCTGCGAAAGTGTCCTTTGCCTCCATGATCGGCTCGGCCGTGGAGAGCTACGACTTCTTCATCTACGGCACGGCAGCCGCCGGCTGGTTTGGCCGAGTGTTCTTCCATACCACCGAACCGATCATCGGCATCCTGGCGGCCTTCGCGACCATGGCCGTGGGCTTTTTCATGCGCCCGCTGGGTGGCTACCTGGCCGGCCACTTCGGTGATCGCCTGGGCCGCAAGACGGTATTGCTGTGGTCATTGCTGGCCATGGGCGGTGCGACGGTGTTGATTGGTGCGCTGCCTACCTACGAGCAGGCTGGCCTGTTGGCGCCGCTGTTGTTGATAGTGTTGCGCATGGTCCAGGGTATCGGCTTTGGCGCCGAATGGGGCGGGGCGGTGCTGATGGCCTGCGAACACGCACCGGCGCACCGGCGCGGGTTCTTCGGTGCCGTGCCGCAGATCGGCATCCCGCTGGGGCTGCTGATGGCCAACGGTGCATTCCTGCTCAGCGGTGCCTTGTTGGAAGGTGACTGGGTGTGGCGCGCGCCGTTCCTTGCCTCCGTCGCCATGGTGGCCGTGGGCATGTATATCCGCCTGGGCGTCAGCGAGTCGCCAGAGTTCGAGAAAGCCAAGGCCGACAACACCTTGGTCAAGCAGCCGGCCCTGCAGGTGATCCGCAGCGACTGGCGCAAGATTTTGCAGATCGCCGGCCTGCGCCTGGCCGAGACGGGGGGTTACTACATCGCGACCAGCTTCATGTTGTCCTACGTGCTGTTGGCCGGCGTGGCCTCGCGGGAGAACGTGCTGTGGGGCACCATGATCGGTTCGGCGTTGGGCCTGGGCAGCCACCTGTTCTACGGTGCGCTCAGTGACCGGGTCGGGCGCAAGCCGGTGTTCCTGTTGGGCTCGCTGTTTACCATCGTGTTTGGCATTCCGATGTTCATGATGATCAACAGCGGTGTGATCGTGCTGGTGGTGGTGGCCGTGGCATTGGCGTTGCTGCTCAGCCACGACCCGATTTTTGCCGTGGAGGCCAGTTGGTTCACCGAGCAGTTTCCTGCCAACGTGCGTTCGTCCGGTATTTCCCTGGGCTACAACTGCGCCTCGCTGGTCGCCGGCACCTTGCCGTTCGTGGCCACCGCATTGTATGCCAGCGTGGGCTGGATGGGGCCGGCGGTGTTGTTCAGCTTGCTCGGGGTGGCGTCGACCTTGTGCGCCTTGAAGATGCGCGAGACGGCACCGGCGGTGGCCACGGCGGCGCCACTGATCGTGCGCGGCGCCGTGGTGAACCAGGCACTTTAGGGAACGGTTGCGCCTTTGCCTGCCAGCGCCGTGGCGCGGCCCACACGCAGCGGCGCGGTCTCATGCAGGCCCAGCCCGAGCAGGGCCACTACCCCTGCGCAGGCGGCCTGCAGCAACAGCGGTGCGCTCAGCCCGTGAGCGTCGGCCAGCCAGCCGCCGATCACCGGGCTCAATACGCCACCCACCACTTCACCCATGCCCATGACCAACCCCACGCAGGCCGCGATGCAGTGCGTGGGCACGGTTTCCGAAGGGATGGTGGCCATGAAGATCGGCGCGACACCGCTGGCCGACCAGGTCACGAACAGCAGGCCGCACAGTGCCCAGAAGGGCCCCTGAAAGTACAGCGCGGCCAAGGGCGTAAGGGCGCCGATCAATGAAAATACCACCACCACGCTACGGCGCCCCCACCGGTCGGACAGGGCGGGTACGATAAAACTGCACAGGGTGGCGCTGGCGCCCAGCACGCTCATCAGGATGCCCATGTCGGTTGAGCTGAAGTGGCGCTCGTTCAAGTAATACACCGGCATGAAGGCCCAGCCCAGCACCATCCAGGCCACGTAAAAACAGGCGATCACCATGCTCAGCCAGACGTTGCGATAGCGCAGCAGGTCCAGCAGCGAGGTTGTGGTACGCGCCCGCGGCGTGGGTGTGGTGGTGACGGTGGCCTTGGGTTCCTTGACGTATTTCCAGATCAGGCAGGCGGCAATCAAACCAGGCACCCCGGCCACGAAGAACGCCAACCGCCAGTGGTAGTGGCTGGCAATCGCCACCAGCACCAGCGGGGCGATGCAGGAGCCCAGCAAGTTGCTGCCAAAGTTCTGCATGATGCCCATGTTCCGGCCCCTGCGGGCGGGCGTCGAGTTCATCGCCATCAAGGTTTGCGAAATCGGCAGGATGGGCCCCTCGGCAAGGCCCATCAACAGACGGGCAGCCAGCAACATGAAAAATGAACCGGCCAGGCCGGACACGAACGAGCACGCCGAGAAAATCATGACCGCCGCCAACAGGTAGGGTTTGCGCCGGCCGCTACGATCGGACTGGGCGCCCAGCACGTAACCGGACAGCGCCCAGGTAAGCGAAAGGGCCGACACCAGCAGGCCGATCTGGGTGTTGCTCAAGGCTAGGTCCTGCGCCACGAAAGGCGCCAGGAAGCTCATGGCATTGCGATCGAAAAAGACAAAGCCGAAGCTCAGGCTGAGGACAAACAACAGACGGTTTTCATAGCAAGTGAACCAGCGGCGCATGGTCAATCTCCGGCATGATTATTGTTATTGGATTACCGACGGGCAGGGCTCGTCGGTTAGCCATGACTTAGCAAGGGTCAGGCCAGCGGCGATTAGCGCGTTCAACCGATTGAAATCAAAGCATTCAGCCTGCCTGTGCGGTGGCGCTGCCTTGATCTTTGTTGATGAACGTGGGAAAAATTGATGATCAAACCCGATCTCTCCAATCCCCCGCGCACCGATGCGGCGGATAACAACAATAACCGGAGAAGGCATGAATCGTACGTCCATGGCAGCCCCTCACGCCTGTGCCCCGCGCCCCGCGCACAGTTATGAAACCTGCGAGCCGACGCCGGCAGACCTGCGGCGTTTTCTGCGTTTCTCCGACGAGGACGCGCGGATCTGGCTCGATGACCAGAGCATGGTCATGTTGCACTCCAGCGCACTAGGTGCGCTGCGTCGCGAGCTGATCGAGAGCGTCGGGCGCGACGGTGCCAAGCGTATCCTGATGCGCATCGGCTATTCGGCGGGCACCCAGGACGCCGCCCTGGTGCGCAAGCGCTGGACGGGCTCGGACGAGCGCAGTTCGTTCATCGCCGGTGGGCGCCTGCACGCGCTGCAGGGCATCGTGCGCGTGGAGACCGTGGAGCTGGACCTGAACATTGGCCAGGGTCATTTCCATGGCGAGTACCTGTGGCACGACTCCCGCGAGGCCCATGAGCACATCGCCCATTACGGCGTGGGGGATGAGGCCGTGTGCTGGATGACCCTGGGCTATGCAGCAGGCTACGCCAGTGCCTTCATCGGCAAGCTGGTGGTGTACCGCGAGGTGGAGTGCGTGGCAGCGGGCGGCAAGGTGTGCCGGGTCGTCGGCGATACCGCCGACCGGTTGCCGCACCATGAGCACAGCGAGGCGTTGCGGCACTGGGACCCCAGCCACTTCATCCGGATGAATTCGATCTGGTCCGAGGGGCAAGGCGATGCCCCGCAACCGGCCAGTACCACCAGCAGCTTGCCAGTGCAAGATGACATGGTGGGCATCTCTGCCGCCTTCAGCGTGGCGCGCCATCAGATCGCCCAGGTCGCACCGACGCGGGCCACGGTGCTGTTCAGCGGCGAGTCAGGCGTGGGCAAGGAGGTGTTTGCCAAGTGCCTGCACCGGCTCAGCCCGCGCGCCGACCGGCCCTTGGTGGCGGTCAACTGCGCGGCGCTGCCCGAAAGCCTGTTGGAGGCCGAGTTGTTCGGTGCCGAGAAGGGCGCCTACACCGGGGCCACGCAGGGCCGGGCGGGGCGTTTCGAGCGGGCGTCGGGTGGCACGCTGTTCCTCGATGAGATCCAGGCCTTGAGCCTGAGCGCCCAAAGCAAGCTGTTGCGCGCCTTGCAGGAAGGCGAGATCGAGCGGGTAGGGGGCAACAAGCCGATCAAGGTCGACCTGCGGGTGATTGCCGCCACCAACGCCAACCTGCGTGCCGCCATTGCCCAGGGGACCTTTCGCGAAGACCTGTTTTTCCGGCTCAACGTCTTTCCCATCCACCTGCCGCCGCTGCGCGATCGGCGCGACGACATTCCGTTGTTGATGGAACACTTTTTCAAGCACTACACCCAGTTGCACGGCAAGCAGGTCAGCGGCTTCAGCGCCCAGGCGGTCGAGGCCTTGCTCAATCATGACTACCCCGGCAACGTGCGCGAACTGCAGAACCTGGTGGAGCGGGGCGTGATCGCGGCGCCCAACAACGCGTCGATCCGCACCCAACACCTGTTCCCCACGGGGGAACAAACGCCGCGCCCCAGCTTGAGCATTGGCGGCGACGGCAGGGTCAGCGCGCAGGCCACCGATACCCAGGGCGCGGACCTGCCCCTGCAAGGCTCGCCGCTGTCCCAGTTCAAGCAGTCGATTCAATACCAGCAACTGCAGCATTACCGCCAGGTGGTGCAAGCCTGCGCCGGCAATCTTTCGGCGGCTGCGCGACAGTTGGGCATGACCCGGCCACAACTGGCCTACCGCCTCAAGGCGCATGGCCTGGGTTGATCATCCAGGCTGATCAAAGCCGATCAATTTGATCAAGTGATGCGGGCTTGCCGGCAGCCCCAGGCCAGGTTTTACCGGCCTTGGCGCTTGCCGTGCTGGCTGGCATAGCCTTTGCGATGCACCTCTGGCGGCCCGCTGGCCGCACTTCATAACAACAACAATAGAGAGTGCATCATGATTGCTCAGCAGCGCGGCACCCGCTCGCCCGGTGTTTGCCTCAGCCCTTTGCCCGCTTTGTTCCTGACCCTGTTCAGCAGTTGCTCGATGGCCGCCGAGGCGCCCTTTGATGCGATCAAGCTCAACTTACAGGTGTGGAACCTCTCGGTGAAAAACCTCGACACTGGCCCCCAACCTTATCGCTACGGCAACAGTGGCAACGTGTTCGCCGGCGCCGATATTGACCTGGCCAAGCTGGCTGCGATCCAGGGTGCCTCGGTGTCGTTTCAGTACGTGTTTTTTCCGTGGATGCGTGGCCAAGGTCAACCCGCCCAGGACCATTGGCAAGGCAAGGCCGGCAGCTATTTCGCTGGCGCGCCGATGCACAACGATATCGACGCCGGCTACCTGGCGCGCTTTACCTGGAACCAGCGCTTGCTGGAAGACCGCCTGGAACTGGTGGCAGGCCGTAGCAACGCCAAGCAGCATTTCTACATGGCCAACTGCGACAATGTCGTCACCTGCAACGACCCGGTGATCGACAACTCCACCGGCATTTTGCCGTTCCCGTATGGCAGCTGGAGCCTGTACTCACGCTACCACCTGGAGCAGGGGCGTTACGTGCATGCCGGCGTGTTCGAATCCAACCCGCAGCATTACCTCAAGCGCACCGAAGGCTTTGACTGGGACCCGGGTGATGCCAGCGGCGTGTCGGTATTGGCGGGGTGGGGAGGCGAACAGGGGTTCGCTCAAACCCCGTTCGCCTACCATTATGAATTCAACGGCTTTTACAACAGTGGCCAGCAGATCGACCCGCTTGATGGATCGTTGCGCCGTGGCAGCAGCGGCTTGTTGTTCAAATTTCGCCAGACATTGTCTCGCGAGGGCACGGGCGCGGTGCCGCAAAGCGCCTGGCAATGGTTCGGTTCCTGGTCGTGGAGCGCCGATGACATGCAGCCTTTCGAGCATTTTGCCGAAGTGGGCGTGACCCGCCTTGGGCCGTTTGGGCGCCCGCAGGACAGCCTCAACCTCAAGGCCAGTTACCTGCGCCTGGGCGAGCGCCAGGCCCATTGGCAAGAGCAGGCACGCCTGGCTGCGACCGGCGAGGATGAGCGCACCCGGCGCGGTGTGTCGAGGGTGGAGCTCAATACCCATTGGCAGGTCAGTCGCGACCTGGCGTTGGAGCCCAGCGTGCAATACATCTTCAACCCGGACAACTTCTACAACCCGCAGGCGCCGCTCAGCCGTAATGGCGCAGTGATCGCCGTGCAGGTGATGTACGACTTGGGCACCGCGTTGGGGCTTTAGCCGCGTGAAAGCACACCTCCCGCCAAGGCGGGAGGTGTGGGCGAGGGCTAAATCGAATCAGGCAGGCTCAAAGCAGTACACCGCCAGTTTGTTGCCGTCCGGGTCGCGGGCATAGGCGGCGTAGGCGTTCGGTGCCCAACTGCGTGGGCCGGGCAGGCCTTCACAGCGACCGCCGGCGGAAATGGCCGCGGCATGGAAATTGGCCACGGCTTGGCGGCTGGGTGCCTGAAAACTGATTGTCACGCCATTGCCGACGGTCGCCGCGGCGCCGTCGGCTGGGCGCAGCACGAAAAAGGCGGGTTCTTTCTCGCCCCAGATCGAGCCGTTGTCTTGCAGGTCCACCAGCCTGTTCAGGCCGATCTGGCCGAGCACGATGTCGTAGAACTGGCGTGCTTTGGTCAGGTCATTGCTGCCGACGGTTACGTGGGTGTACACACTCATCAAGATTCTCCAGTACAGGTTGAAAGCGGGCGGTGCCACATGGCACCGCTCAGGTTGAAGGCTTCAGTTTGAAAACGGTGCCACCATGACCTTGCACTGGTGGGTGCGTTGGCGCAGCGCTTCGAATGCCTGAGGCATGGCGGCCAGTGACACGGTGTCGCTGACCATCGCCAGCGCCGTTGCGTGTGGGCCGTCGAGTACGTCCAGGGCGGCGCGAAATTCATCCAGGTTGAAAAACGCCGAGGTAACCAGGCTGACTTCCTTGGACAGGGCACGGAAGGGCATGAAGCTGTCGGCCACCGTGCACAGGCCCAGGATGACCACGGTGCCGCGCGGGCGCACGTGCTCCACGGCAGCGGCGATCAGCCCGGGGCGCCCCACGCATTCGAAGACGATGTCCGGCGGCCCCCCCAGGCATTCGGGGATGCGCCGCGCCAGGTTGCCGTCATCCACCAGGAAATCACTGGCGCCCAGTTGCAGGGCGCGCTCGCGTTGCCAATCGCCCAGGTCGGTGATGCACACCTTTGCTGCGCCCAGGCGCCGGGCCCAATACGCCACGGCCAGGCCGATGGCACCCGCACCCAGTACCAACACCTTTGCGCCAGGGCGCAAGCGGGCCCGCATGACGCCGTGCAAGGCCACGGCCAGGGGCTCGGCCAGCGCGCTGTCGGCCAGGCCGATGCTGGCGGGCAATACCACGCACTGGTGTGCCCGGGCGGTGGCCAACTCGGCGAACCCACCGCCTTGCAGGCTGAAGGCCGCACACCAGGCCGGCTCGCCACGACGACAGTGCTCGCACTGGCCGCAACCGCGCAACGGTGCCACGGCCACGTGGTCGCCCACGCGCAAGCCGTTCACCTGTGCGCCGCATTCAACCACGCGCCCGCTGTATTCGTGGCCCAGCACGGTGTCAGGGGCAATGGCAAAGGTAGGGTCGTGGGTCATGTGCAGGTCACTGCCGCAGATACCACACCGGCAGACCTCGATCAGCACTTCGTCCGGCCCAGGCGTCGGCGCGGGCAGGCTGGCCACCTGCAACGGTTGGTGCGGGGCCTTGAAAACAATAGCTTGCATGCTTGCCTCCTCAGTCGACTCGCCCGAGCATTTGGCCGCCGTCGATCACAATCTGGGCGCCGGTGACGTAGCTTGAGGCCGGGGAGGCCAGGAACAACGCCAGCCCCTTGATCTCTTCGGTGCTGGCAATCCGGTGCTGGGGCACCCGTTGGGCAAAGGCGGCGCGGTCCGCGGCATTGTTCAGCCGGCCCCCGGCGATGTTGGTGACGAAGGGGCCCGGGGCGATGGCGTTGACGTTGATGCCGTAGCGCGCCAGTTCCATCGCGGCCTGGCGCACCAGTGAGGCGGCGCCAGCCTTGGCGGGCATGTAGGGGGTGCCGACGATCGCTTCGTTGAGCATCGCGGCGTTGGAGGTGGTGACGATGATGCGCCCGCTGCCTTGGGGCTTCATCAGGCGCACGGCGGCGCGCAACGTGGTGAATACCGAGGTCAGGTTGGTGGCCAGCACCTTGTCCCAATGCGCCTCTTCCAGGGCTTCCAGCGCCCCTTGCGGGCAGCGCTGGCCGTCGCAGTCGAGAAAGCCTGGGCCGGCATCGATGCCGGCATTGGCAAACACCACGTCGAGCCGGCCGTGGCGTTGCCCGATGCGCTCAAAGCAGTCATACATCGCGGCGCGATCAGTGGCGTCCACCACCTCGCCCTGTACGTTCAAGCCACTCTCGCACAAACGCTCGACCTGTTCGTGCAGCCGTGTGGCGTCTATGTCCAGCAAGGTGACCTGGGCGCCGGCCTCGGCCATGACTTCCGAATAGGCCAGGCCAATGCCGCTGGCAGCTCCGGTGACCACGCAGTGGAGTCCTTCAACGGCAAATCGTTCCCAAAACTTCATGCTCGCGATCCTTATAGAAACAGTGCCTTGTTGATGGGCAGGCCGTGCTTTTGGCAATGGCTGACGTAGTGGTTGATAAACCAGAACACGTCGGTGGTTTCGGTGTGCTGACCTTGCTCGTCGAAGAACTCGATGGGGCCGTGAATCCAGAACAGCGCTTTCATGCCCTGTGGGTCGTCGGAGTAAAGCGTATGGGCGGTGCCTGGCGTCTCGTAGACAAAGCTGCCGGGGCGGGAGGTCCAGTCATATTCGTAGTAGCCCCAGCTGCCCTCCAGGGTCACGGCCGAGACGGCGGCGCGGTGGCGGTGGGTACCGATGCGCCCGCCACCCTTGACCCAGAGGATGTTGCAGACACTGCCAGTGCGTACGTCGAAGCTGAGGTGGCGAATCGCTGCGCTGTCGCCAAACGGCACCCACGGCGATTCAGTTTCGCTGCTGCTGATGTGGCCGCCGTGCAAGGCATAGCGGTCGATGATGTGCGCGTGCGCTTCAGGGGGGAGTTGGACAATGTCTGGCTTGACGGAATGGGACATGGGCTTAGCCTCGGATGATTGTTTTTATGGGCCGGGCGCACAAGGGCGACTGGCCAGGCAGAGCATTTGCACAGGCTATGCCAAGCGATGAAACGGCCAGATTGCGGGGCCTGCGGCACGCAGGCGGTGTGGTGCAGTGAGCGGATTTGACCTAGTTGATGATCAAATCGGGTTAATGTTTCGGGAGGTATCCAAAGGGTAACGACGTTGTCATGTTCCCTTGCTAGGGTGCAGGCGATTCGCCCGCAGGGCGCCCCAGGGACAGGTACCGAGCATGTACGCAAGCGCCACGCGCAAACCGATCATCATTCGCTGCGAAGGCCTGGGCGCCGATGATTTCGGCGAGCGCTTTTCCCAGGTGTTCGGCAGCCTGTATGCCGACCTGCCGCAACAGGGCATGCCGATCAGCGTGGCCGGGGTGTACGGGCGGTATGAGGGGGTGAGCTTCCGGCGCATGAGTTATCGCGGCGATTTCACGGTGCAAATCCCAGATTTGGACGATGAAATCACCTTTGTCATACCCACCGCCGGCCAGATCGTTTTCAACCTGGCCTGCCAGACAGTCGGCACGCCCCACGTGGGCCTTGCCGTGGAGAAGACCGCGGTGCGCTCGGTGCGCTTTATCGATGGCCACGGGCAACACGGGCTTTCGGTGAGGCGTGGGCTGTTCACCCAGCGGTTGTGCGCGTTGCTGGGCCGCCCGGTGGTCGACAAGATCCGCTTTGAACCGGTGGTTGACCTGCGCCGCCCGGCGTTCGACAGCATCAAGGCGTTGGTCGGGTTTGCCACGGGCAGCGAGCTTGACGTGCTGATGAACGCCAGCGTGCTGATGCCCACGCGCTTGCAGGAAATGCTGGTAGACGCGGTGCTGGAGGTGTGGCCGCACAACTACAGCCAGGCGCTCAAGCAACCGGGGCCGGCCATTGCGCCGCGGCACGTGAAGCTTGCGATGGACTATATCCAGGCGCATCCGGACGCGTTGGTCAGCGGGAGCGAATTGGCCGCACTGAGCAACGTCAGCCTGCGGGCCTTGCAGGAAGGCTTTCGACGCTGTTTGGGCACCTCGATCGTGGCGTATCAGCGCCAGGTACGGCTGGAGCGCGCCCACCAGGCGTTGCGCCAGGGCGCGCCGGTGTCGGTGACGGAGGTCGCATTGGGGTTGGGCTTTTCCAATGTCGGCAGGTTCTGCCAGTATTTCCAAAGTGCCTATGGGGTCAGCCCGCAGGACGTTCGGCTTGGCCTGCGCGGCCGCCATTGATGGCTCAGGCCAGGGGTAGGCAAACGCCCACCCCTGAACCTGGCTTTTAAAACCGATAGCTGGCCTTGAGGCTGGCGCTTGCCCCGTGGCTATCGCCACCGCCCACGGCCCCCACCTCGGCACCCACGCTGACCGCCCCCAGGCTGGCGGTCAGGTTGACTGCGCCCATGAACTGGTCGCGGTTGGCGAAGGCTGCGCGCTGCTCGATGTCCAGGCCTAGCAGGTGGGCGTCGCTGTTCACCTGCTGGTCACCCAGCACGTGTTCGTAACCCACCTGCGCCCCCGGCACCAGTTGCCAGCCACCGGCCAGGCCAATCGGCGCGAAGGTCGCCTTTACCTCGGTGAACGCGCTGCGGCGGGTTTGCTGCAGGCCGTCGACATCCAAGGCCAGCTCGCTGCCTTTTTCGGTGAAGCCGGACAGGTTCAGGTGGCTCACGCGCAGGCCCAGGCTGGGCTCCAGGGTGATGCCGGCCATGGGCAGGCGGTAGCCCAATGCCAGGCTGGCACCGCTGAGGGTGCCATGGGTATCGCCCTTGGCCGTGCCCAGGCCGCCGCCGATGTCGCGCTTGCTGCTGTAGTCCACGTAGCCGGTGCTGGCATTGGCGGCCGCGAACAGGCCCTGTTCCAGGCCGCCCGGGGCCAAGCGGGCCCCCACGCTGAAAAAGGTCAGGTCGGTGTCCACCTCGCCACCGGCGGCGCCTACGCTGCCGCGGCTGTAGCCAAAACTGGCGTGGCCGCTGAGCTGTTCGGTAAAACGCTGGGTCAGGCCGACTATCATGCCCTGGGTGTGTTCGTTGCTGCTTTGCGCATGGGCGCTACCGTCGGTGCCCAGGTAGCCGGCAAGCCCGGCCGTCCATACGCTGCGCTGGCCGACCTTGAGGTCGGTGCCGCTGGTGTAGGGCGCGGCGGCCTGGTCGATCAAGGCGTCCTGGCGCAACAGGTAGCTTGCGGCGTCGGCGTGCACTTGGCCGCCGACGGTCGATTGCACGCCGCCCAGGGTGCCGGCATCGATGGCCGACTGCAGGTAGTAGTTGTAGGCGGTGTAGGTGCCTGACAGGCTGCTGTTCTGCAATTGTTGCAACAGCAGCGCACCGGCGGCGGCGTTACCGAACAGCCCGGCCTGGCCGGGCAGGCTGTTGTAATAGACCATCTTGGCGCGCAGCACGTAGAGGGTCGCCTGGGACAGCCCCAGGCCTTGCTTGAGGTAGTTGTCCATGCTGCCATACAACGCCGTCACCTCGTCCAGGCCAGCTTGCAGGTAGCTGGCGTCCACGCCCAGCAGCGGCGCGTAGATGGCCGCCATGCTCGAGGGCATCGCCGCCAGGGTCGCGGCCACCCGTGCGGCGGTGTAGTCGTTGGTGGCCAGGTAGTTGGCCATGATGGTCGTGCTGTCGACCCCGGCGATGCTCAGCAGCACGGCCGCGGTCCAGCCGGTGCGGTCCTTGCCAGCGGTGCAATGGAAGAGGGCGGCGCCATCGGCCCCGGCCAGGTCGTTGAACAGCACGGAAAACTGGCTGCGCATGCCGGCGTCGCTGACGAACTGGCGGTTGGTTTCCTGCATCATCGCCACCGCGCTGGCGGCGCTGGTGAGGGAGATGTTGGTGATATTGGCCCCCGAAATGCCGCCGCCGATGATGTCGATGTTGGTGTAGGTGGCGCCGGTGAGCAGGGTGTCTGGCGTGGCGGCAATCTCGCTGGGCGTGCGCAAATCGTACACCGCGCTGATACCCAGGCTGTTCAAGGTGGCCAGGTCTGCGGCCGACGGGGTCAAGGCGTTGGAGCGGTAGAACACCCCGGAACGCATCGTGCCGTCGTTGGCCGTGGTGTAGGCGGTGGTGGTGCCGGCGATGTCACGAAAGTTGTCGATGCTGGCCAGGTGCGGGGTGTCGAGGGTGTAGGTCTCGGTGGCCTGCGCAGCGTTGATGGACAGGGTGATCAAGGACAGCGAGCACAAAATGCGGTGCAACACGATGTAGCCTCCTGGGTGCGGGGTAGGCTGGCTACTATCGTTGTCGATTCAATACGCAATGTTACAGGTTTTGATACATCGCAAATGCCTGCGCGATCTGTCCGTGGCGTGCGTGATTGGTCTGTGGGTGGGGGCGCCAGGTTGGCGAGTTGCATCGTGCCCCACCATGCGGTGCTATCATCCTCGCCATACGATACGCCGCAGATGAGCCCGCCCCGTGAACGACCCGCAAGATAAACGCGACAACTCAGGTATCCAGGTCATTGCCCGTGCGGCCGACTTGATGCGTAGCCTGGGCGGCGATACGGCGAGCCTGGGCGCGCTGGCCAAGCGCACCGGCCTGCCGCGCTCCACGGTGCAGCGTATTGTCGATGCCTTGGCCCGCGAGCGATTGCTGGAGATTGGCGAGGGCGGCGTGCGCCTGGGCTGGGGGCTCAAGGAACTGGGCGACTACGTGTCGTCCGGGGTGGTCAGCCAGTTGCGCGGGCCGCTGGAAGCGCTGTTCCGGCACACCCGGGAAACCATCGACCTGTCGGTGCTGCAAGGCCAGGAGATCCGCTTTCTGGAGCGCTTCGTGTCGGATCAGGAAGTGCGCGTGGTGCCCGTGCTGGATCGGCCGTTCGCGCCCCACGCCATGGCCAACGGCAAGGCAATCCTGGCCTGCCACCGCGCCGAGGAGGTTGAGCGCATCCTGCCGGCCTCACTGGCCGCGTTGACGCCGCGCACCCTGACCTCGCGGGCCGCATTGGCTGAAGCGCTGGACAACGTGCGCGCCACCGGGCTTGCCACCGACCGCGAGGAGCATGCCCAGGGGGTGTGTGCGTTGGCCACGGCCATCAGCCTGCCGGGCATGCGCGCCTATGCGATTTCGGTGGTGGTGCCGGCGTTTCGCTTCGAGGCTCGCTTGCCAATGATCAAGGAGGCCCTGCTGGCCTGCAAGGAGCAGTGCCTGGCGATTCTGTTGGAGCAAACCCGGCATTAATCGGGCAGCGGTGCTGCGGCGCTGCCGATCGGGGCGGCCTTGATGCGCAGTATCCATAGCACCATCAGTGCGCCAGCCACGGCGCAGCCCAGCATGGTCAGGCTCATGGCCTGCACGCCCAATCGCGGAAACAGCAGGGCCACCCCGGCGCTGGTCGCCGCCCCCGCCAGCATTTGCAACGAGGTCAGCAAGCCGCCGGCAATGCCGGCCAAGCGTGGCAGCGGCTCCAGCGCGCCGCTGGCGGCGTTGGGTGCGGTCATGCCGAACGCAGCAGTGGCCAATACCAGCAGCGGCATGAAACTGACCAGCGATACACGGTCCGTATAGGCCAGGGTTTGCAGGCAGACGGTGGTGCCAATGGCCAGCAGCACGGCAGCCAGCAAAACCGTGCGCTGTGACACGCCGTGCTTGACCAGTTTGCCCCCCACCATCGCGCCTACCACGATGCCGCCGCCGGTACAGGCGAACAGCAGCGCGTACAGCCCTTGGCTGACGTGCAGCACCTGCATCAACAGCCAGGGCGAAGCGGCCACGTAAGCAAACATCCAGCCAAAGCCAAAGGCGTTGAGCAGCACGTGTGCCATGATGCCTGGGTGGCTCAGTACCGTACGATAGCCCGCCAGCACCGCGCCGAGCAACGGCGGCTGTGGCCCTTGGGGCAGGGTGGCGGTTTCGCCCACGCACAGCCACGTTGCCGCCAGGGTGGCGAAACCCCACAGCGCGATGGCGCCGTAAATGCCGCGCCAGCCCAGCCAGCCGGCCAGTGCCGCGCCCAGGGCCGGGGCGAGCATCGGCGCGACGTTCACCACCACGGTAATCAAGGTCAGCCGGGCTTGGGCTTCACGGCCATGGAACACGTCGCGCACCATGGCCATGGCCAGGGTCATCCCCACCCCAGCCCCCATGCCCTGCAGCAAGCGCGCACCCAGCAACAGGCCGATGCTCGGCGCCAGGGTGGCCACCAACCCGCTCACGGCGAACAGCCCAAGGCCGGCCAGCAACACCGGCCGGCGCCCGTAGCGATCGGACAGCGGGCCGTAGAAAAACGGGCTGAAGGCAAACCCTGCCATGAACAGGCTCAAGGTCAGCCCCGCCAACCCGGCGCGGGCCTGCAGGCTGATGCCGATGTCGTTGAGCGCGGGCAGCGCCATGTCCGTGGCGACGGGGGGCAGGGCGGCCAGTACGCCAAGAAAGAGCGCGAAGGCGCTGCTGCGGGGGTGGAGGCGCATGGCGGGGGCCTGGATAGAGGAGGGAGCGAGTATCCTAGCGCCGAACAGATATGACCGCAATGCGGTTTTTGATGCACCGCATCGTGGTCGTTGTTCTGATGGGGCGCAGCACCGGCCACACCGATTGGCCATTTCTATCCCCTTTTGGCCAACCGCGCACTGTGATCCGGCCAGCCCGTCAGCAAGAATCGACGTCACAACAAGAACCCTGATGCTGAGCCTTTGGCTTTTTTCAAGACCGCTGCCGTGTACAGAACATAAGAAAACCATCGTACGGACGACACTTCTGGGGAAACCATGAACACGATCAAACGCGTATTGAACGTCACGGTGTGTGGGCTGGCACTGTTGGCCGCTGGCGCCCACGCCGAACAGCGTGAACTGCGGGTCTATAACTGGGCCGACTACATCTTGCCCTCGGTGCCCAAGGACTTCGCCAAGGACACGGGCATCAAGGTCACCTGGGACACCTTCGACACCAACGAATCACTGGAAGCCAAATTGCTGACCGGCAACTCGGGCTACGACTTGGTGGTGCCGTCCAACCAGTTTATCGAAACCCAGATCAAGGCCGGGGTGTTCCAGAAACTCGACAAGTCCAAGTTGCCCAATTGGCAGCACCAAGACCCGGCACTGCTGGCGCTGCTGAACAAGAACGACCCCGGCAACCAGTACGGCGTGCCCTACATGTACGGCACGGTGTTGATCGGCTTCAACCCGGCCAAGGTCAAGGCCGTGCTGGGTGACAATGCACCGGTGGACAGTTGGGATTTGGTGTTCAAGCCCGAGAACATGGCCAAGCTCAAATCCTGCGGCGTGGCCATGCTCGACTCGCCTTCGGAGATCCTGCCGCTGGCGTTGCACTACCTGGGGCTGGACCCGAACAGCCAGAACCCCGACGACTATGAAAAAGCCAAGGCGCTGATGTTGAAAATCCGCCCCTATGTCGCCTATTTCAACTCGGCCAAGTACATGACCGACATCGCCAATGGCGATATCTGCGTGGCCATCGGTTATTCCGGCAGTTTCTACCAGTTTGCCAATCGGGCCAAAGAGGCCGGCAACGGCGTGGTGGTTGATTGGCGCCTGCCCAAAGAGGGCGCGCCGATCTGGTTCGACACCTTTGCCATCCCCAAAAGCTCGAAAAACGTCGAAGAGGCCCACGAGTTCCTCAACACCTTGTTGGAACCCAAGGTGATCGCCGGCATCAGTGACTTCCTCGGCTACCCCAACGCCAACAAGGATGCATTCGCGCTGATCAACAAGGACATCACCGGCAACCCGAACCTGACGCCGACCCCCGAGGCCTTGAAGACCCTGTACGTGGTGCAGCCCCTGCCGCAAAAGCTTGAACGGGTGCGCACGCGCGTGTGGACCAACATCAAGTCGGATAAGTAACGCGACTTGCGGCCCTGTGGTGGGGATGAGCACGATGTGTTGCGCCTAGGCGCGCCAGTGCATGTGCGTCGTTTGCCACACCGGGTCGGCTTCGACATCGACGGTTTGCAACCCCTGCTTGTGCCAGAAGTCGATGGCGCCAGGCAGGAACGGGTGGGTGTGCAGGTACAGCACCTCGATGCCGTCCTGCAGCGCCAGGCCCTTGATCGCCTGGTACAGCCGCGCGGCCAGACCGCAGCGACGTAGGGCGGGGGAAACGAACAGGCGGACCACTTCGACCACCCGTTGGCCCTGGTAGTCCAACTGCTCGAAACGATGATCGTAGGGCAGGTAGCCGATGCCCGCGACGATGTCACCGTGCGCCCGGGCGATCAGGAAACGACCACGGCCTGGGGCCAGGTAGGTGCTGGCAAAGGCGGCCAGGTCGGCGGGCAGTACGCTGGGGTCGAGCAGGGGGAACAGTTGCGCGCGCGCCTCCATGATGAAGGCTTGGGTGGCGGCGATGTCGGGGTGGCTGACGGGGGTGATGACGATGTCGGGCGAATGCATGGGCGAGGGGCCGGGCTGGAACGGTCCGGGCACTTTACGCAATGCCGGGGTGCCCGCAAAGGGCCCCGCACCCACGCGCTGACCGGTGAGGGCGGGTGCGGGCGGCCATCATCAGCCGTCGATCAACTCCAGCGCCAGCAATTCGTTCAACGTCTGGCGACGACGAATCACCCGGCTTTGGTCGCCGTCGATCAACACTTCCGGAATCAACGGCCGGCTGTTGTAGTTCGACGACATCGATGCACCGTAGGCACCGGTGGTATGGATCACCAACAGGTCGCCAACCTCGGCCGCTGCCAAGGGCCGAGGCGCCACCAGGCCGCCTTCGTGCTGGGTGAAGACGTCCCCGGATTCACACAGGGGGCCGGCCACCACGCTGTCGCGCAGGCCCGCGGTCTTGGCCACGCCGTCGCGGTCCAGCAGGCTGAAACCGTGGTAGCTGCCGTACATGGAGGGGCGCATCAGGTCGTTGAAACCGGCGTCCACCAGCACGAAATGCTGGCTGCCGACGTCCTTGACCGCACGCACTTCGCTGAGCAGGCAGCCGGCCTCGGCCACCAAAAAGCGGCCCGGCTCGATTTCCAGGCGCACGGGGTGGCCCAGGCGGGTTTCGATCTGCCGGCGCGCCTGGTTCCAGATCTGCGCGTAACGCTCGGTGTCGATGGCCGCGTCACCTTCACGGTACGGCACCGACAGGCCGCCACCGGCGGAGATCGCTTGCAGGTCATGGCCCATGCCGCTGACGGCCTCGACCATGGCACTGCACACGTGCTCCAGGTGGTCGTAGTCAACGCCCGAACCGATGTGCATGTGCAGCCCCACCAGTTGCAGGTCGTACTGGCGCACCACGGCCAAGGCGTCGCCCAAGTGGGTGTGCCAGATACCGTGCTTGCTGTTCTCGCCGCCGGTGTTGGTTTTCTGGCTGTGGCCGTGGCCAAAGCCTGGGTTCAGGCGGATCCACACGCGGTGGCCGGGGTGGCGCTCGCCCAGTTGGCGAAGCATGTCGATGGAACCGCAATTAACCTCCATGTCCAGCTCGATCACCCGTTCCAGGGTCGGGCGGTCCAGCAGGTCGCAGGTCAGCACCATGCCCGCAGGCTCGCCCTGGGGGCTGTAGCCGGCCAGCAGGGCGCGCTCGATTTCGCCTAGAGATACCGCGTCCACCTGCACGCCTTGTTCGCGCAGCAGCTTGAGGATGTGCACGTTGGAACAGGCTTTCTGGGCGAAGCGGATCACATCGAAGCCTTGCAGGCGGGCGATTTGCCGGCGGATCACGGCCGCGTCGTAGCACCATAAGGGGGTGCCGTGCTGTTGGGCAAGGGCGTTCAGGCGGGGGGCGTGTTCGAGCATGGCGCGCAATCTTCGGCTGCTGAATGAGGCCGCCATGATGCAAAAAACCGGTCATTCAATAAAATATCTTTTATTCATTCTGCTATTCATATCTGATATGGAGGGTGTTTGCTTCAAGGAATGTCAAATGGAAATCTCCATCCGCCATATCGAAGTGTTTCGCGCGGTGATGAACGCCGGCAGCGTGACCGGTGCGGCGCAATTGCTGTTCAGCTCGCAACCCACCGTGAGCCGCGAACTGGCGCGCCTGGAAAGCCTGCTGGGCATTCGCCTGTTCGAGCGTGAGCGCGGGCGCCTGGAGCCCACCGCGCAGGGTTTGATGTTGTTCGAGGAGGTGCAGCGCTCGTACGTGGGGCTTGAGCGCATCACCAGCGTGGCCGAGTCGATTCGCCGCTTCGACCAAGGCCAGTTGAACATCACCTGCCTGCCGGTGTTCGCCCAGGTGCTGTTGCCGGCAGCGTGCCAGGCGTTCAGCGCACAGTACCCCGGCGTGGCGCTGAGCATCACCGCCCAGGAGTCGCCGCTGCTGGAAGAGTCCCTCAGCGGCCAGCGCTACGACCTGGGCCTGAGCGAAAGCCAGGTGTACCCGCGCGGCACGGCGGGGCAGGAGTTGCTGCGCGCCGACATGGTGTGCGTGCTGCCGCCGGGCCATCCGCTGTTGGCCAAGGCGCGGTTGGCGCTGGAGGATTTCGACGGGGTGGACTTCATCAACCTGTCGGGCATGGACCTGTACCGCAAGCGCCTGGACGAGCAGTTTCGCCAGGCCGGCGTGCAGCGCACGGCACTGATCGAAACCAGCACGGCAGCCTCGGTGTGCGCCATGGTGCGCCAGGGCCTGGGCGTGGCCATCGTCAACCCGCTGACCGGCCTTGATGAGGCCACGCGCGGCCTGGCTTGGCGACCGCTGGCGGTGTCGGTGCCCTTCAGCGTGAGCCTGATTTTGCCCCAGTACCGGCCCGCTTCGCCCTTGGTGCAGGCTTTTGAGCAGTGCCTGAAGGCTTGCGCTTGCTCTTTTTCCACGGCGTGGCACCGCGAGGCGCCGGGCCGCTGATGTTCAGGGTGAGCCCGGTGCAGCGTTCCACCTGCTTGCTCATCCAGGCCGATTGTTTGGCGACGAATACGTCCAGGGTCATCTCGCCGCTTTGCACCATGTCCAGTGCCTGCTCCCAGATGGCGGTGGTGCCAGGGTCGGCAATCGCCCGCGGCACGGCGTCGATCAGGCTGAAGGCGGCGGGCGTCGCGTGCAGCGCCTTGCCTTGTTTGCCCAGGTAGCCGCGGTCGATCAGGCCCTGGATGATGCCGGCGCGGGTGGCTTCGGTGCCGATGCCGGTGGTGTCCTTGAGCTTTTGCTTGAGCCTGGGATCGTCGACCAACTTGGCCACGTTTTTCATCGCCTTGATCAGATCGCCCTCGGTGTAGGGCTTGGGCGGTTGCGTCCACAGGTCCTTGGGGGTGACGGCATCGACCTCGCAGTCACGGCCCTCTGCCAGCGGCGGCAAGGGCTGCGGGGCAGGGGCCTCGCGGCCTTTGGCCGGGGCCAGGGCTTCGGGCAGGGCGCGCTTCCAGCCAGGCTCCACGATCTGTTTGCCCACGGCGCGCAGGGCCTGGCCTGCGCACGTGAAGTCGGCCTGGGTGCGGTCGTACTCATGGTTAGGCAGGAACTGCGCCAGGTAGCGCGCGCGGATCAGGGTGTAGACCGCGCGGTGCTTGCCGCTCAGGCGCTCAAGGGCCGCGGCGGCGGCCGTGGGGATGATGCCGTGGTGGGCGCTGACCTTGGCGTCGTTCCAGGCGCGGGAGCGGCGCTGGGGCTGCAAGTGTTTGGCAAGCTCGCCCAGTGCTGGGTCGGCTCGGCCCAAGGCGGCAAGGATGGCCGGCGCTTCACTGTGCTGGCTGAGCGGCAAGTAGCCGCAATCGCTGCGTGGGTAGCTGATGAGCTTGTAGGTTTCGTACAGCGCCTGGGCGATGTCCAGGGTCTCCTGCGCGCCCAGGCCGAGCTTTTTCGAGCACACCTCTTGCAGCGTGCCCAGGTCGAACGGCAACGGCGCCGGCTCTTGCAGGCGTTCGGTGCGCAGCTTGGCCACCCGCGCGCTGGCGGCACGTGCCATGGCGCTCGCAGCGTCCCGGGCCAAGGCCTGGTTCAGGCAGCGGCCCTGGTCGTCGCAGGCGCTTTCGGGCGCGCGCCACTGGGCGCTGAATACGATGCCCTCGCTGCGCAATTGCACGTCGATGGCCCAATACGCCACGGGCACGAAGTCGGCGATGCTGCGGTCGCGGTCCACCACCAGCCGCAGGGTGGGTGTCTGCACCCGGCCCACCGGCAACACGCCCTGGTAGCCGGACTGGCGGCCGAGCAGGGTGAACAGCCGGCTCATGTTCATGCCGATCAGCCAGTCGGCCCGCGAACGGCCCAACGCCGAATGGTACAGGCTGAAGGTATCGGCGCCCGGTTTGAGCGCCGCCAGGGCCTTGCCAATGGACGCCTCGTCCAGCGCCGACAGCCACAGGCGCTGGATCGGCCCGCGGTAACGGCAATGCTCCACCAGCTCGCGGGCGATCATCTCGCCCTCGCGGTCGGCGTCGGTGGCGATCACCAGCTCGCCGGCTTCGCCCAATAGCCGCTTGACCGCCTTGTACTGGCTGGCGGTCTTGGGCTTGACGGTCATCTTCCATTTTTCCGGGATGATCGGCAGGTCCGCCAGCACCCAGCGCTTGTAGCGGGCGTCGTAGGCATCGGGCGGGGCGGTTTCCAGTAGATGGCCGATGCACCAGGTGACCGTGACCCCGTTGCCTACCCAGCAGCCGTCACCGCGCCGGCTGGCGCCAAGCACCTTGGCGATGTCTTTTGCCTGGGAGGGTTTTTCACAGAGGTACAGTCGCATGGCCACCACTTTATTGCTTGTTGCGAAGGGCTCAAGGATGCTGGTTGGCAGGGGTCCTGGCAACCTTTATCTGTATGGATATACAGATAAATGTGTCGCGCCGCTCGTCGTTTTTTCAACAGGCAGTCGCCAGCCAGCGTTTTCGCTGCTAGGCTCTGGGCTAGTCCACCTTGCCGGGTGTGTTTTCTGGCAAGGGCGCGACAGCCCACTTCTGAAACAATCGTGACTCGCAGCTTTCGGCACAGCCCAAAGGCCTGCGGTAGCTCACCTCTCGTCTAGACGCAGCCCGCTCAAGCTGACGGCCCCAAGCCTTCGGCGCATTCGGCTGCGCGCCGAAAATTTGCCAACGCCAATGCCGGGGATACGGACATGCAATACGCAGCCTTCAGCGATGAACAAATCAAGACGCTGGTCGACAGCATCGACCGCGACGGTTACGCCGTGTTGCCCAACTGGGCCACGCCTGAACAATTGGCCGAGCTCAAGGGGCTGGTCACCGACAGCATCGCCTCGGCCGGCGGCAACTATGTGGCCTTGAGTGGGCGCCAGGCGGTGACCGGCACCTTGCTGCACGAGTGGGGCACCTCACCGGTGTTCATCGACTTGTGCAAACGGGTGGTCAATACCGCCACCGGCCGAGATTCGGAGGAGACTGGCCTGTTCCAGGTACTGCGCTGCCTGACCGGGTCCACCGGCCGGCGCGAGTCGATGATCTTCCACTATGACTCTTACGTGCTGACCACCATCATGCCAGTGTGCCTGCCGGAAAACGGCCCCAAGGGCGACCTGCTGATGATCCCCAACAAGCGCCCGGTACGCAGCCATTACGCCTGGAACCTGCTGGACAAGGTGAAGGTGGACAACCGATGGGTGCAGGGTTGGCTGGCCAAGCGTCACCAGCAAAAATCCAAGGCGTTCACCCAAATCGCCATGAACCCCGGCGACATGTATTTCTTCTGGGGCTACCGCTCGTTGCATACCAACCTGCCCGGCGACCCCAACGGCGTGCGCGCCACGGCGGTGTTCCATTACGACAACGTGCATGGCTCAAGCTCGCTGGCCAGCCGCATCCGCCAGGTGTTCAAACCGGCCAAGCCGGCCCGCTCCCTGGCCAGACCCCAACCCCGCTGACGCGGGGTTTTTTATGGGCGCTGTATGGCCAGCAGTGCACTTTTTCCGATTTTGCCGCTCTATCCATGGCCAGACGCAGCGATCCCCGCTGCCTCGACAGTGTCCAAGACCCCGAGATCCATGGCCTGTGTGTTTCGTTTTGCCACCTTTAGAGTCGCTTGCGCCTGCTTGCTGATGCTCACCGCCAGTGCCTGCAGCCAGCAGCAGGGGCACGATATCGCCACCCAATTCAGCAACGGCAAGCCCGACGAGTTCTTCCAGACCAGCGTCGACCGCATGGCCACCCTTACCATGCACGACAACCTGCAGAGCCTGTACCTGCTGATGAACAAGCTGTACCTGCGCAACCCCGCCGAGTGGAGGAAGTCCGGCTTCCTGAGCCCGGCCATTGCCGAGCAGCAAGTGCGCCAGGCCATCGAGCAGCAACAGCCGCTGCCCACCCTGGGCAACCGCCGCGACCTGGCGGCGTTGAGCTACGCCTTGAGCCCGGAGTTTCTCGGTGATCGCGTGGGTGCATTCATCTACGCCATCGGCAGCATGCTGGTGACCGCCCATGGCAACCGGTTGCAGTTTTACATGACCGATTCGCTCAACCCGCAGTTCATCAGCAACGCGGCGCGCAACATCGAGAAGGCGACCTGGATGCTCAGCCAACGGCAGACCCGTGAGGGCCAGCCGCTGCTGTTTTCCAATGAGATTTCGGAGGAGGGCAGCAACCTGAGTTTCGCCACCGAGTTTGGCAAGATCGTCGCCCGGCTGGAGTTGCTGACGCAGATGCTCGACGAGCGATACCGACGGATCGGTCTGAATTATGCGCAGAGCTTGCTGTTCATGAATTTCCTGCCGGTGCAGTGACGCCCCGGCTCAACCCACCAGCAATGCGGTGCCGTATAGCCCGATGGCGAACACAATGTGCCCGACCACGTTCAGCAAGCGTGCCTGGTTGGGTTTGGGCGCACCCGAGCAGGCAATGCCCACGCCCATGCCCGGTTGCAACACGAACCAACCCAGGCCCACGGTCAAAAGGCCCACGATCAAGGCCGGCGTGAAGTGCGGCGCATGCACCCAGTCCACGCCCCAGATCAGCAACAACGCGCCGGCGAAGACCATGCCGGTGAAGTAGTGCATCGCCCAGCCCACCGCCAACTCGCCCTCCACGGGCTTGGACTGGCTGATGCCTTGCTGGTGCACGAACCTGCCGCCGGCCATGCCGGCAAACCAGCGGCCCACGAAGTGCCAGGGTGGGGTTGGCAGTTTGAACAGGGTCTTGAGTAGCAGGGCCCAAAGGTCGAGCAGCGCGGTGGCGCCAGCGCCCAGCCATACGGAATAAACAATGAAGTCGAGCATGTGAACCCTTGTCTGCCATGGTCTGTTAAGGCCGCTAAAGTACCAGAGCCGCGGCCAAAACGCTTAATAGGGGCTGAACAAGGCCGGCAAAAATGGCAACATGGGCGTCTTTATTGCCTGTGGTTCTGCCGGCGGCATGGGTTTGGATGTGGAGTGTTGATCTATGGCTGTACAACAAACAATGACAGTGACCCCGTTCAGCGGCCCGTTGCAGGGCCAGGTTTCGCCTCCGGGGTCCAAGTCGATCACCAACCGTGCGTTGCTGTTGGCCGCCCTGGCCAAGGGCACCAGCCGCCTGGATGGCGCGCTGAAAAGCGATGACACCCGGCACATGTCCGATGCGTTGCGCCAAATGGGCGTGACCATCGATGAGCCCGACGACACCACCTTCGTGGTCACCAGCGTGGGCCACCTGAGCGTGCCGGCTCAAGCGCTGTTCCTGGGCAACGCCGGTACCGCCGTGCGCTTTTTGACTGCCGCCGTGGCCACGGTCAACGGCAGCGTCACCCTGGACGGCGATGAATACATGCGCAAGCGCCCCATTGGCCCGTTGCTGGGCGCCTTGCGCGCCGGTGGCGTGAGCGCCGAAAGCGCCACCGGTTGCCCACCCGTGCAGGTCCAGGGTACCGGGCGCCTGCAGGCCAGGCGCTTTGAAATCGATGGCGGTTTGTCCAGCCAGTACGTCTCGGCACTGCTGATGGTGGCTGCCTGCGGCGAAACCCCGATCGAAGTGGCCCTGACTGGCAAGGACATTGGTGCGCGCGGCTATGTCGACCTCACCTTGGCCTGCATGCGAGCGTTCGGCGCCCAGGTCAGCGAAGTCGACGACGGCACCTGGCGGGTCGAGCCCACCGGCTACCGCGCCTGTGACTACTTCATCGAGCCGGACGCTTCGGCCGCCACCTACCTGTGGGCTGCCCAGGCGCTGACCCAAGGCCGCATCGACCTGGGCGTGGCCGATGAGGATTTCACCCAACCGGACGCCAAGGCCCGCGAAATCATCGCGCAGTTCCCGCACATGCCGGCAGTGATCAACGGCTCGCAAATGCAGGACGCGATCCCCACCCTGGCGGTGCTGGCGGCGTTCAACGAAACGCCGGTGCGCTTCGTCGACCTGGCCAACCTGCGGGTCAAGGAGTGCGACCGCGTGCAGGCCCTGCACGACGGCCTGAACGAAATCCGCACGGGCCTGGCCAGCGTCGAGGGCGATGACCTGCTGGTGGCCGCCGACCCGGCGTTGGCCGGTATTACCTGCAACGCGCTGATCGACACCCACTCCGACCATCGCATCGCCATGTGCTTTGCCTTGGCGGGGCTGAAAGTGGCCGGCATTCGCATTCGCGACCCCTTGTGCGTGGGCAAGACCTATCCTCAATACTGGAATGCCTTGGCATCGTTGGGTGTGCAGATGCAAGGCGGCGAAGTCGACATTTGAACCGGAGGCGCGCATGAACCTTGGAGCCGAGGACACCGATGAGGATGTGCCTGAGCCGTGGGATGAGGACGAAGGCACGGGCTGCTCGGAGGTGCCGCTGAACGATCTGGATGAAGCGGCGGATGTGGGCAATACCGATTCGGATTAACCCGCCGCATCAGGCCAATCCCACTCTGTAGGCGCGCATTCAGCCGCGAAGGCGCCGCCGCGGTAGGCCTGATACCGAGCGGCGTTTTTTCGCGGATCAATCCGCTCCTACAGGGCGGATGGGGTTATCCGTGGGCGCGGACTCATTCGCTGCGCTGTCATGGGTTGTATTTGGTCTGCAACGCCTTGGCCTGGTCCAGGTGGTGCTCGATCTTGGGCAGGGTCTTCGCCGCCCAGGCTTTTAGCTCAGGGTTATCGCTGGTATCGGCCTCCTTCTTGAACAGCGCCACAGTGTCTTCGTGGGCCTTGACCTGGTTATTGGTGTAGGCCTTGTCGAAGGATTCGTCGCGCATTTCCAGGATCATCTTCTTCGCTTTGGCGGTCAGCGCGGCGTCGTCGGGCACTTGCAGGTCAAGTTTTTTCGCAAGCGCCGTCAACTCGTGGTTGGCAGCGGTGTGGTCCTTGACCATTTCGCTGGCAAACGCCTTGATGTCTGCGGACGCACTTTTCTCTTGCGCCAATTTGCCGGCCTCGACCTCCGCGATACCGCCGGCGGCCGCAGTGTCGACGAAGTCATTGGAGGTGGCGGCAAACGCCTGGCCGGCAAGGCCACTGGCGATCAGGCCGGCGACGGCCAGGTGCTTGAAGTTGAAATGATCCATGGTGATCTCCCGATTATTATTGGCACGGCAAAGGCCGTTACAGGTATGGAGCTTGCGGGAGCGCAAAAGGTTTAAAGATTTTGTTCACGGCGCCGCGTGCACGGTCCACGCCACTAGCTTGGCCACAATGGGCCGCACAATCAGCACGCAAACAAATGCCGCAGGCATGGCCACGCGGTAAGCACTCAATACGTTTGCAAGGTAATCGGCGCCCAGGCCGAACTCCGCGGCCGTGATCACCAGGCACATCAAAAAGGCCATGATCGAGGCCATGTAGAACGCAAAGATATACGGCGTGGTGCGCCGCGACAGCTTGAAGGTACGAGCGATACGGGTATTTTCGGCAGTCATGAGCTTCCCCCTGAAGCGGTGATTGATCAGCGTGGGCCACGGTAACAAGGGCTGTCGGCCAGCGGTAGACGGCCGTCGATTGGTTCTTTATAAAGTAACGCTTACGAATAAGAGCCCAGTGCCATGAACCTGCTCGGCGCGATCTCAAGTTTTACCCAGGTGGTGGAGGCGGGCAGCATCGCCGGGGCCGCCCGCACCTTGGGCATCAGCGCTGCCGCCGTCAGCCAGAACGTGGCGCGCCTGGAGGCCCACCTGGGCAGCCGTTTGTTGTCGCGCACCACGCGCAGCATGGCCCTGACCGACAGTGGCGCGTTGTACTACCAGCAAGTGCGGCACATCCACCGCGACCTGGAGCGCGCTCACCAGGCCGTCGCCACGGCGGGCGAGCCCCAGGGACGCCTGTGCGTGGCCACCACTTCGGCATTCGGCCGCCATGTGCTGGCCCCCCTGATTCCAGGGTTCAAGGCGCGCTACCCGAAACTCACCCTTGAAATCATCAGCACCGACCGCCGGGTCAATCACCTGCAAGAAGCCATCGACGTGAGCCTGCGCATCAAGCCGCAACTGGAAGACCGCCTGGTGGCCAGGTTGATCGCCCGCGTGCCGTTCATCTTCTGCGCAGCACCGGCCTACCTCGCCCAGGCCGGCTGGCCGCAAACCCCTGAAGACCTCAAGCAGCACGCCTGCCTGGTGTTCCGCTACCCGGTGGACGGGCGTTTTCTGCGCTGGGGCTTTATCCGCGACGGGGTGCGCTTCGACGCGCCGCTGAACGCGTCGATGATCAGCGATGACATCGACGTGCTGGCCCAGATGGCCGTGCATGGGGGTGGGATTACCCGGTTGGCCGACTTCGTGGCGCAACCGTTTATCGACAGCGGGCAACTGGTGGCGCTGTTTGATGACGCCAGCCGCAACAGCGCCTACGCCGAGCCTGAGCCGATGGAAGTCTATGCCTGTGTTACTGACCACAGCGCGTTGACGGCCAAGACGCGGGCGTTTATTGACTATGTTCAGGATTGTTACGGTCGTAGCCGTACAGGCCTGGAAGGTTAGGATTGTACGGGCAATACCCGTACCTTTTGCGCAAAGAATGCCCTGGGCCGGCTAAACCTTCGCCAAAAACACCGGTCAGTGTTTTTACAGGGGCGCAAAACCGCCCCACGGGAGGTACCCATGACCATCATCTGCTTGATCCGCGGCTGCGAATGGAGCCCGCAGCCCGATAACGAACTGCACAACCCCTTGATGCTGTGTGAACGCTGCGTGCGTTGTGGCGCGCAGCGTTATTTGCGGGTGAGTTGAGCAGGTTTACTGGTCTTTCTCGCAGTTGACCATCCAGGCCACGCCGAAGCGGTCGGTGAGCATGCCGAAGCGTGCGGCCCAGAAGGTCGCCTCCAGGGGCATTTGCACGGTGCCGCCCTGGGCCAGTTCGCCGAACACTTTTTCGGCCTCGGGAATGCTGTCGACGTTCAGCGAGATCGAACTGCCGCTCATGCCGGCAGTGGGGCGGTCTGGGGTGGTGTCGGAGCCCATGATGGCCTGGTCGCCGATCGACAGCCGAGTGTGGATGATCAGATCATGAAATTCGGCGGCCACGTGGTCTTTGGCCGGGCTTTCGCCGAAGGTCATCATGGCGTCCAGATGGCCGGGCAGGGCATGGGCGTAGAAGGTGAAGGCGGCCCGGCAGTCGCCGTTGAAGATCAGGTACGGATTGATTTTCATGGGAATACTCCTTCAGGGAGTACTCAGTGTAGCCCAGCCCCTACAGCAACAACCCCTGGCACAACAGCGTCGCGCAGCCGCGCGCATTGGCCGCGCGCTCCCGGGCGCTGACCTGGCCGCGGGCCATCTGGTCGAGCATGCCGACAAAGCATTTGCCGATCTGTACCGAGGTCACGTCCGCGCGGTACAACCCGATGGCCTGCTCCTTGGCGATGTTGCTGGCGATCCAGGCGGCAAGCCCGGCCTTGGTCGCGGTGCAGCCCGGGGGCTGGAAAAACCCGATCTCGGTGAGGCACGGGTCTTCTGCCAAAAAATCCAGGAACTGCTGAAAGCTGCTGGTGACGCTGTCCAGCGCCTCGCCCGGGCTCATCACGGTCTTGATCAGCAGGGTTTGGGTCAGGGCCTCCAGGCGCCGACGGAATTCACCGACCAGTTCCTCGTAGGCCGCTTCCTTGCTTTGGAAATAGTTGTAGAAGGTTGGCTGGCTCAAGCCGCTGGCCAGCACGATGTCGCTGACCTTGGTGTTGTGAAAACCGCGCTTGGCGAATTCGGCGGTGGCCACCGCGCGCAGCCGGGCATGGGTTTGCTCGCCTTTGGTCAAGGCGGCGGGGCGTTTCTTATTCTGGATGCTCATGGCAAATCGGACTCTTGCGTGGGCGGCAAAACTGAAATGACTTTGCACGGATCATACTGGAGAGTAGTATTTAAACGAAATATTACTCCTGAGTAGGTTTTGTCATGCGATTTATCCTCTTCTCCTTGGCGCTGGCGGCGTTTGCCATCGGCACCACCGAATTCGCGCCCATGGGCCTGTTGCCGGTGATTGCCAGCGGCGTGGGCGTGTCCATCCCCAGCGCCGGCATGTTGATCAGCGCGTACGCGGTGGGCGTGATGGTCGGTGCGCCGCTGATGACCCTGTTGCTCAGCCCGGCGCGGCGCAAGACCGCGCTGTTGTTGCTGATGGCGATCTTCACCGTGGGCAACGTGCTGTCGGCCTTCGCACCGGGCTACGCGAGCTTGCTGTTCTCGCGGGTGTTCACCAGCATGGCCCATGGCGCGTTCTTCGGCCTGGGTTCGGTGGTGGCGGCAAGCCTGGTGGCCAAGGAAAAACAGGCCGGTGCCGTGGCCACCATGTTCCTGGGCCTGACCATTGCCAACATTGGCGGGGTGCCAGTGGCTACTTGGATCGGCCAATTGATCGGCTGGCGCGCGGCGTTCTTCGCCACCGCAGGCCTGGGCGTGCTGGCGATGGTGTCCCTGGCGTTCGCCTTGCCACGGGGTGAGAAGGGCCAGATGCCCGAAGTGCGCCGCGAGTTGCGCGTGCTGATGCGCCCGCAAGTGCTGCGCGCGTTGCTGACCACAGTGCTCGGCGCTGGCGCCATGTTCACGCTGTACACTTACATCGCCTCGGTGCTGCAGCACCTGACCCACGCCACACCGACCTTCGTGACCGCCATGCTGGTGGTGATTGGTATCGGTTTCACGCTGGGCAACCTGCTCAGCGGCAAGCTCGCCGAGCGCTCGCTGGAAGGCACGCTGATGGGCTTTCTGGGCGTGCTGGCGGTGATCATGCTGGCGTTCCCGTTTATCGCGACCACCTCGCCAGGCGCGGCCATCACCCTGTTGCTGTGGGGCGCGGCCACTTTCGGCGCCGTACCGCCGTTGCAGATGCGGGTGATGCACGCGGCCCACGATGCGCCGGGCATGGCCTCTTCGGTGAACATTGGCGCCTTCAACCTGGGCAATGCCCTGGGGGCGGCGGTGGGTGGCGGCGTGCTGGGCCTGGGCCTGGGGTATGAATGGATTGCGCCGGCCGGTGGCGTGCTGGCCCTGGCCGGGCTGCTGCTGACCGCGGCCAACCGCAGCCCGGCAGCGGCCACCGGCGCAGCAATGGCTCAGTGAATACTGGACGCCAACTCGAAGATCGGGATGTACATCAGGATCACGATGACCCCGATCAATAGCCCGATGAAGGTCATCAGCAACGGCTCGAACAGGCGCACGAACCATTCGATCCAACGGCTGATCTCCTCGTCGTAGAAGTCCGCGCTGCGCTCCATCATCTGCCCCAGGTTGCCGGACTGTTCGCCAGCCCGCAGCAGGCGCAGCGACACCGGGGTCACTAACTGGTTGAGCTCCAGCGCGTTGGACAACGACAGGCCTTCGCGCACCCGCTCGGCGGCCTGGTCCAGGCGCACCCGGGACTGGACGGTGAGCAGCCCGCGCACCATGCCCATGGCCGTGAGGATCGGGATGCCGCCTTGCAGCAAAATCCCCAATGAGCGGTAGAAACGTGCCAGTTCGTACATGACGATGCGTTGGTGCACGGCAGGCACCTTCTGGATCAGCCGGTCGACGGCGCGGCGAAACAGCGGTTGGCGCTGTACCACGCCCAGCGCCACCGCCGCCACCGCCAGGCCCGTGAAAAACTCGGCCTGGTGGCCGTGCAGGAACATCCCGGTGTTCATCAACACTTGCGACAGCCACGGCAGGTTGTCACCCAGCCCCTCGAACACCAGGCTGAAGCGCGGCACCACGTAGCCCATCAAAAACAACACCACGCCACCGCCGACGATCAGCAGCAGCATCGGGTAGATTGAGGCGCTGACGATCTTCTGGCGCACCTCGTCCATGCGCTGGCGATAGGACACGTAGCGGCCCAGTGCCTCGCCGACCGACCCGGTCTTTTCGCTCGATTGCACCAACGCCACGTACAGCGGCGGGAACACCGCGCCCAGTTGGCTGAGGGCCAGGGAGAACGACTTGCCTTCGTACAACAGGCGTACCAGCTCGCTCAGGGTCTTGCGGGCGTTGGGGGCGGTCTCCTTTTCCGCCAGGCTTTCCAGGGCGTCAATCAGCGGCAGGCCGGCATTGATCAATGTGGTCAGCTCCTGGCTGAACAGCACCAGGTTGAAGGACTCCTTGCGGTGCAAGCGTAGCGGGTGCCAGTGGCGTTCGGCGCGCAGGCTGACCACCCGCAAGCCCTGGTCCTCGGCCAAGCGACGGGCTTCGGCCTGGCCGGGCGCTTCGACCGTCAGGGATACCACCGCACCTTTGCCGACTGCCTTGAGATGAAACCGCATGCCGTGCGCCCCTTACTGCCAGTTGGTGATTTCGGCGTTCTCGCCTTCGCCGCCGGGTTGGCCGTCCTTGCCCATGGAGCTCAGGTCGTATTCGCTGTTTTCCCCGGGGTAGCGGTACAGGTAATTGCGCCCCCAAGGGTCTTGCGGCACTTTTTTCTGAAGGTAAGGGCCGGTCCACTTGGTTTCATCGCTGGGCGCCACCACCAGTGCCTGCAAGCCCTGCTCGGTGCTGGGGTAATGCCCCACCTCCAGCCGGTACAGGTCCAAGGCCTTGCCCAGGCCCTCGATCTGCGCCTTGGCCACCTTGGCTTCGGAGCGGCCCAATTGGGCGAAATACTTGGGGGCGACGATGCCGGCCAACAGGCCCAGCACCACCAACACCACCAGCAATTCGAGGAGGGTGAAGCCGGCCTGGGCACGGCGGCGGTTAATGCAGGAACGGTTCATGGTGACCTCACAGAGTCGGTAGGCCCAACGCCTGATGCAATTGCCATGCTCACCGGCCCTCAAGCCTGCCAACCCCAGGTAAACCGGGCCTTGCGCGAGTCGGCACAGTGCTTGCTCAAGGCTTGGTTGCGTGTGGCCACTGGGGCATATCCCCCACTTTTCGGTTGCCGCGAAGGGGAGGTTCACCATGCGCTTGATCATCACCGCATTCCTGGCCGGGCTTGCCGCCAGCAGCATCGTCCAGGCCGACGTCTATATTTCGCGGGACGCCAACGGCGGCTACGTGCTGTCCAACGTGCACCGCCCCGGCCGCCACTATGAGCGGGTTATCCAGGAAGCCTCGCTGGGGGTGGCCAGCGTGGCCGAACAGCCGCAGATGATTGCCAACCAGCCGTACGCCGAGTTGGTGTCGGCGGCCGCTACCGCTAACCAATTACCTGCGGCCTTGCTGCATGCGGTGATCAAGGCTGAATCGGCCTACAACCCCAGTGCCTTGTCGCCCAAGGGGGCTGCGGGGTTGATGCAACTGATGCCCGACACGGCGCGGCAAATGGGCGTGGCCAACGTGTACGACCCCCAGGCCAACATCCAAGGCGGCGCGCGTTACCTCAAGCAGTTGATGACCCTGTTCGGCAACGACATCGCCCTGGCCGTGGCGGCGTATAACGCCGGGCCCGATGCGGTGCTGAGCCGCGGCCGGGTGATCCCGCCGTTCGCCGAAACCCAGCGCTACGTGCCCAGCGTGCTGCGCCAGTACCGGCGCTTGCAAGGCTTGGCGGTGGATGCCCCACTGTAACCCCCAACAGTGGGGCCAGCCGGCCCCGCGGGGAATGTGGGGAATGTGTGGGGCAAATCCCCCACTTGATTAAGTTGATAATGTAAGCTCATGAAATATAACAAATAATAATCTGGCATGAGCTTTGCTCGGGTGGTTTTGTCCTGTACAGCACCCCCTTGCGAGGCCCGTCCCATGAACGGCATATCCCCGTCACCGCGGTTGATGAACCTGCTTCTGCTGATCGGTTCCCTGTTTGGCCTTGAGCCGTTTGCCGAGGCCCAGGTGCGCTGTGAGCGCAACCTGGTCGCGCAGGTGGTAGCCCTTGATCAACCCCTGATGTTCAACCGCCTGGGCGCGCAAAACGCCAACGGCATGCTCTACGCGCTGCGCCGCGACGTGGTCGATGACCGTGGCGTGTCGCTGGCCCAGGGCGGGGCGGCGGTGCCTGGCAAAGTGACCCTGCGCGCCGACAAGCGCCCACGGCCGATCGTGCTGCGCATGGCCGCCGGCGACTGCCTGACCGTGCACTTGCAGAACTTGCTGGCCTATCAGGCCAACCCGGCGAGTGACCAGGGGCAGGATGAAGTCCAAGATCAGGCGGGCGCCCAACTGCCGGTGGTCGATGACCAGGTGGCCGACCGTCACGTGGGCTTTCAGGTCAACGGCCTGCAGGCCGTCAGCAGCATCGATGACATTGCCTCGTTCAGCGGGCGTAACGCCAACAGCCTGGTGGCCCCCGGGGCCAGCCGCAGCTATGTGTTGTTCGGTGAGCGCGAAGGCGCCTTTGCCGCCAGCAGCCGTGGCGCGACGTTTGGCGGGGAGGGCAATGCCGGCAACGCGGCCAATGGCCTATTTGGCGAAGTGGTGGTACTGCCCAAGGGTGGCCGCGCCTACCGCAATACCGTGACCGAAGAAGAGCTGCGCCTGGCCAGTGTGGGCCGCACGCCAGCCGGCCAGCCGGTGGTGGATTACCAGGCGCGCTACCCGCAACGCCAACCCTGGGTCGGCGAAGCCCGCGGCGGGCTGCCGATTCTGAACATGCTCGATGGCAATGAAATCATTGCCAGCGACAGCGATGCCATCGTCATGGGCAGCAATGCCGATGGCAGCTTCCCCCCGGCCACCTACCCGCTGGAAGCGGTGGGCAAGCGCAACCCGGCGTTGCCCAACCGGCTGGAACCCTTTCGTGATTTTGCCTCGCAGTTCCAGGATGAGGTGGCCGTGACCCAGGCGTTCCCCGGTTACTGGGCGGACCCGGTGATGGCCCATGTGCTGGAGCCCACCCGCGATTCGTTCATGATCAACTACGGCTCCGGCGGCATGGGCGCCGAGGTCATCGCCAACCGCCTGGGCGTGGGCCCGATGCATGATTGCCTGTCGTGTGCCTACGAAGAATTCTTTTTAAGCTCGCACACCGTCGGCGACGTGGCGATGCTGGTGGACGTGCCGGCCAACGTCGGCCTGGAAAACATCCGCCCAGGCCAAGTGCCGAGTGCCGACCAGGTGGGCGTCAAGGCCAGCATGGCGCTGTACCCGGCCGAGCCGTCCAACGTGAACCACAGCTACATCGGCGACCTGGTGAAGTTTCGCAACACCCACAATGGCCACGAGCAGCACATCTTCCACCTGCACGGGCATCAGTGGCTGTTCAACCCCAACGACGACAACTCCGACTACATCGACGCCCAAGGCATTGGCCCGGGCGCCGGCTACACCTACGAAATCGCCAACGGCGGCTCGGGCAACCGCAACCGCGTGGCGGGCGACGCCATTTACCACTGCCATTTCTACCCCCACTTTGCCCAGGGCATGTGGGCCATGTGGCGCATCCATGACGTGTTCGAGGAGGGCACTGTGCTTGAGGTGTCGCAACAAGGCGTCGACGGTTACCACACCGCGCCCTTCGCCTTGCGCAGCGGCAAGCCGGCCGCCGGCGCACGGGCCTTGCCCGATGGCGAGATCATTGCCGGCACACCGATCCCGGCGGTGGTGCCACTGCCGGGCAAGGCCATGGCGCCGATGCCCGGCAAAGTGGCGGTGGTGCCCAAACTGGGTGAAACCCGGCTGGCCGCCAACGATGACGACGGTGAGGGCGACGATGATGATGGGCAACACGGCGGCGGCCAGCAGGCCATCGGTTCCCTGGCCGTGGTGGACCGCAGCCAGGCCAACCGCAACGCCGACGGCAGTTTGAAAAACCCAGGCTACCCGTTCTGGATCGGTGGCATGGAAAGCAGCGTCGGCCAACGTCCGCCGACCCCGCCGCTGGACATGCTCGACCCGGCCCAGGCCACTGCGCTCAAGGCCACGGGCAAGGCCTTGTGGGCCAACCTGGACCCGGTCCAGGCCGGTGGTTGGAACGGCGGTTTGCCGCGCCATGCGCTTGACGGCGTGGCGGCAGGGGGCGAGGCCGACACCCAGACCACCTCGCTGGACTTCTCCAAGGTGGTGACCCGCGCCAAGCCCCTGTACCTGCCTGAAGAGGGCACAGAGGTTGAGCAGTCTGCCATGGCCTTCCATGCACTCAAGGAACACCCAAGCTACGCCGTGCTACCCGGCAACCAAGTGGTGCCCAAGCCGTTTCGCACCAACGGTGCCTTGCCGGTGGCCGGCGCGCCGTACTACGAGCCGTGCATGGACGATCGGCAAAAACGCCTGACCGCCAGTGCCGGCCTGGGTGAATTCAACAGCGGCGAGCGCCTGGACGGCGTCTCGTTCACTGGCGCGTCCACCTTCAGCGCCGACCGCCCGCGGCTGTACAAGGCGGCCAACATCCAGTTCGACGCGGTGTACAACAAGGTCGGCTACCACTTCCCGCAGGCGCGCATCCTGGCCTTGTGGGAAGACGCCTGGCCGGTGATCACCAAGCAGCGCCCACCCGAACCCCTGGTGATGCGCATGAACACCTTTGACTGCGTGATGTACCAGCAAACCAACCTGATCCCGGCCACCTACGAGATGGACGACTACCAGGTGCGCACGCCCACCGACGTGATCGGCCAGCACATCCACCTGCCCAAGTGGGACCTGACCTCGGCCGATGGTTCCTCCAATGGTTGGAATTACGAAGACGGCGTACTCTCGCCCGGCGCGGTGGTGGAGCGCATCCATGCCATCCGCACCTTCAACGGCTGCACCGCCAGCGACCCGCGCGAAGGCAGCGCGGCGTGCCCACAGGCAAAAAACCATCCGTTCTTCGGCCGCTATGGGCGCGCCGATTGGCTGGGTGCACGCACAGCCATGCAGCGCTGGTTCATCGACCCGCTGGTGAACACCCGTGGCATTGATCGGGGCCTGGGCACCATCTTTACCCATGACCACCTGGGCCCTTCGACGCACCAGCAGATCGGCTTGTACGCCACGGTGCTGGCCGAGCCTGCCGGCTCCACCTGGAACCATGCCGAAACCGGCGAGCCGTTGTACAGCGGCGCACGCCAGGACGGCGGGCCGACGTCCTGGCAAGCGGTGGTCAACACGGGCGACCTGGATGGCGACGGGCGCAACGACAGCTTCCGCGAATTTTTCCTGGAATACAGCGACTTCCAGCACGCCTATGAAGCCGGCGTCTACGTGGGCGCAGGCCCCGATGGGGTGCCCAATGCCCAGGCATTCCCGGCCACCACCGAGAGCTTTCGCTACGCCATCAACCCGCCGCTGCGCAAGCAGGGCCCCAACTTGCTCGAGTCGGTGGTGGAAACCCGCGGCGGCCTGGCACCCGGCTGCCCGAGACGGCCCTGCCCGCAAGCGATCTCGGTGGATGACCCAGGCATGTTCGTGGTCAATTACCGCAACGAGCCGCTGGCCCTGCGCGTGTACGACCCCAACAAGGTTGGCCCCGACGGCAAGCGCGGGCTGCAGGCCGACGGCCTGGGTGGCGACCTGGCGTACGCGATGCACAGCCGCACCGACCGGGCCATCGCGGCGATGAACCTGGCGCCCAACCTGGTCACCTCGGCCACCGGGCCCACGGGCGGCACCACGCTGTTCCCGCCGCACATCAACAAGGGCGGGGCCGAGCCCGGTGACCCGTTCACCCCCATGCTGCGCACCTACACCGGTGACAACGTGCGCCTGCGGGTGCACGCCGGTGGCCACGAGGAAGAGCACAACGTGACCCTGCACGGGGTCAAGTGGCTGCAAAGTGGCTCGGGCTTCGGCAACAGTTCCAACTCCGGCTGGCGCGCCTCGCAGATGATCGGCATTTCCGAGCAGATGGGCTTTATCGCGCCGGTGTCGATGCTCTCGAGTTCTGCCGCCACCACCGGGGATTACCTGTATTCCATGGACGCCTCCATCGAGGGCTACTGGAACGGCATCTGGGGGGTGATGCGCAACTACACCGCCAAGCGCGCCGACCTGTTCGCACTGCCCAACAATGCCACCCCGGCCGGGGCGCGCAACACCGTGGCGTTCGACGGCGCCTGCCCGCGTATCGGTGTCAACCCCACTGGCATCGGCACCCGGCCCACGCCGCAGCGCAACTATGAAGTGGTCGCGGCATTGGCCAACGATATTCTGAAAAACCCGCTGAACGTCAGCCTGACGGACCCTGCCGGCATCAACCAGCACATCGGCGGGCCACTGAACCCGGCCGGCGGTACCCTGGTGTTCAACAGCCGGGCCACCGCCATTGCCCAAGTGACGGTCACTGACCCCGAGGACGGCGAAACCTTCACCATCGGCGGCAATAGCGGGCCGTTGCATGACCCCACGGCGATCCTCTACGTGCGCAAGGCCGACCTGGACCCGGCCACCGGCAAGCTCAAGCCCGGTGTGCCGATCGAGCCGCTGGTGCTGCGCGCCACTGCCGGTGACTGCATCAACATCACCCTGGAAAACCGCCTGCCCAGCATGATGCCGGACCTGGCCAGCACCGCCGTGATGCAAGGCCTGGTCAAGCGCGATCGCAACCACACCGAGGGTGCCAGCACCTTCAACAACAACCAGTTGCGCCCCTCCAGCCACGTGGGCCTGCACGCGCAATTGCTGGCCTATGACATCACCAAGTCCGACGGCACCAACGTCGGCACCAACCCGATCCAGACCGTGCCACCCAGGGTTGGCAGCACCGGCGCGTACCCCAGCCGGGTGTACCAGTACTACGCCGGGCACCTGGAGCGCGAAGGCAAGCCGGTGTCGCAGTTGGGCCGCAGCGTGGACAACATCAACGCCACGGCCATCGAGTTTGGTGGCCTCAACCTGACCACGGCCGACGTGATCAAGCAGCCGCAAAAAGGCTTGGGCGGCGCCATGAGCATCCTGCCCCAGGCCGCGACCTGGGTTGAAGATGCGCGCAGCCGCGCCTCGGCCACGGTGACCGTCAGCGGGCAAGCACCGTACCGCGACTTTGCCCAGGTGTGGCAGCGCTCCTTGAACATGCGCTGGGCCAACGGCCGCCCGGTGGAGGGCATGAACACCGAGGGCAACGGCGTGCCGACCGACCCCAAGGACAACTCCGACATGGCCATCAACTACAAGAGCGAACCGTTGTGGTTTCGCTATGGCGTGGCGCCCAACGCGCCGTTCGGGCGCGCGGGCGGTTATGGCCTGGGCGACATCGTCAATGCCCACATGGCCTACAGCAACGCGCTGGTCGGCGGCGATCCGCAGACGCCGGTGTTATGGGTCAAGCCTGGCCAACCGTTTCGCACGCACATCCTGATGCCTTCGGGCGGCAGCCGTGGCGGCACCTACCAGTTGGACGGGCACCTGTGGTCGGTCAACCCCTTCCAATCGGAAAAAAGCGACACCGCTGGCTACCCCATGAGCACGCCTGGCGTGGGCTCGGTGCGGTTTGGCTATAACCCGATGTCGATGTACGTCGGTGCCCACGAAAGCGTCTTGCCGGGGGGGCACTTCAGCTTTATGCACCCCAGTGCCGGCGGCGCCAATGCCATCCCTGGCGACTACCTGTACCGCGATTACGCCGCCTACGGCAATGCCAGCGGGCTGTGGGGGCTGCTGCGGGTGACCAACGAGCCAGAACCTGCGCCGGCGCCTTAGCGGCCAAGAAAAGGGGAACGCACATGGACAAGCAACTTACCCGGGCCGGCCTTGTGGCCGTGGCGGCCCTGCTGTTGGTCGGCTGGCTGGCATTGCCACGCAGCCAGTCACTGGCCAGCGTGCCGCTGCCCGACACCTGGACCGGCCAGCGCCTGGAACGCGATGGCGTGGCCGTGGCCTTCGAGGTGCGCGCGGTGGGCGACAAGGGCGCGCTCAACGAAGGCGATTTTGCCGACGTGCGCTTCAAGGTCAGCGACCTTGCCTCGGGCCAGCCGTTGGCGGATTTGGCCCCCGGCGCCTGGCTCGACCCGGCGCAAACCCAGGTCGGCAGCGACAGCGAACAGAGCTGCAAGTCGCGGGCCGCGTTGTTTCTCAAGAGCAGCATCGGCGCGCGGCCGTTGCTCGACCTCAACAGTTATTACCTGCTGGTGATGAACCAGGACGCCAGCGTGTCGGTGATCGACCCTTCGGTGTCCCTGGGCGGCACCACCAGTACCCTGGGCCGCATCGGGCTGGTGGCCGCGCCCATGGACTGGGTGGCACTCAAGGACAACCGCCGGGTGTTCGTCTCGCAGCCCAGCGCAGGCGAGGTGGCGGTGATCGATGCCCAGCAGTTCCGGCGCGTGGCGTCGATCGCCGCGGGCAACCAACCGGTGCGCGTGGCCTTGCAGCCCGACGAGCGCCTGTTGTGGGTGGGCAATAACGCCAGCGACCCGGCGCTGGCCGGCGTGACCCTGATCGACCCGGGCACCTTGCAGGCGGTCAAGTTTTTGGCCACCGGCCGCGGCCACCACGAGATCGCCTTCAGCAACGATTCGCGCCATGCCTTTGTCAGCAACCGCGACGATGGCACCCTGAGCGTGATCGACATTGCCAGCCGTACCCAGGTGGCGCAACTCAAGACCGGCGGCCAACCGTTGGCGGTGGCCTACTCGGCGTTGTCCCAGGCGGTGTACGTGGCCGATGGCAGCACCGGCACGGTGACCGTGGTGGATGCGCGCAGCCACCGCGTGCGCACGCTGATCCACAGCCAGCCAGGGTTGGGGCCGATACGCTTCAGCCGTGACGGGCGCTGGGGGATTGTGCTTAACACCCTGGAAAACCGCGCGGTGGTCATCGATGCGGCCACCGACAGCCTGGTCCATGACCTTGAGGTGTCGGCCGAGCCTTGGCAGGTCAACTTCACCCAGGCCTACGCCTATGTGCGCGGCCTGGGGTCGCCAAAGGTCAGCATGATCAACCTGTCCTCGCTGGGCGAGGGCCGCACGCCCATTACCCAGGTGTTCGAGGCCGGGGCAGCAGCGCCACGCCAGGCCGGCGACCTGCCGCTGGCCAGCAGCATGGCCAGCTCGCGGGACGAGAACTCGGTGTTCGTGGTCAACCCGGTGGACAACACCACCTACTTTTACGCCGAAGGCATGAACGCCCCGATGTCCGGCTACCTCAACCGCGGGCAGCAGGCGCGCGCGGCGCTGGTGATCGACCACAGCCTGCGCGAGGTTGCGCCTGGGGTGTACAGCGCGCGGGTCAAGTTGCCGCCCGCCGGCAGGTTCGACGTGGCGTTCTTGCTTAACCAGCCCAGCATCATCCACTGCTTCAGCGCCCAGGTATTGCCGGGGGCGGTGGCCGACCCGCGCCTGGCGCAGCCCAAGGTCGACTTCTTGCTCAAGCGCCGCACCGTGACGCTGGGCAGCCCCTATGTGGCGCGGTTCCGTATCGCCCAGGACAGCGGCCGGGTGCCTCGCCGTGGGGTAGCTGACGTGCAGGTGCGCTATTACCTGGCCCCCACCTCGCAGCTGCGCGTGGTGCCGGCCCGCGAGGTGGGCGATGGCCTTTATGAAGCGGCCCTGGACCTGAACCAGAGCGGCGCCTGGTACCTGCACGTGCGGGCGCCGTCCCTGGGCGCGAACTTCGATGACAAGACCTATGCCAGCGTGCGGGTATTGCCCGCGCCAGGCCAATGAGCGGGAGCCTGCGATGAACACATACCCTAGCTGCGCATTGATGATCGGGCTACTGGCCCTGGGGGCCGGGCCGGCGCAGGCCCATTCGGCCGACGAACACGCAGGCCACGGCCCGGCCAAACCACGCCTGGAAGCCACCCGCGTGACCTTCGCCGACGTACCGCTCACCGACCAGGCCGGCAAACCGATACGCCTGGAAAAAGACCTGTTGGCCAACAAGATCGTGGTCATGGGCTTCATCTACACCCGCTGCACCACGGTGTGCCCGGTGGTGTCCTCGATCATGGGCAAGGTCCAGCAACAACTGGGCGGGCGGGTGGGCACCGAGGTGCAATTGGTGTCGATCAGCGTCGACCCGCTGCGCGACGACCCACCGCGCCTGGCGGCCTACGCCCGGCAGTTCCAGCATGGCCCCGGCTGGAGTTGGCTGACCGGCAGCAGCCAGTCGATCACCGCCACCCTCAAGGGGTTGGGCAGTTGGAGCCCGAACCTGCTCCAACACCCGCCGTTGATTCTGGTGGGTGATGGCAACAGCCCGCACTGGACCCGCTATTACGGCTTCACCGACCCGGCCGTGCTGGTGCGCGAGGTGGATGAGCTGAGCAGCCTGCACCGCAAGGCCCGGCGTACGGTGATCGCCCAGGATGTGCAGCCATGAAGCGTGCCCATGCCTTGATCGTATGCCTGATGCTGTGTGGCAGCGCCTTGGGCCATGAACCTGCGCCTGCAGTGGCCACCGAACGCCCGGCCAGCGGTACCCGTGACGCCCAGGCCTGGTTTACCGATACACCGCTGTACGACCAGCACGGCAATACGCTGCGCTTCTACAGCGACGTGTTGAAAGATCGGGTGGTGCTGCTCAATGTCATCTTCACGAGCTGCACGGACGCCTGCCCGCTGATCACCCGCAAGTTGCTCCAAGTGCGCCAGGCACTGGGCAAGGACGCTGCGCAGGTGACGTTTATCTCCCTGACCAGCGACCCGCAGACCGACACCCCGGCGGTGCTCAAGGCCTATACCCTCAAGCACGGCGTGGACGACCCGCAATGGCTATTTCTGACCGGTGATGCACAGGCGATGGCCCTGGTGCTGGGCCGTATCGGCCAGGTGATCCCCAGCCCCGAACAACACTCCACCCAGTTGATCGTCGGCGACGTGGCCGGCAAGCGCTGGAGCAAGATCCGCCCCGATGCCCCGGCGGCCGCCATCGCCCAGCGCTTGCAACTGCTGGCACTGCCAGTGGCCGGGCGGTGACCGATGAACGTCGGGGCGGCTGTGTGCCTGGTGCTGCTGTGCGGCTTGAGCGCGGTGGCTGCCGGCGTGCCGCTGTCGGCTATCGAGAGCGCCGGCAAGCGCCTGTATCGCGAGGGCCTGTCGAGCAGTGGCGAGCCGATCATGGCGCGGGTGGGGGCGGCTGACATCAGCGTGCCGGCCACCGCGCTGCCCTGCGCCGGCTGCCACGGCACCGACGGCCTGGGGCGCCCGGAAGGCGGAATCAGGCCAGCCGACCTTAGCTGGCGACGCCTGGCCGGCGCCCACGGCCAGCAGCGCATCAACGGCCGCGACTACCCCGCCTATAACGACGCCACGCTGGCCCGGGCCGTGCAGGAAGGCCGCGACCCGGCCAACAACCGCCTGGACCCGAGCATGCCGCGCTTCGTGCTGACGCTCAATGACCAGCGCAACCTCACCGCCTACCTCAAGCGACTGCAGGATGAGCAGGACCCGGGCCTTGAACCGGATCGGCTGCGCCTGGGCACCTTGTTGCCCACCCGCGGGCCACTGGCCGAGGAGGGCGCCACCGTGGCGGCGATCCTCACGGGCAGTATCGCGCGCATCAACCAGGCCGGAGGCATTCATGGGCGCCAACTGCAACTGATCGTGGCCGACCCTGGCCCCGACCGTGCCAGCGCCCGGCAGGCGTTGGCGCAACTGATCGATCAACCGGTGTTCGCGCTGGTCGCGCCCCTGGCCCCGGCGCTGGACGAGGACCTGTCGGCGCAACTGGAACAGGCCGGCGTGCCGTTGATTGGCGCACTGTCGCTGCTGGGGGCCAGCCAAACCAGCCGGCAGATTTTCGAGCCGTTGCCGGGCCTTCGCGAGCAATGGGTGGCGTTGGCCGACTACGCCCAGCAAGGCCTGCAACTGTCCCAGGGGCCGACCCTGGTGGCCTGGTATGGCGATGCCCACCAGCAACAGGCGGCCGCCGCGTTTGCCGACTACCTGCAAGGGCAGGGCTGGCTACAGGTGCGCGCCCTGGCGTTCGACCCACGGCAACCGCAGGGCTTTACCGGCCAGGCGGCCAGCGCCCGCGCGGTGTTCTACGTGGGCGAGGGCGCAGGCTTCGGCCCCTTGGCCGGGCACCTGCAGGAAGCCGGCGTGCAACCCTACCTGTTCGCCGCCTCAAGCCAGGTGGCCGGCGACGTGTTGCAGTTACCGAGCGGGTTTTCCCGGCGGGTGTTTCTAGCCTATCCGTTCATTCCCAGCGACTGGACCCCCAGTGGCCGTGCGGCGCTGACCCAATTGCGCCAGCGCCAGGGCTTGAATGGCCAGCACGCGGTGTTGCAGGTGGCGGCCTACAGTTCGATGTTGTTGCTGTGCGAGGGCTTGAAGCAGGCTGGCCGCGATGCCAGCCGGGAAAAGCTGATCAGCGCGCTGGAAGGCCTGCACGACTTCGTCACCGGCGTCACGCCACCGATCAGTTTTGGCCCGGGCAAGCGCTTGGGCCTGAACGGCGCGCACATCGTCACGGTAGAACTGCCCGAGCAGCGCTTCTACCCCGTGGCCCCCTACCAATCGCTGCAAGCCAGACCCTGAGGCACCGTCATGAAGCTCAAGCCCCTGTTGTTGCTGACCCTGTCGCCACTCTTCATGCAGGCCTTGGCCGACGATGGCCGGGTGGCCGCGCGGGTCAACGGCCAAGCCATCAGCGAGTTCCGCCTGGAGCGCTACTTTACCGAGTACCTGGAAGAACAGGGGCGGGCGGTGGCGAGCATTCGCAGCCCCCAGGCCTACCGGCAATTGCGGCAGGCGGCCCTGGGTGAGTTGATCGACAAGGAGCTGTTGTGGCAAGAGGCGGGCAGGCGCGGCGTGATCATCAGCGACAGTGCAGTGCAGGCGCAGGTCGAGCAGACGCGGCAGGCCTTTGGCAGCCCTCAACGCTTCAACCAGCGCCTGCAGGACGCAGGTTTCGATGAGCACAGTTACGCCGACTACACCCGACGTGAACTGGCGGCCCGGCAGGTCTACGCTCAATGGGGGCAAGTGCCCGCACCCACTGATGAACAGGTGCGCGCGTTCATGGATGAAAACCGACTTTTAATCACCTCGCAGAACCACCTGCAAGGTGCTGATGTCGAACCGCTACAGGGCCTGGAAGCGGCCAGGGCATTGCTCGGCTCACGCCAGCAGGCCCAAGCACGACAGCAAGCGTTGGCACGCTTGCGTACGCAAGGCAGCGTCGAACGGATTGACGCCCATTGAAGTTTCCCCCCCAATAGTGGGGAACCTTGGCAGTCGGCATTCAGGCAGTTCCCCAAATTTGGGGGATGGGGGCATGGGAGTACTATTTTTCCCATGGAAATCAGCGGCATGGCACGGTAAAAATCCGTCGCCGGGTCTGGCATGAAGTGTGCTCAAGCCTAAGTGAGGCGCGCACTCCCAGGCTCGGATTCACGGACCTGCAGTTTCAAGGAGTCCACCTTGTTAAACAAAGTACTGGTTGTCGAAGATGAACAGATCCTTGCGCAAAACCTGGAAGTTTACCTCCAGGCCCAAGGTCTGGACGTTCGTGTGGCTCACGAGGGCGCCAAGGCCATCGGCATCGCCGAGACCTTTGCCCCGGATGTAATGGTGCTCGATTACCGCTTGCCCGACATGGAAGGCTTTCAGGTACTCGATGCCGTCCGCCAGAACAGGCACTGTCATTTTGTGCTGATCACCGCCCACCCGACCGCCGAGGTCTGTGAGCGGGCCCGCAACCTGGGGGTCAGCCATATCCTGTTCAAACCGTTTCCGTTGGCGGAACTGGCACGAGCGGTCTGCGACCTGCTGGGGATCAAGCGCGAGCCACAGGGCGGGAGTGACCATGTCCGAAGGGTTTGTCGAACGGCGCCAGAGCAGGACCGAGAGCTTCCCCCTGCAGCTGTATGACGGCAGTTGGGTGCTGGCGGACCGCCGACGTGGCGACGAGTTGGCGACCACCGCATCACACGACCGAGACATGCTCACCGGGGAGTAATGGCGCGATAGACGTTCCGGCACACGCCGCGATGGCCTGCCGCGCCGAGAGGGCCAAAAGCCCCGGGTGTTGGAGAGCGTGCCATGGAACGTTTGTCCCTTGCTGTAGAACCGGCATCGCCGGCCCGTGCACCCCACCGATTCGCCAGTGATCAGCTGGCCCAGGCCCGAACCCTCGCCTCATCCTCTGGCGAGCGCATGCTCGACGCCCTGCAACAACTCTGCGGGTTGCCCCCGCAGGGCTTTGTCCAGTGCCTGGGCGCGACCCTGCATTACCCCGTGCTGGATGGCCCGAGCCTGTTCGATGCCGTGCCGGTGTTCGACCGGGTCACCCTGGCGCAGTGCCTCAAGCGCGAATTCATTCTGCTGCGCCACGCCGGCGCGGTCATCGGCGTGTTTGCCGACCCCTTCGATGGCGCCCGCCTGGCCTGGATCGACGACTGCCTGCATGGCGCACCGTTGTACCTGGTGCACGCCGACGACCTGAAGGCCTACCTGGCCCGCCATGAAGAAAGCTTCCACGCGGTGGAGTCGCTCAATGCCCAGGCTGATGCCGGCACGCAGATCGACACGCTGCAGAGCCTGTCGCTGACCAGTATCAGCGAAGATGCGAGCGTGGTGGTCAAACTGGTCAACTCCACGCTGTACGACGCCTTGAAGATGCACGCCAGTGATATCCACCTCGGCACCACGGGCAGCGGCCTGGTGATCAAGTACCGCATCGATGGCGTACTCAACAACATCAGCAAGATCCAGGGCACCGAGTTCGCCGAGCAGGTGATCTCGCGGGTCAAGGTCATGGCCGAACTGGACATCGGCGAGAAGCGGGTGCCCCAGGATGGCCGGTTCAAGATCGGCATCAGCGGCCGCCAGATCGACTTTCGGGTCTCGATCATGCCGAGCATCTTCGGCGAGGACGCGGTGCTGCGGGTGCTCGACAAGCAGGACCTGGCCGATAAGGTCAGCGGCGTGCAACTGCAGGCCTTGGGCTTTGCCGACGAGACCTTGCGCAGCCTGCGCCGCCTGGCCGCCGAACCCTACGGCATGGTGCTGGTGACCGGGCCCACCGGCAGCGGCAAGACCACCACCCTGTACGCGATGATCACCGAGATCAACCACGGCGTGGACAAGATCATCACCATCGAAGACCCGGTGGAGTACCAGTTGCCCGGCGTGTTGCAGATCCCCGTCAACGAAAAGAAAGGCCTGACCTTCGCCCGTGGCCTGCGCTCGATCTTGCGCCACGACCCGGACAAAATCATGGTCGGCGAGATCCGCGACCCCGACACCGCGCAGATCGCCGTGCAGTCGGCGCTGACTGGCCACCTGGTGTTCACCACCATCCACGCCAACAACGTGTTCGACGTGATCGGGCGGTTTACCCAAATGGAAATCGACCCCTACAGCCTGGTTTCGGCGCTCAACGCCGTGCTGGCCCAGCGCTTGATCCGCCTGTCGTGCAGCCATTGCAGCGTGCCTTGCCAGCCCACTGAGGAGGAGTTGCTGGCCGCCCGGATCGACCCCGCGGACGCCGGCCATTACCACTTTGTGCATGGCAAGGGCTGCGGCCATTGCCGGGGCACGGGCTACCGCGGGCGCACGGCGATCGCCGAGTTGCTGCACCTGGACGACGAATTGCGGCAGATGATCGTCGAACGCCAACCCATCTCGAAAATCAAGGCCCTGGCCTGTGCCCGTGGCTTGCGCCTGTTGCGCGAGTCGGCACTGGAGCTGGTGCGCGATGGCCGGACCACCCTGGAGGAGATCAATCGTGTCACTTTTGTCGCGTGATCGATTTGTTGCGGTGATCGGCGCCAGTGGCGTGGGCCTGGGGCGTTTGCAGGGCGCCCGCACCTGCTGGCTGGGCAGCGTCGGCTTCATCGACGAGGGCTTCGCCGCCTTCGCGGTGGCGCTGGACACCCTGGACCGCCTGCTGGCCGAACATGCCAAAGGCCGGGCCGATTTATGCGTGCTGGTCTCGGCGCATTTCAGTCGCTACTGCCTGGTGCCCTGGAGTGAGCAGATCACCAGCGTGAACGAGCTGCAGGGCTTTGCCCAGGTGTGTTTCGAAGACCTGTACGGCGTGCCCAGCCAGCCCTGGAGCATCGTGTTGTCGGCAGAAGCGGCTGGCCGCGAGCGCATCGCCAGCGCCTTGCCCCAGGACCTGTTGGGCCGCTTGCGCCAGTTGGTGGCGGCACGCGGGCTGCGCCTGAGGTCGGTGCAGCCGTACCTGATGGCGGCGTTCAACCGCTTTGACCGCAGCCTTGCCAGCGGCGATTTCCTGTTCGTGGTGGCGGAGCCGGTGCGCAGCGTCGTGCTGCTGGCGCGCGAAGGGCGCTGGGCCGCCGTGCGCTCGGTGGGCTGCGCCGACAACGACGCCGCCTTGGGTGCCCTGATCAGCCGCGAACGGGAGCTGCAGGCCGCCCTCAGTGAGCGGCCCTTGAATATTTATCTGCACGCGCCGGGCCGGCTCGACAGCCTGCCCGAGTTGCCCGGCGTGCAACTGCGCACCCTGGAAGACGACCCGGCGCCGCTGCGCGACGGGTTGTACGTGATGTCCCGGGCGGTGGCTTGAGATGCGCCCGCTAACGCTCGACTTCCAGCCGCGCCGGCGCTCAGGCCCACTGGGCTGGGGCTTGCTGGGCCTGGGCCTGGCCGTGGCCATCGGCTGTGTCATCGGCCAGCAGCAGTTGGACCAATGGGCGGCGCAACAGCACACCCACCTGCGCCACGCCCAACGCCAACTCACCGGCGACAGTGGCGCAGGCGTGAGCCTGACCCCCGCGCAATTGCGCGAGCAGGAGCAGAACCTGGCGCAAATGCGCCAAGTGTCGCAGCAACTGCGCAGGCCCTGGGAACGGCTGTTCGCCATGCTCGAGGCGCTGCAGCTGGACAACGTGGCGTTGCTGACCCTGACCCCCGACGCGCGCAAAGGGCAAGTACGCATCACCGCCGAGGCGCGGGACCTGGACGCGATGCTCGACTTCCACCGGCAACTGGAAGCCAGCGAAGAGCTCAGCGACGTGTCGTTGCTCAACCACGAGATTGACGCCAAGTCGCCGGAGCACCCGGTGCAGTTCAACTTGCTGGCCAATTGGGAGATCGGCGATGCGCATCCCTAGATTGATTGTGCAGGAATACCTCCAGGGCCTGGGCCTGCCCGGCCTGGTCGGCATCGCGTTGCTGGTGTTGGCACTGGTGTATGCCGCGGCCGGTTTGCTGCCCGGTTGGCGCAGCGTCGAGCAACTCAACCAGCAAACCCGCGACGCCGGCGAGTACCTGGCCAAGGTCCAAGCGGGCAGTGTCGCAGCCCCGGTGGTGCCGCAGCGCGAGCTTGAGGATTTTCGCCGCAAACTGCCGGCCCAGCCCCAAGCCACGGTGGCCATCGACCGCATCTATGCCCTGGCCGCCCAGGAGCACATCACCCTGGCCCGCGGCGAATATGCCTTGGGCGTGGACCCCAATACCCACCTGGCGCGTTATCAGATCCTGCTGCCGGTCAAGGGCAGTTACCCGCAGCTGCGGCGCTTTCTGCACGCCTTGTTGGGTGAGCTGCCCGCGGTGGTGGTGGAGGACGTGGAGTTCCAACGCAAACGCATCGCCGACACCGACCTGACCGGGCGGATCCGCATGACCCTTTACCTGTCGAGGTCGTGATGAACAATAAACGGGTCGTGGGCTGGCTGGTGTTTTTCGCGGTGGCAGCGGCGGTGGCGAGCTACCCGGACCTGTTCCTCAAATCCGACGTGGCCGAGCAGGAGGCCACCGCCACGGCGCCGGTCAAGGCGCGGTTACGCGGCAGCCTGCCGGCCGCGGGCGCGGCGAAAGCCGAGGCGCCGATCAAGGACCTGAGCCCAGCGGGCGACCTGTTCGCAGCCAAGAGTTGGAAACCACTGGCCACCCTGGCCACCGTCACCGAACAACCGGTGAACCCCACCACCGTGGTGCAAGCCCCCAGTGCACCGCCCATGCCGTTCCAGTTCATCGGCCGGTTGGATGACCGTCGTGACCTGCAAGTGTTCTTGCAGAACGGCGAAAAAATATACGTCGTGCGCAAAGGGGATGTGATCGACGACACCTGGCGGATCGAGACCATTTCCGACAAGGAACTGCGCCTGGTTTATCTGCCGCTGCATTTAGCGCAGACCTTGTCTGTGGGGAGCACGCAATGAACTCACCGCGTTTGAGACTGACCTTGCTGGCCTTGTGCATTGGCCTGGCCGCCTGCAGCACCGCCCGCGTCGCCAACCAGGAGGCCAGCGACCTGGTGGCCCAGGGGCAATATGAAGCCGCCATCGCCCGCATCGAGGACGGCCTGCGCGAGAACCCGCGTGACACCGAACTGCACCTGGCGTTGAACAATGCCCGCAGCACGGGCGTCAAGGCGTTGCTGGCCCAAGGCGACACCGCCCGGGCCAACCGCGAATTCGCCGTGGCCCAGCAAAGCTACAGCCGGGTGCTGCACATCGAACCCAACAACCGCCGCGCCCAGGACGACCTGCGCCAACTGGATTACCTGCGCACCCAGGACCAGAAACTGGAACTGGCCCGCGGCGACCTGCGTCGTGGCGACATCAATGGCGCCGACCGCCAGGTACGGCAGATTCTTGAGCTGGACCCCAAGAACGAAGGCGCCCTGGAGCTGCGCAGCAATATCCAACTGGTACAGAGCCGCAACGTGGTGAGCTACCCGCAGCTGCACACGCGCCTGGACCGGCCCGTGACGCTTGAGTTTCGCGACGCCAACATGAAGGTGATCTTCGAGGTGCTGTCCCAGGTGGCGGGGCTTAACTTTATTTTCGACAAGGACCTGCGCCCCGACATGAAAGCCACGATCTTTGTGCGCGACGTGCGCATCGAGGACGCCGTGGCGTTACTGCTGCAACAGAACCAATTGCACCAGAAGGTGGTGAACGAGAACACCATCCTGATCTATCCGGACTCGCCGCAGAAGGTCAAGGACTACCAGGAGCTGGTGATGCGCACCTTCTACCTGACCAACATCGAAGCCAACACCGCGCTGAACATGATCAAGACCATGCTCAAGACTCGCGACGTGTTCGTCGATGAACGCCTCAACACCTTGACCATGCGCGACACCGAAGACGCGGTGCGCATGGCCGAGAAACTGCTGCAGGCCCAAGACCAGTCCAACCCCGAGGTGGTGCTGGAAGTGGAGGTGATGGAGGTGGCTCGCCAGCGCATCCTTGACCTGGGCCTGCAATGGCCCAACACCTTTGGGGTGATCAACAGCGATGGCACCGGGGTCAGCGTGCTCGACCAGTTGCGCGGCATCAATGCCGGCCGCATCTCCATCTCGCCCTCGCCACAGCTGAAAATCAACGCCCAGGACAACGACATCAACACCTTGGCAAGCCCAGTGATCCGCGTGAGCAATCGCGAGCAGGCGCGTGTTCACATCGGCCAACGGGTGCCGATCATCAGCGCCACCTCGGTGCCGTCCACCCAAGGCCCGGTGATCACCGAAAGCGTGACCTACCTGGACGTGGGCTTGAAGCTTGAGGTGCAACCCATCGTGCACCTGAACAACGAAGTGGCCATCAAGATAGCCCTGGAAGTGAGTAACGCAACGCCTCTGGAACCTACCCGCCAAGGCACCATCCCGGTCCAGGTGGACACCCGCAACGCCCAGACCACCTTGCGCCTGCACGACGGCGAAACCCAGGTGCTGGCAGGCCTGGTACGAAACGACCACGGCGACACCGGCAACAAAATCCCGGGCCTTGGCGACATACCGGGGCTGGGGCGGTTGTTTGGCAGCAACAAGGACACCATTGGCAAGTCGGAGCTGGTGCTCTCGATTACCCCGCACATCGTGCGCAACCTGCCGTACCAGAGCCCTTCGGACATGGAGTTCAGCACCGGCACCGAAACCAGCATGCACGTGCAGGCGCCGGACCGCGCCTGGGAGTCGGCCGAACAGCCCAAACCGCTGGCCGCACCGATTGCCGCCACGCACGTGATCGAGAGGCCTTGAGCGATGAAAACCTCGGCGCGCGGTTTCACCCTGATTGAAGTCGTGGTGACCCTGGCCTTGCTTGGGCTGCTCGCCAGCATGGCCGCGCCCTTGACCGAAACCGTGGTGCGCCGCGGCAAAGAACAGGAGCTCAAGAGCGCCCTGTACCAGATCCGCGACGCCATCGACGCCTACAAGCGCGCCTTCGACGCCGGCTACATCGAAAAATCGCTGAACAGCAGCGGCTACCCGCCCAGCCTGCAGGCGCTGGTGGACGGCGTGCGCGACGTGCGCAGTGCCAAGGGCGCGAAGTTCTATTTTTTGCGGCGCGTGCCCCGTGATCCGTTCGCCACTGCCCGGCAAGACGACACGGGGGGCTGGGGCTTGCGCTCCTACGACAGCAGCGCCGACAGCCCGCGTGATGGCGAGGACGTGTTTGACGTGTATTCCCAGGCCCGTGGCAAGGGCCTTAACGGCATCGCTTACCGCGAGTGGTGAACCTATGCGACGGCAAACCGGCTTTACCTTGATCGAGCTGATGGTGGTGATGGCGATCATCGCTACCCTGATGACCATCGCCTTGCCGCGCTATTTCAATAGCCTGGAAGCCTCCAAGGAAACCACTTTGCACCAGAGCCTGGCGGCCATGCGCGAAGCCCTGGACCATTACTACGGCGACACCGGGCACTATCCCGATTCCCTCGACCAACTGGTCGAACAGCGTTACTTGCGCAACCTGCCGGTGGACCCGATCACTGAGCGTGCCGACCAATGGGTACTGGTGTCGCCGCCCGATGGCGTGGCCGGCGGGGTGGCCGACGTCAAGAGTGGTTCCAATGGGAGGGCGCGCGATGGCAGCCAATTCGCCGAGTGGTGAGCGCGTGGGGCAGGGGGGCTTTACCTACCTGGGCGTGTTGCTGTTGATCATGGTGATGGGCATGGGCCTGGCCAGTGCCGGCGAGCTATGGGCCACCGCAGCCCGGCGCGACCGCGAGCGCGAACTGCTGTGGGTGGGCACCCAGTATGCCCAGGCGCTGCGCAGCTACTACCGCGCCTCGCCGGGCCTGGCGCAGTACCCGCGCGACTTGCAGGACCTGCTGGTCGACGACCGTTTCCCCAGCCCCCGGCACCACTTGCGCAGGCTCTACCCAGACCCCGTGGGCAACACCGAGTGGGGCCTGATGCGCGGCTTGGACGGGCGCATCAACGGGCTCTACAGCCAAAGCGACGCGACCCCGCTCAAACAGGCCGGCTTTGATGCCCAGTGGTCGGACTTCAACGGCATGGTGCGCTACCGCGACTGGCAGTTCGTGGCCGAGAAGGCCTTTCTCGACAGCCCTGCCAAGGGCCAGCCGGCCGCCACCGGCGGGTTGGCACCATGAAGCGCGGGCCTGCGCTGGCGTTGGCTTGCCTGCTGCTGGCGGGCAACGCCTGGGCCGGCGCCGAAGACGAAATGATGGGCTTTATCACCGAGGACTGCATCTCGCACATCGGCCACGACTTTTACTACAGCTTCAGCAAGCGCATGCGCGACATCAGCCGCATGGATTTCAACTTGGTGGTGCGCGAACGCCCCTCGGCGCGCTGGGGCAGCCTGGTCACCATCGAATATCAGCAACGCGTGATCTACCGGCGCTTCCTGCCGCCGAACACCGTGGATTTACAGGCCACGGCCAATGAGGCCGCTGACCTGGTCAAGGCGCAGATCATCCAGCGCAAGCTGGAAACCCTATTGCAGGACACCACCGACCTTGAGAAGGATGAACTATGAACACGACAACCCTCTCGCGCCGCGTTGGCCTGCTGTTGGCGGGCGTGTGCGGCAGTGGCCTGGTCTGCGCCACGGAGCTGGTCTACACGCCGGTGAACCCCTCGTTTGGCGGTAACCCGCTCAACGGCACCTGGCTGCTCAACAACGCCCAGTCGCAGAACGATTACGACGACCCGGACTTGAAAAAGTCCTCGGCCACCGGCACCACGGCCCTGGAGCGGTTCACCAGCCAGTTGCAGGCGCGGTTGCTCAACCAGGTGCTGGACAATATCTCGACCGGCAACTCGGGCAGCCTGTCCACCGATGCATTTATCGTCAACGTCGTCGACGACTCGGGGGCCCTGAGCATTCAGGTGACCGACCGGGCGACCGGCGAGGTCTCGGAAATCCAGGTCAATGGCCTGTCCCAGTAGGGATTTGGGCTGATGGGGAGTGTGCGTCATGAAAAAACTGATCATTGCCACCCTGCTGTTGGCGGCGCTGGCGGGCTGCGGCTTGCGCGAGCCGATGCCGGCCGAGCAGGACACCGAAACCCCGACCCTGACACCACGGGCCTCGACCTATTACGACCTGTTGAAAATGCCGCGGCCAAAGGGCCGGCTGATGGCGGTGGTGTATGGGTTTCGCGACCAGACCGGGCAGTACAAGCCAACCCCGGCCAGCTCTTTTTCCACCAGTGTGACCCAAGGCGCGGCCAGCATGCTGATGGACGCCCTGCAGGCCAGTGGCTGGTTCGTGGTGCTGGAGCGCGAAGGCCTGCAGAACCTGCTGACCGAACGCAAAATCATCCGCGCCTCGCAGAAAAAACCCGATACCCCAGTGAACATCATGGGTGAACTGCCGCCCCTGCAGGCTGCCAACCTGATGCTGGAGGGCGGCATCATCGCCTACGACACCAACGTGCGCAGCGGCGGCGAAGGTGCCCGCTACCTGGGGATCGACATCTCCCGCGAGTATCGGGTCGACCAGGTTTCGGTCAACCTGCGCGCCGTGGACGTGCGCAGCGGGCAAGTGCTGGCCAACGTCATGACCAGCAAGACCATCTACTCGGTAGGGCGCAGCGCCGGGGTGTTCAAGTTCATCGAATTCAAGAAACTGCTGGAGGCAGAGGTGGGCTATACCACCAACGAGCCGGCGCAATTGTGCGTGCTGTCGGCCATCGAGTCCGCCGTCGGCCACCTGCTGGCCCAAGGCATCGAGCGCCACTTGTGGAGCGTGGCCAGCGACAATTCGGGGGACAATGCCACGCTGGACCGGTACTTGAGCCAAAACCGCCAGGACAGCGAGAGCCAGAACCCGTGAGCGGGTGGCTGGCCCTCAGCCCAGCCCGCGCTCGGAAGGCGAGGGCGCGCACCGGTTGGGCTGGCAGGGGGCGATTGCCGCAGCCACCCAGGTGCAGGCCTTGGGCGCATTGCCCTCGGCCAGCGCCGCCACCAGGTTGCGCCTGGCCGCCCACGACGCCAAGTGGTCAACCGCCACCCCTCGCGCCGTGATCAGGCAGCCCAGTGGCACCACTGTTTCGGCGAAGCGCATCAACGGCTTGTTGCCTGTCATCGACGCCAGGTGCAGGTGCAACTCCACCACCGTGCACAGCGCCAGGGCCGGCTGGCCACTGCACAGGTAATGATGCTCGCGCGCCAGCCACTGTTGCAGCCGCGCCACGTCCATCTCGTTGCAGTGCCTGGCCACCTGGGCCATGTTCAAGCGTTCGGCCATTTGCCAGGCGGTCAGGGTTTGCTGCGCCTGGGCGTCGCTTGATTGCACCACCCGGGCCGGGCAGCCGGGGTGGGCCTCGATCAGCCCGTTGCGGGCCAGGCGGCTCAACACCTGGCTGGTGACGTTGCGGCCCACGCCGCAGCGCTGGCTGATCCAGCCCGCCGTGAGTGCGGCGCCTGCAGGTAGTTGCTGGTCGAGCAGGGCGTACAGCACCTGGTCATAGGCGTCGCCGGCCGAACATTTGCGCCGCGGCGTGTGCCGACGGGCACTCACCGGGAAGGTCAATACGTTACTCAGCATCGCGGGCCTCGCGCTCAGGCATTGTCGGGTATCTGCAGGGGCACGTTCAGGCGTCGGCCTTCCTGCAGGATGTGTTGGCGCATCAGGTCGCTGGCGCCCGCGCTGTCCTTGTTGCGGATGGCGCGCACCAGCGCCTCGGCTTCGCCAAGGCGCGCGGCCTGATGTTCGGCGGACACCTTCAACGCTTGCGCCGACTGCTGCAGGGCGCTGCGGGTTTGCTGCACCATGCTGTGGAAAATCGGGTTTGCGGTCAGGGCGAACAGTTGCTCGTGGAAGGCGATGTAGGCGTGGTTGCCAGCCTCGCCGTCGGCCTCCTCCAGGGCTTCGCGCAAGTCCATCAGGCTCAGGCGCAACTCGCCGGTTTCCTTTTGGCTGATGGACTGGGCCAGCAGGCCGACGATGAACGGCTCCAGGGTGTAGCGCAGTTGCAGGTAGTCGCCCAGGGTGGCCTGGGCCACCGCGCTGGCGCTGGCGACGCCATCGGCCAGGGGTTCATCCAGCACCACCACGCCTTTGCCGGGCATGGAGCGCACCAGGCCCAGGGTTTCCAACACGATGATGGCCTCGCGCAGGCTGGGCCGGCTGATGCCCAGTTGCTCGGCCAGTTCGCGCTGGCCGGGCAGCATGTCGCCGGAGCGCCAGCGGCCGGTGGCCAGGGCCTGCCGGAGTTTTTCGACCACTGAAGTGACGACGGTAGATGAGCTGATCACCGGGTTTTCCTTATTGAAAGTCAAAAGTCCTGTTGGTGCGCCACGTTCACAGGCTTCTGGGCCTTGAAGGCGAACCCTTGGCGGGCGGCGAGCACATTATTGGCACGTTTGAGGTCTATATCGTTTTCCCAACGGCCGATGGCAACGGTGGCCACGCAATTGCCGATCAGGTTGGTCAGTGCCCGGCCGATGCCCATGAACCAGTCCACGGCCAACACCAGCACCAGGCCCACCACCGGTATCGCCGGCACCGCGGTCAAGGTCGCGGCCAGGATCACCAAGGCCGAGCCGGGGATGCCGTGGGCGCCCTTGGAGGTGACCAGCGACACCAGCAAAATGGTCAGCAGGTCGGTGAAGGCCAGCGGCGTGCCGGTGGCATGGGCGATGAACACGATGGCCAGGGTCAGGTAGATGGAGAAACCGTCGAGGTTGAACGAGTACCCGGTCGGTACCACCAGCCCTACGGTGGAACTGCCGATGCCCAGATGTTCGAGCTTGCGCATCACTTGCGGCAACACGGCGTCGGAGGAGGCGGTGCCGAGCACGATCAGCAGTTCTTCGCGCAGGTATTTGATGAAGGGCAGGATGCGCAGCCCCGACAGGCGCATCACCGTGCCCAGCACCAGCAGCACGAACACCGAACAGGTCAGGTAGAACACCACCACCAGGCTGCCCAGGTGCTGCAGCGACTGGATGCCGTACTTGCTGGTGGTGAACGCGATGGCGCCAAACACGCCGATGGGCGCCAGGCGCACGATCATGCCCATGATGCGAAACACCACGTGGCTCAGCTCACTGATCAGCCGCGAGATGCCCGAGGCCTGTTCGCCTACCAGGTTCAGCGCACTGCCAAACAGCACGGCAAACAGCAGCACTTGCAGGATGTTGTTGTCAGCAAAGGCGCCGATCACCGAGTTGGGGATCAGGTCCATGATAAAGGTAGAGGCACCGTGGATTTGATGGGTGCGTGCGGTCAGGTCGCCCAAGTCGCTAGTGGACAGTTGGTCCAGGTGGATGTTGGCGCCGGTGCCCAGGTCCGTGGCGTAGGCGCACACCAGGCCGATCACCAGGGCCAGGGTGGTCAGCACTTCAAAATACAGCACCGATTTCAAGCCGATGCGCCCCACCTTCTTCAGGTCGCCAGCGCCGGAAATGCCGCTGACCACGACGCAAAAGACCACCAGGCCGATGAGCATCTTGATCAGTTTGATAAAGCCGTCACCCAAGGGTTTGAGTTCGGCGCTGAAGGCGGGAAAGCTGAGGCCGCAGACGATGCCTATGATCAGTCCGAGCACAACCTGTAGGAAAATCGAGCGAGAGCACCACTTGAGCATGAGGAGGATCCTGGTCGGTGTCTTTGCCGGGACGCAAGGGTACCCAAAGCAAGGACTTAATTATTTTGGTCTTACCGGTATGTCCAGTGCAGGTCGATTCTAGGACGCAATTCACCGATTGCGCAATGCCTGGAGCGCATCAAGATCTGACCGGTATGACCAGTGGTCAAACAGCAAGATCCAGGCCAGCGCCGTAAACAGGGCCTGTAACGCTGTGTAAGGGGCTGTTTTTGAACTTAAATGAGGCGCTCCCCTGCACCACGCCCCTTGTGGGGGCACCGGACCGCCGCCTTGGTTTGCCTGAGATAGCCACTCGATCGTTCGCGGATAAGTCCGCGCCTACTGTTGCGCAGGCTGAAATGATGGATTGCCAAAACTGGTTATTCCATCACTTCGGGTGCAGGTTCAAGCTGGCTCCACACCCACTTGACCTGGAGCCGACCATGGCGATCAAACTCTACGACTTCCCCCTTTCCGGCCACGCCCATCGGGTGAAACTGATGCTCTCGCTGCTGGAGTTGGACACTGAACAGGTGTTCGTTGACCTGGCCAAGGGTGAGCACAAGCAGCCTGCCTTCCTGGCGCTGAACCCTTTTGGCCAGGTGCCGGTGATCGATGACAACGGTACCGTGCTGGCCGACTCCAATGCGATCCTGGTGTATTTGGCCACCCGCTACGGCAAGGGCCTCTGGCTGCCCACCGACCCGGTCGAACTGGCACAGGTGCAGCGCTGGCTGTCGGTGGCGGCGGGGCCTTTGCACGCCGGCCCCGCCTCGGCGCGGTTGATCACGGTGTTTGGCGCCAAGCTGGACGCGCAGGCCACCATCGCCCGCGCCCATGACCTGCTCAAGGTGATCGACCAGGCATTGGCCGGCCGCCAATACCTGGTCGGGGGCGCAGTGAGCATCGCCGACATCGCCTGCTATACCTACATCGCTCACGCACCGGAAGGCAATGTCTGCTTGGCCGAGTACCCACACGTGCGCGCCTGGCTGGCCCGCATCGAGGCGTTGCCGGGGTTTGTCGGCATGCCGCGCACCGTCGTGGGCCTGCAAACCGCTTGATACAGGAGCACCGGTAATGGCAATCGAATCGTTCCCCTGGCACGCCGGCGAACTGCAGCTGCAACAGCGCGCCGGCGTGGCCGAACGCATGGCCGTGGTGGGGCGCCGGGCCATTGGCAAGCAACTGCCCGACCAGCATCGTCAGTTTTATCCGTTGCTACCGTACCTGGTGATGGGCGGCGTGGATGCCGACGGGCGGCCGTGGGCGACGATGCTGGAAGGCCCTCCAGGCTTCGCCCATTCGCCCGGCCCACAGGTGCTGCGGCTCGACAGCCTGCCGGGCAGCAGCGACCCATTGGCCGTGGCCCCTGGCAGCGCCGTGGGCCTGCTTGGCATCGACCTGAACACCCGCCGGCGCAACCGCGTCAACGGCCAGGTCGCGGTGGTGGACGACCAAGGCTTCAGCGTGGCGGTGGCCCAGGCCTTCGGCAATTGCCCGCAGTACATTCAGTTGCGCGCGGTGCAGTCTGGCGGGGTGCCCGAAAAACCGGGCCCGGTCGAACGTGCCCCTGAACTGAACGAGCGCGACCGGCAGTGCATCAGCCGCGCCGACACCTTTTTCGTCGCCAGTTTCGTGGATGAAGACGGCGATCCCGAACGGCGCTCCGTGGATGTTTCCCACCGTGGCGGCAACCCAGGGTTTGTGCGGGTGCAGGGCAATGTGCTGACGATTCCGGACTTTGCCGGCAATCTGTTTTTCAACACGCTGGGCAATCTGCTGCTCAACCCCATGGCGGGGTTGTTGTTTGTCGACTTTGCCACGGGCGACCTGCTGCACCTGAGCGGGCGTACCGAGATCCTGCTGCAGAGCGATGAAATCGCCGCGTTCCAGGGCGCCGAGCGCCTCTGGCAACTGGCCGTGGAGCAGGTGGTGCGCCGCCCGGCCGCGCTGGCCTTGCGTTGGCAATTGCACGGCGTGTCGCCCACCAGCCAACTGACTGGCGATTGGGTGCAGGCCGCCGCGCGGCTGCAAGCCGACGCGTTACGCGACACCTGGCGGCCTTGGCGGGTGACGCGCATCGTCGATGAAAGCCGCGACATCCGTTCGTTTTACCTGGCGCCCGATGACGGCGCCGGGCTGCCACGTTTCGATGCCGGGCAGCACTTGCCAGTGCGCATTGCCCTGAGCCCCGGCCAGGCGCCGGTCATTGGCACTTACAGCCTGTCCAGCGCACCGTCCGATGATTTTCTACGCATCAGCGTCAAGCGCGATGGGCGGGTGTCGGCATACCTGCATGACCAGGTGGGCGTGGGCGACGTGATCCAAGCCCGTGCGCCCCAGGGCCGCTTCAGTGTGCAGGCCCAGGCGCGTCGGCCACTGGTGCTGCTCGCCGCAGGCGTGGGCGTGACGCCGTTGCTGTCGATGCTGCGCGAGGTGGTTTACCAAGGCCAGCGCACCCGGCGTACCCGGCCTACCTGGTTTATCCAGAGCGCCCGGCACCTGGCGGACCTGGCCTTTGGCGAGGAGTTGCAGGCGCTGCAAGCACAGGCCGGCGATGCGCTGCAGGTGATCCGCCTGCTCAGCCAGCCTGAGGCCTGCGCCCGGGCGGGGCAGGATTACCATGGGCAAGGGCGCATCGACATTGCGCTGCTCAAGGCGGTGTTGTCGTTGGATGACTTCGACTTCTACCTGTGCGGCCCCGGCACGTTTACCCAGGCGCTGTACGATGGTCTGCGTGACTTGCACCTGCAGGACGACCGCATCCATGCCGAAACCTTTGGCCCTTCCAGCCTCAAGCGGACCCAGGACAAGCCTGTGGCTAGCGTGCAGCAACCGCCCGCCGCCAGCGCGCCGGTGCCGGTGGTGTTTGCCACCTCAGGCCAGCAGGCGCGCTGGAAGCCGGGGGGTGGCAGTTTGCTGGAACTGGCCGAAAGCCGTGGCCTGGCCCCCGAATTCAGTTGCCGGGGTGGTTCGTGCGGCACGTGCGCCACCCGCCTGGTCAGTGGCCAGGTGCATTACCCCAGCCCACCGGCCGAGTTGCCGGCGCCTGGGGAGGTGTTGATTTGCTGCGCGGTGCCGGCACAGGGCGCGGATCCGTTGGTGCTGGCGCTCTGATAAAGTGACACACGTCGTGTAGGGATGAGCCATGGATCGATTTCAGGAAATGCAGGTGTTTCTGGCCGTGGCCGATGCCCAGGGGTTTGCCGCGGCGGCGCGCCGCCTCAAGCTGTCGCCGCCCAGTGTGACCCGCGCAGTGGCAGCCCTGGAAGCGCGCATTGGCACGCAACTGTTGACCCGCACCACCCGCAGCTTGCACCTGAGCGAGGCAGGCCAGCGTTACGCCGAGGATTGCCGGCGTATCCTGGGTGAACTCGATGAGGCCGAAGCGGCCGCGGCCGGTAGTTATTCGCTGCCCAGTGGCGTGTTGACGATCACGGCCCCCGTGTTGTTCGGCGACCTGTACGTCACGCCGCTGATGGCTGGCTATCTGGACCGCTACCCGCCCGTGTCGATCAATGCGCTGTTGGTAGACCGAGTGGTCGATATGCTTGAGGAGGGCGTCGACGTGGCCATTCGCATCGGCCACCTGCAAGAGGCCGGGCACCATGCGGTGACGGTCGGCCACGTGCGCCAGGTGGTCTGTGCCACCCCCGGCTATTGGGATGTGCATGGCCGCCCCAGCCACCCCGGCGAGCTGCGCCGGGCCACGATCATCCAGACCTCGGCCAGCCATTTGCACACCGACTGGCACTTCGTGGAAAACGGTCAGCCGCTGAGCTGGCGCCCCGAGCCACGGCTGGTAGTCACCGCCAACCAGGCGGCGATCCATGCCGCAAGCCTTGGGTGGGGCGTGACCCGGGTGCTGTCCTATCAAGTGGCGCGCCGGGTGGCGGCGGGGGAGTTGGAGGTGGTGCTGGCCGAGTTCGAGCCGCCGGCGTTGCCGATACAGGTGGTGTACGCCAAGGGCGCCCGATTAGCGGCCAAGGTCAGCACCTTCGTGGCGCACTGTGTGGAGCAACTGGGCCAGGACCCCGCGCTGAACCCGCTGATATCTTCCGTAGGCGCGGATTTATCCGCGAATGGATCGCCGCGGTGAATCAGGTAGACGCGCGTTGTGTTTTTCGCGGATGAATCCGCTCCTACAATTCATACCCTGTAGGAGCGGATTTATCCGCGAATGGATCGCCGAGGTGAATCAGGTAGATGCGCGTTGTGTTTTTCGCGGATGAGTCCGCTCCTACAATTCATACCCTGTAGGAGCGGATTTATCCGCGAATGGATCGCTGCGGTGAATCAGGGTAACCGTCCGGCCAAGTCACCTACCGAACTCCAGCATTAAGGGCGATGGTGTCCGCGTATTTTTAAGCGGACGCGATCGCCCTTATCGCCAGGATTTCCATGCGCCAACGAAGCTTTTATCCCAAACCATTCAAAGCCCAGGTCGTCCAAGAATGCCTGCAACCCGGAGCGACGATTTCCAGCGTAGCCATCCATCACGGCATCAACGTCAACGTGATCCGCAAGTGGCTACCGACTTACAGGGATCAATCGCCTGCAACCTTGCCGGCTTTCGTTCCGGTAAAAACGGTACCAAGGCGAGCATCAGAAGAGATGGTGATCATCTCGCTGCCTCTGGGTGATAAATCCATCACCGTAAAATGGCCAGCCTCGGATCCGGACGGCTGCGCCTGTTTCATTCGTGGCTTGGCCCAATGATTCGCGTCGATACAATCTGGCTCGCCACCATGCCTATGGACATGCGCGCCGGCACTGAGACTGCGTTGGCCCGAGCGGTCGCGGTGTTCGGTGCGGCGAAGCCGCACTGCGCTTACCTCTTTGCCAACCGTCGGGCCAATCGGATGAAAGTCCTTGTGCATGACGGCGTCGGTATCTGGCTGGCGGCACGGCGCTTGAACCAAGGTAAGTTTCATTGGCCAGGCCTCCATCGTGGAACGGAGGTCGAACTCGACCCCGAACAACTCCAGGCGCTGGTACTTGGATTACCCTGGCAACGAGTCGGTGCGGGCGGCGCAATTACATTGCTTTAAATGCTGCCTTTTAGCTGAAGCAGTCGGGCTGCTTTTGGTAAAATCCACCCCCATGACTTCCTTGCCCGATCTCGACCAAATGACCCCCGAACAACTGCGCACACTGGCTGCGCAGTTGATGTCCAAGGTCGACACCCAGAGCCGAAAGATCCATCGTGATGAAACGATCATCGAGCAGCTCACTCACGAAATCGCCATCCTTAAACGCCACAAGTTTGCCAAGCGCAGCGAGCAGATCAGCCCGGCGCAAGGCAGCTTGCTCGATGACCTGCTCAATACCGACCTCGAAGCCATCGAGGCCGAGTTAAAAGCCCTTCATCCCGCTCCCGCACAGACAGAACCACGCCAGCAACCAAAGCGTGCGCCGTTGCCGCCGGAGTTTCCACGCACTGTAATCCATCACGAGCCGGACAATACTTAGTGCGCTTGCGGCTGCCAGCTTCAGCGCATCGGTGAAGACGTCAGCGAAAAACTGGACTACACGCCGGGCGTGTTCACCGTCGAACAGCATGTGCGTGGGAAATGGGCTTGCCGGCAGTGCGAAACACTGATCCAGGCCCCGGTACCCCCACAGGTGATCGACAAGGGCATTTCCACTGCCGGCCTGCTGGCGCACGTGATGGTAGCCAAGTTCGCCGACCACCTGCCGCTGTATCGACAGGAAAAGATCTTCGGCCGTGCCGGCCTGGCAATACCACGTTCGACCCTGGCGCATTGGGTGGGCCGAACCGGCGTACAGCTTCAGCCGCTGGTCGATGCGATGCGCGAAGTGGTACTGGTCCAGCGCGTGGTTCACGCCGATGAAACGCCGGTACAAATGCTCGCGCCCGGCGAGAAGAAAACCCACCGCGCTTATGTCTTGGCCTACAGCACTACGCCATTCTCGGCCCTCAAGGCCGTGGTCTACGACTTCAGCCCCAGCCGTGCCGGTGAACATGCGCGTAACTTCTTGGGCACCTGGAACGGGAAGCTGGTCTGTGATGACTTTGCCGGCTACAAGGCCAGCTTTGAGCTGGGCATCACCGAGATCGGCTGCATGGCCCATGCACGCCGTAAGTTCTTTGACTTGCATGTAGCCAATAAAAGCCAATTGGCGGAGCAGGCGCTTCACTCGATTGGCGGGCTTTACGAAGTCGAGCGACACGCCAGGGAAATGAGCGACGAAGACCGTTGGCGATTACGCCAGGAAACAGCAGTGCCCCTCGCTGAAAAGCTACATGAGTGGATGCTGGCCCAGCGTGAACTTGTGCCCGAGGGGTCGGCTACAGCGAAGGCTCTGGATTACAGTCTCAAACGCTGGGTAGCGCTGACGCGCTACCTGGCAGATGGTGCTGTGCCCATCGACAACAACCAGATCGAGAACTTGATCCGGCCGTGGGCGCTTGGGCGGTCTAACTGGTTGTTTGCGGGATCGCTGCGCAGCGGCAAGCGGGCGGCCGCGATCATGAGCCTGATCCAGTCAGCACGCATCAATGGGCATGATCCGTATGCTTATCTCAAGGACGTGCTGACGCGGCTGCCGACGCAGCGGGCCAGTGAGATCGAGCGACTGCTGCCGCATCAGTGGATACCTGCCTGATCTGAGCAAGGTATGTGTGCCAGACGCTTACAAAAATACGAACTGATCTAACAGCTCTGTTGTAGTCCGGCCAAGGCTCCTTGTTTGATCATTATTCATGCTCATGGACTCTCGACAGGCTTGCATTCCACAGGCTCATTTCGTAACACTTGAGTTGCGTAGCTGCCTTCTCAGTCGTCGGTACGCGCTAATATCTACCAATCCAAGGAGCGATGTATGCGTGTGCGTCCAGCGATAATGGGTGACTCTGAGAGCATGAGTAGAATCGCGAAGGCTACCTTTTCATTGGCGTGCCCAACTGACACTCCAGCAGAAGAACTGGAGCGCTACATCAGCGAAAATCTGACCGCGCGTTGTTTTCAGATCGCACTGGATACGTCAAGCGAAGAGGTGCGAGTGTTGGAGAAAGCTGGAGATATTGTGGGTTTCAGTTTGGTCGACTACAAACCAGATCGATTAAACATCCCACTGGCGGATGGCATCCCTGAGTTGAAGCGATGCTATGTCGATTCAAAACACCATGGAACCGGTGCCGCACAACTCCTCTTAACTGCGACGCTTACGGGTATTACAGATCGTATCCGGCTCACGGTGAATGATCAGAATGCCCGCGCAATAGGCTTCTACCAACGTAATGGATTTTTGACAGTTGGAGAAACCAGTTTTCAATGCGGCGATGATGTCCACCGAGACTTGGTGATGGTACGTGAACTGTAGGGTTGCGGTTTTGGCGTAAGCGTTCCGGGAAAACAGATGGCGAGACTCCTGCATTCAGGCGATCGGTGCCGATTACCTAGGTCAGGTCGTCGGACGCTTACAATGAACGGTCAAATCGAATGCAAACGCGCAGTCGACTGGAGTGCAATCTTGCGACAGGTAGGCACCCGTCTAATTAGGCAAGGTGTGTTGAGCGGACGCTTAGGAATCAGGTAGATGCGCGTTGTGTTTTTCGCGGATGAATCCGCTCCTACAATTCATACCCTGTAGGAGCGGATTTATCCGCGAATGGATCGCCGCGGTGAGTCAGGTGGATGCGCGTTGTGTGGTTCGCGGATGAATCCGCTCCTACACAGGATCACGTGATGCGTTGGTAACCGCCGACCAAGCCTTTGCGCGACAACACCCACTGCCACAGCTGAATATCGCGGGCGCGGAATGCCCCCGCGCACGACAGCAGGTAGTAACGCCACATGCGGTAGAAGCGTTCACCCAGTTGTTCGGCGAACTGTGGCCATGCTGCTTCGAAGTTGCTGTGCCAGGCCATCAGCGTCTTATCGTAGTCGGCGCCGAAGCTGTGCAGGTCTTCGGCCACGAACAGGCCATCCAGCGCATCGCCGATCTGGCCGATGGAGGGTAAATCGCCGTTGGGGAAAATGTACTTGTCCACCCACGGGTCAGGGGTGGAGTGGCGCTGGTTCTTGCCGATGGTGTGCAGCAGGAACAGCCCTTCGTCTGCCAGGCAGCGGTGCGCGGTTTCCATGTACACGCGGTAGTTCTTGTGGCCCACGTGCTCGAACATGCCGATGCTGGCGATGCGGTCGAAGCGCTCGTCCAACTCGCGGTAGTCTTGCAGGCGGAACTCCAAGGGCAGGTGCGAATAGCGCTCGCGGGCCCATTCGCATTGTTCTTTGGAAATGGTCACGCCCACGCATTCCACGCCGTAGTGTTCGGCGGCGTAGGCCATGAAACTGCCCCAGCCGCAGCCGATGTCCAACACGCGCATGCCCGGTTGCAGCCCGAGTTTGCGGCACACCAGGTCAAGCTTCGCTTCCTGGGCGTCGGCCAGGTTGTCGGCGTGCTGCCAGTAGCCGCAAGTGTAGGTCAGGCGCGGGTCGAGCATGGCGGTGTAGAAGTCATTGCCCAGGTCGTAGTGCTGCTGGCCGACCTGCCAGGCGCGGCGTTCGTTTTGCAGGTTGAGCAGGCGGGCGCTCAAGGCATGGAAAATCAACGCCGCAGGGTGTACGGCGTCGCCAATACCGCCGCGCAGCAGCCGCGCGAAGAACTCATCCAGGTGCTGCGCATCCCAATCCCCGTCCATGTAGGCCTCGCCCAGGCCCAGGTTACCGTAGCCCAGGCCACGTTCCAGCACGCCCGGGGCATTGAGGCGCATGTCCCAGGGGTTGGGCCCGTTGACCAGGATGCCAGCATTGCCAAGCATCTGCTCGGCCACCCGTTGAGTCTTGCCGGGGCGCGGTGGGACGGGAATGTCGTCGTCGGAACACTCTGAATCCATGGCGATCGTCCTCGAGGAATGATACAGGTAGGACCCTTGCAATCACCCGGCAGTTTCATGCTCAAGGTGCATGGGCCTGCAACAGCGCCGGCGTGTTGAAATTGACCAGGCGTGGATCGCCCGCCGGGCACTCCAGCGGTAGCAGGCCGTGGGGCAACAAGGCCCGCAACACGCTGCGCTCGCCCTGATGCCAGGCCTCTTGCAATGCCGGCAACAGGTGGCGCGGGATCAGGCTGAACATCGGTTGCCATTGGCCGGCCTCGCGCACCATCGCAGGCTGCCGCGGCCCCAGCGCGAGCAGGCTGCGCAGCAGTGGGCGGTCAACGCACGGGGCGTCGCAGGCCAACACCAGCATCTGCGGGTGCCGGGCCTTGGCAAGGCCTGCCAACACGCCGGCCAGGGGGCCGGGAAAGTCTGCCTGCGCATCGCTGACCAAGTGGTCGGCGAAGGCTTGGTAGCGCTCCGGGTTGCGGTTGCAGGAAATGATCAGGTCGTCGGTCAGCGGGCGAACCACCGCCTGTACGTGGGCAACCAGGGGTTGCCCGTGCCAGGCAATCAGGCCCTTGTCTGCGCCGCCCATGCGTTGGCCGCGGCCGCCGGCCAGCAGCAGGATGGAACAGTGGGCAGTGGGTGCAGTGGCGGTCATGGCTTTCCATCGCGATAAGGCTAATCAGTGCTGGCCGGTGCCTGCGGATCGATCGGTTTGAGCGCGCGAACCTCGGTGTCCACGTACACCCCGCGCTGCGGGTCGTAGGTACGCCGGAACAGGCGCGGCTGGGTATCGACCACGGTCGGCGGCTGCGAGTCGCTGAATTCATGCTGCTGGGGCACTACCACGAAGTCGTCTGGTTGGGTGCCGACGTAGGGGCTGGCGGGCACCGACTGCAGCGCGGGCGGTTCGGCAAACAACAGCGCCGGGGCCTGGCCGTCGGCGGGCAGGGTCTGGGCCTGTGCGGCCAGTGCCAGGCCACAACAAAGCACGGTGCCCAGCGAACGCAGACGGTACATGGCGAACCCTCCGTTAACCGCCGCCCAACATGAACCTGCACTATAGCACCGCTCAGTGCGCGGCGACTCTGGCGGCCAGGAAGTCGATCAGCACCCGACATTTGGGCGGCAGGTAACGGTTGGGCGGGTAAAGCATCCAGGCCTTGCCGAAGTAGCTGGTTTCATAGCGCCACTGGGGCAGTACCTCGACCACGCGCTCAGCTTTCAGCGCCTGGGCAGCAGTAAAGAACGGCAGGCAGCCAATGCCCAGGTCATCGAGCACTGCATCCAGGCGCGCTTCACTGTGGTTGGAGACGAAACGCCCGCGCACCGAAACGCTGACCTGTTCGCCGCTGGCACCATGGCGCAGGTGCCAGCGGTTGTCGCCCGGGGTTTCGCCCAGGTAGATGCAACTGTGCCGCGCCAGGTCGTGGGGGTGGGCGGGGTGGCCTGCGCGTTCAAGGTAGGCGGGGCTGGCGCACAGCAGGTGGTAGACATCCAGCAGCGGCCGTGCGGCCAGGCCCGGCGGCGGCGTATCGGTGATCCGGATCATCAGGTCCAGGCCGTCGCCGATCAGGTCCATGGGCCGATCGATCAGCATCAACTGCACGTCGACCTCGGGGTACAGGCCCAGGAACTCGGCGATGTGCGGGCTGATCAACTTGCGCCCGAACGCCTTGGGCGCGCTCAGGCGCACCAGGCCCTGGGGGCTGGCGACGAAGCGGTCGGCCACCGCCATCACCGAGCGCCCGGCCTCGACCATTTCGCAACAGCGCGCATACACCTCGGCCCCCGCCTCGGACAGCCGCAGGCTGCGGGTGGTGCGCTCCAGCAACTTGACCGCCAGGGCTTTTTCCAGCGTGGCCACCTGGCGGCTGACCGCCGAAGCGGTGAGCCCCAGTTGCAGGGCGGCAGCCGAAAAACTACCCAGCTCCACCACCTTGGCGAACACCGCCATGTAGGGCATCAGGCCCATGTGCTGATTCGTTCTCATAGCGCACAACTGTTGTCTGCAGCGCCCGGGTTATCGGCGTACAAGCGCTGGCACATAATCGCCGCGTCGCAGGCCAGCCCTCTGGGGCGGGGCCTGCAGTATCGCATGAAGCCTTGAAAGAGATGGAGCACCATGAACAGACTCGCAGTACGCAACGCCGACCTGATGCTATTGCTGGTGGCGATCATCTGGGGCACCAGCTATGGCGTGGCCAAGCAGGCGCTGGTGTTTTACCCGGTGCTGGGCTTTTTGTTCATCCGCTTCAGCATGACCTGCGTGTTGTTGCTGCCCAGCCTGCGCGGGCAGTTTCGCGCAGCCTTGCGCCCTGGCTTGCCCCTGGGGCTGACCTTGCTGGCGATTTTCCTGCTGGAGACCTACGGCGTGCTGCAGACCAGTGCCAGCAACGCGGCGTTCCTGATCAGTCTATTCGTGGTGTTCACGCCGTTTTTCGAGTGGCTGATGTTCAAGCGTCGGCCGACCACTGCGGCGTTCCTGGCGGCTGGCTTGTCATTGCTGGGCGCGCTGCTGCTGACCCATGGCGGCGAGGTACGGATGAACCTGGGCGACTGGCTGATGATCGGCGCGGCGCTACTGCGCGGTTTCATCGTGTGCCTGACCAAGCGCTATTCGCAAACCAGCAACGTGTCGGCCCTGGCACTGACCGCCGTGCAGACCGGGGTGGTGGCCAGCGGCTGCCTACTGTTGCTGTTGGCGCTGCCGGGGCCACTGCCTGCATTGCCGCACGCCCCGGCGTTCTGGTGGGCGACGGCCTACCTGGTGGTGTTTTGCACGCTGTTTGCCTTTTACGCGCAAAACTACGGGGTGCGCCGCACCACCCCGACCCGGGCCTCCTTGCTGATGGGCTCCGAGCCATTGTTTGGTGCACTGTTCGCGGTGCTGTGGCTAGGCGAGCAGTTGAGCGCCGCCGCCTGGTTGGGCGGGTTGCTGATCGTGCTGACGTCGTTGTGGGCGAGCCGGCCGGCGCGCGAGCAGGGCAGTGGTGCCGCTGCCCCGGCTCACGGGTAAACCACTTCATCACGTTGAACCAGCCACGCCTCGAACGCCTTGGCCGGCATGGGCCGGCCAATCAGGTAACCCTGGCCCGAATCACAGCCGGCGTTGCGCAAGAATTCGTACTGCTCCTGGGTTTCGATACCCTCGGCTGTCACCCGGAATTCCAAGGCTCGCCCCAGGTCGATAATGGCCCGGGTGATCGCGGCGTGTGCGGCGGAGTCAGGCAGGTCGCGGATGAAGGCCCGATCGATCTTCAGGTGGTCGATGGGCAGCAGGTGCAGGTAAGCCAGGGATGAGTAGCCGGTACCAAAGTCGTCCACCGCCGTATGCACGCCCAGCGCCTGCAGGCGCCGCAGGACATTGCGAGCCAGGTCCGGGCTTTCCATGATCAGGCTTTCGGTGACTTCCACTTCCAGTTGGCAGGGGTTCAGACCGTGGCGCGCAAGCGCCTGCTGCACGGTGGCGACAAAATCGCTGCGCTCGATTTGCGGCACCGCCACGTTCACGGCGATATGGCCCAGGCGGTGACCGTGGGCCTGCCAGGTTTGCAACTGTTGGCACACCTGCGCAAGCAACCACTCGCCCATGGGCACGATCAACCCGGTGCGCTCGGCCAGCGGGATGAAGTCGCCCGGCATCACCAGGCCCAACTGCGGGTCGTGCCAGCGCAGCAGGGCTTCGGCGCCCTCGACGCGGCCACTGAACAGGTCGACCTTGGGCTGGTACCACACCTCGAACTCCTGGCCGGCCAGGGCCCGGCGCAAGGCGTGCTCCAGGTCCACCCTTGCCTGCATCTGGCGGGTCATGCTGGCCTGGTACACGCGGTAGTCATTGCGCCCCGACTCCTTGGCCGCGTACATGGCGGTGTCGGCATGGCGCAGCAACTCATCGCTGCTCTTGCCGTGCTCAGGGAACAAGGCCACGCCGATGCTGGCCGTGACCAGCGCGGTATTGCCGTCCAGGTCGAACGGCGCGTGCAGTGCCTGGACCAAAGCCTGTACCACGGCCATCACCCGCTCATTGCCCAGCAGGATAAAGGCGAATTCATCGCCGCCCAGGCGTGCCACGGTGTCGCTGGCAGCGATGCTGGCGATGAAACGCTGGGTGGCCTGTTGCAACAGCCGGTCGCCCAGGGGGTGGCCAAGGGTGTCGTTGACGGTCTTGAAACCATCCACGTCAAGGATCAGCACGGCCAATGGCGCGCCTTGCTCGATAGCCTGGTTGAGGCGTAGATGAAAGTGGGGGCGGTTGGGCAGGCGGGTGATCGCGTCGTAATGGGCCAGTTGCTCAAGCTCGGCCTGGGCACGCTTGAGTTGGGTAATGTCACGCACGATCGAGTAGGTCAGGGTTTCCTGGGCCAGTTGCATGATGCACAGCGTGACCTGGGCGGCGAACGTGGAGCCGTCGGTGTGCTTGTGCAGCCATTCGAAGCGGTGCACGCCCTTGGCATGGGTGGCGCGCATGTTGGCCATGGCCTTGTATGCCGAGGTCTGGCCATCGGGCTGCAGCACGGGGGACACATCGGCTGGCGTCAGGCCGCGAAAATCGGCCATGTCACTGAAGCCGAAGGCCTTGAGGGCAGCGGCGTTGGCTTGCACGCAGTGGTCTTGGGCGTCGACGATCCAGACCGGATCAGGCGAGCGCTCGAACAGCGTGCGGAAGCGGTCCTCGCTCTGCACCAGCGACGCCTGGATGGCAACGCGCTCAAAGATTTCATCGCTCAGTTCCTGGTTGCGCCGGCTGACCGTGCGGTGGCTGCGGCCTAGCAAATGGGTCAACACGCCAAACAGCAACACGGCGCCCTGGCACAGGATAAACAGCGAGGAGTCCAGTAACCCGAAGGTTGTCCAGCCGCCGTGGGGTTGCCCGGCCAATTGCCAGGCGCCGCCCGGCACTTTGATCGCCTGCACGCTGGCAGCGCCCTGGAACAGCGTCGCATCGCCGCTGATCACCACGCCGGGTGCGCTCTGGTTGTCACCCGTGCGCAGGGCAACGTCCAGCGTCTGGTCGTCGGCAAGGCCGGTGGCCTTGAGCAGCGGGTCGATATCGGCGACCACCGCCAGGCTACCCCAGTAGCGCGGCATGCCCCGGTGTTGGGTCAAGAAAATCGGCCGCCGGTAAATCAGTGCCCGGCCCCCCTGGAGCAACGCCAGCGGGCCGTCCAAAGTCGCTTGCGCGAGGCGCCTGGCCCGCTGCACCTGGGCGTATTGTTCACCGAGCGTGCGGTAGTCCCTGCCCAGGATCTGCTCATTGCCATGCAATGGGTAGACCGCGGTCATGACATCGTCGGGGGCAATGACCAGGTGGTGAATGTAGCCCACGGACTTGAGCACCTGGTCGGCCATGGCGCGAAAATGGCCGTCATCGATACGCCCGTCCAGGCTGATCAGTTGGGCGATGCCCTCGGCCTCGCCAAACGCGCTGCGCAGGCTGCTTTCCACTTGGGCGCCGATGGCATTCAGGCGCAGCTCGACCTGGGCCCGTTGCTCGTCGCGCCGGTGCTTGCTGTCCATTTGCCCGACGCTGATGGCCAGGCTGCTGCCTATCACCAAAATGACCAGTGGCAGCAGGTTCAGGACATTTGGGCATTTGAGCCGGCGCAGTCGGTCATTGAATCGATTGGTCATCGGTACCCTGGTGAAGGTGGGGGCAGGAGGGCTTCACCATGATATCGGTCACAGGGCGCAGACATTGAGGCCGCCGTGTGATTATCGGCTGCGGCCACGGGCAAAAAGACGGTCAATCATCGCGGGTCAGTACTTCCAGCAACTCGATTTCGAACGTCAGGTCCGAATGCGGGGTAATCGCCCCCATCGTACGTTCGCCATACGCCAGGTGCGCCGGCACCCAGAGTTTGCGCTTGCCGCCCACCTGCATGCCGATCAGGCCCTGGTCCCAGCCCTTGATCACTCGGCCGGTACCGATCACGCATTGGAACGGCTTGCCGCGCTGGTGGGAGGAGTCGAATACCGTGCCGTCGGCCAGGGTCCCGGTGTAGTGGGTGGTGATCAAGGCACCCTTGACCACGGCCTTGCCGTCGCCCAGTTGAAGGTCGGTGATCTGCAGTGCTTGGCTCATGTCGCGTTCCTGTGCGGGGGGCGGCCATTATAAGGTAAAGTCGCCGCACACTTATGACGGAATGGCACAGATGCAGCTGCGTAACCTGGATGACCTGGTGGTGTTTCTGAAAGTCATCGACTGTCAGAGTTTTTCTGCGGCGGCCCGTGCGATGGACTTGGCGCCGCCCACCGTCAGCAAGCAGATCGCGCGCCTTGAAAAAGCCCTGGGCGCCAGCCTGTTCGAGCGCAACACCCGCCAGTTGAGCATTACCGACGAAGGCCGCGCCGTGGCCGAGCGCGCCCGCACCGCAGTGGCGCTGTTGCAGGAGGCGTGCGAGGTGGCCCAGCAAGGCCATGCGCAATTGCAGGGGCTGATCCAATTGACCGCGCCGGTGGCTTTCGGCAGCCGCTACGTGGCCCAGGCGGTGGCGGCGTTTCGCCAACTGCACCCGCAGGTGGGGTTTGAACTCAACCTCACCGACCGTTTCGTTGACCTTTACAGCAGCGAAGTGGACCTGGCGATTCGCATCGGCCCGGTGCACGACGCCCGCCTGATCGACCGCCACCTGGCGCAAAACCAAGGCGTGCTGGTGGCCTCGCCCCAGTACCTGGCCCAACACGGCGAACCGGCCAGCCCCCAGGCCCTGCGCGAGCATGCGTGCCTGCTGTTCGGCTACCCGGGCCTGTTGCACGACTGCTGGGAGTTGCACGGTGGCAAGCAAAGCGAGCGGGTGAACCTGGTCAGCGAACTGTGCAGCGACAACGGCGATGTGCTGCGCACCTGGTGCCTGGCAGGCTTGGGGATTTCGCTGCGCGAAACATGGGATGTGGCGGATGATTTGCGTGAAGGCCGGTTGGTGCGCGTGCTGCCCAACTGGCACGAGCCGAGCGTACCGATCAGCGCTGTGCGCGCCCGCCGCGACCCGGTGCCACGGCGTTTGAGCGAGTTCGTCGAGTTCCTGGCGCAGCGTTGGGCAGGGGAGGCGTGGTGAAGCGTCAGTGGGCGCAGAGTTTGATACCCAGGGCATGGATGACTTTGAACACGGTGTCATAGCGCGGCTTGGCGCCGGGTGCCAACGCCTTGTAGAGGCTTTCGCGGTTCAGGCCCGCGTCCCTTGCCACCTGGCTCATGCCGCGCGACTTGGCAACTTCCTGCAGGGCCTGCAGGAAAACATCGGGGTTTTCATCTTCAAGGGCTGCGGTGAGGAACTCGGCGATGGTGGCCTCATCCGTGAGGTAATTGGCCGCTTCAAAGGTATTGAGTGTGGTCATGTGCTGGCTCCGCGATCGATATCGCTGAGAAGGGCCTTGGCGTTGCGGATATCCAGCTTCTGGCTGGCCTTGTCGCCGGCACAGAGCAGCAGATAAACCACCTCGCCACGACGGCTGTAATACACGCGGTAACCCGGCCCGGTGTGGATGCGCATTTCGCTGATCCCTTCGCCAACGGGCTGGCAGTTCCCGAAATTGCCCATTTGGGCGCTCAAGAGGCGTGCGGTGATACGCGCACGCGCCTTGTAATCCTTGAGTGCGCGCAACCATTGATCGAACGCGCCCGTAGTCATGAATCTATTCACGGCATACTGTAGCTGTTCGGCTACACCCTGGCAATGAGAGATGCCAGAGATTTACAGATTCACGCCAGGCAGGCACCTGATCGATAGTTGCCCGGTGTGTCTCAAACCATCGACAGAGGCTGCTTGCGCAACGGCGGCGGGCAGGCCTGATCGATGGCGGCGAGGTCTTGGGCGCTCAAGCGTAGGTTCGCTGCCGCCGCGTTCAGTCGCACATGCTGCGGGCTCACCGCCTTGGGAATCGCGATGACGCCCTCCTGGCGCAATACCCAGGCCAGGCAGACTTGAGCCGGGGTTACCTGGTGGCGTTCGGCAATCTGCTGGAATACCGGCGAGCTGAGCAGTTGCCCGCCCTGGGCGATCGGGCAGTAGGCCATGGTCGGCAAGCGCTGCTCGCGGCTCCAGGGCAGCAGGTCGAACTCGATGCCGCGAGCCTGGGGGTTATAGAGCACCTGGTTAGTCGCGCAGTCGGGGTTGGCCAGCGCCTGCAGGTCGGCCACGTCGAAATTGGACACGCCCCAGCGGCCGATCTTGCCGGCCTCGCGCAGGCGCTCGAAGGCTTCGAGCGTTTCACTCAAGGGGTATTGCCCGCGCCAGTGCAGCAGGTAAAGGTCGATGCAGCCCACCCCCAGGCGTTTCAGGCTGCGCTCGCAGGCGGCCACCGTGCCCTGGCGGCTGGCGTTGTGCGGGTAGACCTTGCTGACGATGAACACCTCGTCGTGATGGCCCCGAATGGCTTCGCCCACCACGCTTTCGGCGCCGCCTTCGCCATACATTTCCGCGGTGTCGATCAACGTCAGGCCCTGGGCGATCCCCAGGCGCAAGGCGGCCACCTCGTCGCGACGGGCTTCAGGGTTTTCGCCCATCCGCCAGGTGCCCTGGCCGATTACGGGTACGCTTTTACCTGCCAATTCAACAGTGCGCATAAACACTCCAGCGGTGTTGGATGATATCAATCTGGCCTTCTTGCGGGCTGTTTAGTTCAACGCGGGCGCCGCTCGTGCGCATTCCATCAGCACATCCTGCAGCGCCTGGGCTGCGCTGGACAGCTTGTGGTCGGCCAGGCGCATCAAGCCGATGTGGCGCTCGATGCGCGGCTCGTCCAAGGCGATACAGCGCGCGCCCAATTCGTGCATCTGCTCGATGCACAGGGCCGGCACCGCGCTGACCCCAAGGCCCTTGGCAACCATGCGGCCCACGGTGCTCAACTGGTGGCTTTCAAAGGCCACGGCGAGCTTGCCGTGCAGCTCGCTCACGCCTTCTTCCAACATAAGGCGCACGGCGGAGGGCCGTTGCAGGGTGATGAAGTCTTCGCTCAACAACTGCTGCCAGGTGAGGCTCGACAGCTGCGCCAAGGGCGAGTCGGCGGCCACCACGGCGACAAAACGGTCCAGGTAAAAAGGGGTGAACAGCACTGAGCGGCTCGGGGGCGGCTCAAAACCGATACCCAACTCCACGCGTCGATGGCGCACCATTTCCAACACCTGTTCGTTGATCACATCGTGCACCGCCACGTTGATGCGCGGGTATCGATCGCGAAACACCTTCAGCGCACCGGGCAACAGGTTGCCGGCGAAGGAGGGCATGGCAGCGATCGAAACCCGGCCCAGTTGTAGGGTGAACTGCTGGCGCAGCAGTTCTTCGGTGTTGTCCCAGTCAGCCAACAGTTGCCGCGCCAGCGGCAGCAAGGCTTCACCTTCCGGGGTCAGGTTGACGCTGCGGGTGGTGCGGGCCAACAGCGTGCCGCCCAGGCTTTCTTCCAGGCCCTTGATGGTCAGGCTCAGGGCCGGCTGCGACAGGTGCAGGCGCTCGCCGGCCTGGGCAAAGCTTAAGGTTTGCGCGACGGCGAGAAAGGCACGAAGCTGCTTGAGGTTCATTGTTTTAAAATCCAAATGAATAGCGCACAAAAACAAAATTAACAAATTACTCGTCGCGAGAGAAGATGGCCCTACGCTGCCCGGTAGCTACGCTATGGGTTAAACAACAAACAGAAAAAGGCGAATCGACATGGCTGGACTCGACAAACGAGTAGCAACCTATGAAGAGGCCCTGGCCGGCCTGACCGACGACATGACGGTGCTCAGCGGCGGCTTCGGCTTGTGCGGCATCCCGGAAAACCTGATTGCGCAGATCAAGCGCATGGGCGTGCGCGGCCTGACCGTGGTGTCCAATAACTGCGGCGTCGATGGCTTTGGCCTGGGCGTGCTGCTGGAAGACCGGCAGATCCGCAAGATGATCGCCTCCTACGTGGGCGAGAACGCCCTGTTCGAGCGTCAGTTGCTCGATGGCGAGTTGGAAGTGGACCTCACCCCCCAAGGCACCCTGGCCGAGAAGCTGCGTGCCGGCGGTGCCGGCATTCCGGCGTTCTACACCGCTACCGGCTACGGCACGCCGGTGGCCGAGGGCAAGGAGGTGCGTGAATTCAACGGCCGCAAGTACATCCTGGAAGAGGCCATCACCGGCGACTTCGCCATCGTCAAGGGCTGGAAGGCCGACCACTTCGGCAACGTGGTGTACCGCCATACCGCGCAGAACTTCAACCCGCTGGCGGCCACCGCCGGGCGCATCACCGTGGTCGAGGTCGAGGAGATCGTCGAGCCGGGCGTGTTGCTGCCCAGCGAGATTCACACCCCGGGCATCTATGTGGATAGGGTCATTGTTGGCCAGTTCGAGAAGCGCATCGAAAAACGCACGCTCAAAGCCTGAGCCCGAACAAGAACAACGAGGATGTGAACATGGCACTTTCCCGCGAACAAATGGCCCAGCGCGTGGCCCGCGAGCTTAAAGACGGTTACTACGTGAACCTGGGCATCGGTATCCCGACCCTGGTGGCCAACTACGTGCCCGACGACATCGACGTGATGTTGCAATCGGAAAACGGCCTGCTGGGCATGGGCGAATTCCCCACCCAAGACACGATCGATGCCGACATGATCAACGCCGGCAAACAAACGGTCACCGCGCGCAAGGGCGCCTCGATCTTTGATTCGGCCCAGTCGTTCGCGATGATCCGCGGCGGCCATGTCGACCTGACCGTGCTGGGCGCCTTCGAGGTGGACGTGCACGGCAACATCGCCTCCTGGATGATCCCCGGCAAGCTGATCAAGGGCATGGGCGGGGCGATGGACCTGGTGGCAGGGGCCGACAACATCATCGTCACCATGACCCACGCCTCCAAAGACGGCGAGTCCAAGTTGCTGCCCCAGTGCAGCTTGCCACTGACCGGCGCCGGCTGTATCCGCAAGGTGCTGACGGACCTGGCCTACCTTGAAATTGAAGACGGCGCCTTCATCCTGCGCGAACGGGCGCCGGGGATCAGCGTCGAGGAAATCGTCGCCAAGACCGCCGGCAAGCTGATCGTTCCCGAGCACGTGCCGGAGATGACTTTCTAAAAAAGCACCACGTCGACTCCTGTGGGAGCACGGCAAGCCTGCGATGGGCCTTCAAGGGCGCCATCGCAGGCCTGCCGTGCTCCCACAGTGGTACCGGTTACACCCGTTTGAACCTCATAATAAATTCAAGAAAGGTACCCCCATGACCGCTGTCGTCGAAGAGAGCCGCTACGCGCGTTTTGCCCTGCGCTGCTCCAGTTGGGCCGAGCGCTGGTTCCCCGATTCCTGGGTATTTGCCGCGGTCGCCGTGATCGTGGTGGCGCTGGCGGCAATGGCCATCGGTGCCAAGCCCCTGGAAACCGCCACCGCGTTTGGCGATGGTTTCTGGAGCCTGATCCCGTTCACCATGCAAATGGCCTTTGTGGTGATCGGCGGCTACGTGGTGGCCAGTTCGCCGCCGGCGGTCAAACTGATCGATCGCCTGGCGCGCATTCCGCGCAATGGCCGTTCGGCGGTGGCGTGGGTGGCGCTGATTTCGATGCTCGCCTCGCTGCTCAACTGGGGCCTGTCGCTGGTGTTCGGCGGGTTGCTGGTACGCGCCCTGGCACGGCGCACCGACCTGCGCATGGACTACCGCGCCGCCGGTGCGGCCGCCTACCTGGGCCTGGGCGCGGTGTGGGCCTTGGGCCTGTCGTCGTCGGCTGCGCAGCTGCAGGCCAACCCTGCCAGTTTGCCACCCTCGATCCTGGCGATCACCGGGGTGATCCCGTTCACCCAGACCATCTTCCTCTGGCAGTCGGGTGTGCTGCTGGCCGTGCTGGTGGTGGCCTCGTTGATCATCGCCTACGCCACCGCGCCGGGCCCGGCCACGGCGCGAGATGCCAAGGCCTGCGGCATCGACCCAAGCTTCAGCCTGCCGGCCTCACCGCCCCGCACCCGCCCCGGCGAGTGGCTGGAATACAGCCCGTTGCTGATCATTTTGATGGTGCTGCTGGCGGCGGGCTGGTTGTTCCATGAGTTTTCCAGCAAGCCTGCGATCACCGCGATCTCGGGGCTCAACACCTATAACTTCCTGTTCATCATGCTCGGCGCGTTGCTGCACTGGCGCCCGCGCAGCTTCCTGGATGCGGTGGCCCGTGCGGTGCCGACCACCACCGGGGTGCTGATCCAGTTCCCGCTGTACGGCTCGATCGCCGCGATCCTGACCACGGTCAAGGGCAGCGACGCGCAAACCCTGGCGCACCACATCTCGACGTTTTTCGTGCAGATTGCCTCCCACGATACCTATGCGCTGCTGATGGGCGTGTACTCGGCCATCCTCGGGTTCTTCATCCCGTCGGGGGGTGGCAAGTGGATCATCGAGGCACCGTACGTGATGCAGGTGGCCAACGACCTGAAGTACCACCTGGGCTGGGCGGTGCAGATCTACAACGCCGCCGAGGCGCTGCCCAACCTGATCAATCCGTTCTATATGCTGCCGCTGCTCGGCGTGCTGGGGCTCAAGGCGCGGGACCTGATCGGTTTCTCGTTCGTGCAACTGCTGGTGCATGTGCCGTTGGTGCTGTTTTTGCTGTGGGCGTTGGGCACGACGTTGGCGTACGTGCCGCCCGTAATGCCTTAGGCCAGAGGTTGCACGCAAGGCCGCCGAATGGGATATTCCACGCATGGAAAACTCCCGTTTCTGGCGCGACCCAGCCGTCCCATTCATCGAAGCCCGTGACGTCCTTGACGGCCGTCACGTGTGCTACGCCCGCCATTCCCACGAATCCTTTTCCATCGGCGCGATCGTCTCGGGGCACAGTACCTACCTCAATGGCCGCGCCCGGCACCGGGTGGGGCAGGGCACGGTGGTAGTGATGAACCCCGGCGACGTGCATGCCTGCAATCCCTTGCAGGACCAGCCCTGGGCCTACCGCATGCTGTACCTGGACACGCCGTGGCTGACCGAGTTGCAGCACCAAATGGGGCTGGGCGCCCATCAGGACCTGCGCACGTTCGCCACCACCCACAGTGACGACCCGCGCTTGTTCGCCGGGTTGAACGGGCTGTATGCCACCTTGACCAACGCCGACCTGGCGCCGTTGGCCAAGCACAGCGCCACGATCGAGTTTTTTACCCTGGCCCAGCAATGCCTGGACCCTTTGCCGCAGCGGGCCGTGCTGGCCCACGACAAATTGGGCCGGGCTGCCGACTTCATCCGCGCCAATTGCACCGGTGAGGTCACGTTAGCAGAGATCTGCAGCGTCGCGCAGTTGTCGCCCTCATACCTGATTCGCGCGTTCAAGCAGCAGTACGGCCTGACGCCCCATGGCTACCTGACCGATTGCCGCATTCAGTTTGCCCGCGCCCAGCTGCGCCGTGGCCGGGCCATCGCCGAGGCGGCCCTGGACGCCGGGTTCGCCGACCAGGCTCACCTGCAGCGGGTGTTCAAGCAGCACCTGGCGGCCACGCCCGGGCATTACCGCGCTCACTCCAGCATCAGGTAGGCCGCGCAGCCGGCCAGCAGCAACGCCAGCAGCCGATTGAACAGGCGCACGCTGGAGGCCTTGCGCAGGTATTCGCGGATAAAACTGCCGGCCCAGGCCCAACAGGCGATCGACAGGTAGCACACCACGAAATAGATCAGCGCGAAGCGCCCGATCAGGCCGGCATCACCGTCAGCGACAAATGCGCCCATGCCGGCCACGCAAGCCAACCATGCCTTGGGGTTGAGCCACTGCATCAAGGCACCGTAGCCAAACGAGGGCGGTGGGCTGTTGTCGCCCTGGCCTAGCTGGCCGTTGTCGCGGGCCAGGCGCCAGGCCAGGTACAGCAGAAAGACCACGCCGGCCCAACGGATCGCCTCGGTCAACCCCGGCCACAGGTCCAGCAACTCGTGCAAGCCCAGCCCCGTGAGCACCAGCAGCACGGTGAACCCCGCGGTGGCCCCGGTGACATGCTTGAGGCTGGCGCGCAGGCCGTGCCGGGCGCCGCTGTTGAGGGCGACGATATTGACCGGGCCCGGGCTGATGGAGGAGGCCAGCGCGAAGGCGGCCATGGACAGGTAAAGGCTCATGCTTGACTACCGGATCGAGGAACATGAGCCCACGGTAAGGTGCCTGGCGCCTGCGGTATTGAAGGAAATTACCCTGCGCAAGGCGAGATATAGGCCCGCTCTACTTTTGCCACCCGGGTGATGCACGCCTGGTACCACCGTGCTCGGCCTTTGTCGCGAATGGCGGCGTGTTCGGCGTGGTGTTTCCAGGCCAGGATGGCGGCCTCGTTTTGCCAATAGGACACGGTAATGCCCAGCCCTTGGGCGTCCCTCGCCGACTCGATTCCCAAGTAGCCAGGTTGTTGGCTGGCAAGGTCGACCATGTGCGCGGCGGCCTGGCCGTAGCCATCGTCGATGTCGGTGCGCTGCGAGGTGAAGATCACCGCATAGTAAGGGGGCGCAGGTGCGTTCAGGAACATCAGCGGGCCTCCCGGTAACGGCCGGCCGCTTGCACCAGCGCGGCCACCAGCGGTGGCGTATGCCCGGCCAATGCGGCGCGTTCGGGTTGGAACAGGGTGGCCAGGAAAAACCTGTGCCCGGCCAACTCCACGGCACGGATCTCATTGTTTTCATCCCGCCCGCTGACCCGCAAAGGGCCGGCGGTGAGTGCCTCGGCAAACGCTGGGTTGATGCCGAAATTGCACCGGTAGCCTTCATCCGTGGACGTGCAGCCGTAAGCCTGGGCCATGGCTGAGCCTGGGGTCAGGCGGATCTGCTGGCGTGCTTCCACCAGCGAGCAACTCAGGCGGCTGATGACGGTGCGCGGCGCATCCGGGGCGGTCTCGCCGTGTTCGGCATCTTGCCAGCCGAGGACGTTGCGGGCGTATTCGAGCAGCGCATGCTGAAAGCCGCCGCAGGTGCCCAAAAACGGAATCCCATTGACCCGCGCATGGCCGATGGCCTGCAGCGCGGCCTCGGTGTCGCGATAGGGGCTGGCGGGCACGCACCAGATCGCGTCAAAGCCCTCCAGCGTGTCGATGGCATCGGTTGCCAGCCAATGAGCCTGCAGGGCAAGGCCCGTCTGTTCGGCCGCCATGGGCAGGGCGCGGTCGATGGCGCGGTGGGCGGTGACCGTTTCATCGTAATCGCCTATCAAAGCAATCTTCAGGGGGGTGGCAAATGGCATCGGCTGATCCTTCAGGGGGCTTGTGGGACAACAGGTGGCCACTATAATGGGGCGCCGATGCAATCGACATTGGCATCCGTGCAGAGTATTCGTGCAGCCATGCAATATCGACTCAATCACACCGACCTGTGCCTGGTGCTGGCGCTGGTGCGCGGGCGCACCCTGGCCCGCGCCGCCGACCTGCTGCTGGTGGACGTGTCGACGGTGTTTCGCAGCGTGCGCAAGCTTGAGGCGGCGCTGGGCAATGCGTTGTTCGACAAGAGCCGCGCCGGTTATTTGCCCACCGCACTGGCGTTGAGCCTGGCCGCCCAGGCCGAGCGTGCCGAAGCCGCGCTGGGGGTGGCCCAGGTTAGTGTCGAGCAAGGGGGCGAAGTGGTCAGCGGCACGGTCCGCCTGACCTGCACGGACGCTGTACTGCACACCCTGGTACTGCCCGCACTGGCGACGTTCATGCCTGCCTACCCCGCCCTGACATTGGAGCTGACCACCTCCAATGCCTTCGTCAACTTGACCCGTCGCGATGCCGATATCGCTGTGCGCCTGACCGACTCGCCGCCTGAGCACCTGGTGGGCAAACGGCTGACCGGCGTGTGCTATCGGCTGTGCAGCAGCGAGGCGTATTGGCAAACCATGGGTCAGCGAACGCTGACCGAACTGACCTGGGTCGGCCCGGACGACTTTCTACCCGACCACCCCAGCGTCGTCTGGCGGCGCCTGCACTGGCCGGGCGTGACCCCTGGCTACCGCTGCAATTCGATGTTGTCGGTGGCGCAACTGGTGCGGGCCGGTTTGGGGGTGGCGGTGCTGCCGGATTTTCTGTGCGCGGGCTTGAAACTGATCGGCGAACCACTGGCCGGGTGCGACAGTGCACTGTGGTTGTTGACGCGGCCCGAGTGCCGCAACCTGCGGTCGGTGGTGACGTTGTTCAATGAATTGGGGCGGGCCATTGGCTAGGCAGCCCGCCCCATCGTCTGTGTGACAAAGAGGGCTGGGAGCGTTTTCAATCACGGCGTCTTGCGTTCACTCGAAGAGCTGTCCGGCTTGACCGTGGAGTTGCCCATTGAACTGCCCTCGGCATTGCCCGAGCCTTGTGGCTTGATCTTCACCGTGCCGCTTTCACCCGGCGCGCGTGGCGTTGCCGAGCCATCGGCATTGCCGTTTTCCATGCGCGTGCCGGTACCCGAAGGCACGCCGATTTCGGCAGGTACGGTTCCGGTTGCAGCCGGGTTGGTCGGGCCGGTGCTGTCATCGGCCAAGGCCGGCAGGGCGCTGGCGCCCAGCAGTGCAGTCAGGGCCAGGGTGGCCCAGTGAACGGTGTTCATGGCGATTCTCCTTGAGCAAGTCGCTACACAGGTTTGGCTGCCAGGCCCCGCCAGAGGTGCCCGGCAGTCGACCAGCGGTCGTGTACAGGACCATTGACAGCCGTTTGCCGGCAGGCTAAGTTCAGCCCATGACCTTATCCATGCCGATGTTCGCCGCCGTTATTATTACCGCCATTCCTTATTTGGCGGGCTAGCGTTCATCTGCACCCAACCCGCCCTGGAGGCGGGTTTTTTGTACCCAGTGTCTCCCGGGCTTGAAAAAACCGGAGACCACCATGACCCCCGAGCAACTCGCCCTCTACGCCAAAAAGACCCTGGCCGCGCCGGTGTACGAGGTGGCCATCCAGACGCCCCTGCAGCACGCGCCGGCCTTGTCCGAGCGCCTGGGCAATCGCGTGCTGCTCAAGCGTGAAGACCTGCAGCCCACGTTCTCCTTCAAGATCCGTGGGGCCTACACCAAGCTGGCGCTATTGAGCCCGGCCGAGCGCGCCGGTGGCGTGGTCACTGCGTCTGCCGGCAACCACGCCCAGGGCGTGGCCTTGGCGGCGCGCATGTTGGGTATCGAAGCCATCATCGTCATGCCCACCACGGCGCCTGCCCTGAAGGTCGAAGGCGTGCGCTCGCGCGGCGGCCAGGTGGTACTGCACGGCGCCAACTTTCCCCAGGCCCTGGCGCATGCGCTGACGTTGGCGCGCAACGGCTACACCTTCGTCGCGCCGTTCGATGACCCCGACGTGATCGCCGGTCAAGGCACCGTGGCGATGGAAATCCTGCGCCAGCAGCCCGACGACCTGGATGCGATCTTCGTCCCGGTGGGCGGCGGTGGCCTGATCGCCGGCATCGCCGCCTACGTCAAGTACCTGCGCCCGCAGATCAAGGTCATCGGCGTCGAAGCCGAAGGCTCCAACTGCCTGCAGGCAGCCCTGCAGGCCGGCGGGCGGGTGGTGCTGGCCCAGGTCGACAGCTTTGCCGAGGGGGTTGCCGTGGCCCAGGTCGGCGCCCATTGTTTCGAGGTCTGCCGCCACTGCGTCGATGACGTGATCACCGTCAGTAACGATGAGTTGTGCGCGGCGATCCGCGACATCTACAACGATACCCGCTCCATCACTGAACCGTCTGGCGCGCTGGCGGTGGCCGGGATCAAGCGCTACGTCAACCAGCACCGCCTGCAGGGCCAGACCTTGGTGGCGATCGACTCGGGGGCTAACGTCAACTTCGAGCGGCTAGGGGATTTTGCGTTGCGGGCCGAGCGGGTGGAGATGCCGGTGGCGGCGGCATTGCTTGACACGGATCAACACCGGGCCAACCGGTTGGGCGCACGCTGAAGGTTCTAAAAGACCCGCTGCCGGGTCGAGCCTGACGAGACCAACGCCATGAGCCACACGTTTTTCCTTCCCGCCGTCAATATCATGGGCCGCGATTGCCTGGGTGAAGCCGTGGGCGCGATTGCCAAGCTAGGGTTTCGCCGCGCGTTGCTGGTGACCGACGCCGGCATGGTCAAGGCCGAGGTCGCCGCCACCGTGGCCTGGATGCTGTCCGGGCAGGGCATCGATACGGTGGTGTACGATGGCGCCAAGGCCAACCCCACCATCGCCTGCGTGGAGCGCGGGCTGGACCTCCTGAAAAGCACCCAGTGCGATTTCGTGGTGGCCGTGGGCGGTGGTTCGCCCCACGATTGCGCCAAGGGTATTGCCCTGTGCGCCACCAATGGCGGCCCTATTGCCGACTACGAAGGCGTCGACCGTTCCCGCATGCCACAATTGCCGCTGGTGGCCATCAACACCACGGCGGGCACGGCCAGCGAGATGAGCCGGTTCTGCTTCATCATCGACCCGGTTCGCCGGGTGAAAATGACCATCGCCGACCGCAACGTCACGCCGCTGATGTCGGTCAACGACCCGGCGCTGATGGTCACCATGCCCCAGGCCCTGACCGCCACCACCGGCATGCACGCCCTGGCACAGGCCATCGAGGCTTATGTGTCCACGGCCGCCACGCCCATTACCGATGCCTGCGCGCTGAAGGCCATCGAATTGATCATGCACCATCTGCCCCAGGCCGTGGCCGACGGCAACCACCGGGCGGCCCGCGAAAACATGGCCTACGCGCAGTTTCTGGCGGGCATGGCCTTCAACAGCGCATCCCTGGGCTATGTGCACGCCATGGCTCACTCATTGAGCGGCCTCTACGACCTGCCGCACGGCATATGCAACGCGATACTGCTGCCCCACGTGCAACGATTCAACGCGCAGGTGTGCGCAGACCGCTTGCGCGACGTGGCCAAGGCCATGGGCTTGGAGGTGCAAGGCTGTACCGCTGAACAGGGCGCGCAGGGGGCGATTGAAGCGATCGAGCAATTAAGCGAGCGTATCGGCATTGCACCCGGGCTGGGGCAACTGGGCGTGAAGGTCGAAGACCTGCCGGTGTTGGCGGCCAATGCGTTGAAGGATGCATGTGGGCTGACCAACCCAAGGCGGGCAGGGCAGGCGCAGATCGAGGGGGTTTTTCGGGCGGCGTTTTGATGTAAGGCGCCTGCCGGCGGGTTCAAGCGCCAGGCAGGCCCCGAAATCTTACTTGTTGTACTTGTCCAACCGCGATTTCGCACGGTCGGTAATGGTGATGCATTCTTTGGTATCGCCCTTGGCCTGGGCGGCCTTGGCGCTGGCGATGTCTTTTTCCACCAGGGATTTGACCGTAGGGTCGGTGGTGGCGGCACTGTTGACCCGGTCGTTCAGGCGTTGAACATTGGCGTCGCAGCTGGCGTCCTGATCATCGGCAAAGGATTGCACGCTAAATGCCGCTGCCAGTACCAGCAGACCACAACCTAACAATTGCTTCATGGGTACGTCCTCGTTCAAAGTGGGTAAACCATTTAGTCCGGACTCAAGCCTTTGCACCGGGCTTATTTTGTACGACTGATGCTTGGGTCGCTTGGTTCACACTGCGTGAAGATATCCATCACACTTGTGCACTTGTCAGGCTTGCGCTAACGGCTAGGATGAGTTTTTAGCCTGAGGGTGTGTGCCATGTTTGCTGGATTCACGCGTGAGCTGCGTCATGTCAACGGTGTCGACATCGCTTACCGAATCGGCGGGGAGGGGCCTGCGCTGCTGTTGATGCATGGCCACCCGCAAACCCACGTGATCTGGCACAAGGTGGCCGAGCGCCTGGCCGAGCACTTCACCGTGGTGGCGGCCGACCTGCGCGGCTACGGTGACAGCGGGCGGCCACCGGCCGATGACCTGCACATCAACTATTCCAAGCGGGTGATGGCCCGCGATCATCTGGAGTTGATGCACGCGGTGGGTTTCGACAGTTTCAGCGTATTGGCCCACGACCGTGGCGCCCGGGTGGCGCATCGGCTGGCACTGGACCACCCCGGCGCGGTAGAGCGCCTGGTGACCCTGGACATCGCACCGACGCTGGCCATGTACGAGCAAACCAACGAGGCCTTTGCCCGGGCCTATTGGCATTGGTTTTTTCTGATTCGCCCCGCGCCCCTGCCGGAAACCCTGATCCAGGCCAGCCCCGAAGGCTACCTGCGCAGCGTGATGGGCACCCGCAGCGCGGGCATGGCGCCGTTCACCGACGAGGCGTTTGCCGACTACTTGCGCGGCTTGTCCCGCCCGGGTTCGGCCACCAGCTTGTGTGAAGACTACCGCGCCAGCGCCAGCATCGACCTGGAGCACGACCGCGCGGACCTGGCGGCCGGGCGCCGGTTGACGGTGCCGTTGTTGGCGATGTGGGGTGCCGATGGGGTAGTGGCGCGTTGTTTCGACCCGCTGGCCGAGTGGCGCAAGGTGGCCGATGACGTCCATGGCCAGGCGTTGCCCGGCGGGCATTATTTACCCGAAGAGGTGCCGGACGAGTTGCTGGCCGCAGCCTTGCCATTCCTGTTATGGCGCAAGGATTGACTGCGTTTGGTGAATTGAATCATTGGCAGATGAACAATCCGCCTGTCCAAGCGCGGATTGATCACGGGGCGCTAAATCACCCTGAACCCATGCGTGCCATCGCGGCCCAGCTGTTCCACCAGGCCAAACTCCCAATCCAGGTACGCCTGCATCGCCTCGCGCGGTGCGTCGGTGCCTTCGTAAGGGCGCTGGTAACGGTCGATGCGGGGCGAGGCCAGGCGGGTTTCGCCTGACTCGCCGGGTTGGCCCGCCGCAAACCAGCCGGCATTGCCATCGCGCAGCACGAACACCGGCTTGCCGGTACAACGCCTCGACCTGGGCCACGGCGAAGCGCGCCAGCAGGCTGCTGCCGCAGGTCAACACGTAGCGCTCGGCGGGCGGGATGCGCTGCAGGGCTTGGCTCAGGTCACTGCGCAAGGCCCACCAGGCGCCCGGGATGTGGCGCTTGACGTAGTTGGCGCTGGTGGTGAAGTCCAGCACCTGGGTCTGCCCGCGGCCTTGCCACTCCACCAGGGCTTGCACGCTGATCTGTTCGAACGGCGCGACGGCGGCGATGCTTGGCTGCCAGGCACCGGTGGCGGAAAAGTCAGCAGGCTTGAGCCCATCCAGTACGTACACATCCCAGCCCAGTTGCGCCAGCCAGGAAGCCGACATGTTGGCGCGCACGCCATCGTCATCCACCAGCACGATGCGCGCGCCGCGCACGCTGGCGAAATGGTCAGTCTCTTGCACCAGTTGGCCGCCAGGGGTGGAACGAGCGGTGGGCAGGTGGGCGGCTTCAAATTCTTGCGGGGTGCGCACGTCGAACAGGTAGGTGGTGCGCGTGGGCTCTTGCTGCCAGCGTTGCCAGTCGGACAGGTTGGCGCGCAGCACGCCAGCGCGATCGGCCACCTGGCGAGCATCGCTTTGTGCCTGGCGCTGGGTGTCGGCCGACGTGGCGGCAAAGCGCCGGGCCTGGCCGTGCTCCAGGGTTTGCCCGGCCAACAGCCAGCCAATGGTGCCGTTGCGCAGGGCGGCGATGGGGTTGGGCAGGCCGGCGTTGATCAGCGATTGCGTGCCGATCAGGCTGCGAGTGCGCCCGGCGCAGTTGACGATGATGCGGGTGGCCGGGTCTGGCGCCAGTTCACGGGCGCGCAGCACCAGTTCAGCCCCCGGCACGCTGATGCCGGTGGGGATGCTCATGGTCTGGTATTCGTCGAAGCGGCGGGCGTCGAGCACCACCACGTCGGCCTTTTCATCGATCAGTGCCTTGACCTGCTCGGCGCTCAGCGACGGGGTGTGGCGTTCGTATTCCACCAACTCGCCAAAGGCCTTGCTGGGCACGTTGACGTCGATGAACAGCTCGCCACCTGCGCTTCGCCAACCCTCAAGGCCGCCTTCCAGCAGCGCCAGGTTGCCGTAGCCAAGCGCCTTGAGCCGCTCGATGGCCTGTTGGGCCAGGCCTTCGCCGTTGTCATACACGGTGATGGCGGTATTTAGCCTGGGGATGCGTGGGTAGGCTTCGACTTCAAGCTTGGACAAGGGCAGGTTGGCGGCGAACAGCGGGTGGGCCTCGGCGAACGGCGCCTCTTCGCGCACGTCGATCAGGGCCACTTCTTCACGCGCCAGCAGGGCACGACGGATATCGGCGAAGGAACGGTACGGGGTTTGGCTCATGGGGCAGGGTTCTCTTTGGACAGGTCCCAGATGTTGGGTAACACGCGATTTGAATAACCGGAAATGAACAGCTTTTCACTGCCGTCGGGTTGATAGACCGCCCGGTGCACTGCGCCGATGTTGGCGCCGTACACGTGGATGCTGATGGACACCTGGTCGCTGAACGCATTGCTGACCTGGTGGATGTCGCCAATGCGTGGCGAGACCGCTTCAACCTGGCCCGGCGACAGGCGCACCCGCTTGCCCTCGGGCAGGATACTGCCGTCTGGATGGCGCGCGAAGCCCTGGGAATATTCGGCGCCGCGCAACATGCCGATCAGGCCCCACACCCGGTGGTCGTGGATGGGCGTCTGCTGGCCCGGGCCCCAGACGAAACTGACGATGGAAAAGCGCTGGCGCGAGTCGGCATGCAGCAAGAACTGCTGGTAGCGCTCGGGGTTTGGCTGGGCGAAATCGTCGGGCAGCCAATCATCGTGGCTGACCAACTCACCAAGCAGTTCGCCGCCGCGGTGCAGGGCGGCCTCTTCCTCGGGGTGCCGGTCGAGCAACTCGGCCAGCGCCCCGATAAAGTGGCGAAGGCGCTGTGGGTTTAGGGCTGTGGCCATGTTCAGGCAACCTTGTGCTGACGCTGGGCGACCAACTGGCGGGTCAATGGAATCAGTGTTCTGCCGTAATCGATGGCGTCCTCGAGTGGGTCGAAACCGCGTATCAAGAAGGTGGTGATACCCAGATCATAATAGTCGAGCAGGGCTTCAGCGACTTGTTCCGGGGTGCCCACCAGTGAAGTGGAGTTGCCTTGGGCGCCCAGCAAGCCCGCGATGCCGGTCCACAGGCGTTTGTCCAGGCGCGAGCCTTGGGCGGCAGCGGCCAGCAAACGGCGCGAGCCTTCGTTCGCCGGCTCGCGGCGCACAAAACCGCGTTGCTCGGCCAGGGTGGTGGCCTTTTGCAGAATGCTGTCGGCACGGGCCCAGGCTTTTTCCTCGGTCTGGGCCAGAATCGGCCGCAGGCTCAGGCTGAAGCGAATGGTGCGGCCGTGCTTGGCGGCTTCGGCGCGCACCTGGGCGACGATCTCGCGCACCTGCTCATAGGTTTCGCCCCACAGCGCGTAGACGTCGGCGTGCTTGCCGGCCACCTTGATCGCCGCCTGCGAAGAGCCGCCGAAGTACAGCGGGATCGGTTGTTCGGTCTTCACCGCCGAATGGGCGCCTTCGAACTGGTAGTACTCACCGCTGTAGTCAAAGGGGGTAGGGCTGGTCCATTCCTTGCGCAGCACCTCCAGGTATTCGTCGGTGCGCGCATAACGCTCCTCTTTGCCCAGGAAGCTGCCGTCGCCACGCAGTTCCTTGTCGTCACCGCCGGTGATGATATGCACCGCCGTGCGCCCGCCATTGAGCACGTCCAGGGTGGCAAATTGGCGGGCGGCCAGGGTCGGGGCGGCAAAACCTGGGCGGTGGGCGATCAGAAACTGCAGCCGCTCGGTCACGCTGGCAGCGTGGGAAGCGATCAGGGTACTGTCGGGGCTGTTGGAGTGGAACGCTATCAACGCACGGTCGAAACCGGCTTGTTCATGGGCGCGCGCGACCTTTTCGACGTACTCGCGCTGCAGCACGGGGCCGCTCGGGGGGTGGATCTCGGACCCGTGCTGGCCGCCGATGTAACCGATGAATTCGATGCTCATGGGATCTTCCTCATACCATTCTTGAAAGGTCACCTCCGCCGGGCAAGGGGTCGGATCTATGGTGATCAAGGTATGTGTATAAGGAATGGGTGTGAAATTCTTTTTGGTTCTAAGTTAATTATGAAATAACTGAATTATCAATTTTATTGAATATCAGGTAATTGCATTATAACCCTAGGCGCTTTCGGTATTTCACGAACGCCTGGGGGCTACCTAGGATGAGCTCTGTTTTTAATCGTACAGGCAGGAGCCTTATGACCCAGACCTCAGCCAATTCACCGCCCGGCTACCTCAGCATAACGCGCAGCACCGCCGAGGCCGAGCGCCTGCGCGCCACGCGCCACTGGAAGGTTCCGGATTTCGTGCTGCGCATTATCAGCCCCATTGCGTTGTTGTTGCTGTGGGAGGCGGCTTCGCGATTGGGCTGGATCCCCAGCCGCGTGATCGCCGCGCCCTCGCAGATCGGCGATACCTTGTGGGCCATGATCGTGTCGGGGGAGCTGGGCAAGCACCTCTGGGTATCACTGCAGCGGGCCATGCTGGGCTTGGCCATTGGGGTGAGCATTGGCGTGGCGGCGGCGCTGGTCAGCGGGTTGTCGCGGCGTGGCGAGATTGTGCTGGACTCGCCCCTGCAAATGCTGCGCACCATTCCGTCGCTGGCGCTGGTACCGCTGTTCATTCTGTGGTTTGGCATCGGCGAGTTCACCAAGGTGGCCTTGATCGTGCTGGGCACCACCTTCCCGGTGTACCTGAACCTGTTCTCGGGCATCCGCAATATTGACCCCAAGCTGATCGAAGCTGCCAATACCCTGGGCCTGAACCGTGCCGAACTGATCTGGCACGTGATTTTGCCTGGCGCCTTGCCGTCGTTCTTCGTGGGCCTGCGCTACGCCCTGGGTATTTCGTGGCTCGCCCTGGTGTTTGTCGAGCAAATCAATACCACCGCCGGCATTGGCTTTTTGGCCAGCGACGCGCGGGACTTCATGCGTACGGACGTCATCGTCATTTGCCTGTTGATCTACAGCGTGCTGGGCCTGGTGATCGATGGCCTGATCCGTGCCCTGGAACGTTATGCCCTGGCCTGGCGGCCCTCTTTCACAAGGAACTGAAGCATGTCTGTACTCAAGCCATTCCAAGCGTGGGCCGTGGAGCTGCATGACGTAGTGCGCCAGTTCGACGAGCAACGGGTCATCGATAGCCTGGACCTGGACATCGCCCCCGGTGAGTTTGTCGCCTTGCTGGGTGCCAGCGGATCTGGCAAGACCACTTTGCTGCGCACCCTGGCGGGCCTGGACAGCATCGACAGCGGCCAGTTGCGCGTGCCCGTGGCCCGCGCCGCAGTCTTTCAGGAACCCCGCCTGATGCCGTGGAAAAGCGCCTGGAAAAACGTGGTGCTGGGCCTGCGTGGCAACAACGCTCGGGCCCGAGCAGTGGATGCACTGAAGGAAGTGGGCCTGGGCCACCGCATCGACGCGTACCCCGCGACGCTGTCCGGTGGCGAAGCCCAGCGCGTGGCCCTGGCCCGCAGCCTGGTGCGCGAGCCCAAATTGCTGTTGCTGGACGAACCCTTCGCCGCCCTGGACGCCTTGACCCGTATCCGCATGCACCAGTTGATCATTGAACTATGGCGCAAACACACCCCGGCAGTGCTGCTGGTGACCCACGATGTCGATGAAGCGATATTGCTGGCCGATCGGGTGATCGTACTGGCTGACGGCAAGGTGGCCGAGCAGGTGCCCATCGACTTGCCCCGCGAGCGCGATAGCGGGCAAGCGGGCTTCCAGGCAATCCGCGCCCGGTTGCTGGGGTTGTTGGGGGTTGAGGTGGCGCAGGAGGAAGTGCTGCGCAGTGTTCGGTTTGGTTGATGTTTGCGGGTAGGCCCTGGCCCTCACCCCGCCCTCTGCCAGAAGGTGCGGGTTGGGGTGAGGGCTGTGCTCAATGCTGCCCCCTGGCCAACTGGAACACCCCATCCATGCGCCAATGCTCGTTCTGATGTCGCGGGTCATCGGCCCATTCATCCCACCCCGAATCCCGGCGATATTGGCCCAGCAAGCCGCTGGCGAGGATCTGCCGTGGGTCGGGGTGTTGCAGCGTGTCGCAATGCGGGTCCACGTACAGGGCGTCGTTGGGGCAGTACAGCTCGCACATGAAACAGGTCTGGCAGGCGTGTACATCGCCAATGCGCGGCGTGCCGCGTGGGCCAGGCTGCAAGACGTTGGTGGGGCATACGGCGATGCATTTCTGGCAGCCGCTGCACAGGTCGCTGAAGATCAACTCAATCATGGGGTAGGGGTTTCCTGAGGCGCAAAGGGCAGGGGGTCGAATCGCTGCCAGGGGCTGTCCAGGCCACCGACGCGGATGTGCCCGTCGAAGGCGCTGATTTGCTGCGGGGCATCGCTGCGCTGGTGCATGCCGCGGCTTTCTCGACGCGCGGCGGCGGCGCTGTAACACCAGCGGGCCGTGGCCGCCATGGCCACGGTTTCGCGGGCGCGAAGGGGGTTGGCCGGGTCCACCGCAAGGCCCTGGCTGACGCTGTCCCAGACAGTGTCCAGGGCTTGCAGCGAGCGCTCGATCTGCGGGCCGCTGCGAAACAGGTTTTTGTCCAGCGGGTGTACTTCGTTCTGGATCTGTTGGATCAGCGGCGTCGTGGCAGCGTGGTGCTGGTCGACCAGGCCGTGCCCGGCAAAACCCTGCAGGTGCCCGCTTGGCTGACCTTGCCGTGCCAATTGTGCAGCCCCAAGGCCTGCCCATTGCCCTGACGATAAAGCCCACGCGGAGTTCTGCGCGCCGCCGCCCGACGAGGCGCCGGCGATCAACTCGCGGCTGGCCGCATCGCCTGCGGCAAACAGGCCAGGCACGCCGGTCTGGCAATGCTCATCCATCACCCGTAGGCCACCGACACCGCGGATGGTGCCTTCTGGGTGCAAAGTGACCGCGAAGCGCTCGCGATACGGGTCCACGCCGCGTCGATCAAAGGGCAGCATCAGGTTCGGTTGGATGCTGGGCAGGCGCGCACGCACCTCGGCGGGCACGCGGTTCAATCGGCAATACACTGGCCCCTGCAGCAGCGCGCGGGCCAAGGCATCGGTGAATTCCGGCCCCATGGGTAAAGACAAAGGGCGGTCGGCGGCGTCGAAATACTCGCCAAAGGTATAGACCATCGAGCGGGTCATGCTGCTGTCGGCGGCCGCGATGCAGTAATAGCTGGAAAACTCCATGCCAGACAGTTCCGCACCCGCCTCGGCGGCCATCAGGTAACCGTCGCCGGTATTGGTGTGGCTGCCCAACAAGCGCGAAAGAAAGGCGCAACCGCCGGTGGCCAGTACCACGGCAGGCGCGCGCACCTGCCAGCCGCCACCGGCGTGGCGACGCCAACCGCGTGCACCGGCCAGGCGGCCGTGACCATCGCGCAGCAGCTCAAGGGCTGGGTGTTGGTCCAAGATGGTTACGCCACTGTCCAGCACATAGCGCCGCATGCCGCGCAGGTATTCGGGGCCGCGCAGGCCGCGGTAGTGGGTCACGCCCTGATCGTCCCGGGGGTAGTGGTAATAGTTGGCCAGGGTCGGCAGGCTATTCCAGGTGGTGTCGATGACCCGCGCCATCCAGCGCCGATCAGCCAGGCCATGGGCGATCCCCAGGCGCTTGTCGATGGCGGCTTCACGGGCCCCGGGCAGCGGCGGCACCCACCAATGCCCGGGGCCTGCCGTGGCAGTCACGCCGCTGGTGCCGCAATAGCCCTTGTCGGCCAGGATCACCCTGGCGCCTTCACGGGCTGCCGCCACGGCCGCCCAGGTGCCGGCAAGGCCGCCGCCAATGATCAATACATCGGCATCAAGGCTCAGGGTAGGGGGGGTTAAGCTCATGCGTGCTCCCTGCAATATAAGAGGTGGCCGCTAGGCTAATCACTCGCATGAGGGGTGTGAAAGGCTGTGTTGTTATATGCGCCTTGTTAATTAATATTAGTAGATTAAATGCCCTTTAATTATATAAGGCCCAGCCCCGACCATCGGAATTGAATTTTCCCCGACATCATCGCTCAGAGCTTGTGTACTGCTCCGAACCCCTGCCTTTGGTTCGGGCTCCCGACGATGGAAACCCTGAACATGACCGTACCCTCGATGGACCGAACCGCTCGCCCTGCCGGCCTGATCCTGGTGGTGGAAGACGAAGCAATCATCCGCGACTTCGTTTGTGAGATTCTCCAGGAGGAGGGTTTCGCCACGCATGCCGAGGAAACGGCGGATGCGGCGCTGACGTACCTTGAGGCGCACCACCAGGACGTCTCGTTGCTGTTGACGGATATCCTGATGCCCGGCGCACTCAATGGTGCGGATTTGGCCAATCGGGTCGAAGAGCGCTGGCCCCAAATGCCGGTCTTGATCACCTCGGGCCACGAGACGCCGGAAAGCTCGGGGGTGAAAAAGTCGGTGGCGTTCGTGCGCAAGCCCTGGACCATCGGTCAGATGCTGGGCGGGGTGGAAGATGCCCTAAATGGCCAGCCCCCATTGACTGAGGCTGGCCTGGTAGCGAGGTGATCAGCCCTGGTGGGCGGTAGTAATTTTAAGCGTGTCGGTGTAAGTCACCCGCACGCTCTGGCCGACTTTCAGGTCTTTGAGCTTGGCCTGGATCTTTGGGTTTTTCACCGCCACCACCTTGGAGTTGCCCGCTGGGCCTTCGAAGGTCACCTCGTGTTTTTTCAGGTCGATATGGGTGATCTTCAACTGCACCCGCACCTGCCGATACGCCTCCCCGCCCGGGTGGGGGTTGTCGGCGGTGGCCCGCACCACGCCCTCGCGCGCGCTGGAATCGGGTGGCGACTTATCGACGTCGGTGTCCAGCGCGGCGGCCACGGAGTGGGTCACCAGCACCTGCACCTGGTCGCCCACGTTCAAGTGGCCAAGGTCCTTGGCCTGATCGCTCAATTGTACCGGTATCTGCGCGCCCTGGGCGCCTTCCAGCGTCACCTGGTGCTTGGCCGCGTCCACGGCTAGCACCTTGGTGGTCAATTGGTTGGCCTCCACGGCCGCCGACAGCGGAATATCCTCGGCGTGGGCGCTGAGGCTGGCGGCCGACATCAAGGTGGCCAAGGCAATGGCCTTGTGCAGTGCGTTGAGTTTTTTCATGGCAGACGTTCCTTGTGGTGTTCAAAGCATGAAGGTCGGGATGACCGGAATGAAGGACAGCCGAAAGTTCCAGCGGCTGCTGATCTGATCGTCCGGGTGGATGACCGAGTATTGGATTTCGCCCGAGATGCGTACCGGCAGCTTGCCGAAGTTGAAGATGCGCCCGGCACCCAGGCCGACCGGGAACGTGACTTTCTGGCCACCGTCGGCTTTCCAGTTGACGGTGACGTTGGGGGTCATGCCGACGCGCCATTGCGCGTCGCCGGGAATGTTGCGCTGGATGAAATACTGGATGTTGGTCAGGCTGACGTCCTTGCGCTGGCTGTCACCGCCCACCGACCACCAATGTTGCGGGAACACGCCCAGGGTCCAGTCCGGCCCCAGGTAGGCGGCGACGAACGCCGGGCCCAGGGAATATTTACCGGTGCCCAGCACGTCTTCCTCGGCGGTGGGGAACATGGCGGTGGGGCCCACGCCCCAGACCAGTTTGCCGCCGCCGTCAAAGTGGATCGGCTGCTTGGGTGAAAATACCCCCACGTACGCCAGGTCGCCCAAGCCGCTGGTGCGGTCGAACGGGTCCTGGATGATCGAGGGGAAATCCCGGTCGGCCAGCACCTCGTAGGGGCTCATGCCGATCAGGTCGCCGGCCTTGCGGTTCACCGGCGCGCTGACGTAGCTGATGGGGATGCGGTTGATCAGGTTCCAGTCCTCGCCGATGGAAATCGGGAACGTGGGCATGAAGCTGTATTTACCCAGGTAGCGGGTACCGTTGCTGTGGGGGCCCTTGAGTGCGGTGTAGTCGAACTGGTTGAACAGCAGCACCAGGTTGCCGACCGGGTTGTCCATGAGTTTGGAGATTTGCTCGGTGGACGGTTGGCAACCGGCTTTAACCACCTCCTTGAGGTCGATGTCGAAGTTGTTCTGTAACTGATGGCAGCGCTCCGGGTCGGCGTTTGCCGGCGCAGGCTGGCTGCCCAACTCGGGCAGGGTGCCGGCAGCATTGGCCACCGCAGCAGTCAAGGACAGGCTGAGGCACATCGCCGCGCGGTTCATTGGTACTTGATCACGATGCCCTTGAGCTTGCGGCCGTCGATGGTGCGTACGTCGCGGTCCCACAGTGGGCCGCTGACGTCCACGATCACCTCGCCCAGGCAACAAGCGAGCAAGGGCGCCTTGAAACGGCTAGACAAAGGCAGGTTGCAGGCTGACATTTTCGAATCCCTCCGAAGGTTTCCAGTAAGTTACACAACAGGCTCACTGACCTTAGCAAAGGATTGATGGGTTGCCAGTCAGCGCGCCTGCGCTAACGCACGGGTCGCTTTGGCCGTCTGCCGACGACCGAGATCAGTCGCTGCTGTCGATCGAGGCGGCGCGATGTTGCGCCCCCCGATACAGGCGCTCAAGCAGTGGTTGCTGGCTCAGTCTTGTGCCTGAACCTGTGCCTGCTGCTGGCGATACTCCATGATGCGCGGCAGTTTTTCTTCGATCCAATCGGCCATGCCTTCCACCAGTTCGGCAGCTTCGCAACCCAGTGGCGTGAGGCTGTATTCAACGTGGGGCGGCACCACCGGCAGCGAAACGCGATTGACCAGGCCATCGCCTTCCAGCCCTTGCAGGGTTTGCGCGAGCATTTTCTCGCTGACCCCGCCGATCTTGCGGCGCAGGTCGCTGAAGCGGTGCATGCCACCCAGCAAAATCACCAGCACCAGCACGCCCCAACGGCTGGTCATGTGCTTGAGCACGTCGCGGGACGGGCAGTTGGCGTCCATTAATTCGCCGCGGCGGGCCATTACAGAGAAAGGGGCGGGACGAAAATCCTCAGGGGCGCTCATGATACTTACCTTTTTGTACGTACTTACTATTGGTTAGCTTAGGGTTTAGGGTGGCGTTTCTTTCACAGTCAATCAAGGTATTTATTCATGATCGCTATCACCGGTGCTACAGGGCAGTTGGGTCGTCTGGTCATTACTGAACTGCTGGGGCGCGTGCCCGCGACCGACGTGGTGGCCTTGGTGCGTGACCCGGCCAAGGCCCAGGACCTCGCCGCCCAAGGCGTGACAGTGCGCCCCTTTGACTACAACCAGCCCGCCAGCCTGGCCGAGGCACTGGCCGGCGTCGACCGCTTGCTGTTGGTTTCCTCCAACGAAATCGGCCAGCGCGGGCAGCAACACAAGGCCGTGATCCAGGCCGCCAAACAGGCCGGGGTCAAGCTTGTGGCCTACACCAGCGTGCTGCACGCCGACACCTCAAGCCTGGGCTTGGCTGCCGAGCATCTGGAAACCGAACGGGCGCTGAGCCAATCGGGCATCCCCCACGTGCTGTTGCGCAACGGTTGGTACAACGAAAACTACACGGCAGGCATCCCTTCGGCGCTGGAACACGGTGCGCTGTTGGGCGCTGCGGGCGAGGGCAAAATTGCCTCGGCGGCCCGGGCCGACTATGCAGCGGCGGCCGCCGTGGTGCTGACCAGTGAAGGCCAGGCTGGCAAGGTGTATGAATTGGCGGGGGATCAGGCCTATACCCTGGCCGAACTTGCCGCCCATGTGGCCCAGCAGTCCGGCAAGCGGGTGGTGTACAACAACCTGCCGCAAGCCGACTACCGCGCGGTGCTGATCCAGGTGGGCTTGCCGCAAGTGATCGCCGAGCTGTTGTCCGATTCCGATGCGGCGGCGGCCAAAGGCGCGCTGTTCGATGGCGCCAAGCAGCTGAGCCGACTGATTGGCCGGCCCACCACGCCGATTGCCGACAGCGTGGGCCAGGCCTTGAAGGTGTGACTCAATTGCCGTGATCGTTGCAGCCCCCCCTGTAGGAGCGGATTTATCCGCGAAAAGCGCGCCGCAGTTTATCTGAACGACCGCGGCGCCCCTTCGCGGATAAATCCGCGCCTACCCAGGGCGATGTGTATTCAGTTGACTTGCCGCTCGATCAGGCAGTCATCACCGCCCATTTCGAACTCGCGGCAGATCAGGGGGCGGTTCTGGTAAATGCTGCAGCTCATGCTGTGCCGGTCCAGCGCCGCGCACCAGCCGTCGTCCAGGCGCAGCATGGTTTGCGAGCCCCAGTCATCTTCGGCGATAAAGCGCTCCGGCACGCCGGTTTCGGTGATCAGCATCACTTCCAGCCGGCAGCATTTGGCGGCGCAGGTGTCGCAGGTCACGGCCGTGGCGGGCAGGGTGCGGGCGGGGATGGTGTGGGGCAAGGGGCGGCCTGAAGCAAAGGAATAAGCGGGCAGGGTAGCGGGCTGGCGCCGATACATAAAGGAGTTTGGGCGGCGGGGCGATCTGTGGTGGTTGCCGGCCCCGCGCTTCTGGAGCACGAGGCCGGGCCGTATCAGTTGGGCTTGGAGGCCGCGAAGTAACCGCGCCAGCCACCGAACGGGCTGATGTTCACGGCCCCTTGCAGGCCATACGGCTCGCAAATGAACCCGGTTTCCCAACGCCCATCGGCCAGTTGTACTTTGCCCAAGCCCAGCGGTGCCGGGATACCGGTTAGAAAAGACCCCAGTTCACTGCTCGGCAACTCCCACACCTCGACCTCGATGGCCACGCCGCCTTCGGCTACGCGCAGCATGCCGGGGCGCAGGGGCGGGCCGCCAGCCAGCGCGTAGAGCTGGTAATCGGGTGAGCTGTGGGTGGCCTCCAGTAGCCGCGCGCCGCGCTGTTGCAACTGCCCGTTCAGCGCCAGGCCGTCCAGGTGCGCACCGCACACTACTAACCTTGCGCGGTCATTGCGCGCAAGGCTGGCCGGCGCCGCTTGCCCGGTGAAGGCGTTGGCCAGGCTCAACAGGTACTGGTCGGTGAACGCGCGGCCGAACAGGGTCACCCCCCAGGGCAAACCATTGGCCATGAAACCGCTGGGCACCGCCACGGCGGCGTAATCGAGCAAGTTCATGAAGTTGGTGTAGTAGCCCAACTCCGAGTTGCGCAGCACCGGCGCTTGTTCAAGTTCGGCCAGGGTCACCGGGCGGCCGATGGTGGGGGTGATGACACAATCGAGCGAGCCGAGGGCCTGGTCACAGATCGCCTTGAGCGCCTGCAGCCGGTATTGCCCGCGGAATGTCTGCACGCCGCTGACGCCGGGGGCCTTGGTGAGTACGGCGCGGATCACTGGCAGCACGGCTTCGGGGTGCTGTTCCATCAGGGCCCCGGCGACGCTGTAGCGTTCGGCCACCCAAGGGCCTTCGTAAAGCAGGCGTGCGGCCTCCAAAAAGGGCGACAGGTCCAGTTCAACGGCTTGGCCGCCCATGGCGTTGAGCCTGTCGATCGCTTGGGCGAACAGCCCGGGGCCCTCGGTGCAGCCAAAAAACGCGAGGTCTTGGGGCCGTGGCACGCCAAAGCGAAACGGGCGAGGTGCACCGAAGGCCGTCGCATCGTTCCAGGCCGGGTTGGTGCGGCTGTATTCATCCCGCGGGTCCAGGCCTGCGGTCAGGGCGAGCAACTGGCTGGCCTCGCGGGCGGTGGCGGTAAAGGTGGTGACGCAGTCCAGGGTGCGGCAAGCCGGCACCACGCCGGCCGTGGAGAGCAAACCCTTGGTGGCCTTCAGGCCCACCAGGTTGTTCAGCGCCGCCGGCACGCGGCCCGAGCCTGCGGTGTCGGTGCCCAGGGCGAAGCTGGCCACGCCCAGCGCCACGGCCAGGGATGAGCCTGCACTGGAGCCGCCCGAGGGGTACTCGGCGAGCACGCTGTTGCGGCAAGCGCCGTAGGGCGAGCGTGTGCCATTGAGGCCGGTGGCGAATTGGTCCAGGTTGGTCTTGCCCAGGGGGATCGCGCCCAAGGCGATCAGTTGTTCGACCAAGGTCGCCGAGCGTTCAGGCACGTGGGCGAACGCCGGGCAGGCTGCGGTGGTGGGAATGCCGGCCAGGTCGATGTTGTCCTTGATCGCGAACGGCACGCCGTACAGCGGCAGGCTATCAAGGTCGCGGCCTTCCAGGGCAAGCAGATAGGGCTCCAGTTCGTCCAGGCTGAGCAGGTGGATGAACAGGTGGTAGTCGGGATTCAGGGCACTGGCCTTGGCCTGCACCTGGGTCAGTACTTCCCGTGGGCTGAGGGTGCCGGCACGGTAGGCGGCGCGCAGCGCATCCAGATTCAAATTCAGGTTCATGCTGTAACTCCTTGATTCTCAGATTGTTCGCTGGCCAACACCACGACCCGCTGGCCTGCGCCTACGGGCGAACCTGGCTGCACGTGGATGTGTCGAACCGTGCCGGCGAACGGGGCCAACACCGGGATTTCCATTTTCATTGACTCCAGCACCACCAGCACCTCACCGGCAGCCACCCGGGCGCCGACTTCCACCTGGACCTGCCAGAGGTTACCGGCGATGGGGCTCTCCACGCCGTGTTCGTCGTCGGCCAACGGCGTGTCAGCTTGGGGCGGTGGCATGCCTTCGTCACTGTCGAAATGTGCTTGGCCACTGGCGATCCAGCGCGCCCGCTCTGCACTGAAGGCAGCCTGTTGCTGGGCGCGAAAGGCGGCGATCCCGGCCGCTTCGCGATCCAGGAAGGCCTGGTAGTCCGCCAGGTTCAAATGACTTTGCTCAATGCCCAGTTCAAAACGCCCCAATGGGAAATCACGGCGGATGCGCAGCAACTCGTCGGCACTGACCGGGTAAAAGCGAATCTGGTCGAAAAAGCGCAGTAGCCACGGCTTGCCCTCAAAGGCGGCGACGTCGCGGTAGCGGTTCCACATTTGCAGGGTGCGGCCGACGAACTGGTAGCCGCCAGGGCCCTCCATGCCATACACGCACAGGTACGCGCCGCCGATGCCCACCGAGTTCTCGGCCGTCCAGGTGCGCGCCGGGTTGTACTTGGTGGTGACCAGCCGGTGGCGCGGGTCCAAGGGCGTTGCCACGGGCGCGCCCAGGTACACATCGCCCAGGCCCATGACCAGGTAGCTGGCGTCGAACACCGTACGTTGCACTTCATCAAGGTTGGGCAAGTCGTTGATACGGCGAATGAACTCCAGGTTGCTGGGGCACCAGGGCGCGTCCTTGCGCACGGTGGTCATGTATTTCTCGATGGCCAGTTGGCAGGCCGGGTCGTCCCACGACAGCGGTAGATGGACGATGCGCGAGGGCACTTGCAGGTCTTGCGCGGCGCACACTGCGCCCCATTCACCGGCGACGATGTCCAGCAGGTTGGCCAGTGGCAACTGCTCGGGTTGGTAATGCACCTGCAAGGAGCGGATGCCGGGCGTCAGGTCGATCACCCCAGGCAGGTTCAGGGCGTTAAGCGCCTGCATCAGGGCGTGGGCGCGGAAACGCAGTACCAGGTCCAGTTCCGGTGCGCCGATTTCCAGCAGCAGGTGGGTGTCGCCGGCGAGGCGGGCGACCAGGTGGGCGTTGCCTTCGCCGATTTGCATCACGACGGGGGATTGCAGGGTGACCGATTCGCGGATGCTGCTACACGGGGGTGGGGTCACCTGTAACGAACCTGGCGCCGCCAACGCGCGGGCCTGCCCAACGCTGACCGGGTAAAACTGCACCTTGTCACCGGCCTTCAACTGCCCCAACTGCCACAAATCCGCCTCGATCACCGTCACCGGGCACACGAAACCGCCCAGGCTTGGGCCGTCCGGGCCGAGGATCACCGGCATGTCGCCGGTAAAGTCCACGGCACCGATGGCGTAGGGGTTATCGTGAATGTTAGAGGGGTGCAGCCCGGCTTCGCCGCCGTCGGCACGCACCCACTCAGGTTTTGGACCGATCAGTCGCACGCCGGTGCGGCTGGAGTTGAAGTGCACCTGCCACTCGGTGGCGAAGAACGTTTGCATGTAGGCTTCGGTGAAGTACTCGGGGGCGCCGTGGGGGCCGTAAATCACCCGCACCTGGCGCACGGGCGTGAGCGTCAAGGGCTCATCCAGCCCTTGGCCGTGGCTTGTATCAGCCAGTTCCGGCACGTGCAGCACGTCACCGGCGCGCAGTGCCCGCCCGCAGTGGCCGCCGAACTGCCCCAGGGTAAAGGTGCTTTTGCTGCCCAGGTAGTCGGGCACCTGCAGCCCGCCGCGCACGCACAGGTAACTGCGAACGCCAGCGCCGGGTACGCTGCCCAGTTGCAGGGTCGCGCCCGCCGGGATCAACAGCGCCTGGTTCATTGGCACCGGTTCGCCGTTCAACGTCAGGCCAATCACCGCGCCCGTGACGGCCACCACGGCTGCGGTGTTAAAGCGCAGCACTGGCCCGTTCAGGGTGATTTCCAGTGCCGCCGCGCCTTCGTCGTTGCCCAGCAAGCGGTTGCCTTGGCGCAACGATTGGCTGTCCATGGGCCCGGACGGTGGCACGCCCACGGCCCAGTAGCCGAGGCGGCCGGGGTAGTCCTGCACGCTGGTCTGGGTGCCGCCGCTGAGCACTTGCACGGTGTGTGCTTGATACACCAACTGTTCCAGGCAACGGGTCCAGGGCTGGCCGGTGGCGAAGGGCGCGTCCAGCAGGATCTGGCGCAGGTAGTCGCGGTTGGTTTCCACGCCGTACAACTGGCTGTCACCCAGGGCTTGATGCAGGCCGATGCGGGCCTGTTCGCGGGTGGGTGCCCAACGGATGAGCTTGGCGATCATCGGGTCGAAGTAAGGCGCGATCTCGCAGCCCGCTTCCACCCAGGTATCGATGCGCAGGTGCTTGCCGTCGGCCGCGGGAAAGTTCACCGCGGTCAACAGCCCCGGGCTGGGTTGGAAGTCGCGGCCCGGGTCTTCGGCGTATAGCCGCGCCTGGATGGCGTGGCCGCTGGGCGACAGGCGCAGCTCGCCCAGGGGCGGCAAGTCGCCGGCCGCCAACTGCACCATCCAGCGCACCAGGTCCACGCCCCACACCCGTTCGGTGACACCGTGCTCCACCTGCAGGCGGGTGTTCACTTCCAGGAAGTAGAAGCGCTGGTCTTCGCTGTCAAAGACGAACTCCACGGTGCCGGCGCTGCGGTAGTTTACCGCCTTGGCCAGTTTGATGGCCGCCGCGCACAGGGCTTCGGCCATGCCGTCGGGCAGGTTGGGCGCCGGCGTTTCTTCCAATACCTTCTGGTTGCGCCGTTGCACCGAGCAGTCACGCACGCCCAGGGCGATCACTTCGCCCTGGCCATCGCCGAACACCTGCACTTCCAGGTGGCGGGCGCGCTGGATGTACTTCTCGATAAACACCCCGGCGTCGCTGAAGTTGTTCTGGCCCAGGCGCTTGACCGCCTCGAACGACTCGCTCAGTTCCAGGGCGCTGCGGCACACGCGCATGCCGATGCCGCCACCGCCGGCGGTGCTTTTGAGCATCACCGGGTAGCCGACCTGCTCACCGGCGAGCAAGGCCGCTTGCAGGCTGTCGAGCAGTTCGGTGCCTTCCAGCAAGGGCACGCCGTGCTGCTTGGCCAGGGCGCGGGCGGTGTGCTTGAGGCCAAACACCCGCAGTTGCTCGGGCGTAGGGCCTACGAAAGCAATGCCAGCCGCCTCGCAGGCTTGGGCAAAGGCGGCATTTTCCGAGAGAAAGCCGTAGCCGGGGTGGATGGCCTTGGCGCCGGTCTGGCGGGCAATGGCGAGGATCTTGTCGACGGCCAGGTAGGTGCCGGCAGCCGCGCCTTCACCCAGGCTGTGGGCTTCGTCGGCTTCAAGAATGTGCCGGCTGGCGATGTCGGCTTCGGAATACACCGCGATGCCTTTCACCTCAAGGTCGCGCAGCGTACGCAGGATGCGGCAGGCAATGGCGCCGCGGTTGGCAATCAGCAGGGTGTCGAACATGGCATAACCCCCCAAGGCGCATCAAGTGAGCCTTGACCTGGGATGCGGGCCGTCCCGCAATGCTGGAAGTGCTTGAAGGTCGTCCTCCAAACACACCTCCGCGTAGGAACGGATTGATCCGCGCAGCAGGCGCCACGGTTTTTCAGCTAGACCGTGGCGATCTTTTCGCGGATCAATCCGCTCCTACACAGGGGGGCGGCGCATCATTTGAGGCATTGGCCCGAGCGTGATTGGCACAGGACGAACAGCCAGCGCCGGATGCGTTTGATGGTCAGTCCCATATCAGTAACTGCGCTGCGGTGGGGTTGTAGCCGTTGCACGGGTTGTTCAACTGCGGGCAGTTGGAGATCAGCACGATCACGTCGACCTCGGCGCGCAGCTCCACGTACTTGCCCGGCGCCGAAATGCCGTCTTCGAAGGTCAGGCCGCCGTCGGCCGTCACCGGGACGTTCATGAAGAAGTTGATGTTGGGGCTGATGTCGCCCTTGCCCAGGCGCCCGTCGTGCACGCAGGCGCGCAGGTAGTTGTCGCGGCAGCTGTGCATGTGGCGTTTGTCCAAGGCGTAGCGCACGGTGTTGCTCTCTTGGGCGCAGGCCCCGCCCAGGGTGTCGTGGCGCCCGCAGGTGTCGGCAACGATCGTCAGCAGCGGGTTGCCGAGGTTGGAATACAGCACGCTGCCGGCGCTCAGGTACACGCTGCCCTGGCGGCGCAGGGTGCGTTGCACGTCATAGCGCTCCTTGGGGTTGGCGGCGCTGTAGAACAACGTGTCCACCGCCTGGTTGCCTTCAAGGTCGAGGATGCGCACGGTCTGCCCGGCCTTGACCTCGGTCAGGAAGGGTTCGCCAGCGGCAATGGTGGCGCGGTACACCGCAGCCTCCGGGTGTTTTGCAGATGACAGTGACATGGCAGCCTCCTCAGGCGAACAGGCGATCGGTGTTGATGAAGCCGCGCTGGTTTTCCGGGCGTGAGGTGCGGCAGTGCTCGGCGACCTCGGCGCTGGCATGCATCCAGGTAAGGTTCAGCGGTTGCGGTGCATAGCGGGGGTTGGGGTCCATGGGGTGTTGCAGGGCGGTGAGTACCACCAGGGTGTCCATCGGCGCGTAAAGCTCGATGTAATCGCCGGCCTTGGAATGCCCCTCGATGAACTGGAAGCGCCCGTCGGCGTCCACGTCCACGCGGCTGAACAGGTTAAGCAGCATGGTCAGCTCGGCCAGGCCCAGGCCCCATTTGCCCAGTTCCACCAGCAGGTTGTCGACGCCGTTGCGGTAAAAGCCGTTGCGCAGCTCCTGGTAGCGGCCCTGGCCGTATTTGCCGGCCACTTCCTGTGCGCACAGCACGCCACCGAAGCTGTCGCTCCAGCCCGTGGTGTCGGCGGTGATGGCCGCCAGTACCCGGCCCATGTCCGAGTACAAACAATGGCCAGCGGTGAGCTTGGCGGTGTGTTGGCACTTGAGGCTGTCGGGCAGGCTCAACCGTTCGGTTTTTTCCTGGGCATTGAGCAGCGTCAGGCTGACGTTGGCGCCGCCGTGCAGGTCGGTCAGGCGCAGCAGGTGGCCGCGCTTGAGCACAAAAGAGCGGTGGCCGCCGCCAGGCAAGGTTTCTTCGGCGAAGGCCGGGTAGGGCAAGGTCGTATCGTTCATGTGCGTGTCCTTCAAGCCAGTTGCAGGGTGCCCGCCAGCGCGGCCGGCAGGGCATCGATCGCGGCGCGGGCGGCGCGGCGGTCTGCGTTCAAGGGGATGTCGTAGGTGATGCGCGCGCCATAGGCGCCGGGGGCATGCGGGTCTTGGCGAACCTTGTCGAACACCAACAGGCGGGTGCCTAGGCTGAAGCCTTCGGCCAGGTCATGGGTGACCATGAACACGGTCAGTCGGGTTTCGCGCCACAGTTCCAGCAGCAACACGTGCATGTCTTTGCGGATGCCGGGGTCCAGCGCGCCGAACGGCTCGTCCAGCAGCAGCACCCGTGGCTTCATGATCAGCGCCTGGGCAATGGCCAGCCGTTGCTGCATGCCGCCGGACAACTGCGCCGGGTATTTGCCCAACGCATGGCCCAGGCCGACCTTGTGCAGCAGCACGCTGGCCTGCTCGCGGGCCTCGCGCTTGGCCTGGCCCAACAAGCGGCCCAGCCAAGGGGCGCGCGGCAGTTCCAGGCCCAGGGCGACGTTGTCCAGTACGCTCAAGTGGGGGAACACCGAATAACGCTGGAACACCACGCCCCGCGTCGCGTCCGGTTCGCCCGCAAGCGGCTTGCCGTCGAGCAGGATCTGGCCACGGCTGGTGCGCTCCTGGCCCAGTAGCAAGCGCAGGAAGGTCGATTTGCCGCAGCCCGAGGCGCCAACCAGGGTGCAGAACTCACCCTCGGCCACGCTCAGGTTCAGGCGTTCAAGCACCACTTGGTCGCCATACTGCTGCCACACGTTGTTCACGCTGATAAAGCTCATGGCCGCGCTCCTTCGTACCAGGGGAAGGCGCGCCGGGTCAGGGCTTTCAGGCCCCAGTCCATCAACCAGGCGAGCAGGGTGATCCACACTACGTAAGGCAAGATCACGTCCATGGCCAGGTAGCGACGTACCAAAAAGATCCGGTAGCCCAGGCCGTCGGTGGAGGCGATGGCTTCTGCCGCGATCAAGAACAACCAGGCCGAACCCAGCATCAAGCGCAGCGAGATCAACAAGCGTGGCAGCAATTGCGGTAACACCACCCGCAGGATCACCGTCCAGGTCGAGGCGCCCAGGGTTTGCGCCTTGATCAGTAACTCCACCGGGATTTCCCGAGCGCGCTGTTCAAGGTCACGGGCCAGCGCCGGGGTGATGCCGATGACGATCAGCATGACCTTGGACAACTCGCCCAGCCCGAACACGATGAACAGGATCGGCAGTATCGCCAGCGGCGGCACCATCGACAGCACCGTGAGCAAGGGCGACAGGCCGGCGCCAAACAGCGGCACTGTGCCGGCCAACACGCCCAGGCACAGGGCTGCCAGGGCGCTGATGCCCAAACCAATGGCCAGGCGTTGCAAGCTGGCGGCGCTGTCCACCAGCAGCAGGAAATCGCCGGTGCGGCTGTCGGCCACCAACGCCATGCGTTTTACCGCATCGCCCATCTGCACCGCGCTGGGCAGCAGTTTGTCGTTGGCGTTTTCGGCCAGGCGGCTGGCCGAGCCCAGGAAGTAGGCGGCCAGTATCAGCACGAACGGCAGCAACAACAGCATCAGGCGGCCGGCACGGTCGGGGTGACGATTGATCAGGCGCATGGCCGTCTCCTGAGGGTTAGAGCTTGCCGTCGGCGGCCATTTGCACGTAGGTCGGGTCAAAGTGCAGTTTGAGGTTGCCCTTGTCGCCGCTGGTGATGCCTTTGGCGAAGGTCATGCCTACAGCGTTAGCGTCCTTGGCGCCTTCGCCCAGCAAGCCGTGGGCAAAGGAGAACTGCGCGACCTTGTCCATGGTGGCGGGCAGTTTCGGGCTGGTGGCAAACGCCAGGGCTTGGGCCGGGGTGGCGAACAGTTTGGTGGTGTCCAGTTGCGCTTGGAAACCGGCCAGGTCAGTACCCGAGGCCTTGGCCATGTGTTCCAGGGCGGCGGTGCTGGCGGCGGTCTTGGCGTTCATCAAGGCCACCACTTCAAACCAGGCGCCGGTCAGCGCCTTGCCCAACGCTGGGTTGTCCTTGAGGGTCTGGCTGTTGACCACCATCATGTCCATGATCTCGCCGGGGATCTGGCTGGAATTGAACACTTCAGTCACGCCAGGCTTGGCCTTGATCTCTGAAAGCATCGGGTTCCAGGTGGTCACGGCCTGCACCTGGTCGGTGTTGAAGGCGGCAACGATGTCGGCGTCGGAAGTGTTCACCACCTTCAGGTCTTTTTCGCTCAGGTGGGCGTTTTCCAGGCCCCGGGCCAGCAGGTAGTGGGAGACGGAGAGTTCCACCAGGTTGACGTTCATGCCCTTGAGGTCGGCCAGGGTCTTGCCGGTGCCCTTGAGCACCACGCCGTCGTTGCCGTTGGAAAAGTCGCTGACGATCAGCGCGGTGCTGTCCACGCCGCCGGCGGCGGGGATGGTCAGGGCGTCCATGTTGGTCATGGTGCAACCATCGAACTGGCCGGCGGTGTACTGGTTGATGGATTCGACGTAGTCGTTGAGCTGGGTGACGTCGATGCTGATGCCGTACTTCTTGGCCCACTTATCGACAATGCCCTGGGTGCCGGCGTATTCCCATGGCATCCAACCGGCGTAAATCGTCCAGCACACGTTGAAGTGATCTTTTTGCGCGGCCTGTGAACTGAGGCTCAGAAAGGCCGCGAAGGTGGCGGCCAGCAAGGCGGGGAGACGAACGTTGAGCATGGGTGTTTCTCCAGTTGAACGTGAGATGGCCAGGAGCATCGCGGCACCGCGTGAACGGTGGCTGTCTCCCGGGCTTTTATCCCGCCGTGTAACCTCAACTGGAGGTCGCCAACTCTCGGACCAGCCACTCGCCTAAGCGAGCCGGAACCCTAGTCAGCCATTTGCAAATTGTGGTGCGGCGAACCTGTGATGACTCCTGCACGTCGTGGAGGAATGCTAGATGTGTGCCAGGTTGCCTAGCCGCGGTTTTATTGAACTTGAGGCTGCCACAAGGCACTTGAACTGCACCTTGATGGGGCCGGGTGGGATATTTCGGTGCGCGTGGCCGGGTGAAATTGTCATCAAAATGGAATCAATAAGTCTCAAATCCTGCTAATTGTTCTCAATAGGATCAGGCACTACATTAGCTCCACACCCAGCTAAGCTCACTCGATGCCCCGTTCAGGAGAACAAAAACATGCACGCCGACCTCATCCTCTATAACGGCCGCCTGCACACGGTCGACCGCACCAAGCCCCGCGCCAGCGCCGTGGCCATCAAGGACGGCAGGTTCATCGAGGTGGGCAACGACGCCCAGGCCATGGCCCATCGCGGCGCGGCCAGCCAAGTGATCGACCTGCACGGGCGCACGGTGATCCCCGGCCTCAACGACTCGCACCTGCACCTGATCCGCGGTGGCCTGAACTACAATCTGGAGCTGCGCTGGGAAGGCGTGCCCTCGCTGGTCGATGCCCTGCGCATGCTCAAGGACCAGGCCGACCGTACCCCTGCGCCACAGTGGGTACGCGTGGTGGGCGGCTGGAACGAATTCCAGTTTGCCGAGAAACGCATGCCCAGCATCGAGGAGTTGAATGCCGCGGCGCCCGACACCCCGGTATTCGTGCTGCACCTGTATGACCGCGCCTTGCTCAACCGCGCCGCCCTCAAGGTGGTGGGCTATACCCGCAACACGCCGAACCCGCCCGGCGGCGAAATCGTGCGTGACGCCAACGGCGAGCCCACCGGCATGCTGGTGGCCCGGCCCAATGCGATGATCCTTTATTCCACCTTGAGCAAAGGGCCGAAGTTGCCGCTCGAATACCAGGTCAACTCGACGCGCCAGTTCATGCGTGAGCTCAATCGCCTGGGCGTGACCAGTGCCATCGACGCCGGCGGCGGTTTCCAGAACTACCCCGATGACTACGAGGTGATCAACGAATTGGCGGCGAAAAAGCAGCTCACGGTGCGCATCGCCTACAACCTGTTCACCCAAAAACCCAAGGAAGAGCTGGCCGATTTCAAGCACTGGACCAGCAGCGTGACCCTGCACCAGGGCGATGACTACCTGCGCCACAACGGCGCCGGCGAGATGCTGGTGTTCTCGGCAGCCGACTTCGAGGACTTCCTGGAACCGCGCCCGGATCTGCCGCACACCATGGAGCAGGAACTGGAACCGGTGGTGCGCCACCTGGTGGAGCAACGTTGGCCGTTCCGCCTGCACGCCACCTATGACGAGTCCATCAGCCGCATGCTCGACGTGTTCGAGAAGGTCAACCGCGACATTCCGTTCAATGGCCTGCCGTGGTTCTTCGACCACTGCGAAACCATCACGCCGAAAAACATCGAGCGGGTGAGGGCGCTCAACGGCGGCATCGCGATTCAGGACCGCATGGCCTTCCAGGGCGAATACTTCGTCGACCGCTACGGCGCCAAGGCGGCCGAGGCCACGCCACCGATCCAGCGCATGCTGGCCGAGGGCGTGCCGGTGGGCGCCGGCACCGACGCCACCCGGGTGTCGAGCTACAACCCCTGGACTTCGCTGTACTGGATGGTCAGCGGCAAGACCGTGGGCGGCCTGGAGCTGTACCCTGAGGGCCTGAGCAGGGATGTGGCGCTTGAACTGTACACCCATGGCAGCGCCTGGTTCTCGTCCGAACAGGGCAAGAAGGGCCAGATCAAGGTCGGTCAACTGGCGGACCTGGTGGCCCTGAGCGCCGATTATTTCAGCGTTGAAGACGAAGCGATCAAGTGGATCGAGTCACTGCTTACCGTGGTGGACGGCAAGGTGGTGCACGCCGCCGGCGAGTTCGGCCAACTGGCGCCACCTACCTTGCCGGTGACGCCAGACTGGTCACCGGTGGCCAAGGTGCCGGGCCACTGGCGGCCGCAATCGCCGGTGATGAACCAGGTGCACCAGTGCAGCGGGCCGTGCGGGGTGCATGCCCACAGCCATGACAAGGTGCGCCAGGCCAATGTGCCGACCAGCGACTTCCAGGGGTTCTGGGGTGCGTTTGGCTGTTCCTGCTTTGCCTTTTGACCGACGACCCAGGAGATCACACCGATGAACATTGACCTTACCGACGGCGTCGTCACCTTACTGGTGCGCCACCGCATCAAGCACGGTAAAGAAAGCCACTACGAAGAATGGCTGCGTACCACCATTGCCAAGGCCCGCGAATTCCCCGGGCACTTGGGCATCGACGTGATGCGCGGGCACAACGGCGGGCTGGCGCAATTCACCATGGTGCTGCGCTGGGCCAGCGCCGACCAACTGAAGTTCTGGCTGGAGTCGGACACCCGCGAGGCCTTGGTGCTGGAGGCCCAGCCGTGGTTGGCCGATGGCGACCAGACCGAGGTCAAGAGCGAGCGCGAGTTCTGGTTTACCCCGGTGGACGCCGGCGCCCCGAACCCGCCACCGCGTTGGAAGCAGGCGTGCATTACCTTCATGGTGATCCTGCCGCTGAGTTTTTTGGTGCCGTTGCTGTGGAAACCGGTGTTCGGCGTGTTGCCTTGGTTGGGCGGGTATGTGCCGGCCAACGTGGTTATCACCGCAAGTATTGTGTTGCTGGTGGTGTATGTGTTCATGCCGCGGGTGACAAGGTTGTTCAGTGGGTGGTTGCAGCCAAGGGTAGCGGCATAATCAGCCCCCCCAAAATCCGAGCAGTGGCGAGCCCCGCTCTTGATCTGCTCTGGATCTGCTCTGGATCTGCTCTGGATCTGCTCTGGATCTGCTCTGGATCTGCTTTTGATCTGTTCTTGATCTGTTCTTGATCTGCTTGGCTTTTGATCTTGATTGTATGCCCCATTAAGCGCCCGGGCCGACTGGAGGCGTCGATCAAGCGGCCGGAGGCGTAGCCGCCGGAGACGGAGCCGGAGGAGCTTCTATTCCGGGCCGTCGTCCGCTTGAGCGATGCCGGAGGGAGGGGACCCGTAGCGCAGCGTAGGGCCCAAGCAGGGGCAAGCCTTTTTTGCTTACTTTTTGGCTGGGCCGGCACACCGGGCGTTTGACAAAAAGTGAGCCGGCGTAAGGCCGGAAAGGTGATTCGGCATCATCCTAACCAATGGATATGTGCAAGGCGTCGGAATCCTGCTTCTGAGAATTGCGAGCATATCCATTATCTAGGGGGAGGCCACTTCACCGTTCCGCCCTTACGGCGTCTTACTTTTTGTCAAACGCCACAAAAAGTAAGCAAAAAAGGCTTGCCCCTGCTTGGGCCCTCCGCTGCGCTGCGGGTCCCCTCCTTCCGGCGTCGCTCAAGGGGCAGACGGCACCGGCTATAGAAGCTTGCCGGCTGCCGTCTTCCTCGGCTGCGCCTCGGGCCCTGCGGGCCGCCCCTTGAGCGACGCCTCCAGTCGGCCCGGGCGCTTTACGGGGCATACAATCAAGATCAAGATCAAGAGCAGATCAAGATCAAGATCAAGAGCAGATCAAGAGCAGATCAAGATCAAGATCAAGATCAAGATCAAAAGCAGATCAAGATCACAAGCAGATTGCACGCTGGTGAGGGGCGTGCGCCTTGGTGCCAACGGCCTACTTGACCACTGACCTCAACGCTACATCAAACCGCTGCAACGCACTCACCTGCACATCCTGCTGCTGCCGAATCTCACTCACGTACTCATCCGTGGTCCGCGCCCCCGCCCACACGGGACGAAAGCTCTTCTGGTCGTGCCCCTGCACCGTGGCAATGTAATGCATGTCACGGTCATAAAACTGCACCGTCACGTCAGACTGCACATCGCTGGCCCGCGGCGTGATCAACTGGCTGCGGGTATCCACCATCGCGATCACATCCGGGCGCGCGGCTTTCAGCGCCTGGGGCGACTCATACACCGTCACCCGGCCGAACTGCGCCTGCAACGACCGCATGATCGCCGCGTTGGCCAGGCCCGGCTGCGAGGTGGCCACGTAGGCGTCGTGGATCGGCTGGATCAACAGGCTCTGGCCAAATCCAGTGCCCGCCTGGGCGTTATAGTCTGCCAGGTACTGGTGGTTGATACGCGCACCCTGGGTATAGACCACCCCCAGGCTGACCTGCTGGCCTGCGGGCACACGGGCCTGGCTGGAGCGGGTGGGGGACTGGTTGAAATACTCGGCTTGGGAAAGGTCGGAGTGCGGTGCAGTCGGGATGGAGCAACCGGTGATCATCAACGAAGCGATGGCCACGGCGAGCAGGTTGGGGTTCATGGTGTGTGTCTCAAGAAATGATCAAGAGATCCATCGGGTTCAATCGTCCAGAGAGCAGGGGCGGATGACTCCACCCCTCTAGCCAGTCTAGACGAACGCCTGGCCGGCAAAGCCGCGTGGCAGGCGCTGGCGCCCAGGCATCTGGGCCAGGCGTTGCTGCCAGGCGTCGCGCCAGTTACCGGCCGGATGGCTGGAACGGGCCTTGCGGGCGGCGCGGCGCGAGGCGTTGCGCTGGTCGCGGCGGGCCTGCTTGTAGGCATCGGTGTTGCGGCAGTTGTGGCACTTGACCTGGTTCAGTTCGGCGCTGGCGGCGAGGTTGTCGCCGTGGCGGCCGCAAGCCAGGTGGCCGGAGACACTGTAATGGGTAACCATAGTCTTCTCTTATTTGGACGCGAGTCACCTCGCAGACATCTATTTGGACAGCGGACAAAGGTGTGCGTTCGGTGGCACGGCGGGGGCTCTGTTAGACTTGCAGCCTTGCCTGAAAGAGATCGACCCATGAATGAGCCCGTCCGCCTTACCCAGTACAGCCACGGCGCTGGCTGCGGCTGCAAGATTTCGCCCAAGGTGCTGGAAGTGATCCTCGCCGGCAGCGGCGCACAGAACCTGGACCCCAACCTGTGGGTCGGCAATGCCTCGCGCGACGACGCGGCGGTGTACGCCATCGATGAAGAACGCGGTGTGGTCTCGACCACCGACTTTTTCATGCCGATCGTCGACGACCCCTATGATTTCGGCCGCATTGCCGCCACCAATGCCATCAGCGACATCTACGCCATGGGCGGCGACCCGATCATGGCCATTGCCATCCTGGGCTGGCCGGTGAATGTGCTGGCCCCGGAAATCGCCCGTGAAGTGATCCGTGGCGGCCGCGCCGTGTGTGACGAGGCCGGTATTCCCCTGGCCGGCGGGCACTCCATCGATGCCCCGGAACCCATTTTCGGCCTGGCCGTGACGGGCCTGGTCGATAAGCGCCACATGAAGCGCAACGACACCGCTACCCAAGGCTGCCAGCTGTACCTGACCAAGCCGCTGGGCATTGGCGTGCTGACCACCGCCGAGAAAAAGGGCCTGTTGCGCGAGGCCGATGTCGGCGTGGCCCGCGACCAGATGTGCACCCTGAACAAGCCCGGCAGCCGCTTTGCGCGCTTGGAGGGGGTGAAGGCGATGACTGACGTGACCGGCTTCGGCCTGCTCGGGCACTTGGTTGAAATGGCCGACGGCAGCGGCTTGACCGCGCGCCTGAACGCCGGCGCCGTGCCGCGCCTGCCCAGCGTGGACTATTACATCGAACAGGGCTGCGTGCCCGGCGGTACCCACCGCAACTATGAAAGCTACGGCGAGCGCATCGGCGCATTGAGCGAGCCGAACAAGCTACTGCTGTGCGACCCGCAAACCAGCGGCGGGCTGCTGATTGCCGTCGAGCCCCAAGGCGATGCGGCGTTTCGCCAACTGGCGGGCGAACTGGGCCTGGCCCTCGAGCCGATTGGCGAGCTGGTTGCGCGACAGCAACACGCTGTCGAGGTGATGTGATGCGCGATAACGCCGTCGATTTCACAGAGGTGTTTCTCAACGACCGGCCATTGATGGATGTGCGAGCGCCGGTGGAGTTCGACAAGGGCGCGTTTGCCCACGCCATCAACCGCCCGCTGATGAACGACAGCGAGCGGGAAAAGGTCGGCACCTGCTACAAGCAGCAGGGCCAGCAGGCGGCCATCGAGTTGGGTCACCGCCTGGTCTCGGGCGAGCTCAAGCAGGCGCGCATCGAACAGTGGGCTGCATTTGCGCGGCAACACCCCGATGGCTACCTGTACTGCTTTCGCGGCGGCCTGCGCTCGCAAATCACCCAGCAATGGCTCAAAAGCGAGGCAGGCATCGAGTTCCCGCGCATCAGTGGTGGCTACAAGGCGCTGCGCAGCTTTTTGCTCGAACAGATCGAACAGGCCGTCACGCAGTGCGATTTCGTCTTGGTCGGCGGCCTGACCGGCAGTGGCAAGACCGAAGTGCTCGCGCAACTGCCCAACAACCTGGACCTGGAAGGCCACGCCAACCATCGTGGCTCAAGCTTTGGCCGGCATGCCACCGCGCAACCTTCGCAGATCAGCTTTGAGAACAACCTGGCCGTGGACGTGCTGAAAAAGCGCGCTGCGGGCCACCGGCAATTTGTTCTGGAAGACGAAGGCCGCGCGGTCGGTAGCCTGGCGGTGCCGTTGTCGATGTTCCGCAAGATGCAGGCAACGCCCATGGTCTGGTTGCAAGACAGCCTGGACAGCCGGGTGGAACGCATCCTCAAGGATTACGTGGTGGACCTGCGCGCCGAGTTCGTTGCGGTGCATGGCCAGGAGCAGGGCTTTGAGCGGTTTGCCGATCGGCTGCAGCAGAGCCTGGCGGCCATCGTCAAACGCCTGGGTGGCGAGCGCTACCAGCGCCTGGCGCACGCCATGGACAACGCCTTGCTGGCACAATCACGCAGCGGCGAAATAGACGGCCATCGGGAATGGATCAGTGGGCTGCTGGGCGAGTACTACGACCCGATGTACGCCTACCAGCGCGATGCCAAGCGCGAGCGCATCGAGTTTGCCGGCGATCGCGCCGCTGTCATCGGCTACCTTCGCGACCGCCAGCAGCGCGGTTAAAGCACCGCGGCGCCGATCAAGCCACTGATAATGCCCACCACCATGGTCAGCAACGCCACGCTGACCAGTACCCGACTGTCGAAGGACTTGCGCAGCATCAGCAGCGACGGCAGGCTCACACTGGGCAGGGTCATCAGCAGGGCCACGGCCGGCGCCGTGCCCAGGCCCAAGGCCATCAGGGTTTGCACGATCGGGATTTCCGCCGCCGTGGGGATCACGAACAGCGTGCCGACGACGGCCAGCGGGACCAGCCACAGCAGGCTGTTGCCCATGGCGCCATCCACATGCGGAAACAGCCACACGCGGGCTGCGCCCAGCACCAATACCGCCAGCACGTAGATTGGGATGGTGGTCCAGAACAACTGCCAGAGGGTTTTCATCCAGCGTGCAAACCAGCCACTGTCGTCTGGGCTGGTGACGATTTCAACGGCTTCGACAGCAGCTTCGGGCAGCGTTTGCGGCTTGGCGATGCGTTCGGCGAACAACGACACGCCGATCACCAGGATGACCCCGGCAATGATCCGCAGCGCACTGAACTGCCAGCCCAGCACAAACCCCATGAAGATGATGGTGGCAGGGTTAAGCACCGGGTTGGCGATCCAGAAGGCCAGCGCCGCGCCCACCGACACCTGCTGCTTGCGCAGGCCCGCCGCCACTGGCGCTGCGCAGCAACTGCACATCATGCCGGGCAGGGCGAACAGCCCGCCGCGCAAGGTAGAGCCCACGCCCGCCTTGCCGAACACCCGCAGCAGCCAGTCACGCGGGATCAGCACTTGCACCAGGGAGCCCAATATCACCGCCAGCACGGCGGCTTTCCAGATGGCCAGGAAGTACACCTGGGCATAGGCCAGCGCCGCCGACAGCGGGGCCACCTGATGATCGTCGATGATCGAGCCGCCAATGCTGTGGCTGCCAGCGGCGATGAAGGACTTGAGGTAGTAGGGCGACCACTTCACGTAGTACAGGCCGATGACCGCCACCAGTAAGAAAGCCAGCGGTTTGAACCAGAACGCCCAGCCGCGAGGCTGGACAGTGGGGGCGAGCGTGGACATGGCGAGGTACCCGTTGGGTGTAAAGTGGCCGGCATCATACGGTGTTTACCAAGTATCGACGAAACCGGCAGATTTGCGAGCCGGGGTACCTGCCGCGTTCAACCCGCGCAGCAACCAGCTGCGGGTGTCCTGGGGGTCGATCACCGCATCGATTTCCAGGTAGCTGGCCATGTTGATCGCCTTGCCGTTGCGGTAAGCCTTGGCCACCATTTTTTCGAACAACTGCTGGCGCGCGGCAGGGTCTTCAATGGCTGCCAACTCCTTGGCGTAGCCCAGCCGCACCGCGCCCTCCAGGCCCATGGCACCAAACTCGGCGCTGGGCCAGGCGATGGTAAACAGCGGCGAATGGAAGCTGCCTGCCGCCATGGCCTGCGCGCCCAGGCCGTAGCCCTTGCGCAGCACCACGGTGAAAAACGGCACGCTCAGGCTGGCCGCGGTGACAAACATGCGCGACACATGGCGCACGGTGGCCTGCTGTTCGGCCTGGGGGCCGACCATAAAGCCCGGGGTGTCGCACAACGACAGCAACGGCAGGCCGAAGGCTTCGCACAACTGCATGAAGCGTGCGGCCTTGTCTCCGGCTGCCGCATCAATGGCGCCCCCTAGGTGCTGGGGGTTGTTGGCGATAAGACCGATCGGTCTACCTTCGATGCGGATCAACGCCGTGATCAAGCCCGGGGCAAAGGCACCGCGCAATTCCAGCACCGAGCCTTCATCGGCCAAGGTATCGATCAGTTGGCGGATGTCATACACGCGCAGGCGGTTCTGCGGGATCACGTGGCGCAAGGCCCGTTGATCGGCGCATGTCCAGTCCTTGAGCGGGCCCTGGAAATAACCCAGGTACTGCTTGGCCACGGCCACCGCTTGGGCTTCATCGTCCACCAGCACATCAATCACGCCGTTGGGCGACTGCACCGAGGTGGGGCCCACCTCTTCGGCGCTGAAACGGCCCAGGCCACCACCTTCGATCATGGCCGGCCCGGCCATGCCGATACTGGCGTTACGCGTGGCGATGATTACGTGGCAACACCCCAGTAACGCCGCATTGCCGGCAAAGCACCGGCCCGAGGCAATGCCCACCAACGGCACCTGGCGAGCCAGGCGCGCCATGGCAATAAAGGTGTGGCAGTCCAGGCCCGCCACGCCGACGAAATCGCTGTCGCCGGGGCGCCCGCCACCGCCCTCGGCGAACAGCACCACGGGCAGCTTCCACTGTTCGGCCAGGCCCAGCAGGCGATCGGTTTTCTTGTGGTTGATCATGCCCTGGGTGCCAGCGAACACCGTGTAGTCATAGGCGATGGCCATGCAGCGCGCGGTTTGGCTGCCGAACTGCGCGCCGTTGACCGTGCCGATGCCACCCACCAGGCCGTCGGCCGGGCTCAGCTCGATCAGTTCCTCTTCACTGCGCCGACGTCGTTGCGCCGCCAGCGCCAGGTTGCCGTATTCGATGAAACTGTCGGCATCCAGCAGGTCATCAAGGTTTTCCCGGGTGGTGCGCTGGCCGGTCTTGCGCCGCTTGGCCACCGCCTGGGGCCTGCGTTGGTCTGTGGTCACGGCGTGACGCTCGAGCACTTCGGCAAGGTCGGCACGGATATGTGCCAGGTCCAAAGCCTCCTCACTGGCAAACGCCGTGCCCTGAACCTCGGCAGGCTCCAGGAACAACAGCGCCGCACCTTCGTACAGGCTGTCGCCGGCCGCCACGGCCAGGGAGTGAACCACACCGCTGGCCTGGGCCTTGACCACGAACTGCATCTTCATCGCTTCCAGCACCGCCACGGCTTGGCCCACGGCCACTGGCGCCCCAGGCGCAACTTCCCATTGCACCAACACGCCCTGGCTGGGTGCCACCAGCGTCAGGCAACCGTGGGGCGCCTGGGCTTCTGGCGCCAGCGTCGCGGGGCCGCTGCTGCTGGCGGGCAGCAACTGCGGGTGCGCTGCCGGCGGGGGCGCCAACAGTTCGACGATGTGCCGCTCGATAAAACGCGTGTCCAGCTCACGGTTTGGCAGTTCCGGGCGCTGCAGCAGGTTCTGCAAAAAGCCGATGTTGCTGCGCACGCCTTCCAGGCGAAACTCGCACAGCGCCCGGTAAGCGCGGCGCAGCAAGGTGGGGTAGTCGTCGGCCTGCACAATCAGCTTGGCCAGCAGCGAGTCATACGCAGGCACCGTGGCATAGCCACTGTAGCCATAGCCGTCGACCCGGATACCCAGCCCACTGGGCGGTTCGTACACGCTGATCACGCCACTGCTGGCGCGGGCACTGCCGTCGGGCTGCATCTGCTCCAGGTTGATACGCATTTGCAGCGCCAGGCCGCGGGCCGCAGGCGGCGTGGCCAAGCCCAGGTCACCCAGCCGGGCACCACCGGCCAGGCGCAGTTGCACCTGCACCAGGTCGACGCCGGTGATGGCTTCGGTGACGGTGTGCTCGACCTGGATGCGCGGGTTGGCTTCCATGAACACGAAGTCGCCTTCATCGTCGACCAGGAACTCGAAGGTGCCGATGCCGCGATAGCCCACCTGTTGCGCCAATTGCAGGGCTGCCTCGCGAATGCGCGGTGCCAGGCGCGGGTGCAGGCCGGGCGCCGGGGCGATCTCGATGAGCTTTTGGTGCTGGCGCTGCAAGGTGCAGTCACGCTCCCACAGGTGGCTGACGGTTTGGCCGTCGCCGAGCACTTGCACCTCGATGTGCCGGGCCTTCTGGATCAACCGCTCCACGTAGAGGGCGTTTTTGCCGAACGCGGCCAGCGCTTCGGCCTGGCAGCGCTCGAACGCTGCGGCCAGCTCTGCCACCTCATACACCGCGCGCATGCCACGACCACCGCCGCCGGCCAGGGCCTTGAGCATGATCGGCCCTTGGCGCAACAACGTCTGCGCTTGCTCCAGGGTGGTGGCCTGGCCGCTGCCAACGGCCACCGGTATGCCTAGCTCGATGGCCAGTTTACGCGCCCGGGCCTTGTCACCAAAGGTGCGAAGCACCTCGGCATCGGGGCCGACAAAGGTCAGCCCCGCCGCCGTACAGGCTTGGGCAAATTCGGCGTTTTCGCTGAGAAAGCCGTAACCGGGGTGCACGGCATCGCAGCCGTTGGCCAAGGCGATTTCAACCAATTGCGCCGGGTCCAGGTAGGCCGCAGCGCCCCGGCCCTTGAGTGCCACGGCGTGGTCGGCCTTGCGCAGGTGCAGGCAGTCGCCATCGTCTTCGGCATACACGGCCACGCTGGTGATGCCCATTTCGGCTGCCGTGCGGGCGATGCGGATGGCGATTTCGCCGCGGTTGGCGATCAGCAAGGTCTGTACAGGTCGGTTCACAGCAGGGCTTCCAGTTCTTGTTTTTTGACTTTGCCGGTGGGGGTCATCGGCAAGCTGTCCATCAGGCGCAATTGCGGCACTTTGTAAGCCGCCATGGCCTCGCTGCACCAGGCATGCAACTGGGCAGGCGTGGTATCGCTGCCGGGTTTGAGCACGATGAAGGCCACGGGTACCTGGCCTTTCTGCGCATCGGCCCGGGCCAGCACCGCGCTGGCCTGGATAGCCGGGTGCTGGCCCAACAGCGCTTCCAGTTCGCTGGGGAACACGCTCATGCCATTGACCTTGAGCATCTCCTTGCGCCGGCCCAGGTAGCGGATAAAGCCCTGGGCGGTGATTTCACCGAGGTCGCCAGTGTGCAACCAGCCGCCACGCAGGGCATCGGCGCTCTCGGTCGGGCGTTGCCAGTAGCCCTTGAGCAGGGAAGGGGAACGCAGGCACAGCTCCCCGGTACTGCCCAGGGGCAACAGTTCGCCGCTGTCGAAATCGCACACCTTGAACTCGGTGCCCGGCACGGGCAGGCCGACGAAGGTCGGTTGCGCGCGCAAATCGAAGTCGTCGGTTTGCAGGCCGTAGGTGAAGGTGTCGCAGGTGTGGGTTTCAGTCATGCCGAAGCTGAATTCAAACAGCGTGCAACCGGTCAATTGCTGCCAGCGCTGGCGATAGCCACAGGTGAGTTTCTTGATGAAGGAGATCGCGCCGATGCGCTGCAGGGAGCTGAAATCGAAGGTGTGCACCTGCGGGTAGTCCAGTACCTCGGCGATGCTGTCCACCAACATGCCGCTGTGCGTCACCTGATAATGCTGCACCGCGCTGATGAAGGTGAGGGCGTCCCAGCGGGCCAGCAGCACCAGGCTGCACCCGCTGAATACCGGGAACAGCAGACCGGAGTTTTCCCCGGCGATCCAGAACTCGGGTAAAAAATTCAAGGCCACGCTCGATTGATCGCAGCCTAACGCCGTGGGCACGAAGCTGGCGCAGGTGTAGAGCATGTCGCGATGGGTGTGGATGCAGCCCTTGGGCAGGCCGGTGGTGCCGCCGGTGTAGTTCAACGCGGCGATGTCATCCAGGTGCGGGGCTGCCGTGGGTGCGGGGCTGCGACAGGCCGCCAGTGCCGGGTAGAAATCCAGCGCATCGTCGGCCGGTTGGCGGGGCATGCGCAGCAGGTCGGGCACTGGAAGGGTCGGCTGGGCGGGGCACAGTTCGCTCAGGCTGGTGGAGATCAGGGTGTGCAGCGCCGTCTGGGCCTGCACCTGACGCACCAAGGGCAGCAGTTGATCGAAGCAGAGGATCACCTCTGCAGCGCAATCTTTAAGCTGATAGGCCAGTTCCAGGCCCTTGGCCATGGGGCTGACCGGCGCATGCACGGCATTGAGCTTCAAAATGGCGTAGAAGATGATGTGCAGTTGTGGGCAGTTGGGCAGCATCACTGCCACCCGCTGGCCGGGGCCCACGCCCAGTTCCTGAAGCAGCGCGGCGCAGCGGTCGCTCAGCCGATCCAGCTCGGCGAAGGTAGTGATGTGGCCGTAGAAATGCAGCGCCACCCGCTGTGGCGCAACCTGTGCCCAATGGCGCAGGTACTCGCTGAGCGGGCGCTCACCCAGGGGGTAACAGGGGTCGCGAGGAACGCCGGGCGGCCAGGCGTGTTGTTGGAGGGTACGCAATGCCTGCAGGTAGGCGTGCTCGTCCATGTCGGCCTCGTTATTGTTTTTGAAGAAGCGGATGGCCTGAGCTTAGGGCCTTGTGTCGCGTGAACGCAGCGCCATTAGCTGCATGAATGTGCGCCGATTGATCGCGCATTGTGCTAAAACGCCGGTTGCATTCGATCAGGACGACCGCCACGTGAAAAAGACTCACCTCATCGCGCTGTTACTGGTGCTGGCCCTGGCAGGCGCCTGGTTCAACCAGCAAGGTGGCCGCAGCCACGCGCCGTCGGTGGCCAGCGGCGGCGGGTTCGATTACTACCTGTTGACCCTGTCGTGGTCACCGACCTTCTGCCTCAGCCACCCGGACAACGAGCAGTGCAGCGGCAAGGGTTACGGCTTCGTGCTGCATGGGCTGTGGCCGCAATACGCCAAAGGCGGCTGGCCTCAGGATTGCGGGCAGGCCCAGCCGTTGTCCCGCGAGCAACGCAGCCTGGGCCGCACGCTGTTCCCCACGGCCGGGTTGCTTGAGCATGAATGGAAAAAACACGGCACCTGCACGGGGCTGGGTGCCGACGGTTACCTGCGCACCGCCGACAAGGCCTTGGGCCTGGTCAAGGTTCCGGCGGCGTTGCAACCGTCCACCACCGCGCATTATTTTGACGCCGATGACATCGCCCAGCTGTTTCGCCAGAGCAACCCGGGGCTGCCCGAAGACGGCATCGTGGTGACCTGCAACGGGCCGGAACTTGCCGAAGTGCGCGTGTGCCTGGCCAAGGACCTGGCGTTTGCCGCCTGCGGCAAGGGCGTCAAGGGCCAGTGCCGGGCGGGCAAGGTGCGGGTGCCGGGGATTCGTTGAGGGTCACAGGCCCAGATCAGACAGCCCGGGATGATCGTCCGGGCGGCGGCCCAGCGGCCAGTGGTATTTGCGCTCGGTAGCCTTGATCGGCAGGTCGTTGATGCAGGCGTGGCGCTCGGTCATCAGGCCGTTTTCGTCGAACTGCCAGTTTTCGTTGCCATAGGAGCGGAACCAGTTGCCCGAATCGTCGTGCCATTCGTAGGCGTAGCGCACGGCAATGCGGTTGTCGGTGAAGGCCCATAGCTCCTTGATCAGCCGGTAGTCCAACTCCTTGGCCCATTTGCGTGCCAGGAAGTCGCGGGCTTGTTCGCGATTGCTGACGAACTCGGCGCGGTTGCGCCAGCGGGTGTCCAGCGAGTAGGCCAAGGCCACCCGCTCGGGGTCGCGGCTGTTCCAGCCGTCTTCGGCCAGGCGGATTTTCTCGATGGCTGATTCACGGGTGAAGGGCGGCAGGGGCGCACGGATCTCGGCGTTTGCGGGCATAGGGGTATCTCCAGGTGAGGTTCAGAGTAAGCGTTGTGCCACAAGGCGCGCCTGGTCAGCCGCGCCCAAGTCGCCCATCACGCGGGCAACGGTGATGGCGCCGTCAATCAGGATCAACAACTGGCGCGCCAGGGCCTGCGGGTCGGTGGCGTCATGGGCACGGCACAGGGCCTGCACGAAGTCCTGCAGCTTTTGTTTGTGCTCGCGGGCCACCTGGCGAATCGGGTCGTTTGGGTCGCCTATTTCACCGGCGGTATTGATAAAGGCGCAGCCGCGAAAGCCCTCGCTTGCAAACCAGCCGCCCAACACGTCGAACAGCGCAAGCAGGCGCTCGGCCGGGTTAGGGGCCTGGTTGACCTGGGTTTCGAACCACAGCATCCAGCGCCCATCGCGGCGGCGCAGGGCGGCGGCGGTAAGTGCCTCTTTACTGGCGAAATAGCGGTAGAGGGTTTTGCGCGACACACCGCTGGTTTTCACCAACAGGTCCATGCCGGTGGCGTGGATGCCGTGTTGATAGATCAACGCCTCGGCGGTGTCGAGGAGGGTTTCGCGGGGGTCTGTGGTGGGCTGTCTAGTCATGCATCACAAGGTAGAACGATCGTTCTCCTGGTGCAAGTGGAATTTACTGTTCAATTGCGCTGAGGCGGTAGGCGCGGGCTGCGGTGGCTCGGGTGGTAACCGCGTTGCTGCTTCGCGGATAAATCCGCTCCTACACGCCATTGCGCAATCCGCCGCTACACAACCCGGTAGGAGCGGATTTATCCGCGAAAGCGTCGCCGTGACCTTAAAGCTGCTTGAGCAACGCCTCTGCCGCCGCCTCTGAGGAGGCCGGGTTCTGCCCGGTGATCAAGTGCCCGTCCACCTGCACGTACACGGCCCAATCCGCGGCCTTGGAATACAGGCCACCGTTGGCCTTGAGCGCATCTTCCACCAGGAAAGGCACGACATCGGTCAATTGCACCGCAGCCTCTTCACTGTTGGTAAAGCCGGTGACTTTCTTGCCTTTGACCAGGAGTTGGCCATCGGCTGTCTTCACGTTTTTCAACACGCCCGGCGCATGGCACACCGCAGCCACCGGTTTGCCGGCAGCGTAAAACGCCTCTATCAGGGCAATGGAATGGGCGTCATTGGCCAGGTCCCACAGCGGCCCATGGCCGCCGGGGTAGAACACTGCATCAAAATCGTCGGCCTTAAGCCCCGCCAACGGCACGGTATGGGCCAAGGCCTGTTGCGCGGCCGCGTCCTTGGCAAAGCGCTCGGTGGCGGCGGTTTGCGCATCCGGTTCGTCGCTCTTGGGGTCCAGCGGCGGCTGGCCACCCTTGGGCGAAGCCAGGGTCAACTGGGCACCGGCATCCTTGAAGGTAAAGTAGGGCGCGGCGAACTCTTCCAGCCAGAACCCGGTTTTCTTGCCGGTATCCCCGAGTTGGTCGTGGGAGGTGAGGATCATCAGAATCTTCATGGCAGGTGGCTCCTGAAAGGGGATGAATGAGCAGCGTACGAGGGATAGGACAGGCCGCCAGTCGCTTAATTCGATCTCTCGTTACTCAGCCAATCGTTAGCCTACGACTTTCATTATTGTGCCGCTTCAAGTGTTTTTTTAAGGATTTAAAAATTAGAGAAAAGTTGTTTTGTAGGAAGATTCTTTCGCATCAGCCGGAAAGAGCTGGCATCAATAGTGGTGCCGGCGAGTGTATTATTCACGAAATATCTAGCATTGAGTATACGATGAGAAGATTATATTTTTTATGTGTGGGCGTTTTTTTGCTGGGAGGTTGTGGCGTTTTTAGTGTGGAATATAGCCCCAGGGAAGGAGGCTCAGATGGATATGGAATATCGCCATCTGAGCCAAAAAGCTATCGCTGCTATATGGATCCTCCCAATCTTCCAGGATGTACAAATTAAACTAGTTACATTGAATCGTAGCGTGGCTGGTTAATGCCAAGGTGTTGATCTTAAAATCTTATGCCCCGAGGGAGTGTATAGAATTTGTCCCATACAGCCTCGTAGCGGCCCTTAGGTGCCACCCTTAGGCGTCGAACTTCTGGTACAAATCCAGACCTTGCCCAAACCAATTGCTCGTGAACCACTCCAAATCCACCATTTGATTAGAATTGAACATACGCCCCAGTAAGTCCAGTAGTTTTAGACTGTCAGAGAGCGGCTCCAGCACTATTGTAGATGACAAAATTACCATCTTAAAGAACTTGAAGACGTCGAACTTGTCACGGAGGTCTTCAAGCGGCTAGCGAACCCACAACCAGCAGTTCGCGCCTTCATTCAGGGAGACGATCTTCAGTTTCTAGATTAAGCTGTGGGCCTAGACCACATCCCCCGGCACCCGCACCCACCCCTCCATCAACACCCTTGCACTGCGGCTCATGATGGCTTTGACCACGGTCCATTCACCGTCCACCCGGTTGGCCTGCGCGCCCACGCGCAAGGTGCCGGAGGGGTGGCCGAAGCGCACGGCGCTGCGTTCGCCACCGCCGGCGGCGAGGTTGACCAGGGTGCCGGGGATGGCGGCCGCGGTGCCGATGGCGACGGCGGCGGTGCCCATCATGGCGTGGTGCAATTTGCCCATGGACAAGGCACGCACCAGCAGGTCGATGTCATTGGCACCGACCGCCTTGCCGCTGGAGGCGGTGTAAGCGGCCGGCGGCGCGACGAAGGCGACCTTGGGCGTGTGCTGGCGTTTGGCGGCCTCGCCCAGGTCCTGGATCAGGCCCATGCGCAAGGCGCCGTAGGCCCGAATGGTTTCGAAGCGAGCCAGGGCTTTTTCGTCGCTGTTGATGGCATCTTGCAGCTCCGTGCCGGTGTAGCCGATGTCGGCGGCGTTGACGAAGATGGTCGGGATGCCGGCGTTGATCATCGTCGCCTTGAAGGTGCCGACACCCGGTACCTCCAGGTCGTCGACCAGGTTGCCGGTGGGGAACATCGAGCCGCCACCGCCTTCTTCCTCGGCGGCCGGGTCCATGAATTCCAACTGCACTTCGGCGGCCGGGAAGGTCACGCCATCGAGCTCGAAGTCGCCGGTTTCCTGCACCTGGCCGCCCGTGATGGGCACATGGGCGATGATGGTCTTGCCGATGTTGGCTTGCCACACGCGCACCACGGCGATGCCGTCGTGGGGCACGCGATCGGCCGGCACCAGGCCGTTGCTGACCGCAAAGGAACCGACGGCCGCCGACAGGTTGCCGCAGTTACCGCTCCAGTCGATGAACGCCGAATCGATGGACACCTGGCCAAACAGGTAGTCCACGTCATGTTCAGGGCGGGTGCTGCGGGCCAGGATCACCGTCTTGCTGGTGCTGGAGGTGGCGCCGCCCATGCCGTCGATCTGTTTGCCGTACGGGTCTGGGCTGCCGATCACCCGCAACAGCAAGGCATCGCGGGCCGGGCCCGGCTGCCGGGCCGCTTCGGGCAGGTCCTGCAGGTTGAAGAACACACCCTTGCTGGTGCCGCCGCGCATGTAAGTGGCGGGGATCTTGATTTGCGCTACGTGAGCCATGTAGGTACTTCCCCTCGCGCTTAGGCGGCTGAACTGGATTCCAGGAAGTCCTGGGCAAAGCGCTGCAGCACGCCGCCGGCTTCATAGATCGAGACTTCTTCGGCGGTGTCCAGGCGGCAAGTGACCGGCACGTCCAGTCGCTCGCCGTTGGCGCGGTGAATCACCAGCGTCAAGGTGGCGCGCGGGGTGCGCTCGCCGACCACGTCGTAGGTTTCGCTGCCGTCGATGTTCAAGGTGTGGCGATCAGTGCCAGGCAAAAACTCCAGTGGCAGCACGCCCATGCCCACCAGGTTGGTACGGTGGATGCGTTCGAAGCCTTCGGCAGCGATCGCTTCAACACCCGCCAGGCGCACACCCTTGGCCGCCCAGTCGCGGGACGAGCCCTGGCCGTAGTCTTGACCTGCGATGATGATCAGCGGCTGCTTGCGCTGCATGTAGGTTTCAATCGCTTCCCACATGCGCATCACCTGGCCTTCAGGCTCTACGCGGGCCAGTGAGCCCTGCTTGACCTGGCCGTTCTCCACAACCATTTCGTTGAACAGTTTCGGGTTGGCGAAGGTGGCGCGCTGGGCGGTCAGGTGGTCGCCGCGGTGGGTGGCGTAAGAGTTGAAGTCTTCTTCCGGCAAGCCCATTTTCGCCAGGTATTCGCCGGCGGCGCTGTCGAGCATGATGGCGTTGGACGGCGACAGGTGGTCGGTGGTGATGTTGTCGGGCAGCACGGCCAGCGGGCGCATGCCCTTGAGTGGCCGCGCACCGGCCAGGGCGCCTTCCCAGTAGGGCGGGCGGCGGATGTAGGTGCTCATGGGGCGCCATTCATAGAGCGGCGCGACCTTGGGGCCGGTGTCTTCGTGCACGGCGAACATGGGGATGTACACCTGGCGGAATTGCTCGGGCTTGACCGAGCTTTTGACCACGCGGTCTATTTCTTCATCGCTGGGCCAGATGTCTTTCAGGCGGATTTCGTTGCCCTGGGCGTCGAGGCCCAGCACGTCCTTTTCGATGTCGAAACGGATGGTGCCGGCAATGGCATAGGCCACCACCAGTGGCGGCGAGGCCAGGAACGCCTGTTTGGCGTAAGGGTGGATGCGCCCGTCGAAATTGCGGTTGCCCGACAGCACGGCCGTGGCGTACAGGTCGCGGTCGATGATTTCCTGTTGGATGACCGGGTCCAGCGCGCCCGACATGCCATTGCAGGTGGTGCAGGCAAACGCCACCACGCCAAAACCCAGTTGCTCCAGCTCATCGGTCAGGCCCGCTTCGTCCAGGTACAGCGCCACGGTCTTGGAACCGGGTGCCAGGGACGACTTGACCCACGGCTTGCGGGTCAGCCCCAGTGCGTTGGCATTGCGCGCCAACAGGCCTGCGGCAATCACGTTGCGCGGGTTGCTGGTGTTGGTGCAACTGGTGATGGCAGCGATGATCACGGCGCCGTCGGGCATTTGCCCCGGCACGTCGTCCCAGGCGCCGGCGATGCCCTTGGCGGCCAGGTCGGCGGTGGCCAGGCGGGCGTGCGGGTTGCTGGGGCCGGCCATGTTGCGCACCACGGTGCTTAGGTCAAAGCTCAGGCCGCGTTCGTACCGGGCGGTGTCCAGGCTGTCGGCCCACAGGCCCGTCAGCTTGGCGTAGTCCTCGACCAGCTTGACCTGCTGGTCTTCACGGCCGGTGAGCTTGAGGTAATCGATGGTTTGCTGGTCGATGTAGAACATCGCCGCCGTGGCACCGTACTCCGGGGCCATGTTGGAGATGGTCGCGCGGTCGCCCAGGGTCAAGGCGCTCGCGCCCTGGCCAAAGAACTCGAGCCAGGCGCCGACCACTTTCTGTTGGCGCAGGAACTGGGTCAGGGCCAGCACCATGTCGGTAGCGGTGATGCCCGGTTGCAGCTTGCCGGTCAGCTCCACGCCCACGCTCTCAGGCAGGCGCATCCAGGAGGCGCGGCCCAGCATCACGCTTTCGGCCTCCAGGCCGCCGACGCCAATGGCGATCACGCCCAATGCGTCGACATGCGGGGTGTGGCTGTCGGTGCCCACGCAGGTGTCGGGGAAGGCCACGCCTTCGCGCACCTGGATCACCGGCGACATTTTCTCCAGGTTGATCTGGTGCATGATGCCGTTGCCGGGCGGGATTACGTCGACGTTCTTGAAGGCTTTTTTGGTCCAGTTGATGAAGTGGAAACGGTCTTCGTTGCGCCGGTCCTCGACGGCGCGGTTCTTCTCGAATGCGTCGGGGTCGAAGCCGCCGCTTTCCACGGCCAGGGAGTGGTCGACGATCAATTGCGTCGGCACCACCGGGTTGACCTGGGCCGGGTCGCCACCTTGCAGGGCGATGGCATCGCGCAGGCCCGCCAGGTCTACCAGGGCGGTTTGCCCGAGGATGTCGTGGCACACCACGCGGGCCGGGAACCAGGGGAAGTCGAGGTCGCGCTTGCGCTCGATCAGTTGGCTAAGCGATGCGTTGAGGGTGGCCGGGTCGCAGCGGCGCACCAGGTTTTCCGCCAGCACGCGGGAGGTGTAGGGCAGGGTGGCATAGGCGCCCGGCTGGATGGCCTCGACAGCCGCGCAGGCGTCGTAGTAGTCCAGTGGGGTGCCGGGGAAATTCTTGCGGTAATCAGTATTCATGGCACAGGGACTCGATCACGGTTTAGTCACTTTAGCGGGGCGTCGTGGGAGCAAGGGCCTTGCCCCCACGCACCTGCGGTTCAGCGATGCTCTAGGGGCACGTAGCTGCGCTGCTCGACGCCGGTGTACTCGGCGCTCGGGCGGATGATGCGATTGTTGCCACGCTGCTCGAACACGTGCGCGGCCCAGCCGGTCAGCCGCGAGCAGACGAAGATCGGCGTGAACAGCTCGGTGGGGATGCCCATGAAGTGGTACGCCGAGGCGTGGTAGAAGTCGGCATTGGGGAAGAGTTTCTTCTGCTCCCACATGGTCTTGTCGATGGCCACCGACACCGGGTAGATGACCTTGTCACCAACCTCGTCGGCGAGCTTTTTCGACCAGACCTTGATCACCTCGTTGCGCGGGTCGTTGTCTTTGTAGATCGCGTGGCCAAAGCCCATGATCTTGTCCTTGCGTTCCAGCATCGCCAGGGTGCCGCGGGTGGCTTCCTCGGGCGACTTGAACTTCTCGATCATGGCCATCGCCGCTTCATTGGCGCCGCCGTGCAGCGGGCCGCGCAGGGTGCCGATGGCGCCGGTGATGCACGAATGCAGGTCCGACAGGGTCGAGGCGCAAACACGGGCGGTGAACGTCGAGGCGTTGAACTCGTGCTCGGCATAGAGGATCAGCGACACGTCCATGACCTTGCGGTGCAACTCGCTGGGCGCCTTGCCATGCAGCAGGTGCAGGAAGTGCCCGGCAATGGAGTCTTCCTCGGTGACGCAGTTGATGCGCACGCCGTGGTGGCTGAAGCGGTACCAGTAGCACATGATCGCCGGGAACACTGCCAACAGTCGGTCGGTGGCCTGGTGCTGCTGGTCGAAATTAAGCTCCGGCTCCAGGTTGCCGAGAAACGAGCAACCGGTGCGCATCACGTCCATCGGGTGGGCTTTGGCAGGGATGCGCTCCAGCACTTCCTTCAGCGCCTGTGGCAGGTCGCGCAGGGTGCGCAGCTTGTGCTGGTAGCCATCCAGGTCGGCGGCACTGGGCAGCTCGCCGTATAGCAGCAGGTAGGCGACTTCTTCAAAGCGCGCCTGTTGCGCCAGTTCGCGTACATCGTAGCCACGGTAGGTCAGCCCGGCACCGGCCTGGCCCACGGTCGACAGGGCAGTTTGCCCAGCCACCTGGCCACGCAGCCCGGCACCACTCAACACTTTTGCTTCGGCCATGGTTCTCTCCATTCTTGAATTTATTCTGGGAAATTCGACTCATCATCTGTGGGAGCAAGGCTCGCCTGCGACGGGGCACTCGCGCACGCCATCGCCGGCAAGCCGTGCTCCCACAGGTCAGGCTTTCTTCTGCGCAAACAATGCATCGAGCTTGCGCTCGAAGACGTGGTAATCAATGGCGTCGTAAAGCTCCATGCGAGTTTGCATGGTGTCGATGACATTTTTCTGCGTGCCGTCGCGGCGCAGCGCGGTGTAGACGTTCTCGGCGGCCTTGTTCATGGCGCGGAAGGCCGACAGCGGGTAGAGCGCCAGCGAGACGTCGGCGCTGGCCAACTCCTCCACGGTAAACAGCGGCGTTGCGCCGAACTCGGTGATGTTGGCCAGGATCGGCGCCTTTACTCGGTTGGCGAACAGCTTGTACATCTCAAGCTGGGTAATGGCTTCGGGGAAAATCATGTCGGCGCCGGCCTCGATGCAGGCGGCGGCGCGGTCTAGCGCAGACTCCAGGCCTTCTACCGCCAGGGCATCGGTGCGGGCCATGATCACGAAGCTGTCGTCGGTGCGGGCATCGACGGCGGCCTTGATGCGGTCGACCATTTCCTGTTGGCTGACGATCTCTTTGTTGGGGCGGTGGCCACAGCGCTTGGCCCCCACCTGGTCTTCGATATGAATGGCCGCGGCGCCGAACTTGATCATCGAACGCACGGTGCGCGCCACGTTGAAGGCCGAGCTGCCGAAGCCGGTGTCCACATCCACCAGCAGCGGCAGGTCGCACACATCGGTGATGCGCCGCACGTCGGTGAGCACGTCGTCGAGCCCGGTAATGCCCAGGTCCGGCAAGCCCAGGGAGCCCGCCGCGACGCCGCCACCGGACAGGTAGATGGCCTTGAAGCCGGCCCGTTTGGCCAATAACGCATGGTTGGCATTGATCGCGCCCACCACCTGCAAGGGGTGTTCGCTGGCGACGGCATCGCGAAAGCGTTGGCCGGGGGTGCTTTTATTATTCATGACTCGCCTCTTGGACTAACGGTTTGAGCGGCGTCCTGGTAATGACGCTCGATATTTCGCTTGGAGGCGCCGATGTGTCGGCGCATCAGCAGTTCAGCCAGTTCGCCATCGCGGTCGGCGATGGCGTCGAGAATGCGGTGGTGTTCGGCAAACGCCTGGTGGGGGCGGTTGGGCGTGGCAGAGAACTGGATGCGGTACATGCGCACCAATTGGTACAGCTCGCCACAAAGCATCTGGGTGAGGGTGCGGTTGCCGGCGCCCTGGATGATGCGGTAATGAAAGTCGAAATCGCCTTCCTGCTGGTAGTAACCGATACCCGCCTGGAAGGCCGCGTCGCGTTCGTGGGTTTCCAGCACGCGGCGCAGCTCGTCGATTTCTTCCAGGGTCATGCGCTCGGCGGCCAGGCGGCAGGCCATGCCCTCCAGTGACTCACGGATTTCGTAAAGTTCGATCAGTTCGGCACGGTTGAGCGACACCACCCGCGCGCCGACATGAGGGATGCGTACCAGCAGGCGCTGGCCCTCCAGGCGGTGGATGGCCTCGCGCAACGGCCCGCGGCTGATGCCATAGGTGCGCGCCAACTCCGGTTCCGAGATTTTGCTGCCCGGGGCGATTTCGCCCTTGACGATGGCCGACTGGATACGGCGAAAGACGTTTTCCGAGAGGGTTTCAGAATCGTCAGCGGGCAGGGCGGCGGCAGAGGAAGTGAGCATATTGTCGACACATCAGAGATTCGATAGGTCAAAAATAGCTTTTGAGTGCATCCAAGTCAAAGAATAAAACATGATTGTCGACAATGGTCTTATCCCCGGTCATGTCTTAACAACCAAGGGGGTGGCCTGGACACAGTAGGAGTACATCTGTACTCCTGTAGGGGTTTCGCCCTTATACCGGTCTTCCCGATTCGCGCTCGTGCACCAGTGCCTGCAAGGTCAAGCGGTTTTGCGAGAGCAATATCCGCCGCACCGTCTCCATGCGTTCCAGGTCGATGCTCTCCCAGCCCAGCGCACTGAGCACCGGCCGGCGTAGCACGCGGAACACCATGCCCTGGCTGTTGAACGCCAGGGCGCGGATGATGGTGACCTCGTCGGTGGCGCTGCGCCCGATCAGCCGGCCGACGATGCTGCGGGTCACGTGCCCCAGGCGCTTGTTGAAGCCTTGGTCCATCAGGTCAAACGCCGATTGAGGTCCCAGGCCCGCCTGTTCACGAGCCATGAAGCGGCGCCAGTGATCGGACTGCGGCGTGTCGTGGATAAACGACATGAACCCGCCAAGAATGCCCAGGTACGCCTCGATCAGCGCCTCGTCACTCGCCTGGGGTGTCGCGACCAGCGCCTCGGCCGCGTTCACGGTCGTGGCCAGTTGGTCCCAGATGCGCGTGAGGATGTGCTCCACGCACGCCACGTACACGCCTTCCTTGTTATCGAAGTAATACTGCAGCGCAGGCGCATTGACCCCGGCGGCAGTAGCGATGTCGCGGGTCGAAGCGCCTTCGAAGCCGCGTTCGGCAAACAGCCCCAGCGCCGCCTCGATGATGCGCACGCGGGTGTCTTCGCCGCGCTGGTAGCCGCCTTCGGTTGCGGGTCGATGTCGTGCCATGTCCAAGTGCCTTGCGGGAGTGAAGGGTTAAATTATATCACTTGACATAATTTCGCCAGAAACGCACTTTATTCCAACTGGAATATTTTGGAGTACGGCATGTCCGTCGATCGTCCCCTGGGTCAACACGACCGTCTGCAACCTGTGGCTGATACCGCGCCCGCCGAGCGCAATGCCAAACCCCGTCGTGTGCTGCTGGGCTTGGGCGCGCTGGCCCTGGTGGCCGGGCTGGGCTGGGGCGCGCACTGGTGGTTCAGTGGGCGATTCTTCGAAAGCACCGATGACGCCTACCTGCAGGCCGACAGCATGACCGTGGCGCCCAAGGTCGGCGGTTACGTGGCGCAGGTACTGGTGGGGGATAACGACACGGTCGCGGTCGGCCAGCCCTTGGTACGCCTGGATGCGCGCAAATACCAGGCTGCCCTGGACGAGGCCCAGGCCACCGTGGCCTCGCGCCAGGCCGACGTGGCCCGCGCCGAGGCCGACCTTAAACAGCAGGACGCCAGCATTGCCCAGGCGAAGGCGGAACTGGCCGGTGCCAGTGCCGATGCCCGGCATGCCCAGGGGCAGGTACAGCGTTATGCCCCACTGGCCCGCTCCGGTGCGGAGACCGAAGAGCGCCTGGCTGACCTTGACAACAAGGCAGCGCAAGCCAACACCGGCCTTGCGGCCCACCAGGCGGCGGTGCTGTCGGCGCAAACCCGGGTGGGCACCCTCAAGGCACAGTTGCAGCAGACCCGCGCGCAACTGGCAGTGGCCCAGGCCAGCGCGCAGCAGGCGCAACTGGACCTGGCGGACACCACGGTGGTCAGCACCCTGGCCGGGCGGGTGGCCGACCGCAGCGTACGCGTGGGCCAGTTCACCCAGCCGGGCACCCGGCTGTTGACCGTGGTGCCGGTGCAGGCGCTGTACCTGACCGCCAACTTCAAGGAAACCCAGATCGGCCAGATGCGCCCTGGGCAAAAAGTGACCGTGCACGTGGACGCCTTGCCGGGCCAGGAATTGGCCGGGCATATCGACAGCCTGTCGCCGGGCACTGGCTCGCAGTTCGCGCTGCTGCCATCGCAAAATGCCACGGGCAACTTCACCAAGATCGTCCAGAGGGTGCCGGTGCGCATCCAACTGGATGTGCCCGACGATGTGCGGGCGGTGCTGGTACCAGGCCTGTCGGCCACCGTGGACGTGGACCTGCGCCACCATGGTTGAGGCCCTCGCGACGCCTGCGCCGGCCGCCGCGCCGCGTGCCGCCAACGCTACGCTCACCGACTGGGTCGCCGTGGCGGCCGGATCCCTGGGTGCATTGCTGGCGACCCTGGACATTTCCATCACCAACTCGGCCCTGCCACAAATCCAAGGCCAGATCGGCGCCTCCGGCACCGAGGGCACCTGGATCTCCACCGGTTATTTGATGTCGGAGATCGTCATGATCCCCCTGGCGGCCTGGCTGACCCGGGTGTTTGGCCTGCGCCGGTTTTTGATGGGCACCGCGATCATGTTCACGGTGTTTTCCATGTACTGCGGCCTGTCCACCAGCCTGATGGCGATGGTGGTGGGGCGCATCGGCCAGGGCTTTGCCGGCGGGGCGATGATCCCCACCGCGCAAACCATCATCCGCACGCGCTTGCCGGCGCACCAGATGTCGGTGGGCATGGCGGTGTTCGGCCTGACGGTGCTGCTGGGGCCGTTGATGGGCCCAGTGGTGGGCGGCTGGCTGACCGAGAACGCCAGTTGGCGCTGGTGTTTCTTTGTTAACGTGCCGGTCAGCGTGGCCTTGGTGGCCTTGCTGTGGAGCGGCCTCAAGCCGGAGAAGTCCGACCTGGAGCAGTTTATCAAGGCCGACTGGACCGGCATTCTCGGCCTGGCCCTGGGCTTGAGCACGCTGACCGTGGTGCTGGAAGAAGGCCAGCGCGAACGCTGGTTCGACTCGACCTTGATCATCGGCCTGAGCCTGTTGTCGGCCTTGGGCTTTTTCCTGGTGGCGCTGGGGCAGTTCACCGCGCGCAAACCCATCGTGCGCCTGGGCCTGCTGCGCAACCCGCGCTACGCCTCGGTGATCTTCATCGTCTCGACCGTTGGCGCGGCCATCTATGGCATCAGTTACCTGCTGCCGCAGTTCCTGGGCAACATCGCCGGCTACAACGCCCAGCAGGCTGGCTCCATCATGCTGCTGTCGGGGTTGCCGGCGTTCCTGTTGATGCCGGTGCTGCCCAAACTGCTGCAGAGTGCCGACAGCCGCTGGCTGGTCAGCCTGGGGCTGGTGATGTTCGCCGCCAGTTGCTTTATGGACGTGAACTTGACCAGCGACAGCGTGGGCCATGACTTCTATGCCTCGCAACTGGTGCGCGGCTTTGCCCAGATCCTGGCGATGATGCCCCTGAACTCGGCGTCCATGGCGGCGGTCGCCACCCATGAAGCAGGGGACGCGGCCGGGCTCTACAACATGGCGCGCAACCTGGGGGGCTCGATCGGCCTGGCGCTGATGGGAGTGCTGATTGACCGTCGGCAAAGCTATCACGACGCGATGATCCGTGAGTCGCTGACCGCCAACAGCACCCTGGGCCAGGACCACATGGCCGCCCAGACCCAAGGCTTCCTGGCCCAGACCGGCGACCAGGCTCTGGCCCAACTCAAGGCCATTGCCCAACTGAGCGCCAGCGTCGCGCGCCAGGCGTCGGTGATGACTTTCAACGAATGCTTTTACCTGCTGGGGATCGCCTTGGTGGTGTGCATTCCGTTGGCCCTATTACTCCAGAAACCTGCCGCGAGCCCTGTACGATGACCCCAAGACCCTTAGTGCTCGCTGTGACCCTGGCGTTGCTCGCCGGCTGTACCGTGGGCCCGGATTACCACGGCGCCCCCGTGGTGGCCGAGAAAACCCTGGCCGCCGGGCGTTTGCCCCACGCCGACCCTGCGGCAGCCAGCGTGCCCGCCGCCGCCGATTGGTGGCGGGGCCTGGGTGATAGCCAGCTGGACACATTGGTGGAGGCCGCGCTCAAGGACAGCCCGGACATCCAGACCGCCCAGGCACGTTTGCGCCAGGCGCGCGCGGGCTTGAGCAGCGAGCAGGCGGCGGGGCGGCCCAAGGTCAGCACTAACCTGACCGCCGTGCGCCTGCGCTCGCCGGACCTGTCGCAGTTGACCGGGGGTGACAGTGGCGGCGGCCGTGGCCCGTTGCAGCTGTACCTGGCCGATTTCGATGCCAGTTGGGAGCTCGACCTGTTCGGTGGCACGCGCCGGGCCATTGAAGCGGCGAGCGCCAGCGCCCAGGCCTCCAGCGCACAACTGGCCGACACCCAGGTGCAACTGGCGGCCGACGTGGTGCAGGCCTACGTGAGCCTGCGTGACCAACAGGCGCGGCTGGCCCTGGTCAATGCCTCGGCCGACCTGGAGGCCCAGGTGGTGGACTTGACCCGCCAGCGTCGCGGCCGCGGCGTGGCCTCACAGCTGCAACTGGAGCAGGTGACCACCCAGTGGCAAACCACCCAAGCCCAGCGTTTGCCGCTGCAGGCCGACATTATCGAGTCGCTGGACCAGTTGGCGGTGCTGTGCAACCTTGAGCCAGGCGCGCTGGACAGCCGCCTGGCGCAACCTGCCGACCTGCCCAAGGTGCCCGCCAGCGTGCCGGTGGCAGACCCCGCCGCACTGCTAAAAGCGCGCCCGGACATCCGCGCGGCCGAACGCCAACTGGCATCGAGCAACGCGCAGATCGGCGAAAAGAAAGCCGACTGGTTCCCCAAATTGTCGCTGATGGGCGACCTGGGCTTCAGCGCTGGTGACCCCTCGCACCTGGCGCGCAAGGACAACGGCACCTGGCTGCTGATCCCGCGCTTGAGCTGGAACGCCCTGGACTTTGGTCGCGTGGCCGCCAGCATCGACAGCGCCGAAGGTGGGCGCGACGAAGCCCAGGCGCATTACCGCAGCGTGGTGTTGGGCGCCTTGCGCGATGCCGACAGCGCGCTTGCACGCTACGGCCACCAGCGCGAGAACGTGGTGCTGTTGCGCGACATCGAAGCCTCGTCGGGGCGCGCCGCCAGCCTGACCCGCGAGCGCTATGACGCCGGCACCGCCAGCACCCTGGACTGGCTGGACGCCGAACGCACGCGCTTCGATGCCGAACAAAATCGCATCAGCGGCGACGCGCAATTGCTCAAGGACTTTGCCTCGCTGCACAAGGCCCTGGGCCTGGGCTGGCGACCGGTCAATGGCTAGGCTGTAGAGCCTGTGCGCCGAATGTGCTCTGATACAGCCATCTTCCTGCACAGGCCCCGCGCCCTTGAATGACTTGATAGAAACGCGGCAGCTGTCGCGCCTGGATGCCAATACCGGCAGCGTCCTGCTGCACCCCACCGACTATCGCTTGAACGGCGGCGACCGGGTCGCCATCACCGGGCCGTCGGGTTCGGGAAAGAGTGTTTTCTTGCGCGCCCTGGCATTGCTGGACGCTCCCAGCCGTGGCGAGTTGCTGTTCAAGGGCCACCCTGTGGCACCTGACCACGTCCCGGCCTATCGCAGCCGGGTGTGCTACATCGCGCAAAAGCCTGGGCTATTGGACGGCACGGTGGCCGACAACCTGCGTTACCCCTATGGCCTGAAAGTGTTTGCCAAAGCGCGTTTCGACTTGCCGACGGTCCAGCGATTGCTGGCACAGGCGGGCAAACCGGCCGCTTTTTTGGACAAGCACAGTGCTGACCTGTCCGGCGGCGAGGCACAAGTGCTGGCGCTGGTTCGGGTGTTGCAGTTGGACCCCGACGTGCTGCTGCTGGACGAACCCACCGCCGCGCTGGACCCGGCCTCGGCCGCGCAGGTCGAGCAATTGGTGGGCGCCTGGTTCGGCCAGGCACCCGGCACGCGGGCGTACTTGTGGGTGTCCCATGACCCGCAGCAGGCGCAGCGCGTGAGCAACCGGCAATTGAACATGATCGCAGGGGCCCTGGCATGAACTATCAAAGCCTGTCGGCCTGGGACATTGGCATCGCGGCGTGCCTGGTATTGATCAATGGCGTGTTGTCGCTGCTGCTCAAATTGGGCCTGGGCCGTCAGTTGCTGGTGGCCTCGGTGCGCACGGTGGTGCAATTGCTGGCCATCGGTTACGTGCTGGGCTGGATCTTCCGGTACCCCTATTGGTACGTGGTAGTGCCGGTGATGTGCCTGATGACCCTGATTGCCGGCCTGTCGGCGTCCGCGCGCGGCCAGCGCACCTACGCCGGCCAACGCACCGACAGCATCGTCTCGATCTGGCTGGGCACCTGGCTGGTCGCGGCTGTAGGGTTGCTGGCCGTGATCGGCGTGCACCCCTGGTACGAGCCGCAATACGCCATCCCGATCCTGGGCATGATTTTGGGCAACACCCTGACCGGCGTCTCGTTGGGCATCGAACGCATGACCCAGGAGCTGACCGCCGGGCGCGGGGTGATCGAAATGACCCTGGCCCTGGGCGGCAGCCGCTGGGAAGCTGCGCGCCTGCCCGCACGCCAGGCGGTGCGCGCGGGCATGATCCCGACCCTGAACCAGATGAGCGTGGTGGGCCTGGTCAGCTTGCCGGGCATGATGACCGGCCAGGTGCTGGCCGGTGAAAACCCGATGGAGGCGGTGCGCTACCAGATCGTCATCATGTTCCTGATCGCGGCGGCGTCGGCGCTCGGCACCGTGATTGCGGTACTGCTGACGTATCGGCGGCTGTTTTCGGCGGGGCATCGGTTCGAGGCCAGCAAGTTGCTGCTTCGCCGTTAGGCAGGGTGGGAGCGGGTTTATCCGCGAAGCCTACACCGCCGTGATGCCGCGAACCGCCGCCACCAACGCATCGATTTCCGCCTCGGTGTTGTAGGCATGCACCGAGGCCCGCACCCGCTCAGGCCCCGTTCGACCGCGTGTCACCGACACATTGATCGGTTTGCTCGCCTGGGCGAGGACCTGCTTGACCCTCAGCGGGCTGCAGGCGTCCAGCGTGAAGGTGACGATCCCGCTCGTGCACACGCCCGCATCCTCGCCCTGCACGCCGGCGATACCCGATAATTCACGCCGCAGGTAGCCTGCCAACTGCTGGATACGCTCCCAGATCCGCTCGACGTCGACCTCCAGTGCATAGTCCACCGCAGCCCCCAGGCCCAGCTTGGCCGCGACATTGCATTCCCAAGCCTCGAAGCGCCGGGCATCGCTGCGAATGTCGAACTGCGCCGGCCCCACCAGGGTGGCCGCGTGCAGGTCCAGAAACGGCGGCTCGAGCTGTTCGCACAGGCCTTTTTCGATATACAAAAAGCCCATGCCGCGCGGCCCTCGCAGGTATTTGCGGCTGGTCGCGGTGAGGATATGGCAGCCGATCTCCCGCACATCCAGCGGCAGTTGCCCGACGCCCTGGCAGGCATCCAGTAAAAAGGTCACCCCGGCGGCACGGCACAGGGCGCCGATCTCGCGCACCGGTTGCAGCGGGCCGCCATCGGTGGCCAGCAGCGGCAATGACACCAGCGCCACGCCCGGTTGCGCCAGGCGTTCGGCCAAGGCGCTCAGTGACACCTGGCCATTGTGGTCATCGGCCAGCACCTGGATCTCGATGCCACGCTGGCGCTGCAACTGCAGGTAGGGGATGTAATTGCCGACGTACTCGTTGCTGCTGGTCAGGATCACCTCACCTGGCTGCAACGGCAGTGCGTAGAAGGCCATGTCCCAGGCGCGCGTGGCGTTCTCGACCACGGCGATTTCCTGTGGGTGGGCATTGAGCAACCGGGCGATGGAGCGGTACACGGCGTCCAACGGGGCGCTGGCCAGGGCGGCGGCCTCGTAGCCGCCCCACAGGGCCTCGTTGTGCAGGTGCGCGGTCACGGCGTTCAGCACGGCGGAGGGCTGCAACGCGGCCCCGGCGTTGTTGAAGTGCATGACCTGGTGGGTGCCAGGGGTGTCGTCGCGCAAGGTGGTCAGGTCGGGCATGGCTTGGGCTCGTCCACGAAAGGTGTAAGGTGGTCCGTTGGGAGATTAGGCTCTGTACGAAATGTATCTGAGCTCGATTATGCCGCGATGAAAACAGGCGCGTGCGCGAGTCCGACCGCAATGCTCATGGATAACCAGTAAAGTCGAGCGCGACCCCGGTCCTTTCCTCGCCTGTTTTCGCCTTGCCTAAGCTTCGCTCAAACACTTGTCGTACAGAGTCTAGAGTGCGCTCAAGCGGTTTCGTCCCTCGGCCTTGGCCTGATACAACGCCCGATCGGCAATTTCGATCAACGCCTGTGGTTCGCCATAGGGCGCCACGCACGTGGCGGCGCCAATGCTCACGGTGATCACGCCCAATGGGCTTTGCGCGTGCGCTATCCCAGCCTCGACGATGGCTTGCAGTATGCAACGCGCCACCGAATGGCAGCCGGGCCCATCGGTGTTGGGCATCACGATGGCGATTTCTTCACCGCCGTAACGCGCCACCCGGTCGCCTGGCCGGCGCGCGCAAGCGCTGATGATCTGGCTGACCTGCTGCAGGCACTGATCGCCGGCGATATGCCCGTAAGTGTCGTTGTACAGCTTGAAAAAATCCACGTCGATCAACAGCAGCGACAGCGGGCTTTCGGTGCGCCGGGCGCGCTTGAGTTCGCTGTCCAGAAACTCATCGAAATGCCGGCGGTTGGCCAGGCCCGTGAGCTTGTCCACCGACGCCAGGACTTCCAGCTCGTCGTTGAGCGCCAGCAGCGAGCTCTGGCTTTTGCGCAGTTGGAGTTCGGCCTTGATCCGGTAATTGATGTGGGTCTTGAGCCGCTGGCCCAGCGCCACCAGCAAGGCCAGCAGCAACAGCACCACCCCCAAAAGCTTCTGCGACTGGTCCCACCACCCTTGCATGGCTTCGGCCTGCCCTTGGGCCACGGTGGTCACCAAGGGGTATTGGTCACTCTTCTTGAACGCGTACAAACGCTTGATGCCATCCACCTTGGAGGCAAAGCGCGTGGTGCCGCTGCGGGCCTGGCGCAGGTCGTCGTTGAAGATCGGCGCAGACGACAGGTCGCGGCCAATATCCTGTTCGCGGAAGGGGTAGCGCACCAGCACCTGGCCGCTCGAGGTGGTCAGGCTGATGGCGCCCAGCTTGCCCACTTGGATGCTTTGGTACAGCTTGAGGAAGTGCTCCAGGCTGATGGTGACGGCGATCACCCCGGCAAAGCGCCCATCGGCATGCTCAAGCCGCCGGCTGACCGAAATCACCCAGGCGTTGGTGGCTTTGCTGCGGATGGTGGGGCCGATGAACACGCCGCGGTCGGGGTGGTCACGGTGGTGGATGAAGAACTCGCGGTCGTTGCCGTTGGAGTCAGCGGGCCGCAAGGCTGAGTTGGATAGCACCCAATTGCCCTTATCGTCATACAACACCACGCTGTTGAGCTGGGGCAGGGCGCTCATGTCCTGGGCAATCAAGCGTTGCAGGCGTTCGCGCTGTGGGGGCCCCACGCCCTCGGACTCGGCGATTTGCGCCAAGGCAATCAACACCAGCTCGCTCTGCTTGAACATGCCGTCGGTGTAGGTATTGAGCGCCTGGGTGAGGTTCAGCGTGTCCACCTCGATATTGCTCAAGGTGTTCTCGCGCGCGGTCCAGATCTGCCAGCCCGTCAACAAGGCCACCGTTGCACACACCAGCAGGGTCAACAGGGAAGCCAGCCTTAAATCGCGTTTCAAGAGTGCTTCCCTTACTGCAACGGTTCAGAGGTTGCCAGTATAGGGGGGCGGTGCGTTGCTGGGTATCGGTGTCCGTTTGGCAGGGGGATTACCGATAGCCAGGAGTTGGAAATCAAACGTTTGCTTTGCGCTAAAGGTTTACCACCCCAGGCCGTTACATGTAATGGATCCGATACAATAATGCGGAGAATGGATAACTCTCATGACCTCGATAACGGCTTCACTTGTGACCCCGCAGCTTAACCTTGCCTCGCTGGCCACCAGCCTGCCGCCCGCCCAGACCGTAACCGCGCAGGCTGCGGCGGTGTCTGCACCAGCAGCCATCGTAACGCTTGGCCAAGCCACCAGCAGCGACACCCAGGTGTATTCGATGCGCGGCGTGCTGACCGATGCAGAGCCGGTCAGTGCGTGGGAGAACAGCACGGCCAAGGACGCGGTCACCTCGACGTTAAGCAACAATTTCGGCAGCGTGGACTCGGCCAGCCGGTTCAAGAACCTGGGCGCCGCGCTGCTCACCCAGTTGGCCAAGGGCGGTGGCAGCCACTACTCCCAGTCCGTGATCAACTCGTCGAAAACAACCGCGGCGGCGCAACTGGCCTCGGCGCAAAAAAGCCTGCACGCCAGCACCGACAACAGCATTTCGTTGACCCTGACCACGGCCAGTGGCAAGACCATTACCTTAAGCCTCGCCAGCCAAGCCAATGGCCTGGCGGTGCAGATGGACGTGACGGGCGGCGATCTGAGCGACACCGAATTGGCCGCCGTCGGCAAATTGGCCGATGGCTTTCAGTCGGCCATCGACGGCTTGACCCAAGTGCCACCGCGGCTGAACCTGGACGGGCTGTCCCAGTTCGACAAGAGCGTGTTCACCTCCGTGGACCTGACCTCGCAACTGCAAGTCAGCGACGCCGACGTCCAGACCCTGAGCTTTCACGCCGATGCCGACAAGCAAAGCGTCAAGGCCAGCGGCCCGAGTGGTGATGTGCAGTTGACGGTGGACACCCGCAATGCGGCGATCCTGGGCACCGCCCAACAGCAAGCCCAGGCGCTGAATGCCTTCCTCGCGCAGTTTGATGCCGCAGGCAAACGCGGCAAAGGCGATGCCGACCTGATGAACCTGTTCAAGGATGCCTTCACCTCGCTGAACGGCCCCTCGGCCACCGCGTCGACGTCGGCCAACAGCGCCACCCCACTGGATCTGAATGACACCGAGCACGCGATGTTGACGGGGCTGGCCGACTTCACCGCATCGATCAAGCAGACCGACGCCTCGCCCAACCCAATGCGCAGCGGCGAGACCGACAGTTTCGAATACACCGCGTCACAGAAAACCGACGTGCAGGGCAACCCGCTGGATCGCTCCATCGCCCAGCAACAGCAATCGCACCTGAAGGCCAGTTACCACAAAAGCCTGTTTCCCGGCACGGCATTGGCGCTGGGCAACCTGAACAAAGACCAGAACTATTACTACTACCAGCTCGATGACAGTGCCAGCAGCACGGCGAGCATCGCCTACCAGAAGGGCGAACTGGTCGACGCGACACTCAAGCAGGACGCTTCGCAAACCACCAAGGTATCGAAGTACGTGATGGGCAAGCTGGAAGAAACCACCGTGACGCCCAAAGAGGTGTCCAAGTCGCAGAGTTACTTGCAGGTGATCGAGGCGGCCGTCAAGCAGGACCAGAAAGCCGGGCTGGGCAGCGAGGGCTTTCGCACCCAGGCGGCGATAGCAAAGGCCCATGACCAGGTGTTGCAGGCATTGAACCCCTACGACAATCACGCGCGGTAAACCGTGCGATCGTCCAGGCCACGTTGTTGCACGCAGGGCGCCCACCAGGCGCCCTGTTTGTTTTTACCTGAACACACAACTGCGCTGGCACGCACACACACAAGCATTTGCCTTCGGTTTACGATCAGATCCACCGTTCATGGATTCAAAGGTCGACGGTGCGTAGATGATCTTCAAGAAGAACAAGGTGGCGGCGGAGCTCACCGAGGCTCTGGGCCACCTACTTGCGGGCCAGCTCGCGCCGGCGAGGTCGGGCGAGGGTTCTCGGTGGTGGCCGATGAGGTGCGCAAGCTCGCCGAAAGCACCCGCCAGGCGACCCATCAGATTCAAACGATGCTGCATCAGCAAAAGCACTAGGGCGGGGCACCTGACCGGCAGCCCTATGGCTGCCGGCCTTGAGTGTGTTTTATCAGAACGAGGCGGCCAGAATTACCTGCGCGTAGACGTTGGTATTGCTGTTGCCCAACTGCGTGCCACCGCTGTCGGCGCTTTTCTCCGGTTTGTAGAAGCCTACCAGTGGCAACAGCGTAAAGTGCTCGTTGATGGTCCACTCGGCGTACAGGTCCGCCTCACGGGCGTTCAGGTTCTGCTGGCTCTTGTCCAGGGTCGAGAAGTCATACAGCAGCGTGCCGACGTTCACGGTTGGCGTTGCCGCGACCTTGACGCCGACGTGGTGCACTTGCGTGTTGCTGTTGAAGGGGCCAGCGTAGTTGGACGCCACTTCGCCCTGGAACCAGGTGCCCAGTGCTCGGCCGTTACCGTAGAACATCGGGTCATAGCCGTCCGAAAATCGGCTGTAGCGGTAGTTGACCACCGGCTTGAGCGGCAGATCGCTGAACGTCCAGCCGGCTTCCACGTACCAGGCGTTCGCGTCGCCATTGGTCTTTTCTTCACGGGCATACTCGCTGGACAAAAACAGGTTGGGCACGCCGGCATTGCCCGTGGCCCGCACGCTGTATTGCTTCATGCCCTTGCGATCCGGGTAGGTCAGCTCGGCGAGGTCTTTGTCGGTATCCAGCACCTTGAGGTAGGTCAGGCCAAACGTGGCTTTGTCGGCCACGTGCTCAAGCGTGCCCACCGCCACCTCTGGGTTGGCTTGCGCCGGGTTATCGGATTTAAGCCACATCAAGTCACTGCGCCAGCCTTGCTTGCCACCCAGGCGCAACACCACCGTGCGGTCAAAGTCTTTGCGCGCCGTGAGGTAATACGCCCCCCCGCGGTTCAATTTGCCGTTGGCGATTTCGTTGCCCAGGTTCAAAGCATCTCCCGACACCAGAAAGCCGTCGCCGATGACGATGTTTTGCCGGCCCACGGAGAAGTCCACGCCGTCAGTGCCCAATACCGGGAACAGGTTGGCCGAGCGCCAGCCGACGAAGGCATCCTCGATCTTGGTGGTGCGTTCCGAGCCGCTCGACCAGCCCGCCGGGTCACCGTCACCATAAGTGCCCGAAGACACCCAATTAAGCGAGGCGTAAGTATTGCCATACTGTGGGCTCGCATGCTTGATGTCCAAGCCATACTGAAACACCGACTCCTGCCAGTTGCTCGACCCTTTGGTACGGGTACCGGATTGGTCGTAGTTTTGCTTGCTGGAAAATACCCCGGCGGCGGCCACCAACTTGGCATCCACCTGGGTCTGGTCATCGGCGTATAAAGAAAGGGCATTGGCCAACGGCGCCAATGCCACCAGCAACGTGAGAGAGGTAGAGCGATAGAGCAGGGTCAGGTGCATTGGCTTGCGTTTCATGATGATGTTTCTCCAGGACCATTAGCAGGAATACACCCGGCACGTTGCGAGTGAGGCCAGGCAGCCGAGGCAAGTGCGCCCGCTGCCGAGCAGAGGCTATGGCCATACGCCGCCCCTGTTCTTTGCTATCCCAGACATCCATGCGTCTATGAGTGCCAAACGCACTTTTACCCAGTGAACGTGGCAGAAAAACACAACTGCCATACCGGCATGTACAAGACCGGCCCCTTGCTCAATGGCACTGTCGCCTCGTAGCACTTCATTCATTGCTTTAACGAGGGACGGGTTATGGAGTCGTCAAATACAAATGTCGGCGCATTAAGAAAAAACGCCGTGGGCATGTGGAGCATCGTTTTCTTTGTGCTGGCGACCAACGGGCCGCTGACCGGCCTGATTGGTGCCGTACCGACGGCCATTCAAATGGGTAACGGCATCGGCATCCCCGGTACGTTCCTGGTGGTTGGCCTGGCGTACCTGCTGTTTGCCGTCGGGTTTGTGGCCATGGGGCGCCATATTCGCAACGCCGGTGCCTTTTATGCCTACGTGTCCACTGGGCTGGGCCGGCCGCTGGGTACCGCGTCAGCCTTCCTGGCCATCGTGGCCTACGCCGGGATGCAGGTCGCCTGTTACGGGCTGATCGGCTTTTTCAGCGCCGATGCACTGTCCCACCTGGGCTGGACCGTGCCGTGGTGGCTGGTCTCGATCGTGATAGCCATCGTGGTGCAGTTTTTCGGCACGCGTAACGTCGCCTTCAACGGCCGCTTCCTGGGCTTGTTGATGCTGGCCGAGATGGCCGTGATCGTGGTGTTCGACGCCGCAGTGGTGTACCACGGCGGCGGGCCAGCAGGTTTCAGCATGACCGCCTTCGCGCCCAGCAACGTCTTCGTGCCAGGTTTCGGCGCGGCGCTGGTGTTTGTCGGCGCAGCCTTCATGGGCTTTGAAACCACGGCCATCTACGCCGAGGAAGCGCGAGATCCGGCGCGCACCCTGCCGCGGGCAACCTACCTGGCCTTGCTGATTATCATGGGCTTTTTCGCCGTGTCGTCCTGGCTGCTGGTGGTTGCCGTGGGCCCTGACCAGATCGTCGCAGGCGTGACCCAGGACCCGGGCGGCATCTGGTTCGCACTGGCAACCCACCTGGTGGGCCCAGGTTTGGCCGATGCCATGAACATTCTGTTGATCACCAGCTTGTTCGCGGTGCTGCTCAGCTTTCACAACTCGTTGTCGCGCTACCTGTATGCCATGGGGCGCGAAGGCATCTTGTGGCACCGGTTTGCTCGCACGCACCAGGTGCACAACACCCCGTACGTTGCCAGCACCGTGCAAACGCTGTTCAGCGTGATCTTGCTGGCGGTATTCGGCCTGTTTCACGTAGACCCGATGACCCAGGTACTGCCCATTGGTAGTGCACCGGCCACCATCGGGATTGTCGCGGTGCAGCTGTTGACCTCCCTTGCGGTGATTCGCTTTTTCCACCGCGAGCGGCACGGCACCAACGTCTGGCAACGCCTGCTGGCGCCATTGGGCAGTGCGATTGCCCTGGCGTGCGGCTTGACGGTGATCGTCACCAACATGCCGCTGTTGACCGGCGGCGATTCGATTTTCAACGACGCGATTCCCTTGGGCATGCTAGCGGTCGCCTTGATCGGCATCGTTACGGCCTACTGGTTCAAGTTCGCGCGTCCCGAGTTGTACCAGGGCCTGTCGAGGATCCTGAACGAGGTGTGATCCCCCCATCGTATTGAGTAACCCTGTCCATTGCCGCAACCCCCAACGGGTTGCGGCTTTTTTATTGCCACGTGCAGGGCAAAGGAGTACACGTGAACAGACTGCCTGGGCAGTTCATCTAGATGAAATATTAACGACTGAGTTTGGCGCCCTCGCTGCGGTTGTCACGAATTTTGCTTGGTGGAGGAGTGACGGCCGGAGTTGAAATAAATTTCAATAACATGTTAACTATTGGCCATAAATCCAAGAAAAAGCGGGCAATCAGTCCGCGAAGAGAGCCAATCATGAATCAAGATGGGCTGCGGCATAAAACCCTGCACTGGGATAAAGCCATCTGGGATGCGTGCGGTGCATTTACCACCCACCTTCGTCCCGAACACTCGCTGTTTATTGGCGAATTGTCGCAACGTGACCTGGGTGGCGTCGGCCTGGCCGAAGTGCGCACCAACGCCGGGCAGATTGCAAAGCCTCGGCAGAACGTCGACAACGCTGATGACCGCTATTGCTTCCTGATCGTGCAGCGCAAAGGCTTTTGCCAGCTTCACCTGGATGGGCATGCCATCGAGCTTGCGCCCGGCGAATTGGCGATCATGGACCAGGCCGGTGAGTGCAGCGTCGAACCCCAAGGGTTGATCGAGCACGTCTCCATCTCGATTTCCCGCGACCGGGTGCGAGCCCTTAGCCCCCACGGCAGCTTGTCCGGGAAACTACAGACACGCTCACCCAGCGGCCGCTTGCTGCGCTCGCTGGTCAATCAGATCCTGCAAGACCAGGAAGACTGCTTTACCGGCGATGACGGCATGGGCATGCAGGACGCGATCATTGCGCTGCTGCAGCCGACGCTGATCGAGCGGCCCAATTGCCAGGGGCTAGAAGACATTTTGGAAATCAGCGGGCTGCGCCGGCAAATCGAGCGCATGGTCGGCGAGCACCTGCACAGCCCCGAGTTAAGCCCCGAGTGGATGGCCAACCAGTTGGGCATCTCTATACGGCACCTGTACCGCTCCTTTGAAAACAGCGGCGACAGTGTCTGCCGTTTCATTCAACGGGCGCGCCTGCAGCGCTGCGCCAGCGACCTGGGCAACCCGTGCCTGCGGCATGAGAACATCACTGAGATCGCCTATCGCTGGGGGTTCTCGGACTCGGCGCACTTCAGCAAGATCTTCAAGAAACAGTACCAGCGGTCCCCGCGCGATTACCGCGTCGAATCGGCGATGTGTTCCTGAAAAGCGCGGCGTCTCGCGCGCTTGACGGCGCCACGGCTAGTGTTGGCGAAACGCCTTGGGCGAGACGCCATAGCGCGCCTTGAACGAACGTGAGAAATGGCTGACGTCGCTAAAGCCCCACTGGTACGCCACGCTGGAGACCTTTTCGTAGGCACCCTCGCTTTTCAGTTGCTCGGCACACTGTTCCAATCGTCTTTCCAGGATATAGCGGCCGATCGTGGTATCGCCGTGGGCGAACAGACGGTGCAGGTTGCGCACCGACGTGCCGATCCTGTCGGCGATCATCGACGGCGTAAGGTCACTGTTGATCAACTGCGCTTCAATAAAGGCCTTGGCTTTTTGCAGCATGTGAAGCTGGGTTTGCTCTTGATAGGGTAGGGGGGTTGCCAGGTTTTCAGTGACGTTGGGGCGCAGCAAGGCCAACAACGCGTCCAGCAAGGCCTCCGATTCCTCGTCACACCCAGGCTGTGCATCGAACAATTGCTGGGTGAGCAGCCCGGTCAGCATCCCCAGCCTGGAATCAGCCGCGATCCGATGATTGAGCAGCAACTGCCGGTGACGGAATCGCGACTCGATAAAATGCCGCGGGATGATCAACGACAATTGATCGGAGAGGCCGTTGAAATAGAAATCACACGGCTTGTTGACGTCCAGCAGTACCAGGTCATGGGCGCTGAGCATGACCTGGCCGTCGTCCTGGCACATCAGGCCTGACCCACTCATCTGCATCACTAGGTAATAAAAGTCCCGGTCATCCTGCCGAATATCGCGGTGTTGGCGGTGCACATGTTGGCAGTTGCTGACGATTCGCGAGCCCGGGCAGATGGCTTGGCCACTGGAGGAGGGCAGGATACCCCCCGAAAACGCCTGCAGCCCTTGCTCGGCGGGTGGCTCGCACTGGAAGGTGCCGCAATGGGTGGCCAAGTGGTGGTTCCACTCCTCGAAGCCGCGCGCACCCGTGTGCATGTGCAGGGAGCCAACGGTGTTCATCTGCAACCTCCATTACCGGTTTTTTTACATCAAGACCCTTTGCCCACGCAAAAACCACGCCGTTGTTCAGCCTTTGCGCGGACGATTTTTTACCCTATATAAATCAATTACTTATGTTGTCATCGTAGGGTCTTGGGCGGCATGCTCATTCGGCGTGCGCGTGAGGATCGGGCATAGGCCCCCTGAGCCTGGAAAACTGATCCATTCGGTAACATGTTAATCATTGGGAAGGGGGCTCGGCATGCGTTGCCAGCTCATCGGTAACGCCTCAATCCTGGCAGCCTGGGTCATCTGGTTGACGCTCTGGCGCATGTCGCTTTCAACAGCCCGACGATTTAATGAGTGCGTCGCCTCCATGACCTGCGCAGCGCTAACGTTGTCGCCCTGCGTGGCCCGAGGCGGATGATTGATGAACGCACTGTTGTGAGGAAGTGTCATGCTATCTGTTGAAACACCCACTACTTATTACACGGCCACACGTAAATACGACCTGAAATTCCCCGACCTTGAACACGACATCGAAGCGGATGTGGTAGTGATCGGCGGTGGCTTTTCGGGCGTCAACACGGCATTGGAACTGGCAGAGCAGGGCGTCAAGAATGTCGTGGTGCTGGAAGCACGTTACTTGGGTTTCGGCGGCTCGGGGCGCAATGGCGGGCACGTCATGGCCGGTATCGGGCATGACCTGGAGAAGATCCGCAAACACGTTGGCGAAGACGGTCTGCGGGCGATCTTTGAAATCAGCGACCAGGGCGCCGCGATTATTCAAAGCCGTATCAACAAGTACTGCATCGATGCCGATTTTCGCCATGGCTACGGTTACCTCGGCTTCAACAAACGCCAAGGCAAGCTGCTGCAAGCCTGGGAGAAAGAGTACAAGGAGCTGAGCCCCGAGTGCGAAATCGCCTACCTGGAAGGTGCCGACGTCAAAAAAATCGTCGGTTCGGACGCCTACAGCTGCGCGTTGATGCACATGGGCAACGGCCATATCCACTCGCTGAACCTGTTGCTGGGTGAGGCGCAAGCGTTGGTCAGCCTGGGCGGGCAGGTGTTTGAAAACACCCCGGTGCTGGAAGTCACCTATGGCGACACCATCCATGTGCGCACCGCCAAGGGCTCGGTCAAGGCCCAGAAAATCGTCTGGTCGTGTGGCGCCTTTCTCGACCGTCTTGAGCCGGAACTGCACAAGACGATGATCAGTACCTACGCCTTCCAGCTGGTCACCGAACCGCTTTCGGACGCGTTGATTGAACAAATCAGCCCCATCCGTGGCGCCTTCAGTGATATCCGCCCGGTGATCGACTACTACCGGGTCACCAATGAAAACCGCCTGCTGTTTGGCGCCGCCACGTACTGCATTGACCATATTCCCAACAACTTGAAGGAATGGAATCGCAAGTTGATGTTGAACATCTTTCCCTACCTCAAGGACGTCAAGATCGACCTGGCCTGGGGCGGCCCCATGGAGTGCTCGGCTAACCTGTTCCCGCAGATCGGCACCTTGCCCGGCCGGCCGAACGCCTTCTATGTACAAGGGTATTCCGGCTTCGGCGTAACCCCCAGCCACGTGGTCAGCCGGGTGTTGGCCGAAGGCATATTGGGGGGCTCGAAACACTATGACGTCATGAGCTCGATCCCTCGCTCGCAGATCTACGGCAAAGAACAGTTCCGCGCCTTTATTTACACCTTTGGCAAAGTCACCCACCAACTGGGCGGCTACTTCAACGGACGTCGTTGATCACCCCAATTCCAATCAGAACAAGAGGTCAGTCATGCAAAACAATGAACTAGGGGATGCCCTGCGAGAGCGCTTGAATGTACTGGAAGCGCTGTGGCAACAAAAAGATGCCGCGGCCATCGTCGATGAACTGTATACCCACGACACCGAAATCACCGGTGCCGGCACCACCCACCTGTACTCGGGCAGCGGGGCGCTGCGCGACCTGGTCGCCACTTTGGTCACTGACACCCATGCGGCCCGCATCCGCATCGATCGGCTTCGCCGCCTGGCAGAGAATGTCGCCTACACCTGGGTGACGTGGGAGCTGCAAACCGATGAGCCAGCGCCATTTCACATGAAAAGCCTGTTCGTGTGGACGCTCGAAGCCCAAGGCTGGCGAATCATCGCCGACATGTACGCCGATGGTGTGATTAGCGCGTGAAGGCTGCGGTGGGCTTGGTGAATGACCAAGCCCAAGGGCAGGGGCCATGACTTGCGCGCCTGGCATGGCATAAATAACTCAACTAAATAGTCCTTTAGTTGAGTTAACTTCTAGTTGTTTGCCCACGCGTCTAGCGGGGTGTGTCAGTCTATCAAATCCCTTCCCTGTGTTCACGTTCGGCGCCGGCTGAGGCTGTAACTGGCTGATCATTGGTTTGCGTCGTGCCTGCAGCCGATTTAATGCAGGATTGGCTGAACTGTATGCATATCGCACAGGGCCCGGCAGGTTTCAGGCCCTTGCATTGCGGCAGGTTTGCAGGCTGTCGTTGGGCGTGATCGTTGTGACGGCTCTACAAGATGCTTCATGTCGACAGCTAGATTGACCGTCACGGCGTGCCCTGTGGATTCAACTTAGAGGACTACTTGAGCGTGCCTGCCTTAGCGTGAAATGCGCAGCAGCTGTGGCCTGTGATTACTGCAGATTTCAACAGGCGTTAAGTTTGTAGCCTGGACAAGGTCGAGATTGGCGCGCGACGTGTCTGTAGCACTGGCGTTGCGTGCGAGCGCAAAGCGTGGCCTGAGCGCAGGGTTCTTCGGTTGGGTTGGACTGCATTGGTTAGGGGCTGAGTGCTGCAGTGTCCTATGGTGGGATGTGGGATGGGTGTGAATGAGTGAGCGTGAGTAATTTGAAGGTTGTGGTGTGAGGGAGCTTATTGGCGCTTGCAATCCACCTGTCTCGGTCCGGGGAGCCATAGCTGTGACTACGCATAATGTATATTATGTTAAATTGAGTATTGGGGATTGGCTTTAGGTTATGGTTGTCAGGTCTGCTCTGCCATCCAGGCAGTTGATGCGTTCGCGAAAGTAGTAGAAATCCACCCTGGGCTTCCCTGAACCCCGCGTCAGATATGACCTCCAGCGTTCTTACCGGGCTTGCACAGGACGTCGATTTTGCAGAATGTGTAGACACCAAATATCGAGCTATCCCGTTGTTATACATGAAAATTATTGGATTCTAGTCCTAGTTTTCGCCCATTGACGGCATAGCCCTTTTTTGCAAAAACTCCGAGAATGGTTGCGCACTCATCTACTCACCCAAAATAGCCTGAAAGCCCCGGATTGCGTGGCCTGCAGCCAATGTTTCAAAAACGACGATAAACGCCCGCCTTTCATTTACTAGGAGAAACGTCAGCAGGTTCGGGGGCTGGATTGCTCCCCAGGCAACCCTAACGCCTGCAGGCGTTGCTGTGTTGGCCAACTGGGTGTTTTTCTGGACTAACACCGGCACCTCCGACACGACGTCAGCCCAGTAGGTACTGACGCGCTCAATCCACTCCCTCAACGCTGAGAGTTAGCCCAAGATTGCCGCTCAACCACGTCGTATCCACATGCGTGCTCCCGTGAATACGGCTAGTTGAGGGCTGTTTATTCAACAACAAGTAGAATCGCCATTTTTTCAACGATCTGTAGAGATGTTCATTGTTCACTAATCTGTAGAAACGTAAATTGCAAAAACCTCTAGAAATTCATTCTTTCCTAATTCTCTCTGATGGAATGAGTATATGAACTGCTTGCGCTGCAAAAAATACCTGCTGCACATCTACACAATAAAAAGTCTGTTGCGCACTTGTAGATATTGCAATAAATTGTGGCCATCGAGAGGTGCTCTAAATTCGAGACCGTAAACACGCGTAGGCACATGTAAAGAACCTAGGCCAGCACTAATTCCAGCCGTTCACTGAAAACTAAGTATTAACTCTATTGCCCACTACATTTATCTGTAATGGGCCTGGCCGGCCATAGGCCAATGCCCACTGGTATTGCGGTCGATTTACGCGGCCGCCCGCTCCAATCTTGTCGACATGCCCTGCGTGGGCTGAGACTGTCCCCGCCAGCCGGACTCGGCCCAGGCAAGCCAACCCTAAGGGGAGCCATATCTCCCGGCGATCCCGGTACTCAATTTACGTCAAAACAGAGTGATGCAGACATCCAAGTTGGTATTTTCAATTAACAAGTAAACCATATTATGAGAAATGCCGGAAAATAGAGTGGCGCCTCGGATTAATAACCCCAGCGACAATATACTTTCAAACCGAACAACTGGATATGTCAAGCTATATGGCTAGTACGACTGCAAGCTTAAGTCAAGACTTAAAATAGGATTCTATCGGTAATGTCCGCACCATGAAATTTAAAGAGTTGAGTTGCGCGCAAGCACGTAGAGGACTAGTATCGGACATTGTCAAACGATCATTCTATTCACCAGCTGATGGCGAGGGCGGATTTGTGAAACACGCCCTTCTAACTTCCAGTTACTCCCAATGCTGGAAGTTTCTCGCTGAAGTTAATCACTCGGTAAAGCCTTCTAATGTCTCAACTGCCGCGGCCTATCTTTGTGTCCTATGAGATCTTCATTGATCAGGACTTTAGTTCGCCTGAGCCTGGCATGGTGTGTGTTCGAGTTTACCTGGACTCATTTGAGCCCATGGTTGAGGCGCACAAGGGTTACCTAGCGGTGCGTAGTTTTCTGAGGTCATTCTCGGACAACAGTTTCACCTTCACGTCTTACCGCACACATGTGGAACGAATGCTCCTATGGTCGATGCTTGTTAAGCGCAAACCATTTAGCCAGCTCTAGCGTCAAGACGCCGAGGACTACCTTGAGTTCTGCCGGAACCCGCCGGCAGACTGGATTGGCCCAATTGTTCGCGGGCGGTTTGTCTCCAGCAGCCACACAGAGTCAACGTGGGGCGATCTGGTTATGCCGAACGACAAATGGAGGCCTTTCAGCCTGAAATCTTCCAAAGCTGCTCGTCGTGAGAAGGAAAGCTGCGATCAGCACCCAGGGGTGGAACTGCCCGAGAGCTACAAAGCGTCTCAAGGCACCATCAATCAGGTGTACTCAATCAGTAGTCGTTTTTTCGAACATCTGGTCGAAGACGGAGCAGCTGCTACCAATCCGTTCCGCATGATCAAGAAAAAGGGACAGAATCGGAGCACTCCGCAAGAAGAAGGCGCTCATCGCGCATTGACGCCTCTTCAGTGGGACTACGTTCTGGAAACCGCTGAACAGATGGCGTTGACCGAACCTGAGCGTCATGAGCGAACGCTGTTCATCGTAGCTACCCTCTTCGCCATGTACCTTCGGGTTTCAGATATCGTCGGCAGACCTAATTGGCACCCGATCATGGGAGATTTTCGACAGGACGAAGAAGGAAACTGGTGGTACCACGTCATCGGCAAAGGCAACAAAGCCGGGAAGATTGCCGTTAGAGACGAGTACGTCACTAAATATCTCGGCGCTATCGGCGTTTCGTTGGCCTGCCCGAGTTGCCACAGTGGGAGGAAAAGACACCCCTGCTCACTACGCTGCGCGGCAGATCAGGTCTTTCAGGACGACAGGTGCGCGCCCTCCTCCAGGCTGTTTTTGATAACGCGTTGTCTCGGATGCGAGATGAAGACCGAGAGGAGCACGAGCTGATCAGCCTTAAAGCTGCTTCTGCCCATTGGCTTAGGCACACGGCGGCCACGTTTGATGCGCCGCTGCGCAGCGCAAAGGATCTGCAGCTGGACTTACGCCATAGTAACCTCAGCACAACTCATAACGTCTACTACCACTCGCATGACCAAGAACCGGACTCAAACCGGGTTGCGTTGGAGACGACTATTACGATTTCGTGGTGCAGCCATTCGCCCAGTTGTAGAGTTTGGACAAAACATAATCCTGGGCAAGGTACTCTTGCTCCAAACGGATTATGCTTTGCGCAGATTTGATAAGACCTTCAAACAGCATACGCTCCTCCGCATGCAAACCAATAGCAGGAAGGCTCGTTGAGCGCGGCTCCTCCACGGCAAAATCCATGTGCGTCATTAAGGTCTCGTGATCCATCATCAAGGCCGTAATCCCTGGCAGTGCCTGCCGGGCGTGAGCAAGGATTGTGAGCCCCCAGCTGTCGATGTCTCCCCAATATGCTACATCCCGCTCGGCAAGCCATGGAGCCATACGCCATTGGATGTTCCGCCCACCACCAAAGATGGCGACTGTTTCGGGCAGTTCGGGCAAGGCGTAGCCTGGCTTGGTGTTCTCCACTACCAACACCCTGCGGCCAGGCAATGGTTGCTCAAGAAACTGTTCAAGAGGAATCTGTATTACAGAAAAGCCCCCCATTTGTTGCCTAACCTCTGGGCACAGGGGTCGAATATAGAGCCAGTTACTCGGGGTTGGCAGGCAGCCGAGCCAGGCATCCAGCCCACCGGCTTCACTCAGTTCCCCGCTGTGGATGACATCAAGCAAGGTGGTCAGCAGAGGGTTGTACGTTTCCAGAAATTTGGTATCAATCCCTTGCACAGGCACCCCCCGCAGGAAATACCCAGCCCCAATACCCTTACGCAACTGTGGCAGTACTTTAGCCATCTGCTGAGCAGTACGATGACTCATTTGCTCGACCACAAGAATCTGGCGAATGAGGGTGTCATACAGATTTCGATCCACTGCCAGCAGGGGTTCCATGAGAGCCGCCCAGATATGGGAACGCTTTACGGCTGCTGGCCCGATGGCTTCAATCAACTCTTTAACATTCCCAAGGTCAAGCCGCTCCGGTACCTCGACATCACCCACCACTCGATACCTGCGGGTTACCCACTTAACCTGACTTTGCTTGCTCCATTGCCGCCATGCATTGACCCAGTTGTGGAAGTGGTCAATGTCCATCAATGCATCGCCAGCCGCTGGTGGCTTAAGCGTCAAGCTGATTGGAAAGCGCCGCGTGCCCTGCAGTCGCCCCCGTAGATTGGTTGCGTTATCCCATTCAAGGCGCTCGACCTCGCGCATGACATCGGTTGGCAAACGCCCCCAACTGCGCATTAGAGTTGCTCCATCTGAATGCCCAGGCCTTCAGCGACCCCGGCCAATTGGATTTGCTTAGCTTCCCGGCGTTCAGCGCTTTGCTGGTCAAGTTGATCCCAAGTGATCTGGCTCAGGCGACTTTCATGGCCATCGATCTTACGCTCGGCGATGATCAGAGAGCGGGCTGAATCACGAGCCAGGTTCAGGTTCTTGTAGGGTGTAATCAAATTGACGTGAATTTTAAGCTCACGAAACACCCGCAGCACGCGGCGACTCACCTTATCGGCAGTGTTGGAAAAGGCCTCATCCAGGAAAACGGTGCAGTACATCGGGTGCGGAGCACCATCCGGGGTCAACACATAGGCCAGACTGGCAGCCACGATGATGCCGGCAAACGACTCCTTCTCCCCACCGGACTTGCCTGAAGATGAGCGAAGCACATCACGCACGGCGCCGGTTTCCTTCACGATTTCGTTGGCATAGAACGTCATGCGGTAGCGCGAATCCAAGAGGCGTTGACTCTCCAGGTTAATGGCGGTGGCTGAATTGGTAGCCTTTTCCAGCTTGCTGATCAGACTGCAAAGCTCGAGGAACCGAGCCTCGTGATCAACGCTTGAGGCATGTTTAAGAACCGAGCCCAGTAAGGCTGTGAATTCTTTGACATGCGCGTAGTGTTCATCCTCATGTTTCAGCCGCAGGAACGTGCCGTGGTTGAACTCAGTACGCTCCAGCACTTCGTTGATGGTGGCGATACGATCCTGAATGTCCTCACGCTCGTCATCAATGGCCCGTTGCATGCGGCCCAGGGACTGGGTGGTATTGTTGTTTAGACGCTGCTGGAAGCGCTCAACCAGATCGGGCAGACCCTCGTTATTAAGCTTGTCGAGGTAGTCGATGTAATCCTGGCGACCCTCGATAGTCGTCAACCAGTCATTGGCAACCAACGGCCACTTTGTCTTGAAGCTGTTGATGATCGCGATCATGCGGCCGTTGTAGTGATTCGCTCGTTTGCCAATCGAGTTCAATGCATCATCTAGGAACTCTCGCTGGGTTTTCTCCAGTTGATTGAGTTTATCCAGATGTTCCAAGGTAAGAATGCCAACACGCAGGGACAATGACTGGCGCACAGCGTCTGCCAAGCCTGCACTGGCAGCAAGGGCTGAGACCTGACGACTTTTGTTGGCCTGCCGGATCTCCAACTCGAACCCACCGACCGCTCTGGCATTTTGGTTTTGCGCAGTGCGGATTTCCTGGAGCTCTTTTTTAGCCAGTTCAAGCAGCGCCTTGGCCTTACTCAGATCGCTGTCCGGAGCATTGAGGGCCGCAAGGTCGTTCTTTAGGGTGTCCAGGTGTTGCTTTGCCAAGGTGACGTCAATTTGATCCCACAGGGTTTGAGCCACACGTTTCCAGATGGCCTCAGAGGCCACCAGGATGTCCATTTCCTGACGTTTTACAGATTCATCGGATCGGGCGGAATCGAGGCCTTCCCGCAGGCGCTCCCCCTCTTCCTGGAGTGCCGCCAGTCGGCTGAGGTTGTTGAATCCGAGGTACCAGTTCTTTTTATCGTCGACGCGTGTCCCGTCCTTCTTCTCAAAACGCCCCTTTTCCATGTGCACCAGGCCCTCGCGGGTCATGGAGTAAGGGGTATCATTGAGCACTTCTGTGGAATCCACACAGTGCAGGTCGAAACGCGCCAGATGGCGCTTTAGCCAGTCGCGATACGGATGTTCTTTCCATTCTAGTTTGCGTAGGAACCCGTCGCCGAGGAACTCCGGGTTGCGCTCGGTCTTGCTGACAACCTGGACACGAACATGCAGGCCGTGTGTGTCGGCTGTTTACCCAGCCGGTAACCATGCGGAACTTGTCTTCGGGCACCAGCAACGTTGTCCGGTGGCCCCCAAGCGCCCGCTCAATAGCACCGCGCCAACGCGCTTCGGTACTGCGCACGTCGAGCAGTTCACCGATAAATACGACGCCATCTTTGTTGAGTTGCAGGCTCTCAACCATTTCGTCCCGCAGGCGCTGAAACGCGGCGTCAATGTTGGAGTTGGGCCGCTTCTCAATTTCACTGATCTGGGCCTGCAGGTTCTTTATCTGTTGGGTAATGCCCGAGAGAGCGCCACGCGACTCGCCGAAAGCATTCTTCGCATCGTCAATCTGAGCGGGTAAATCAACCAGAACAGCTTTGGCCGAAGCGATGTTGTCCCGCACGGCGCTCGCGGTAAGCGTTTCAGCAAGCCCAAGATCACGAGTGTCCTTCTGGTAGTCATGGGCCTTATTGGTCGTGGTCTGGAAGCCCCTCTCCGCATCCTCAACCTCACGCCGCAGGCTATCAAGGCGATCACCGCCCTGCTGCTGGTAGGCGTGTAAAAGCGAGGTTACACGCTCCTCATTCTGCGACACCGATTCAGCCAAACGCTTACCGTCCGACGTCAGGTCATCCAGCGAGCGATCCAGATCTTCACAGCGCAGTCCCCAGAGTCGGTTGCCCTGCTCACCGAAGAATGCAGTCAACCCAGCGGCCTCTGAATTGACCTGCCCTTGCTCCTCCAAGGAACTCTCATAGTTCCGGTTATGGTCTGGCAGGATGCTCAGCACCTCCTTTTGCTGCTTAGCTGTATCCAGCTCATTGTGGACGGCGATCAGATCGTCGAATTCCTTAACAACCCCAGTAGCCAGATCGCGAACTTTGCTTGGCTCCAGCACCAGTTCACGGATCAGCGCTGTCAGGTCATCAATCTTCTTCAGACCCAATGCACGCTGCAGCAGCGCCGGCGCATTGGAGTTTTCCATGCGTAGCAGCCTAGTGAAATACTCTTGGTACGCAGAAAAACTGTTGTCGAAGTGCTTAAGCATTGGGTCGTCATCGACATACTGCTTGAGCTGGCGCACGTTGTTGGAACCAAATTGCTGCAGGAGCACTTCCAGACTGACATTCCGCTTACCTACCAGGTAGAAACGCTTGAGGTCAGTCATGGAGGCGCCGGCCTGGCGAATCCAGAACATGGACACCAACGTTATCTCGGAACCGTCGTCGGCCCGGTATAGGGCACGCAAGGCGGTCATGGTTGCGCCATCGCGCTTCATCAGGTTGAGGGTTTGAGAACCGTCGTGGGCTGTCCCGTAATTGCCGCGAATATAGGACATCAGGTTGCGATCTGAACGATCACCTTGCGAGGCTGCGATGTTGAATGACGTTTGCCCAGGTCGGTTGAGCAGTGCCATGTGCGCATCGATGAGCGTCGACTTACCCGCACCGTTATCACCGGTGATCAGGGTGCCTTCAGGGTCGATCACTGCCGTGTGTAACCCGTGGAAGGAACCCCAGTTGTAAGCCGAGATCTCCGCTAGGCGGATCTGTCCTGTAGAGAATAGATCGCCAAAGCTGGTATTGGCCGTGTCAGACATCGTCTTCTACCTCCTGTTGATCCATCACACTCCCCCGGTCGGCAAGCAGCTGGTACTCGCTTAGCAGGGTATTCAGGAAGTCGGCATTGACCACGTACCGAATGACCGGGGTGATTTCCAATCGCTCACCGTCGCCGCGCACATTCGCCAGCAGGCGCTTTTCGCGCAGCTTAGCTATAGAGCCATTGAGGGTCTTGCGCTCAAGAGCGCTACTGTTGGTGAGCTTCAAGAAAGGGGTCATGAGTTCGGCGATGGTGTCGACATCGATCATCACCTTGTTCTCACCAATGACTTCCCGCTCCTGGTAGTACTTGCGCAACACCAGCAACACCAACGTGTCGTAAAGCGGCATGGTGCGTTTTCCAACCAGGCTTGAGCCATCCTCGTCTGTCAGATCCTCGAACTCGGACTCGCTCAAGTCCTGCTCGAGAAGGATAGCAATGCCTGCTTTCTGGTCTAGCGTCATACACAGCAACATGTTGGCCAGATGAGCGGCGATGAGTGCTCGGTGCTGGCACAGAGCTTCAAAAGCCAAGCGTTTCTTTTCCGCCCGCACAACACCCGTGTTCAATAGCAGCCTCAGGGCCCGACGAGCCTCCGCTGGCATGATGTCGTGGACAACCTGTGATTCAGGTTGGACGGCCACTTCGTCAAGTTCGCCGGGCTCCTCCTGCTTTGCCAGTCTTTCTTCCCGGTGTTCTGTATCGGCCAGGGCCGTGACTGCCACCTGGCGGTAAGTGTCGAAGAGCGACGGTGCCAAAGCATCGTTGTTTTGGTCTTCACGGTTCATAGGGGGAGGCTCTCTAAATTCTCCGGGAACTGGTCGGCGCTCAGGAGTAGCACGGGAATTTTGGCACGTATGGTCTGACCTTGTCGGTCAGCGACTACCAGATGCTCGACGCCCTCGAGGGAAACCGCTTCAATGGCTTTGGCGATGCGGACAAGAGCGACCAACTCCTCAAGCCCGCCCTGAATAGGGCGCAACTCGGCGATCTGAGCCAGACTCATCGGCCCTTGGCTTTTCAACAGGTCGCGCATGGCTTCGGCCACCTCCTGAATCTGCACAGCCTCTAAACACTCAAGAATGGTGTCACTCACAGTGGTCTGGTTACTTTGCGGAACCACCTTGCTGGTATCCAGGCTGGCTTGCGGTTGCATCAGTCGAATGCTCGATGGCGAGCTAACCGAGAATGGCCCGCTGGCTACATGTACCTTTAGTGAGGTGCGTGGGCCAATGTCTTGATCTTTAAAGGTGACTGCCAGTTTTTCCAGTTGGCGCAAGACCTGCTCGACTGCCCTGCGTTCGCTCTGAGCACCAGCCTCGACAAACGCCCTGAGGCTTTCCTGGGTGCGGCGACGTATCGAAATTACCCGCTGACTTTCGCTACTCAGCTCACGCACCAGATGTGTGAAAAAACGGATTTCTTGTGCATTAAGGTGGGATCTGGCAGTCGGACGGTCCAAAATCGACCGGATTTGCTCACGGAATTCTACGCTCCTGTTCTCGTCGCACAGGAGCCTGAAAAAGCCGTCAAACGCCTGACCAGCGTCTGTCTGCAAAAGTGCATCTTCATTATCCAGAAGGTTCTGGATGACTAGGCCACGACCGCCTTCCGATTCGATCATCTGAACACGGATGCTCTGGTCAAGTTGACGGATGTCATCCTCAACCCGGCGAAAATCACCGGTTAGCCCGGAGGCCATTTGGTAAACACCGCGTACTCGCTCACGCTGTTCGGCACTGGACAGCTCGGGCACGATGCCTGCTTCCAGCCGCATGACTTCTTCACTCAGTTCTGCCATCCGTTCACGCATTACGAGCAAACGCTCTTCAGCACTCGGGTTGAGAGCGACTGCTAGGTCTCGTACAGCGTCTTGGACTCGGCGTAGGTGGGTGGCAGATGTCGTGGTATCCCTGCTCTCAAGACCCTCGACAAATCGCAGTGCCTGATGAAAGGCGTCAGTACGGGTCAGGTGGTCATCATGCTCACGCATCCAGCCGGCATGGATCCAGTTGCGCAGGTGCAAGTTGGCGTTGTCTTGCATGCCATACGCTCCCTGCCAGGTCGGCAACTCTGCCTCAAGGGCGGCTTTTGCGCGTGCGAACAACACCTCTTGTTCGTCAACAAACAGGCTGTCGATGAACGCCAGGACAATCGGTGCCGAATCTGCACGCAGTAAGCGCCAGGCAGACTGTTCACTATGCAAACGACGATAACGCGCTTGCTTCTCGTACAAACTCATCGCGCCTCTCTAATGGTAGTGAGCTGCAGCATCTCTGCTCGTGGCGAGACGAACCTGGTATCCCATGCTGAGACCTCAATCCTAAAGGATTACAAACCCATCGCAATATGCCGTCCCCAGACGCTTACGTTCACCCTAGGGTTGGTAGTCTGGTTCGATACCCTTCTGTACAAGGCCGCCGTCGCGTATTACCGATGCTGACCTCCATCTAAGCCAATATAAGCCATGTCATGTTGTTCGGGTATTAAGGGGGCTGCGGGCCTCGTGAGCTTCGTTTTTAAATGGTGGCGACACTTGGAACCTACATGAAGACAGAAGAGGCTGACCAGGTTTCGGAGTCTCCAAGGGGCCCCGCACCTGTTCAGAAACGGAAAGAAACTCCAATCGGAGATTTCGTTAAGGCGGAGAAACGTCTACGAGACTTGCTAAAAACTGTAGAAACGCATCAGGCTTCTTACAATAATTTGCAAATCGATGATTAGAAGTCTATACAAATCAATGGAATAGACGATTCTATTCCTTTCGCAAACGTATCAGCAATCCAGCTCCCGGGCCACTCCGGTGTCTCAGGCCTTCAGGCTTTTGTGGGAGCTGGTTTGCCAGCGAGTTTTTGATTGAGCCTGAAACGAATCTACGTCCGCGCTGCTACGTGAAATCTGCAGCATCAGCGGCTCATCCACCGTAGCCGCTGCCAAATGCTGCGCGGGCCCTAAGCGACACCGCATCACCATGGAATTCACACGAACACCCACGTCAAGGAATCGACCTGCATGGCCAACAACCTCACCCACGGCATCACACTGATAATCCTGGCGGTAACCTCTAACGCAGCGCTCGCGATCTCACCAATAACGGCGACCGCCAACGCGATCACCAGCGTCTCCCATTCAGCCGTGTGTGGCATGTTTGCCAATGACACCGGCAGCGTCGGCAAAGCCGTTCGCCGGCAATGCGTCCGGCAAGCTCAGCAGGAATTCGCTCGCCAGCCGGACCGCAAAACGCTCCAAGACTGTATAAAGCCAGGAAGCCTGATTGATGATGATGTGCGTAATTGCATGAAGGGTTTGTAGCTGCGCTGGCGGAATGCAAACGGCTCAGGAAAGGAGCGAAACTTTGCAAAGGTCAGGCCTCGGGCTGGAATGACGCGCAACGTGTTCTTCGGGATGTAGCCGCTGACAAAAATCGGCAGGATAAGCAATGCGCCCATTAGGCGCTCGTCACCAAATCAGCAATCTCTTGCGGATCAATCGACATACCCATCACCGGAGATTATTTCAAGGTCTGGAGGCTATTCAGCTTATGGATGATTTCCGCATTGCAATTATTATCGTGATATTGCCGAAGATCATCGAAAAATCGCGAGTTAAAAGGTGCCAAAACGAATGCCCAACCACCCTCCTCCTAGCCTCTTCAATTCATTTTGACGCAAGAGTTCTGTAAGCACATGCCGGATGATGTGTGTGTATGCACTCGGATCGGCACGGTGACTCAGCATTCACCACCCCTTCGCCCATCATCCAATTCACTGACAGCGATGAACGATGCTCTTCATGCAGAACTGAAGGCGCTTAGGCTGCCTCGCGGTAGCCCAGATGAGCTGGTGGTTTATGAAGAGCTGCAGCGCTTCACTGATCAAGTGCGTCCCGCTTATACCGAAACGGCGAAGCGCCGCGCGTCCAGGGACGGTACGGCCAGAAATCCGGCACTTTTTTTGAAGCTCATGTTATGAACGAAATTCTTCCTCGCATCAGAAGGGTCTAACAAGTCTAGGTTGAGCCCGCCGACCGTAGATCGGGAGAAAGCCACACTTAAGATTGGCAGCTCTTCCATGTGGCCCGTTGAACTGTTGAGCACATTATCCAAAGCGGTAACGATGACCAAGTCATCAGGCAGAACGGCCATCAGCTCTCTAGCAACACGCAAAGCACAACTGCATACATAGTCCTGATGCAGTTCGTTGAAACGACCTGCCGGCATGGCTTTGCTAGAAAGCTTGCCGCTTTTGAGAAGCGATTTAATTTCGGTTGGAATAACTTCCGAGCCATGTATAACGAGCTTGGTCTCCAAGATCCCGCTTTCGTGAACGATCACCTGGATGGAAGAGCCCAGGTGAGAGATTTCCGAGAATGAGTCGAACGCTTCGATAGCGTCTAGCTTGGCTTGACGCTCTCCATCCAGAACACGCAACGCAATGTCACGCTCTTCAGCCCATTCAACATGAGCGATTGCCCATTCACTTTGCTCGATCTGATGCCGACTTGCATCCTCCAGCTTTGCGGTCGCTACTTTTGACGCGAGCGATCGACGCTGTCGAGCCTCTAGCTTGAATAGCCTCGCCAAAAAGTTGGGACGATATGCGGCTGCAGCATACTCTGCCGACTCCTGTAGCGCTCCTGTGTTTTCTGGTTGCCTGGGTTCAGGCTTAGAAAGGAGCCGTTTCCAGTTCACTGGTTCGGCACATTCTTTATGCATCGACAGAAGGATGTCGAGGTGATTTTCGTAGACTTCAACTTCATACGCTGCCTGTTCCAGCGCTTCCATCTTGGCATATTCTTTTTGCTGTTTCTCAAGCTCACGTTGCCGGCGATGAGCATTGCGCTCGGCTCGTCTTGCCGATGCTTGCATCGAACGCACAGTCCCTTTCCAGCCCATCGCGAGTCTCCTACTATTTGCGTGATGGCACATTAACATATGCGGTAATATGGCTAAATATCTGGCAGATTTCTACGAGGATTCAAATTCCGAACAGATTGATGCGCAACGGGCTGCGTATCAGCGGTCGATGGTAAGGGTATTAAAACGTACCCTAACGCAACCATCATTCCGCTACGCTTCGGATCGCCCGCTCGATTCGCTGGCGGCCTGCGTGCGCAACCCTTCCAATGCCGGCCTCTTTGGCTACAGCATAAATTAGTGCCTCGCCTTCGTGACCCCGCACAACCATTTCCCGAACAAGAGCAGAGAGCTCTGGGAGGCAAATTTCCGCGAGACTACGCGTAAAGTCATCATCGCCAGGACGGCGAAACACTACGTTTGAATCGTTCTCTAGGTGCGCAGGCCAGAAGAAAGCGCCGGTTTGATCCTCCTCGTGGCAACGGAATTGAGCACGGGCGATTTGCTCAACACGGTCACGAATCCGCGCCCCGGTTTTTACCCATCCGTGTGCTCGTGCAATACGTCTGGCGAGCACGATATCTAAAACAGGCCCCTCCTCCGCCACGACGTGAGTAATCATTTTTTCTAGATTTGCTGTATAGCTCGCCTCGAAAAACTGGTCAGGATTGACTACCTCAACAGCGGTACTAGGATCGGCCTCTTTGTAGAGGGAGCGCTCGACGGCCTGAAAAACTTCGAAATCTCCAGCTGCAGCTATAATCGCAGCTCGGGCGTACTTGAGCTCAGGCATTGCTCCCGCGGGATCATTGGCCTCTACCAGGATGGATGAGCTAGCCATCACTGTCATATGGTCTACGACCTCAATGACCTCAGCCATCGCAGCATCGACCTTCAGACGCTCAGCCTCCTGTGCTGCGTCGATGATGGCTTGCTTCGCTCGGGACACTGCGAGGAGATCATTCAGGCGCTGGTGTACTTTCTCCGCGGTACCCACTGCGTCGACCCACCAATCTGTCGACCAGATTCTGACGATTTCCCATCCGAGACCGCGCAATATGAACTCACGAAGCTTGTCTCGATCCCGAGCGGTTGCGCTGCGGTGGTACGTAGCGCCATCGCATTCAACACCGGCAAGGAACCGACCAGGAGCATCCGGATCGACCACACCTAGATCGATGCGGAACGAAGACACGCCAATCTGTGTAACGACCTGCCATCCCTTTTTCGCTAGCGCATCAGCAACTGCCGCCTCGAATGGGCTGTCGAAGCCGCCCACGCTACCCAAATTGGCTTCAGCCAACGCTTGTGGGCCACGTTCGGCAAACTCCAGGAAGTGCTTAAGGTCGCGGACTCCAATCGCCTGTGTCCGAGCCAGATCGATGTGCTCAGGACGCAGCGTAGAAAACACCACCAGCTCCTGGCGTGCCCGGGTGATGGCAACGTTCAGTCGACGCTCACCGCCTGGACGGTTCATCGGCCCGAAATTCATCGACATTACGCCGGCAGCGTCTTTTCCGTATGTGGTCGAGAAATAGATGATGTCGCGCTCATCCCCCTGTACGCTTTCTAGGTTCTTGACGAATACTGGCTCGAGTTCGGATTCTGCAAAATAAGAGTCGAGGGCCGGATCCTTGCGGCATGCCTCGTCAAGCATATCCATGATGAGCTTCTGTTGTTCACCGTTGAAGGTGACCACACCAACAGTGTGCCCGCTTTCCCGGAAAGCCGGCGTTTTAAGCCGAGCCACAAGGTCACCTACCAACGCTCTTGCTTCGATTATGTTGGTACGCGAGCCACCTTTGTCATACACACCCGCCACTGCGCAGAGTCTTACGGCTTTGTCAGCCGTATGCGGGGATGGGAAGGTAACCAGTTTGGACTGATAGTATCGCTGGTTCGAGAATGCGATTAGGCTCTCGTGGCGGCTACGGTAGTGCCAGTTCAAATTACGCATTGGCAGGTTCGCACTGATACATTCATCTAGAATGCTCTCGAGATCAGCTTCAACATCCTCATCATCGGACGTGGATTCGGCGCGACCAAAGAACGACGTCGGTGGCAGCTGTTTCGGATCTCCCACCATCACTACCTGTTTTCCTCGCGCCATGGCTCCGATGGCATCCCATACCGGAATCTGAGACGCCTCGTCGAATATTACTAAGTCAAAAGGTGTAGACGCCGGCGGCAGGTACTGAGCAATCGAGAGCGGGCTCATCAACAGACAGGGTGTCAACTTTGTCAGAGCATCGGGCGCTCGAGTGATCAGCTCTCGTAGCGGGAGATGCTTAGTCTTCTTACCCATCTCGTGGCGCAACAGTCCCCACTCCGACGATCTGCTTACGCTTTCTTGGCTCGGCAGATCAGCACACAGCCGAGCCCTGAGCCAGTCCTTGGTCAGTTCTGTAAATTTGTCGTCCAAGGCACGGAAGTCACGAATCCGTTGCTCATGCTCCACGCTGACAAACGTACGGATCACTTCCTCGCTATCGACGGTAGTGTTGAGCCACCAGCGAGCGTAATTGACCTCGAGGACACGTCGTACTCTTCCGGATGTAATAGCGCCACTTTCCATTCCCTGGACAATCGGCGCCAAGCCGACAGCGAACGCGTTATTACGCACTTTCCGCCAGGCGCACCATGCTTTAAGCCGAGACTCGGAAGAAACCACTGCTTCGCAATTTTGACGGAGACCGCTTAACGACAGGTGAGTAGTGTCATCGATACCTGCATCCGTGAAGTGGCCTGCCGAAGTCAACTGCGCCGATCGATCTTGCAGAGCCTCCAGCCTTTCGCATAAAGCAACTCCCGCCGTAGCTATCGCGCCCTCAGGCTCCAGCAGCGTGTTGCCATCCCCCAAAAGGGTTTGCAACGGGGCCTTATACGCAGCGATTTGTTCAGCATTGAGGGCAAGTTTTGCTAGTGCGGTAGCAACCTGCCCTTGGAAAGCCACTGCCTGGCGAGCCACATCAAGCTTTGTCTTCAAATCACTCCAGACTGGAACCGATTCGCGTAAATCGCCGAGATCAGCCAGATCACGCTCAACCACTGCTCTCTGCTTGAGAAGCTCGAGGTCGCTTTTCAACGCGTTACCACAGCGCCCATCCTGGACATTTGGGTAATCATCCGTCAGTCGACCTCGTTCTTCGATCTCACGTCGCTCGGCCTGGAATCGCAGAGCTGCAGTGAGCACGTCAAAATTGGTGCTCAACCCACTCCATAGCGATTGAGTGATGGCGCCTAGATAGCTCAGTTCTCCCAGTTGTACATCCAGCTGAACGAGGTTGCGCAGCCGACGGAGCTCTTGATTGAGTTCCTCTCCTAGCTGGCCCTGATCGATTTGCTGGAAGGCTTCGTCAATCCAAGGCCTACCCTCTTTGTGAAGCCGAATGGCTTCCTGCAATCTAATTGCTGTTCCGAGTTGCGCTCCGTCAGATTTAGAGCCCTGCCATACGGCGACGCATTGATGGCCAGGTTCCAGAGCGTCTATCTCTCGCTGCAACGATCGGATTTCCACCCAAATCGCAAGATCCTTGCCGTTATCGGCATCTCCTGTATCCCCTTGCACCGGAGCCATCAGCCCAGAAATCCGACGCTTACCTAGCCAGGATTTAGGCCAAAACGATTCGTCGGCCTCTTTCCATTCACGCCAGAGAAGATCGATATCCAAGGCGTCAACTGCAGGACTGTAAGTAGCGCTCAGTCGTTGTTTGTGCGCATTAATTTGACCAACTAGTGTGAGAGCCTGCGCGAGTACTTCAGTGACGCTTTCAGGCCAGGCAGGGCCGAGCTCACCATCCGTTAAGCGTCGCTGCTGCAAGAGATCCATGCCCTGTTTGGCATCGCTGACAACACGCGCAGACCATAGGGTAGACAGTCGAGAATTTATGTCCCGGTGTTGCTCCACCAGAGCGCAACCCTCTGCCAGCCGTTGGGCGATGGTTCGGGCATCTATGCGAAGCGCAAACCGCCAATCATGCCCCGCGGCGGCTGGCAATGACTGTGAGAGAGTCGCCAAGCCTTCGAGTGCAGTTGGTGTATATGTGGTAGCGGGAAGCCCGGACAGCTCCACGAAGCGATCTGCAGCTCTCTGTACTTCGACGATTGCTGGAAGCACGTCACGGGCTGCCTGAACAAACTGTTGCTGCCAATGTGTCGACCATTCGGATTGGCCCACTGCCGCAAATGCATTTCCGGCAAGCTGAGCATACCCAACGGCTTGAGCATTTACCTCAAGCCGATCACCCAGCTCACGAATGGCGAGCATCGCTGCCTGGTTATGGATTTCGGGGGATGGCCAGGCCATGGCGGCTACAGGCTCATCGGCACCTGATGTAACTGTTCCGATAGCGTCATAGATGGTGTAGCCATTGCTATATCGCCGGTGGAGGCGTTCGACGTAGATGTTGAGGCTATCTCGCAGCAATGCTAGTCGCTGCGCCTCGACTTCCCAGGCAGCAGTATCAACTTGCCCCTTCGCCTCCCACGCGGACTGTAGCTGTGCGAGAACATCGGTCTTCCGTGCTTTGCTTGAGTGGAGTTCCAGGCAGAACTCACCTAGCCCTATCTCCCGCAGGCGCCGGTAAACCACATCCAAGGCGGCGATTTTTTCAGACACGAACAGAACTCGACGACCTTGGGCGATTGACTGAGCGATCATGTTTGAAATGGTCTGACTTTTCCCAGTACCAGGTGGGCCGATGAGAACAAAGTCTTTCCCTTTTGCCGCAGCCATAACAGCCGTCAGCTGCGATGAATCCGAAGGCAGCGGGCAAAAGACGTCTGTCGGGCCATAGTCTCTATCCAGTGACTCCGCCTCAGGGAATGGCATATCAGAGACAAACGAATCACGTGGCGTATCTAAAAGATGCTGGACTACTGGGCTTTGGCGAAGGTGCTCCGCATTCTCGGCAAGGTCTTTCCACATAAGGTACTTGGCGAACGAGAACATCGAAAGCACAACGTCTTCATTGAGCTCCCAACCTGGAACATCTTTGATGGCGTGGCCAACCTTGTTCCATATGCTGGCGATATCTAGCCCTGAATCGTCTCTTGGCAACTCGTGCTCTAGCGAACCCAAGCCGAGCTCAAAATCCTGGCGAAGCATCTCGATGAGCGTGGGGTTGAACCTAGGTTCATCGTCATGGAGCACCATGGTGAACCCCGATCGAGCACTTTTACGTTCGAGTGTGACCGGCACAAGCACGAGCGGTGCTTTGTACTTCTGTCCAGCCTTGTCTTCACGAGTCCAGCTCAGAAAGCCAATTGCAAGGAAAAGCGTGTTTGAGCCACCTTCCTGCAGGGCGGTACGAGCGCCCCGGTACAGCTCCGTCAGGCGGACGTCCATCTCGTTAGAGGTCAGCGCAACGAATACTTCCCTGCGCTTAAGCGCGTCTTCAGCATGTCGCCGGCGGACATCTTCCCGCTCACGTTGCTCATAAAGCGCACGCTCCCGCGGATCGGCGCCATCCATAAGATCTGGGCGGGTCAAAAGCTTTAGCGATAGGCCACTTGCAAGAATATCTTCAAGAGCGCCCGGGTCAGGAGACTCGAGCTTAAGTGCTTTCTTGCCGGTCTTGAAGTTGAGCAGGTTGTTTCGAAGAGACAGATCCAAAAGCTTACGCTGCCATCTCCCCAACCGATCCGCAGGATCTAGCTTGGATAAATCTTCAACCTGGACTTCTGCGGGGTGGTCTGAGAGCCCGTTGCCGTCCTCTACCATCAATACAGGTCCCGCGTCGGGATCATCTCCACTGACACGGGCAAACTGCGTTTCTGAACTTGCAAGGGGTTTGATCCGCTGCAGTCGAGCGCGGCGGATATCCAGCAGCATCTCAAAGGCGCTCTCGGCGTCCTCAGCGATCTGAGTGGCACCTCTCTCTACCGCGTAGGTAAATGGAGGTATAGGATTTTGGGTGATGAGCGTCGTCTCGAATAACACGAGCTCCTGAAGCTTCACACGCTTGCGTACGGCTGTTATGTCGTCGACCAATGCAGTGGTGAATTCTTCAGGCTTCAGCCATACACCAGCGAAAGCGTGACCACGGGTAAACACAATCACCGGGTTGAGGCCGATTTGCTCGAGGGCGGCACAGAAAAACAGGGTCAAATCCATGCACGTTGCCAGACCGGTATCAGCGATCTGGCTGGGACTACGAATCTTTTGACCTGTCTGCTCGAAACTCGCTGGTGGCAGCGCGTAATCGAGCCTCATTCGTGCGACCGCACCCCAAACCGCAGAGGCGAGCTGCCAAGCCCGCTTCGCCCCCCCCTCATAGCCATCAAGTGCCGACGGCTTATCGCTGAGGCGAAGGAGTTCCGCGGTTTGTTTCAACAAGCGTTCTACAGCAGGGTCGTTAGGTTGGACGAATGCGGCAGTCATATCAGGAATGTGTCGCATCCCACCCCATTGATTTCGGGGCAGTAAGTCAACGACGTGCTCGATGCGAGTGACCTCTTTCCGGCCGCTTTCAGCTTTCTTGTCATCGGCTTCGAGCACAAAACTGAACGTGGAGAGCTCGGCTTCAGTCAGACGGCTAAGCAAAGGGCCGTCAAGGACGAGATCCAAACCCGGTATGACCGTAAAGCTCTCGGACGCAATTTCATCCATCCGCCAGATCTTAGGCTTGAAAACCTCTGGTTGGGACGACAACGTCAGCGTTGCGTTTAGAAAACGGTCTGTGGTTTCGTTCGAGATGCGAAGCTCCCGAATCACAGGAATCGCGTTCTGGAAGTCAGCCAAATTCAACTTGGCGACCAGAGTCACGAGGATTTTGACTTCTTTCGGCGGGACTTCGTCCTGAGGCGAGAGGGGCTGAACGATTTCGTCCATGCGCGACCATCCTTGTCATGCGCTCAAGGGGTTCAGGCGGGTACCTGGTCGGAAAGCCCTCTCAAGCTAGTGGCATGATGATAGCGCTTCTTGCCCAAATCGTATTGAGCCTTTTGTCGAACCAGGATGCTCTTCTTGTGAGTCCCTGAGGTGAGAGGTTTCCCTTCCAAAACGATCCAACATTTAATACGTCCGCGCTGCCAATGATTTAGATCCGCGCAATCGTTGGCAATCGACTCAAGTCGTGTAGCCGTCGTGCGAGATCGTATCTACGTCGTGCGAGCCAAGTATGGCAAAGCCTCTAAAGGCAAAGGGACAAAAAGCTCCCACCACTAAATCGAAACCTCGGCAGAAATGCGAGAAGGATTCGTCATTGTAGGCTTGCTGTTCCAAGGTCGAGGATTTGGCCACAACACTGACGACCTGATGGTCCATGCTGCGTCGCTGAGCACGGGGCAAAAAGCAACCATTAGAATGCAGATGAGTACAACAAAAGCCTGAAGGACGCCATCTCGATTAGGATCCTCAGGCGGGCTTCAAGTCAGGCAAGCGGGCACCCTTGCCAAAAACCAACACCGAAGCCAACGCTGGCGTCAGCACCAATGTCCCTATCATGTTCCAGATAAACAGCAGCATCAGCAGCATGCCCATGTCCGCCTGAAACTTAAGCGCCGAGAACATCCACGTCGCGACGCCCGCCGCCAGGGTCAACGCCGTGAATACGATCGAGGTACCGGTGGTTTTCAGCGACTCCAGGTAAGCCTCCTGCGGCGCCAGCCCCTGACGCAGAAACCCCTCAATCTTGCTATACAGATAAATCCCGTAATCCACGCCAATCCCTACGCCCAGCGCGATCACCGGCAGCGTCGCAATCTTCACCCCCAGCCCCATCTTCGCCATTACGGCTTCGCACAGCACCGTCGATAGATACAGCGGCGCCATCAACGCAAACGCCACTTTTAGCGAGCGGAACTCCCACCAGACGACCGTCGTAATGATGATAAAGACCAGAATCAGCATCAGCGTTTCTGCGCGCTCGATGACGATGTTGGTAGCGGCCTCGATGCCTGCGCTGCCGGCCGCTTGCAGCAGTTGCAGCTCACCGGTGTTGTTCTCTGCGGCGAAGGCGTTGACTGAGTTGACCACGCCGGTCAGGGTTTTTGCCTTGTGATCGGCGAGGTACAGGCTGATCGGTGCGGCACTGCAATCGCTGTTGATGAACTCGCTGGCGGCACCGGCACGCGCGGTGTTCATGACGTAGGGATCACGCGACAGTTCGGCCCATTTCGGGTTGCCTTCGTTGGTCGCCATGATCTTGAAACGCATGGCGTCGTATAGCGATTGCACCGATTCCACGCCCGGTACCTGGCGCATGGTACGGGCAAAGCGATTGGCCAGGTCGGCGGCGGCGAACCGTGCGCATTGCTCTTGCGGGGTTTTGAAAATTACCACGTAAACGTCGGTGCTGGTTGTGTAGTGGTCGAGCAGATAAGCGTTGTCAAGGTTGTAACGCGCTTGCGGGCGAAACTCCGGCGCGCCCTTGTCGAGGTCGCCGACCTGCAAGGTCTGGCGCGCGTGGTAGCCGTAACCGAGTAACACCAGGCAAGCGAGAATCAATGGCCAGGCAAAGCGTGGTTCGCAGACGCGCGACAGTCGGGTAAACAGCGGCCAAATGTGGTTCATCCGCCGTTGTTGTTTGCGCAACCCAGCCGGGCTGACACCTACATACGACATTAACACCGGCAGCAGGAACATCTTGGTGAACAGCGCAACAAACACGCCGATGCTCGCGGTGATCGCCAATTGCTGGATCACGCCGATGTCGACCACCATCAAGGTGATGAAGCCAACGACGTCGGCCAGCAACGCCGTCGAACCCGGGAGGAATAACGCCCTGAATGTACGGCGCGAAGCCTGCAACGACGTCGCGCCCTTGCCCACTTCCACCACCATCAGATTGATGTTCTGCACGGCGTGGCTAATGCCGATGGCAAATATTAGGAACGGTACCAGAATCGAATACGGGTCGAGGCCGAGTCCAAACAGGCTGAGCAGGCCAAGCTGGCAAAGCACCGTCAGCAGGCAGGTCAACACGGTGACGGCAGTGCTTCGCCAGCAGCGGCAATAGGCGTACAGCAACAGGGTGATGAGCCCGACGGTGATAGCAAAGAACAGCGCAATATCGCCGAACGCGGCCAACAGATCGCCAATGATCTGCGCGAAACCGATGACCCGGATATGCACGCCTTGGGCGTCGAAGCGCTCGCGCACCTGCTGTTGCAGATTCTGCGCGAGTACACCGTAGTCCAGTGGCTTTCCGGTTTGCGGGTCGTTCTCCAGCAACGGCACGCGGATCACCACCGACTTGAAGTCATTGCCGACAAAACTGCCGAGCATGTTGGCCCGAACAATGTTTTGCCTGACTTGCGCAAGTGCCTGCGGCCCGCCGTCGTAATCATCTGGAATCACACGCCCGGCGCGGATGCCCTCGTTGGTGACTTCGGTCCACAACGCATTTGGCGTCCACAGTGACTTGAGGTTGCCGCGATCGACGCCGGGCACGTAGAAGATCGCATCATTGATCTCGCGCAGGGTTTCAAGGAACGCCTGGTTGACGATATCGCCCTGCGGATTTTCCACCACGACGCGCAACACGTTACTTTGTGGGCGCAGTACGTCTTCGAATTTCAGGTAGTTGGCTACGAAAGGATGATGCATCGGAATCATCCGGCTGAAACTAGCATCCGGTCGCAACGACAGCGCGGCGAATCCGAGCAACAGCGACACCAGTACAAACACAACGAGCACTGTTTTGCGGTAGCCGAACAACGCATGTTCAAGATGCCTGACCAGGCGCGAAGCGAGGCCTGCGTGATGCACATCGACATTCATACTGGCGTTCATTGCAGGTGCTCCTTGATCTCTGCCAAGGATTGGACTTTTAGACCTGCGCTGCCGATCAGTGCGACTTGCGAGGCGGACATCTGCCCCACGCCAAGCAACGGTAAGCGACTAGACAATCGCCAGACTTTGAAGTGTTCGCCGTCGTCGCTGTACAGCACCACGCCACCCTGCCCGGCCAGCAAAACGCTACCGTCCACAAGTTGCTGCCCGCCATACAACGCGGCTTTGACTGGGTTGACCAGCGCATGCCAAGTGGCGCCGGTGTCGTAACTGGTAAACAGCGCGCCACCAAACCCCGTGGCCAGTACGTTGCCATTTTTCAACGCCAACAGTTTGTAGATCGATGCAGGCCCGAGCGTGATCGGTGTTTGCCAGTGCGCACCGTTGTCCGCCGAGCGATACACGCGCCCGCCCTCACCCGCGATCAACAAGGTGCCATCGGCCAGACCGAGAATCGCATTCAGGTGCAAGCGATCGGGGTTGTCCACGCCGGACTGATATTGCCAACGACGGCCAGCATCGACCGTCGACAACAACACCCCGTAAGAACCCACCGCCCAACCTTGATTGGCGTCGCGAAACCACACATCGAGCAAGGGCCGCGACGCACCGCCGGCAGTCGCCGCCTTGGCATCGTCGACCGCGAACTGTGCATTTTCCAGAGCGAGGCTTAGCGCGCTGTCATCCGGATGTGCGGCTTTGTCTTCAAGCAGTCGCTTCACTTCACCTTCGGCAGACTCATTGAGCAGCGCGTTGATCTCGTTGCCGTCTTCTGCTTGAAAAAATGTCTTGCCGCCGTCAGCGCTGTGCAGAATCACCCCGTCATGCCCCACCGCCCAGCCGTTTTGGCCGTCGACGAAATGCACGGCCGTCAGCAACAAATCCACGGGCACTTGGGCTTGTTCGACCCGGCCATCCGCGCCGAGCAACAGAATATGCCCGCTGTCACCGACCATCACTTGGCCGTCAGGCAATGTCTGAATCGACGTCAGTGCCGAGCGACTGGCCGCATCCGACATCGGCGACGGGCGTTGCAGACGATCCGGGGCCGCAACGGCCAGACTGGCGCTAAACAAGAACGCCAGGCCCAGCGCCGGCGGCGAAATCAAACTTTTCATCGCGAAGTTGTCTCTGGAATAAAGGGCGCAACAGTCGACGTGGCCGTTTGCACGACCACGCTTATTCACTCGTCAGTAATCAGTTACCGGCACGGCGCAGGGCCGCCGGGCTGAAGTCCTGTAAGGTCGTGTGTACGCCGAAACGCTCGGCACGTTCCTGGTTGGCCAAGCCGTTGACCACGTAGCTGCGCGATTGCAGGTCGTAAGCCACGTCGCTGATGGCGATGCTCGACAGAACGTCGAAACGCTGCAACGAGTGCGCTTCCTGCATGCGCCACAGCTCACCGCGACCATCGAATAAGTCAGTGGCCAGAATCGCCCAGCTGTCTTCGTCGATGTACAGCGTGCGTTTGCCATAGATGTGGCGCGCACCTGGCTTCAACGTCCCTTCCACCACCCACACGCGGTGCATTTCATAGCGAATCAGATCCTGATTGAGATGCTCTGGCTTGACGATTTCGCTGTACTGCAACGAACGGTCGGCCAGCTTGTAGGTGTTGTAGGCGACGAGCATTTCTTTCTTGCCGTCCAGTTTCCAGTCGTAGCGATCGGAAGCGCCGCTGTACATGTCGTACATGTCATAGGTGCGCAGCCCGTCGGACAAACCATCAAAACTGTCGTAGCCCAACTCGGGCGCGCGCATTACGCGGCGTTGCCCCGGGTTGTACTGCCAGGCCAGACGCGCTTCCTTGACCTGATCCATCGGCTCGTGCAGCAGAGTTTGTTGACCGGCAACACTGTCCGGCCCGGTCACTTTAAGCAGGTAGTAATACAGCCGATTGGGTTCAGGATTGCCTAGCGCTGAGGCCATGGCGAGTGTTGCGTCGCGATGGATCACGGTGTAGCTGCCGCCCGGCTTGACCACCATTTCCGTCGGAAAATATTGGTAGCTTCCTTGGCGATAGCGCGCCAAGTGGTTGTAGAGCAACTCCTGTGGCTTGGTCGGAATCGGGAACGGCACGCTGGTTTTCTCGTAGTTGGCCATGCCCGAGCCGCTGTCATTGAGGACGACCTTGCCGGCCTCCTGCTTGATTTGCGCGTACTCACTGGCCGGCAACGCGACGGATCGATGCGTCGGGTAAACGAGCATCTTGTAGTCGGGGAACTTCTGCAACATGGCTTTGTAGCCGGCGGTCAACTGGTCGGCGTATTGGCCCATGTTTGCGGCAGTGATGGTGTACAGCGGCTTGTCATTGGCGTACGGATCACCATAACTTTTGCCGGCGACGTAACCCGGCGGTGCCTGGGTCAGACCACCGGTCCAGGCAGGAATGGTGCCGCTGGCGTTACCGGACATCTGCGCACCGAACGGTGTCAGATCCTGTCCCAGACGTGCCACATCGGCGGCACTTGCTTGAGCCAGCGCCATGGCACTGAGGACGGAGAGCATGCTGCCCATGGCCGTCAGGCAAATCATTTTTGTTGTTTTCATTGGATGCCTCGTTGTCCGATGCTGGTTAGAAACCCATGCTCACGCTGAGCGCGACGAAGTCTTTGTCGGTTGACGCCCACGGCGAGCCTCCACTGCCCGACCACGACAGGTCAGCGGAGTATTTCTGCAGGTAATCAGCCTTGACGCCCACGGATCCGGCGATGCGCCCTTCAATGAAGTTGCTGTCGTACGAATAACCCTTCAAATCCTGACCAAAGGCCACGTAAGGCGAGACGTTGACGCCGGCCAGCAGCGAGTTGTAGGTCAGCTGTGCACGCAGGCGATACCCCGAAGAAAACTTTGTGGTGTAGCCGTCTTTCGAGCAGCCGAGCTTGGCGTATTGAGGGTTGGATCGTGTTCCTTGTATGCAACCCAACGCACTCCCGTTTGACAGGTCGGAGCCGTACTGGTCGGTACGATTGAAACGCGCGTCGTCCAGGCTCGGCAGGTTGTTCATGTACTTCATGCCGAACTCGCCGACCAGGTTCAACACGTTGGCGCCCAGCACGTTCTGGAACGACTTGACCGCACCAATCGACATTTGGGTCACTTTCAGGCGTTCATAACCGTTGACCACCGTGCCAGGCGCGTAGTTTTGATAGGCCTGATCCGCGAGGGTGATGCCCAGCGCCCGGCCCAGATCTGGCGGCAGCGCGGCGAACCCGGCAATAAGGTCAGCACTGGCCAACTGCACCGGTTGGTTGGGGCGATAGCTCACTTCGCCGAACACCGACGTACTCAACAACGTGGTGGAAAAGCTCAGGCCGAAAATACGCACATCTTCCGGATAGCTGACGTCGTAAGCGCCGTTGCCTGCCGCCAGCTCAGGGCTGCTGGTCGGGCTGACCCAGCCCGGATAAGGCCCGGTGGCAATCGAACGCGTGCCGATCACCGAGTTGGAATACGGCGTGCGCGAGTGAATGTTCATCGCGTACACGCCGAACTCAGTATCAAGCGTGTCTGAGAAATAGCGTAAGGCCGCACCGAACTGGCCCATGTCTCGCGGCTCTTTATCTGGCCCGCGCTGGATGATCTGGCCATTGGCAAAGGATTCGCGATCGTTGGCGCCGGCGCGTGGCACGCCGTAGCAACCGTCAGGAATGTAGTCATTGGTCGAAAAGAACGTGCCGCAGCCTTCGAGCACGGTTTTGCGCCACTCCAACTGATAGAAGGACTCCACGCTCAGGCTGTCGGTCAAACCGAAGTTGCCGTACAGCATCGGCACCGGCAGCAAGCCTTCCTTCAGTTGCGAGCCTGGACGGCGCAGGGCCGCGACGTCGATCGGGTTGACGGCGTTGATACCGTTCTGAAAGAACAGGCCTTCGCCCCAGTTCACCACTTGATTACCGAGGCGGACATTGAGCGGACGACCGTCAATGTCGTAGTTGCCGTAAACATAGGCGTCCAGCAACGCGACGCCCTGGAACTTGGCAAGCTTATCGTAGTGATCATCGTTGAGCGTGTGATTGGGCTGGTAACCGTTGGCGGAGCTGCCGTAGTCGACTTCCTTGTGATTAAGGGTGTAGTCGTACCAAGCCTTGCCGCGCAGGAATAATCCGTAGTTCTGCCATTTGAGCTCGGTTTCCGCCAGCAAGGTCACCGGCGAGGAAACCATTTCGCCGGGTTTGTGGAAGTTCAGGCGACTGTCGTCCGACGTGCGCCCGCCGCCGTTGCTGAACTGACCGGCATGGCCATAACCGATGCTGTTGGCGCTGCCCTGGTTGATCGCCGAGGTCGTCGGGCTTTGTGTGCTCCAGATCGCGCCGGCGGTGATGTTGCCGTTGTAGCGACCGGTGATGTCACCGAATTCGAAATCATCGGCATGGACGCTGAACGAAATGGCGCAGGCTAACGGGGTCAAGGCCAGCAACGTGGTGCCGAGCCATGGGGAGTCAGGAAATGACAGACGCGTGCGTGGTGACATGCAGCAGCTCCTATTATTTTTGTTTTGAGTTGTGGTGCGGCATTCCGTGATCGTCGCTCAGGCTTAAACATTGACGAATACAAAATACATTGATTTAAACTTGACGACGGCGAGCCTAATCAATCAAGTAATCAGTGTAAATCTGTACGAATTTTGTCAATGCTCACGGCTGTGCGAAGCGGCGCAGGCGACCGTGACTCCATAGGAGTGCAAAGCCCGCACGTGGCGGGCTGGGGGGATCAGTCCGGCAGGATGCCAGTGTATTTAGCGCGGGGGCGGATCAGCGTTTGGTGGTGATATTGCTCGCTGGCATGGGCCAGCCAGCCGATTGCCCGGCCTATTCCCGGCAACGCCAGCTCGCGCCCTTCGAGCTTGAGTTTGCGACCGACGAAGCTGAGCAGCAGGATGAAATCCGGTGGTTGCTGAAGCAACTCCTGGGCGATCTGCGCGGCTTTCAGCAAGCGTTGAAACTCAATATCGCCGGCGAACAAATCTTGCAGCGTCAGCCACAGGCTTTGCGCCCGAGGGTCGGCGACACCGTGCATGTTGGAGCCGAAACCGGGGATCGCTTCACCTTCGCGGTAGCGCTGCAACACCGGATCCTGAGGATTGTGCGCTGAACAGATTTCTTCCAGCAGACGACCAACGGTTTCACCGCGACTGTAGGCAAGCCGCCGCCCACGGGACGCGGCCAACCCAACAATCGCTGCGTAGTACGGCGTGACACCGGTGTTGGCGGCAGCGCGGACGGTGTAGGTCGACGGGTCGAGTTCATGATCCATCGACAGAATGACCACCTGACGCACCAGGTCTTCGAACGCGCTATCAACCCCCAACGCGTTCACGATAAACGTCGGCAACGGTTGCGTACTGGGCCCATCGGCACCGACCATCAGCGCTGCCAGCCAACGCACCACGTCGACACCGGTGCGGGCATAACCTTCGGGCGACAGGTCATAAGCCTTGGGGTTTTCTCGCTCGATCAATGGGAACAAGGCAATGGCTTTTTCGACCGGGTGCATCTGCGCGTACGCCTTCAGCAACAGGGTCGCAGCCTTCGGGCGCTTGGGCAACGTGTCACCGAACGCACCCGGCGATTGCCACATCAGCTCGGCCACTTCTTCAACGCTGGCGGTCGCCGCCAATTGCGCGACATCTTGGCCCCGGTAGTACAAACCTTTATCGGTCAACAGCGTGATCGCACTTGAAGTTGCGACGCGCGCAGGCTCAGTCACTGTGGTAATCACATCGTTTTTCGGCTTGGCCAAACGCTGAATATCCGCTGCCCAATATCGGCGACTGCGCGAACCATCAACCTTCAATGAACGAATGTTTTTGCGACTGACGTAGGCGTACAGCGTCGCCAGGCTGATGCCAAGAATCGCCGCAGCCTCGTCGGCGGACAGGTATAAACCGTCTTCAGGAGTTTCCATTTCAGGCTCTCGGGTTGATGAATTTTGTACAGATTTACAGCGTGCAGACTGCACTATATCTTCGCCCCAACAAAAATAAAGTACATATATTGATCTATATATGTAGGCGTAAAGGGGAGCATTGTGGAAATACGCGTTCTGGCACCTACCGGCGTAATCGGCGCCGGCTTCAAGGCAACTTCTCTGGAACGGGGCCTCGCCCTCGCCCCTCATGTCATCGCCTGCGATGCCGGCTCCACGGATTCCGGCCCTTCAGCCCTGGGCAGTGGCCGCGCCAAACTCTCACGCGATGCCTGCAAACGTGATTTGCGTCTGCTGTTACTGGGCCGAGACAAACTGCAAGTCCCTTTGATCATCGGTTCCTGCGGCACCAGCGGACGCGACAGCGGCGTCGACTGGATGGCTGACATCGCCCTGGAAATTGCTGACGAAGAAGGCCTGCATTTCAAACTCGGTCTGATCTACGCCGACCAGCCCGCTGCCTATTTGCACCAGCGCCTTGAACAAGGCCGGATCAAACCGCTCAACCCTGCGCCAATACTGTACGCCGCCGTTATCGATAGCAGCCACATCGTCGGCATGATGGGCACCGAACCGTTGAGCGCAGCACTCGATCAAGGCGCGCAAGTCATTCTCGCCGGTCGCGCCAGTGATTCGGCGTTGTACGCCGTGGTACCGGAGCGCATGGGCGCTGACCGTGGCCTGACCTGGCACGCCGCCAAGACCATCGAGTGCGGCGCCGCGTGCTGCGTCAACCCGGCGGCTGACGGGTTGATCGCCTATATCCGCGACGATCATTTCGAAATCGAGCCGCTGGATCTTGAAGCCAAAGTCACCCCGCTGTCGGTCGCAGCGCACACCCTTTATGAGAACGCCAACCCATACCTGCTGACTGAGCCGTCCGGCGTCGTCGACACCGAAGCCGCCGTCTATACGGCGCTCAGCGATCGCACGGTGAAAGTCAGTGGTTCGGCATTTCACCCGGCGGATGTCTATACGATCAAACTGGAAGGCGCGCAGCCCAACGGTTTTCAGACCGTGGTGGTCGGCGGGATTCGCGATCCCAACGTGTTTATGGCGCTGGATAAACTGCTGCCCAAAGCCCAGCAATACTTCAACGCGCGCATCGCCGATCTGTTCGGCGGCCGCTTGCAGCCGGGTGACTACGACATCAATTTCCGCCTGTATGGCATGGGCGTGGTGATGGGCCCGCTGGAAGTCGAGAAGGCGCCCTCGCCCAACGAAATCGGCGTACTGATCACCGTGACTGCGCCGACCCAGGAATACGCCAGCAAGATCGCCAGTTTCGTCGCCCACGTCAGCGCGCACCTGCCGGTGCCGGGCTACGAAGGCTTGATCAGCACCATCGCTTACCCGTTCTCGCCACCGGAAATGGAGCGCGGCCAGGTCTATCGCTTCAGCGTCAACCACGTGCTGCTCCCCGACAATCCGCTGGAAATGTTCCGCACCAAGCTCTTGGAGGTTTGACCCATGACCACTGTTTCGCAACTCTGCAGCCTGGTGCGTTCGAAGAACGCCGGCCCGTTTGTATTGACCTTCGACCTGATGTTCACCAACGAAGACAACTACGCCCGGGTACGGCGCACGCAGCCAATCACTCGCGCCCTGCTGGCGGAGCTTTATCAGCAGAAAGAAGAAGACATCGTGCTGGTCTATCACGATGCTGCGCGCGCGATCAAAGCGTCGTTCCCGCGCCCGGTGTATCAAGGCGAACTCGCCGACAGCGACTGCTACGGCGGCCAACAGTACGTGCCGCTGTTGTCCATCGCCGTTCCGGAGTAAGTGGTTGCGCCAGACTCACACGATAATAAGGATAAAAAAATGAGTGCTGCTTTAGGTTCTGTCGCGACCGCCACGCCCAGTGCGCTGAGTGGTGAAATGATCGCTGCGCGCCTTGACCGGTTGCCGGCCAGCAAAAGCCTCTGGCGTTTCGTCACGCTGTTGGCGCTGGGTGGTTTCTTTGAAACCTTCGAGATGTTTTCCACCTCGTTCGTCATCCCCGGGATGGTACGCAGTGGCGTGTTGCTGAGCACCACCGACAGCTTCTTTGCCCTCAACGGCGCGGCGGCTTACATTGCCGCAACCTTTATCGGGCTGTTCATCGGCACGCTGGGGTTCGGCATGATCGCCGACAAGTTTGGCCGTCGTGCGGTGTTCACTTACGCCCTGATCGGCTATGCCTTGTGTTCGCTGATCATGGCTTGCCAGACCGGCCCGCTGGGCTTGAACTTCTGGCGCCTGATGACCGCGATTGGCCTCGGAGTCGAGGTGATTGCCATCGACGCTTACCTAAGTGAACTGGTGCCGCCGACCTTGCGCGGACGCGCATTTGCCATCAACCGGATCATGTCCTATCTGGCAGTTCCAGCCTGCGGCATCACCGCCTACCTGTTTGTGCCGCATGAACCGCTGGGCATTGATGGCTGGCGTTGGGTTATCGCCATTGGCGCAGTCGGTTCGTTGCTAGTGTGGGTGCTTCGGCGCAAGCTGCCAGAAAGCGCGCGCTGGCTGGCAGACAAAGGTCGTTTGCAAGAAGCCGATGCCGAAGTCAGCCGCATGGAGCGTGCGGTTGAGCAGGAAACCGGCCGGCCGCTGCCTGCGGCGATCCCGACGACCAAGGTGCAGGTGGAACACAAAAGCAGTTTCCGTGAGCTATGGAGCCCGCGTTACCGCACGCGCACCATCATGCTGGTGCTCTTTCACGTGTTCCAGGCCATGGGCATTTATGGCTTCCTGAATTGGGCACCAACCTTTCTCATCGAACAGGGTGTGACGGTTAGCAAAAGCCTGGCGTATACGGTGGTGATGGGATGCAGCGCACCGCTGGGGCCGATTCTGGCGCTGTTCTTTGCCGATCGCATCGAGCGCAAATGGCAGATCGTTTTTGGTGCCATGTTGATCGCCGTCGCGGGCTTGTCGTTTGCCGAGTTCCGTGTGCCGCTACTGATCATTACCTGCGGCGGTCTGTTGACCATGGGCACAACAATTCTTTCGGTCGGCTATCACGCTTATCAGTCGGAACTGTATCCGACGCGGATTCGCGCCATGGCTGTGGGTTTTGTCTATTCCACCGGCCGCCTCGGTGGCAGCCTCAGCGGTTTCATGATTGCCTTCGCCATGCGCCACTTCGGCGTGCAGTCAGCACTGATTGCGGTGGCTGGGTGCATGGTCATCTGCGCCCTGTCGGTGGCATTGTTAGGGCCGCTTACCCGAGACAGGACACTTGAACAGATCAACGACTGAAACCCGCGTTTTTTTTCACCCGTTGTTTGGATGTGAATGATGAATAACAACAAGACCGAAACCATTGCCCACGACTTTTTCTACGTCGGCGGTGAATACACAGGCCCGCCCAGCAAAGAAGTCATGAGTGGGCAGATGTATGTCGAGGTGCTCAGGCCTGCCAAGGTGACGCGCCGCTATCCGCTGGTGTTCGTGCATGGCACCGCGCAAACCGCGACCAACTGGTTGAAAACCCCGGACGGACGTCCGGGCTGGGCGCGGATCTTCGTCGAGCTCGGCTATGAGGTTTACCTGGTCGACCAGCCATCGCGCGGACGCTCGGCTTGGCACGCGCAGCTGGACGGTGAGTTGAGTATCGCCCCGGTAGCGCTCGTCGAGCGTTACTTCACCGCGACGACTCAAGGTGAATGGCCGCAAGCGAAGAAGCACAAGCAGTGGCCCGGCACCGGTCGCAAAGGCGATCCAGTGTTCGATGCGTTTTACGCCGCGCATGTGCCCTACGTTGCCGATAGCTCAAAAAGTCAGCAGTTGTTCCAGAACGCCGGCGCGGCGTTGCTGGATAAAATCGGTGAAGCGATTCTGATCACCCACTCGCAGTCGGGGCCTTATGGCTGGCTGTTGGCGGATGTCCGACCGTCCTTGGTGAAAGCCGTGGTGTCCATCGAGCCACAAGGCCCGCCGGTGGTGAACATGTCGATGCAGCAGGCGCAGAAAGGCGAAAGCCAGGCACTGGATGACACGCAGCGCCGCCGCTGGGGCATTGCCGACATAGAGTTGACTTACGCGCCGCCATTGCTCGCAGACCAGCAATTGGCGGTGGTTCGCAGCCCAGCCACTCGCGCCGATCGTCTGCCCGGCTGGATGCAGCAGGAACCGGCGCGGCAATTGATCAATCTGCAAGCCATCCCGTTTCTGATCGTGACTGGCGAAGCGTCCTTCCATGCGCTTTACGACCACGCGACTGCCGCATATCTGCAACAGGCCGGCGTGCCGGTGACTCATTGGCAGCTCGAAGAGTTCGGCATCACCGGCAACGGTCACATGCTGATGCTGGAGCGGAACTGCGCGGAAATTGCCGAGCGCCTGAACCTCTGGATCGCTGATATTTGAGCCGTGTTGCCTCACAGGAACCCCGTGAATGTTGACCACAGAAGTAACACCGCCAACCAGCCGTTCGTTATTGTGGCTGGTGGCGGGCGGCCTTTTCATGCTCACCCTCGATGCCACGATCGTCACTACCGCGCTGCCGGCGATGGCGCGCAACCTCGGTGAAAGTCCGCTGAGCATGCAGTCGGTCATCGTCGCCTACGTGATGACCATGGCCCTGCTGGTTCCGGCCTCGGGTTGGCTGGCGGATCGTTTCGGCACACGGCGCACTTACATCGCAGCGATTGCCTTGTTCACCGTGGGTTCGCTGTGCTGCGCGATGGCGCAAACGCTTGATCAATTGCTGATTGCTCGCGTCCTCCAGGGCGTGGGCAGTGCGCTGATGTTGCCGGTCGGACGGCTGGCGGTGATCCGTATGTTTACCGGCAGCCGCCTGTTGCCGGCCATCAGCTTTGTCACTATTCCCAGCCTCATCGGCCCTTTGATCGGCCCGGCACTGGGCGGCTGGATGGTACAGTTCGCCAGCTGGCAGTGGATTTTTCTGATCAACGTACCGGTGGGATTTCTTGGCGTAGTCGGCGCCTGGAAATACATGCCCGGGCAACCGTTGGCCGGGCTCGGGCGTTTCGATTTCGTTGGCTACGGCTTGCTGGGCGCGGGTATGTTTTGCCTCACCCTTGCACTGGATGGCATCGCCAGTTTCGGTTTTGACTGGCGCGTGGCATCGACGCTGGCTATAGCCGGTCTGGCTGCCCTAGCGGGCTATTGGCAACATGCTCGTCGCCATCGAGCGCCGTTGTACCCGCTGAATTTATTAACCGTCGACAGTTTGCGCATTGGCTTGGTCGGCAATTTCGTCGCACGCCTAGGCTGCTCGTCGACGCCGTTTTTGCTGCCACTGTTCCTGCAAGTCGCGCAAGGCTACTCACCGCTCAACGCCGGGTTACTGATGCTCCCCGTCGCTTTGACCGGCATCGCCGTGAAGTCGTTGACCGACCGACTGGTGACGCGCATGGGATACCGGTGCTTTCTGGTCGCCAACACTTTGCTCATCGGCTTGACCATCAGCAGCTTCGCGATCGGGCACGAGCCACGGAGTGTTGCGTTGCAAGTGTTGGCGCTGTGCATTTTCGGCGCGCTGAATTCCCTGCAACTCACCGCCATGAGCACGCTGACGCTCAAGGATCTTGGCACCCATCAGACCAGCAGTGGCAACAGCGCGCTGACCATGGTGCAAATGTTGTCCATGGGCATGGGCGTGTCATGTGCAGGGGGACTGTTAGTGTTTTTCAACCACTGGTTTGCGGGGCAGCCTGAAGTGATAGGCATGGCGTTTCACGCTACATTCGCTTTCATGGGCGCTCTAACACTGTTCTCGACAGGGATATTCTGGCGATTGAAGACGAACCTGGTAATGGGAAACAGCTAAACGTTTTGATTGCGGCAGTGGCCTGCCTGACTCACTTGCCGTCGGTATCAACCCCCGCCAATATCTCCGACAGATTATGAAACTACCCCTTCCCCGCCTTGGCCGTTGACCCGTCAGCCTCCGTTTGCGTGAGCGCCTGGCTCAACGCCTGATGCTGCACCAGCCAGCCCGACGCTGACTTCTCTTCCACGCTCACGTTCTCCAGGAACGAAAGCGCCGCCGGTTTTGTGTCCGCTTTGGCCACCTTTTCGACCGGGCCGACGCTGGCTTGAGGGAGGACCGCGCACTTAAACCCACCGCACGCTTGCAGTGCATCAAAGCAGTCTTTGAATGTGCGAAACTACCTGCCTCGTCGCCTCTTCGATCGTGCCTTCATTACGGCACAACACCCAACCGTGTTCGGCAACCGCGCGCTCGAATGCCTGGGTGCAAGCGGCATGCTCTGCCTGCTTATGAATCACCGTGCTGCCCAGCCCACGCGTTCGTGCTGCCGCCCTGGCCCATGAGATATCAGGGTCAGTGACAACCCCCACATGCAGGTCGGGCACGCGCACGTTTCGGTCGATGTTCAACTGCAGAATCGCTGCAAACGGCACCAACCGGCGAAACGCGGCATCGGAGGGGTACCAGCGATCCATCAGTATGATGCTGCCCGCTGGCTGTTTGGGTAGCACGTGCTGGGTCATCCACGCGCGGCTATCGGCAAGGCGCTCACATACTTCCCACTCCAGGTCCCGGGAGGGGTTCCTGGCGAGCTGGTTAACCAGGGCCATGGTTTCACCCCGATAGGGATCGTTGTTTCGCTCGCACAGGCGCACCACCTTGTGGTGGTCGGCCCTCAGTACTTTCGTAACGGCCTCCAACAGGGTGGTTTTGCCGGTGCCTTTGGGCCCATCCAGCGAGATGAACAGCGGATGACTCATACGGTGAAGGTCGCCGCAACCCATTGCCGCCTGATGGCCTCTGCCCTCTGCGCAAGGTCCCTATCCGCCTCTGGCAACTGCTCGAAAACGAACGGATTCAACACCTGTCGAGTCGCCAGAACATTCCGATCAACGATGCTTATCCACGCCTCAGTGCACACTGCTGACCAGTGTTGGCGAACCGTTTCAAGCTGCGTCAGCACGATTGACTTGGCTGAACTGCGGTCCAGTAGAAACAGGTGTGCGGCATCCAGACAGAGCGCTATCTGGCTTTGATTAGCCTGCCCCATGATCAACATGCCCTGACTCGCCATATTTCTTGTTCGTGTCTGTGGGCATATGTCGTACGCCGGGGTTTAGCCATGACCCAGTCCTATATTTTTGGCAAGAGAGACGATGCTAGTGTAGCTCAGACCCCTTGATTGACCTATATACGAGGCATATAGATGCTTAGTGCCTCGTACATAGGTCATTTTTCCATGAGCTTTTGGATTGAGATCGCTCCCCTCCCCCTCACACCACCCTTGCCAACTCAAGCTTGCGCAATGTGCCCATGCTCAAGAATGCCAGCGCCCCCAGCAACGCGTGGCCCGCCACCACATACAGCGCGCCCTCGAAAGAGCCGCTGACCTGCACGATGTAGCCAATGATCACCGGCGTGATGATGCCCGAGATATTGCCGAACATATTGAACAGTCCGCCTGCCATCCCGGTGATCTGCTTGGGCGCGGTGTCGGACACCAGTGTCCAATCGACGGCCACCACGCCCTTGCCGAAGATCGCCAGGGACATGAGCACGGTCACCACCCACACCGACTCGGTGAAGTTGCACAGCACCAGGCTGGCGCCCAGGCTCATGCCGCACACCAGCGGGATCTTGCGCGCCACCGTCAACGAAAAGCCCCTGCGCAGCAGGAAGTCGCAGACGGCGCCGCCGAACAATGCCCCCAGCAGGCCGCAGATGCCAGGAATGGCGGCGATGGCACCCGCCTCCATGATGTTGAGGCCGCGGCCCTTGACCAGGTAAATCGGAAACCAGGTGAGGAAGAAGTACTGCAGCGAGGTGTCGCAGTACTTGCCCAGGTAGATCGACCACATCATCGGGCTTTTCAGCAGCACCTTGAGGTCGGAGAACCGCGGGCGAAAGGCGCCCTTGGTCTTGGGCTTGTCCATGTCCACTTCTGCCCCGCCGCTGCGGATGTGTTCAAGCTCCGCCGGGTTGACCATGGGGTGCTCCGTGGGTGCCTTGACCAGCTTGAACCAGACAAGGCTGACCACAATACCCAGGGTGCCCATGAACCAGTACACGTGTTCCCAGCCATAGTGGTGGGCAATAAAGCCCATCAATGGCGCCAGGATTACCACCGACAAATACATGGACGAGTTGTAGATGACCGTCGCCAACCCTCGCTCCTGCAATGGAAACCAGGCGGCCACGATGCGATTGTTGGCGGGGTACACCGGTGCCTCGATCAGGCCCAGCAGAAAGCGCAGCGCAAACAAGGTCGCCACCGCCACCGGAATCGACAGAAAGCCGATCAAGCCTTGTGCGACGGTGATGGTCGACCACAGGAACAAAGACACCCCGTACACCCGCACCGAACCAAACTTGTCCAGTAGCCAGCCACCCGGCAGTTGGCCGAGGACGTAGGCCCAGGCGAAGGCCGAGAAAATAAAGCCCAGGGTGATGGCGTCGATGCCCAGTACCTGGGTCAGTGCCGACCCTGTGATCGACAGGGTTGCCCGGTCGCCGACGTTGATCGCGGTGACGATAAACAGCATGGCTAGCACGCTGTAGCGTACTTTGCTGCGCGCGGCAGTGGTCACGGCCGGCGCTACTGCGGGGGTGATGGGCGCTGCCAGGTTGGAATCATCCACATGAAAATCCTCTTCTTGTCATTGTTATCGGGTGCCGCGTTCAGGCCCTGACGGTTCAGGGCCTGGGATTCATGTACAGACGGTGGTGCAGGTGTGAGTCAGGCAGGTCAGGGGCGCTTGCCGACCTCGGCCACTTGCGCGGTCCAGGGCAGCACTTGCTCGCTCAGCGACAGGCCCAAGCCTGGACGCTTGGGTACCAGCATGCGGCCATCGCGGGTTTCCAGGCGTTCATTGAACAGCGGCTCGAGCCACTCGAAATGCTCCACCCAAGGCTCGGTGGGGTAAGCGGCCGCCAGGTGCACGTGCAGTTCCATGGCAAAGTGCGGTGCCAGCATCACCCCCGCTTGCTCGGCCATCGCCGCGACCTTCAGGTACGGCGTGATACCCCCGACCCGAGGTGCATCCGGCATGAGGAAGTCGGCCCCGCGCAGTTCGATGAACTGCGCATGCTCCGCGACGCTGGTCAGCATCTCGCCCGTAGCGATCGGGGTATCGAACTGCTGGGCCAGGGCGGCGTGCCCTTCGGCGTCGTAGCAGTCCAGCGGCTCTTCGATCCAGATCAGATTGAATTCTTCGAAACGGCGGCACATGCGCTGGGCGGTCGGGCGATCCCACTGCTGGTTGGCGTCCACCATTAGCGGGAAGTTGTCACCCAAGTGCCGGCGTACGGTGCTGACCCGTTCGATATCGATGGCGCAATCGGGCTGGCCGACCTTCAGTTTGATGCCGCCAATGCCTTTCTCCCGGGACAGGTCGGTGTTTTTCAGCAACTGGTCCAACGGTGTGTGCAGGAAGCCGCCCGAGGTGTTGTAGCACCGCACGGAATCACGCTGCGCGCCCAGCAGGCGGGCCAATGAGAGGTTGGCGCGCTTGGCCTTGAGGTCCCACAGGGCCACGTCGAAGGCACCGATGGCCTGGGTCGATAGCCCGCTGCGGCCCACCGATGCACCGGCCCAGCACAGCTTGGTCCACAGCTTGGCGATGTCGCTGGGGTTTTCACCGATCAGGGCCGGCGCGATCTCTTTGGCGTGGGCGAACTGGCCGGGGCCACCGGCCCGTTTGGAGTAGCTGAAGCCCAGGCCCGTGTGGCCATCGACCGTTTCGATTTCGGCGAACAGGATGGCAATTTCGGTCATGGGTTTCTGCCGGCCAGTCAGCACCTTGGCGTCGCTGATGGGATTGGCCAGGGGCAAAAAAACCGATGAGAGTTTTACGTAGGCAATGCGGTCGTCGTCGGCGCAGCTAGGGCTTTGTTGTTGTGCGAGCATGGTGCTCTCCTTGGGGGGGCGAAGGTGTGTTCAGGCGTTATCAGGAGCGTCGGCCAGACAGCTCGGCGTTCAGCGGTTCGGGGGCGGGCGTTGGCAAATCGTTTAAGTCGTCGATGTCCATGCGTTTGAGCGGGCCGACGATGAACAGGTAGGCGAAAGCGCCCAGCAGCCCCATGGCCGCCACGTACATCAGCGCGGCGTCAAAGGAGCCCAATTGGTTGACCAGTACGCCGATCGCGATGGGCGTGACGATACTGGCGATGTTGCCGCAGAAATTGAACATCGCGCCGCTGATGCCCATGGCTCGCTTGGGCGAGACGTCGCCCACGATGCACCAGCCCAGGTTGCCGACGCCCTTGGCGAAGAACGCGATGGACATCACCAGAATCACCAGCGCTACCGACTGGGTGTAGTTGGCAACGACGATGCTGCTCGACAGCAGCAGGCCGCAGATGATCGGGGTTTTACGGGCGGTGGTCAGGCTGCAGCCCTTCTTGAGCATCCAGTCGGACCACACGCCGCCGATCATGCCGCCCAGGCAGCCGGCGGATCGGTGGGACGGCGGCCACCAGCCCGACCTTGAGCATGGTCATGCCCTTGGCCTCGATCAGGTAGGTGGGGAACCAGGTCAGAAAGAACCACGTGATGGACGTCAGGCAGAACTGGCCCAGGTAGATGCCCAGCATCATGCGGTTGGCACCGATGGCGCGCACATTCTTCCAACTGAAGGGCGTCTTGGTATCGCCGATACCCGGTAAGCCGCCGCCGGCTTCGATGTAGTCAATCTCGGCCTGGTTGGCGCGTTTGTCCTTGCGCGGTTCCTGGACCATCTTGAACCACAGCAGGCCAATCAATACCCCTGCCCCGCCGGTCCAGAAAAACACGTGCTGCCAACCGAAGCTGTTGAGCAACAGCACCATGAGGGGCGTAAAGGCCGCCAGCGCGAAGTACTGCGCCGATTGGAAAATCGCCGTGGCCAGGCCGCGTTCGTGGCGCGGGAACCACATCACCGTCAGGCGGTTGTTGGCCGGGAATGCCGGGGACTCGGCCACGCCCATCAGAAAGCGCAGCACAAAAAGCGCCAGGAACGCGGAACTGAACAGGTCGACGTAGCCTTGCAGGAACGTCAGCGCCGACCAGATGATCAAGCTCATGCCCAGCACCAACCGCGAACCGAACCGGTCGAGCACGATGCCCCCCGGGATTTGCATGCTGGTGTAGGCCCAACCAAACGCTGAGAAGGCGATGCCCATAGTGATCGCGTCAAAACCCAGGTCTGCGCGCATGGCAGGTGCTGCGATCGACAAGGTCGCGCGGTCCACGTAGTTGAACACGGTGACGATGAAGATCATCGCCAGGATGACGTAGCGGACATGGGTCTTGGCGACCGGGTGCGCGGGTGTATTCACTTTTATTGTCCTTATTGTGGGGTATTACCCTGAAGCCTGTCGGCCTCGGTCGCCTTGATGATGCTAATGATTGCGCAATCATTCAGGCCTAAAAAAAAGCCACCCTGCCGACCCGGCTGATGGCCTTTGAAAAGATCCTACACTGATTGCGCAATCATTCAACAGCCCGTTCGGTGTTTTTTACCGAAAAAGCTGTTAGGTACTTTGCCGATCGATGAGGGTGAAACCGGTGTCCACGCGCACCGGGTCGGCACTCCCGGCCGGGTGTTGAAAGCGCTCCAGCAGGGCCCTGGCGACCTGGTCGCCAATGCGTTTGCCGTCCACGTGCACGGTCGACAAGGCCGGATAGACGTGGGCGGCGCTGCTCAGGTCGCCAAAGCCCATCACCGCAAGTTCAGCCGGCACCTTCACGCCGCGGCTGGCCGCTTCGGCCAACACGCCTTGGGCAATGGTGTCGGAACTGCAGACCACCACGTCAGGCGTGGCGCCCTGTTCGAACAACTGGCGCAAGCCTTCCCGGCCCACTTCCAGGGTGGCCGGTGGCGTCATCACCGTCATGGGCACCTGTTCAATACCCTGGCGGCGCAGTTCGGCGATCAGGCTGTTGCAGCGGCGCAGGCCACGGGGGTCGCTGATGCTCACCACAGAAAAACGCCGATAACCCTTGGCGAGCAAATGCCTGGCCGTGGCCTCCCCTACCCCCTCATGGGAAAACCCCACCAGCATGTCCAGTGGCTGTTCGCTCAGGTCCCAGGCCTCGACCACCGGAATGCCCGACTGGGCCAGGCGCAGGCGGCTGGATTCGGTGTGCAGCGTGCCGGTCAAGACGATGCCGTCGGGGCGGCGGCCGAGCACCGCTTCCAGGAGTTTTTCTTCCTGCTCGGCCGAGTAGCCGGTGAGGCCCAACAGGGTTTGATAGCCGGCTTCGGTCAGGCGGTCCATCAGCGCCTGCACGGTGTCGGCGAAGATTGAGTTGGCAATGGTCGGCAGGAAAATCGCCACCAGTCGCGACTTGTTGCTCGCAAGCCCCCCGGCCATCATGTTGGACACGTAACCGGTCTGGCGCACGGCCTCAAAGACTTTCTCGCGGGCTTGCTTGCTGACGATATCGGGGCGGTGCAAGGCGCGGGACACTGTAATGGGCGACACGCCCGCCACCTTGGCGACGTCGATCAGGGTCAGGCTGGAGGCTTTCTTGGGCTGGGAGGCGTCCAGGTTGGCGGACGCTCTGCCGGGTTTCTTTGCCATGGGGGTTCCGCGTTCGGGCCGCAGTGCAGGGTAGGCCCGGCACTGCCAAAGCGGTGACTGTACCAAAGCTGCGATGGCCATGCATGGCCTCGATTGCTAATCTGAGGTGCGACACTGAAGATCGCCCGCCTGCGTTATCGTCGCGACACTCATTGATGTACAGCCATGCCATGGCCGCCTATGGTGCTTGATCACGACCATTGGCCCTGCCCAAAAGGAACCCCGCGATGCACTACACACCTCTCGGTAAAACCGGCCTCAAAGTCTCCCGCCTGGCCCTGGGCTGCATGACCTACGGTGTGCCTGAGCGGGGCAACCACGCCTGGACGCTCGACGAAGCGCAAAGCCGTCCGCTGATCAAACAGGCGCTGGAGCACGGCATCAATTTTTTTGACACGGCCAACAGTTACTCAGACGGCACCAGCGAAGAAATCGTCGGGCGGGCGCTGCGTGATTTTGCGCAACGTGACGAAATCGTGATCGCGACCAAGGTGTATTTCAAGTCGCGCAATGCCCCCAATATCGGTGGCCTGTCACGCAAGGCCATTTTCAACGAGATCGACAATAGCCTGCGCCGCCTGGGCACCGATTATGTCGACCTCTACCAAATCCACCGATGGGACTACGAAACACCGATTGAAGAAACCCTGGAAGCACTTCATGACGTGGTGAAGGCTGGCAAGGCCCTGCATATTGGCGCCTCGTCGATGCACGCGTGGCAATTTGCCAAGGCGCTGTACACCTCCCGGGCAAACGGTTGGACACCCTTCGTGTCGATGCAGAACCATTTGAACCTGATCAACCGCGAAGAAGAGCGCGAAATGCTGCCGTTGTGCCGGGATGCCGGCATTGCCGTGCTGCCGTGGAGCCCACTGGCACGGGGCAAGTTGACGCGCGACTGGGACCAGGGTTCTGCGCGTGCCGACAGCGACGCCTACGGCAAGACACTGTATACCGAGCGTACCGCCGACGCCGACCGCCAAGTGGTCGAGGCCGTTGCCCGTGTGGCTGCCGCACGCGGGGTTCCCCGGGCGCAAATTGCGTTGGCGTGGGTGGCCCAGACGGCTGGCGTGGTGGCGCCATTGGTGGGCGCCTCCAAGCCCCAGCATCTGGACGATGCAGTGGCTGCACTGTCCATCACCCTCAGCGCTGAAGAACTCGCTTTGCTCGAAGCGCCGTACGTGCCGCATGCGGTGGTGGGTTTCGAGTGATTTAAAGCTTGCGCCTGCCCGTTCAATACGGTGAGTTGAACGGGCGCTGACGAAAACCTCAGCTACCCTGACCCCATCACTGCGGTCAGGTCGCTGAGAGGCCGCACCTTCACGCCCTTGGAGAGAACCCCCTGCCCATGATCATTTCGGCCTCAACCGACTACCGCGCCGCCGCTCAACGCAAACTGCCGCCCTTCCTGTTTCACTACCTGGACGGCGGTGCCTACGCCGAGCGCACCTTGCAGCGCAATGTCGATGACCTGGCCGATATTGCCCTGCGCCAACGGGTGTTGCGCAACATGTCGCAACTGAGCCTGGAAACCCAATTGTTCGGCGAAACCCTGGCCATGCCCGTGGCCCTGGCACCGATTGGCCTGGCCGGCATGTTCGCCCGGCGCGGCGAGGTGCAGGCCGCCCAGGCTGCCGATGCCAAAGGCATCCCCTTCACGCTGTCGACGGTGTCGGTGTGCCCTATCGAAGAGGTCGCCCCGGCCATCAAGCGACCGATGTGGTTTCAACTGTATGTACTCAAGGACCGCGGCTTCATGAAAAACGCCCTGGAGCGGGCCCGGGCCGCAGGCGTCACCACCCTGGTATTCACGGTCGATATGCCGGTGCCAGGCGCCCGCTACCGCGACGCTCACTCCGGCATGAGCGGCCCCAACGGGCCAACGCGGCGGATGTTGCAAGCCTTTACCCGCCCTGCCTGGGCGTGGGATGTGGGCCTGCTGGGGCGCCCGCATGACCTGGGTAACATCTCCACCTACCGTGGCCACCCCACCGGCCTTGCCGATTACATCGGGTGGTTGGGCAGCAACTTCGACCCGTCCATTTCCTGGCAGGACCTGGAGTGGATTCGCGAGTATTGGCAAGGGCCGATGGTGATCAAAGGCATCCTCGACCCCCAGGATGCCCGCGACGCGGTGGCGTTCGGTGCCGATGGCATCGTGGTGTCCAACCACGGCGGCCGGCAACTGGACGGCGTGCTCTCCAGCGCCCGCGCCCTGCCCGCCATCGCCGACGCCGTGAAGGGCGACCTGGCGATTCTGGCCGACTCGGGCATCCGCAGCGGGTTGGACATCGTGCGCATGATCGCCCTGGGCGCCGACACCGTGCTGCTGGGCCGAGCGTTTGTCTATGCGTTGGCGGTGGCTGGCGGTGCCGGGGTGAGCAATCTGCTGGACTTGATCGAGAAGGAAATGCGCGTGGCCATGGTGCTGACCGGGGCGAAGTCGATCAAGGAGATCACCGGGGAGTCACTGGTCGCGGGCGTTAAGGGTTGAAGGTGGGCGATTTCATAGCGTTGGCCATCCAGTGAAAAAGGCTAACTATCATCCTCTACTCGTCTCCCCCTTTGAACAGTTTTCCAAGCGCTTTCAGTACATTGGCGAGTTGGGAGACGCCGATCTTGTACATGTCGACAAGCTTCTTCCCTTTTACGGTGTGCGCGCTCTGTACGCTTGCCAGCACCAGAGGGATCGCCAAGACAAAGAAGGCTAGCCAGACAAGCCCTTTCCAGAAATCCAGAAATACAAACCCTAAAAGGCCAATGCCAAGCGCAACGATTAATGTGACGAGGTTTTTTAACCAGTGCCCCCGGTCTTCGGGCGGTAGTGGTTTATTCTGCACAAGCGCTTTTTCCATATTTTTGACCGAGTGCTCGCCGTGTGCAAGATCAACTACTTTTTTCATTAGCCAGTCTATCTGCTCGACAGTTTTTCCTGCCAAAGGAATAATAACATGATCGCTAGTTGACTCAATCCACAAACAGGGGATGTCGGCATTTGCCAGGCCCGGATAACGGCCTGACTTAACAGTGGCATATGTACCACTGACGCTAATCCCGCTCCCTTCCTTAGTCAGAGCAATAATGACATGCTCGCGCGAAAATGCTTCCAACTCTTCTCTGTGGCGAGAAAAATACTCTGCTGCCTCTCGGTTACTTTCTAAGTATATGGGGATTATCTGTATCATGACATCCTTCCCATACACAAACTCCAGGCGACCTCCAATTCCTCCTTGGTGGGGCTTCGATCTCGCGGCAGATGACTTTCCAGGCAGGTAAGCCCCGGGATCTTCACCAACTCTCCATCATGGGTCTGGATGATTTTCATGTAGGGGTCTTGGCGAACAGTTTTTGAATGGGTGGTCGTAAACTGTACTCGACCTGCTACTGCTTCTTTGACAAGAGCATGGTAAGCCTCGGACAGTTCCAAGCCTTCGAGGCTAGCGGCGAATAAAACATCGGCGGGTTGTTTCACGATAAAGTCTCCTATTGTTACGGAGCGACTCTTGACACCGCTCCAACAACACAGCTTGCAGCGCAAGCCAATTTCAAGCGTAGTCTGATATCTGCACTGTAAAAAGGAAAATCAAGTAAACCGATAAAAGGCCATGTTGTGTAACGCTTAGTTAACATGCCAGCCCTGTCAAACCGCCCCGTGCACGAGGTCTGCGCAAGCCTTAACAATTTGCCAAGCCCTTTATCGACGAAGCCCTCGAACCCGCCTGTGCGCCGGCCTGTACAAACACTCACCACACTCAAGCATCGTTCCCATCGATACCCGTTATCTGCGCGTTCAATTTTTGAAGTGCGCCGAGCCTCGTTAACCTGCACCCTACCCTTTCTCACACGATGCCTACCCATGAACATTCACTTGACGCTTGCCAGCATCCTGGTTGTTTTCTTCTCCATTGCCCTGGTCCACGTTTAGGCGCGCAGCCGCGCCCGGTTCCACTGCCAAGGCCCCTCAAAAAAGCTGCAGCGGCCATTCCACCACGACGATCCGCATCGTGATATCGCCATCCGGCTGCCCGCCCTCGGCGCGGTGCACCCCTTGGCGTAAGCGCACCCGCATGCCCTTCACCGGGCCGCTTTGCACCACGTAGCGCGCTTCGATATCCAATTCCTTGTGCGACGCGCCGTCGGCATTCGCCCAGGCGCCATAGTGCGCGTTGGGCGAACTGCTGATGTCGTAACCGTAGACATACCGCCCCATCAAGCTCAAGCCGGGCACGCCATAAGGCGCCAGGTCCAGGTCGTAGCGGGCCTGCCACGACTTTTCGTTGGGGCCGTTGAAGTCCGAGGCCATGATCGCGTTGCTCAGGTAGATCGAGTTGCCGAAGGCGCCAGAGCCGTTGTTGCCAAAGCCGATGTAGTCAAACGGGGTGTCGCCGTTGATGTGCTCGAAGGCGACGGTGAGCTTGTGGTTGGCCAGGGTGTAGGCCAGCAGGCTGGAATAGGCCGTGGTGTCGATGACGCCCGCCTTGGCCTGGCCCTGATCATGGGTTTGGTAGAGGTTGAGCTCAAGGTCCACCTTTTGGCGAGGGCTGAGCACCCAACCGTAAGTGCTGCCAATGTAGTACTGGCGCCACAGGTCCTGGAACTGCGAGGTGTAGGCGCTGATGGCGCCGTGCTCGTTGAGTGCATAACGGCCGCCGGCAAAGTCCACCGACGGCGTTTGGACGTAGGCGTAGTTGGCCCACAGGCCGCCCCGGTTGCTGGTGGAGGCAGGCTCGGTGCCGGCGGTGAAGTGCCCGCCTTCCAGCAGCAGGCCGCGGACATCCTGGTTAGTCAGGTGAAAACCGGTGGCGGTGCTGGGCAACAGCCGTGCATCGGCGGTGGCGAACACCGGGTTGGTGATTTCCATCTGGCCGTAGCGCAGTTGTGTTTGCCCATAACGCAGTTTGATCAGGCCACCGGCCCGGCCAAAGGTGCGCTTGGGTTGGCCCTGGTCGTTGACCTGGACGTTACCGTAGCCGGCGTGGCCTGTGCCGCCGTCGAGTTTGAAGGCGCCGTAGGCAAAGGCATCCAGGCCCACGCCCAGAGTGCCCTGAGTGTAGCCTGAGGCAAAGCTGAGCCGCTCGCCCAAGGCCACGTCGCGTGGGTCGCGACGGTTGTGTGCGCGCTGGTGGTGACCGTCGCCCAGTATTTGAGTGTTCAATACGTTGAAGCGGCTGAGCAATGTCAGGTGGCTGTCCTCGATGAAGCCTGGGTCAGCGGCCGTGCAGACGCACGGGAAAACAGCCAGGCAGGCGATGCCCAGCGGCCCTAGGTACGGTGTGGAGGCCATGTCGATATCCATCGGAAGGTGAGCGCTTGAGCGCCTGTTTTTATTATCGAGCCGTGGCGGGGCGCCACGGCGGGTATGGCGGGTCAGTCCAGGCGTGTGCCGGCGGTTTCCTTGACCATGGCCACGCCTGTCAGCGTGGCGCACAGGCACACCATCACGTAGAAGGCCGGTGCATGGTTGTCGCCCGTCAGGCTGATCAGGCCAGTGGCGAAGAATTGCGCGAAGCCGCCGAACACCGACACCCCCAGGCAATACACCAACGACAGCCCCGTGGCGCGGATAGCGCGCGGGAACAGTTCGGTGAGCATGACAATGGACGGCACGGTAATCATCACCAGCAAGAAGGTGGTGAAGATCGACACCATCATCAGCGTGCCCAAGGTCGGGTAATGCGTCATCAGCATGAAGGCCGGGTAGATCAATACCAGCATCGGCACGCTGCCCAGCAGGATCGTGCGGCGCCGGCCGATCCGATCGCTGAGCTTGCCGGCCCACAACGACAGGACGATTTGCACCAGGGCACCCAGGCAGGAGGCGCCGATGCCTACCTGAAGGGGCAGGTGCAATACAGCGACGGTGTAGTTGGTCATATAGTCGAGCACGATGTAGCTGCAGGCGGTGCCCCCGATGGCCATCAGCACCCCGGCCACCAGCGTGCGGCGGTGCTGGGTGAAGATCTGGCGCAGTGCCGGCGGTGGCGTTTCACCGTGGCAGGCCTGGGCCGAGGTTTCCTGAAGGTGGCGACGGATGTAGACACCGACCGGCAACACCAGCACGCCGACCAGAAACGGCATGCGCCAGCCCCAGCTTTCCAGGGCCTCGGCGCTCAGGCCGGCGCTCAGGGCCAGGCTCACCAACGAGCCCAGCAGAAAGCTCAAGCCTTGGCTGAAAAACTGCCAACTGCCATAGAAGCCGCGGTTATGGTCATCGGCGTACTCCATCAGCATGGCGGTCGAGGCGCCCACTTCACCGCCGATGGCAAAGCCCTGCAGCAGCCGGGCGGCGACGATCAACAGTGGCGCCGCGATGCCGATTTGCGCATAGGTCGGCGTCACCGCCAGGGCCAACGACCCTACAGCCATCAGGCACAGGGTCAGCAACATCGCCGGCTTGCGCCCGGCGCGGTCGGCGTAGCCGCCAATGATCAGGCCGCCCAGTGGGCGCATGACAAAGCCCAGGCCGAAGGTCGCCAGCGCCAGCAACAACTGGCCCAGTTCGCTTTGCGCGGGAAAATACTGCCGTCCGATCACTGTGGCGAAAAAACTGAACACCGAAAATTCAAAAAACTCCAGTGCCGAGCCGACCGTGATGGCAGCAATGGCACGGGCACTGAGCGGCGGGCGAGCGGCCTGGGCCTCGATCACCTGCGGGGTAATGGTTGCAGTCATGATGACTCCTTGGCCCCGGTGCAATCATTGCAGCGGGGCGGGCAGGCGGTGGGCGATTAGGCCAGGAAGGTTTGAACCAGGCGCACCCAGTAGCTGGCCCCCAGGGCCAGGCAGTCGTCGTTGAAGTCGTAGCCTGGGTTATGCACCATGCAACCGCCCTCCCCGTCACCGTTGCCAATCACCAGGTAACACCCCGGGCAATGCTCCAGCATCACCGCGAAATCTTCGCTGCCGGTCAGCGGCGTCATGTCGCTGATCAGCCCTTCATCACCTAGCCATTGTTGGGCAACCTGGCGGGCAAAGGCCGTGCTGTCCACGTCATTGATCAGCGCCGGGAAGCGCTGCGACTCATCGACCTGCACCGTGACCGTGGCACCGTAGCTGGCGGCCTGGGCCTGTGCCACGGCGCTGATGCGCTCGATCAACAGGTCGCGCACCGCAGGCTTGAGGGCCCGCACGCTCAGTTGCAGTTCGCAGGTGTCCGGGAGCACGTTGGGGGCGATGCCGGCATGGATGGAGCCCACCGAGACCACGGCGCAATCGAGCGGGTCGACGTTGCGCGAGACGATGCTTTGCAGCGCCATGACGATGGCTGAACCAACCAGTACCGTGTCGACCGCCTTGTGCGGCATCGCCCCGTGGCCACCGACGCCCCGCACACTGATGGTCACCGTGTCGGTGGAGGCCATGAACGGGCCGGCCAGAAAGCCGAACTTGCCCACCGGCAAGCCTGGCATGTTGTGCATTGCAAACACCGCATCGCACGGGAACTGCTCGAACAGGCCATCTTCGAGCATCCGTCGCGCGCCGCCATCACCCTCCTCCGCTGGTTGGAAAATCAACACCACGCTGCCGTCGAACTCACCCCTTTGTGCCAGGTGCTTGGCGGCTGCCAACAGGATCGCGGTGTGGCCGTCATGCCCGCAGGCGTGCATCACGCCTTCGTTGCGGCTGGCATACGGCAAGCCGGTCTGCTCGATGATCGGCAGGGCGTCCATGTCGGCGCGCAGGCCAATCACCTTGTCGCTGCTGCCCAGGCGCAACCGCCCGACCACACCGGTGCCCGCCATGCCCCGATGCACTTCAAAGCCCCACGCCTGCAACTTGCTGGCGACCAGATCGCTGGTGGCGAACTCCTCGAAGCTGAGCTCCGGGTGGGCATGCAGGTGTTGGCGCAGTGAGATCATCTCGGCTTCGATCGCTTGGATACCAGGTAACACGCACGGGTGGGTCATCTTATTTCCTTGTTGTTCTGGGTGTGGACGGGCATGCTGCGGCCCCGATGATAGGGAGCCGGCCGCGGCGCTGGCAGTCACAAATTGGTTGGGCTGAAAACCATAGGTTTACAGCCAACACCCAGGAGCACTCATGAAACTGCACCAGTTGCAGGCCTTGGTCGCCATCGCCGATTGCGGCAGCATTCGCGCCGCAGCCCGTACGCTTGCGGTCTCGCAAACTGCCGTGGCGAAAGCGCTGCGCGAACTTGAAAGCCAGCTGCAACTGCCGCTGCTGGTGCGCAATGCCAGTGGCGTGATGCTCACCCAGTACGGTCGCTCACTGTTACTGCACGCCCGGCAAATGCTCGGCCAGTTGGAACAGGCGCAGTTGGAGTTGGCGCACCTGCGCGGCCAGGCCGAAGGCCAGTTGCGCCTGGGTATTTCGCCGTGGATGGGCATGACGCTGCTGCCTGAGGTGGTGCTGCTGTTTCGCCAACGCATGCCGCAGGTGCGCCTGGAAATTTTCGAAGGGTTGATGGCGGTCACGCTACCCCGGCTGCGCGAAGGCACCATGGAATTTGCCGTGGGCCTGGTATCGGCGCTGCTGCCGCGCCCGGAATTCAGCAGCGACCCGTTGTTTTCCTACCAGATGGCGGTGATTGCCAGGCATGGCCACCCCAAGCAACAGTGCCGGTCCATCCATGACCTGCTGGATCAGGACTGGGTGGTCAACTACCCGGACGCCAACCACCAGAGTTTCATGAACGAACTGTTCTGGCAGCATGACGCGCACATCGCCGAAGAGCGGGTGCAGCGCGCCCAGTCCCTGCAGTTGATGCTGTCGCTCATGGAGCACACCGACATGGTCAGTTACTGCCCCGAACCGATGCTGACCGTGCCCATGTTCCAGGAACGGATCACTCGGCTCAACTTGAGGGAATCCTTTGCCACTGACACCATCGGCATCGTCACGCCGCGCAACACCCAACTGGGTACGGCGGCGCAGTGCTTCGTCGACTGCCTGCTGCAGGTGGTGCGGCGCCGCTCGCGATCGTCAAAAAGCGAAGACCGGCGCCTGTTCGACACGTTGAAAGTGTTGGTGTGACACGCGCGGCCAGCCTGTTCAGCAGGCGCTGTTCATCACCGCTGTTTGCGCTCATGATGCGTGCTGAATCAACCCCTTGCGGAACAGACCATGCCCTTTGACACCTGGTTGCTTTACCTGCTGACCTGCTGCGGCATTGCGGTAGTGCCAGGGCCTAATGCGTTATTGGTGCTGACCCACGGCGCCCTTCATGGCAGTCGCAAAACGCTGTTCACCATTTCCGGCGGCGTGCTCGGCTTTGCCATCGTGCTTGCGTTTTGCGCGTTGGGATTGGGCGCATTGATCCAGGCATCGGCCACCGGGTTCACGGTATTGAAGGTTGCTGGCGGGCTGTACTTGATCTGGTTGGGCTTCGGGCTGTGGCGGGCCGCCCCTGTCAGTCTCGAAACGGTCGGCACTGCACGCTTTCGACCGTGGTCACTGTTTCGCCAAGGGCTGGTGTCGGCCATTTCAAATCCCAAGGCGCTGCTGCTGTTTACCGCGTTTATCCCACCCTTCCTGGACCCGCACAGGAGCATCGTCGCGCAGACAGCCGCCATCGCGCTGACCTACGCAGTGGTGGAGTTCATCGTTGAGTATGCGGTGGCCAGCGCAGCGCACAAGGTCAGACCTTGGTTGGCGCGCACAGGACGGCGATTCAACAAGGTCTGTGGTGGGTTTTTCGTACTGTTTGGGTTGGCCTTGCCCATGCATACGTGAGTCGATGACTTCGCGGTAACACACTTCGTACAGCGCCTAGGTGCGGGGTATACCCATTGTTTTAAGACGCTGTTAAGGCCAGGTGCCTACAAGCCATCCAACTGCGCCAGGTTCGCTTGCCCGATCACCAACTCGCAGGCCTTCAGGTTCTCGTGCAAATGCCCCACCGATGAGGTCCCGGGTATCAACAGGATGTTCGGCGCACGCTGCAGCAACCAGGCCAGGGCCACTTGGATGGGTGTGGTCTGAAGGTGGGCGGCCACCTCGGTCAGGGTGTTTGACTGCAACGGGGTAAACCCGCCCAGTGGGAAAAACGGCACGTAGGCAATGCCCTGCTTGCCCAGGTCGGCAATCAATTGCTCGTCATCGCGATGGGTCAGGTTGTAATGGTTTTGCACGCAGACGATGTCGGCGATGCCCTGCGCCTGCTTGACCTGCGCGGCACTGACGTTGCTCAGGCCCAAGTGGCGGATCAGCCCTTGGCGCTGCAACTCTGCCAGCGCGGTAAAGGACGCTTCTATGGACTCTTCACCCGGCGAATGCAGGTTGCCCCAGGCGCGAAGGTTGACCACCTCCAACACGTCCAGGCCCAGGTTACGCAAGTTGTCGTGCACCGCCTGGGTCAGTTCGGCCGGAGTTTGCGCGGCATTCCACGAGGCATCGGCGCCACGCTTGGCGCCCACCTTGGTCACGATCACCAGGTCGTCTGCATAGGGATGCAGGGCTTGGCGGATCAGTTGGTTGGTGACATGGGGGCCGTAGAAGTCCGAGGTATCGATGTGGTTCACCCCGGCTGCCAGTGCCGCACGCAGCACCGCGATCGCCGCTTGCGGGTCCTTAGGTGGGCCGAATACACCGGGGCCTGCCAACTGCATGGCGCCGTAGCCGATGCGGTTGACGGTGCGCCCGCCGAGTAAAAAGCTGCCTGCCTGCTGTGCTTCGCTCATGTCATGCCCGCCTGTCAATGTGTAAGTGTGCTGACTATAGGCGTTGACGACTTCACTGATAATCCGTTGCAATGTGCACAGCCTGTACGGCTGACCGAACAATGGGGCGAACGATGACAACGGACATTCAAGACTTGCTGGCCTTCGTGGCCGTGGTAAAGGCTGGCGGGTTTCGCGAGGGCGCGCGGCAGAGCGGCGCATCGGCGTCGAGCCTCAGCGATGCGGTGCGGCGCATGGAAACCCGCCTGGGCGTGCGCCTGCTCAACCGCACCACCCGCAGCGTGGTGCCGACCGAAGCCGGTGCACGGTTGATGGAGCGCATCGTGCCGGCGCTGGGTGAGGTCGAGTCGGCGCTGGACGTGGTCAACGAGTTTCGCGACCGCCCTTCGGGCACCCTGCGGCTGAACGTGCCCATCAGCGCGGCGCGCCTGGTGTTGCCGGGCATTATTACGCCCTTCCTGCAAAGCCACCCCGACATTCGCCTGGAGGTGGTGGCCGAGGAAAGCTTCGTTGACATGCTCGCTGCCGGTTGCGATGCGGGCATTCGCTACGATGATCGCATCGAGCAAGACATGATCGCCGTGCCCATCGGCCCACGGTTTCAGCGTTTTGCCACCGCGGCAGCGCCGGCCTACCTGAACGCCAGGGGCCGCCCAGAGCACCCGCGCGACCTGCTGTCGCACGCTTGCCTGCGCGGCAAGTTCCCCAGTGGGGCCATGCCGCTGTGGGAATACGAGCGCGAGGGGGAAATCGTGCGCATCGACCCCAGCGGCCCGCTGGTGGTACGTATTGGCGGCGCCGTGGACCTGGCGGTGCAGGCGGCGATAGACGGGCTGGGGGTGGTCTGTCTATTCGAGGGTTGGTTGCGGCCGTACCTGGACAGCGGCGTGCTGGAACCGGTGCTCGAACCCTGGTGGCAGCGCTTCAGCGGGCCGTTCCTGTACTACCCAGGGCGCCGCTACCTGCCCTCCCCGCTGCGCGCGTTCGTGGACTTCATCCAGGCGGCGGGTGACGTCAGGCATTCGAGAGCCGATTGACGCTGGTGATCTGCCCACTCCAGATCATTTCGTAATGCGCGCTTTGCACGACGGACCTGACAGCCCTGGGCGTCATCAACCCCCAGCAGGTGTTGCCCGGTGAGCGCACCGAGTGGTAGCGCAAGCCGGCGTGCCCTTGCTGCTTGAGCCGGCTGCCCAAGGCATGGGACTGCGTGTAATCGTTGGGCGCATAGATCGGGTCTGACAAGGCCAGCGCCGTGGCGTCCTGGTTGCCGGCGTCGGTAAAGGCGCAGGCCAGGCCCCTGAACACGAAACGCTCATAACTCAAGCCTTCTACACCGGCCCAATAGCGATTCTGGTGATGGCGCACTTCGGCAATCGCCGTGTCGATGGTATCGGCCAGGTACAGCACGCCGAAGGTGCCGTTGCTAAAGCGCGAGCCGGCCGGGTTGACGTGGGTGAACGGCGCCGTCGCATACGAGCAACCGGGGATGCCGAAAGGGATCTCGCGCAGCGGGATCAACTCCAACCGGCCGATTTCGTTTTGCAGGCGCGGGTTGGTCAGCGCCTGGATCTGGTGAAGGGCCTGGAACTGGGCCGCATCAGCCACGTCATCGAACAGGTCGATGGGCGGGAACTTGGAGTTGACCAGCCGATGGGCCTGCAGGTCGTCACCGGCCAGTACCGGCAGCGTGTTCACCGTCACCATTGGGCACCGCGCAGCGCATCGATGCGGCGGAACGTCTCGTACAACGACACCATGTCGCCTTGGGCAATGATCTCCAACGGCTTGCGCCCATTGAAAAACTCGTTGCGGTTGGCCATCGATGGGAAGCCGTAGACGTTCTCGGGGTTGTCGAACACCGTGCGCAAGGCCGCATGGATGTTCAACACAAAGCTGATGCGCTGCATCTGGTCCAGGTCCAGGCCCACCGACCAGGCGGCATCGGCCTGCTTGGCGCGGGTGTAGGTGCTGCGCGAAATGCGCAATACCTTGCAGGCCTGCTCGCTGGTGGCTTGCCAGCGATCGAGAATACGCAAGGCAGCGCGCAAGCCCGTCACGCATTGATCCTTGGTGAGTGGGTCCTTGGTAAGTGGTGGGGTGTGCAGGGCTGTGCTCATCACGCGACCTCGGCTTAATCTACAGATTCAAGTTATAGCACAAGTGTATCTACAGACTCAATTCGTTTGTGTTGTCGGCCGTAGGGACTCTTGCAGTTTGCAGTGCCCACCTGATCATTTCCCTCGACTAGTGCCGACCCAAGGTTTGGCCGCTACAATGCACGCCTGACCGTGACAACCCAGACTAAAAAAAATGTCCCTACCCAAGCATCACCTGGAATTGCTCAGCCCCGCACGCGATGTCGCCATTGCCCGCGAGGCCATCCTGCACGGCGCCGACGCCATTTACATAGGCGGCCCCAGCTTCGGCGCGCGGCACAACGCCAGCAACGAAGTCGGCGAAATCGCCCAATTGGTGGAGTTTGCCCGGCGCTACCATGCGCGGGTGTTCACCACCATCAACACCATCCTGCACGACGACGAGTTGGAGCCGGCCCGCACGCTGATTCACCAACTGTACGATGCCGGCGTCGATGCGCTGATCGTGCAGGACCTGGGGGTGATGGAGCTGGATATTCCGCCCATCGAGCTGCATGCCAGCACCCAGACCGACATCCGCACCCTGGAGCGGGCGAAGTTTCTCGACCAGGCGGGCTTCTCGCAGTTGGTGTTGGCCCGCGAGCTGAACCTGCAAGAGATCCGCGCCATTGCCGACGAAACGGACGCGGCGGTCGAGTTCTTCATCCACGGCGCGCTGTGCGTGGCGTTTTCCGGCCAGTGCAACATTTCCCACGCGCACACCGGGCGCAGCGCCAACCGTGGCGACTGCTCCCAGGCCTGCCGCCTGCCCTACACGCTCAAAGACGACCAGGGCCGCGTGGTGGCGTTTGAAAAACACCTGCTGTCGATGAAAGACAACAACCAGAGCGCCAACATCCGCGCCTTGGTGGAAGCAGGCGTGCGCTCGTTCAAGATCGAGGGCCGCTACAAGGACATGGGCTACGTGAAGAACATCACTGCCTATTACCGCCAGCGCCTGGACGACGTGCTGCAAGACCGCCCGGACCTGGCGCGCGCGTCCAGCGGGCGTACCCAGCATTTTTTCCTGCCGGACCCTGAAAAAACCTTTCACCGCGGCAGCACCGACTATTTCGTCAGCGAGCGCAAGATCGACATCGGCGCCTTCGACACGCCCACCTTCACCGGTTTGCCGGTGGGCGTGGTCGAGAAAGTCGGCAAGCGTGACCTGCAGGTGGTCACCCATGAGCCACTGTCCAACGGTGACGGCCTCAACGTGCTGGTCAAGCGCGAAGTGGTGGGCTTTCGCGCCAACATCGCCGAGCCCAAGGGTGAGTTCGAAGAAGACGGTGAAAAACGTTACCGCTACCGCGTCGAGCCCAATGAAATGCCGGCCGGGTTGAACCTCAAGCCCAACCACCCGTTGAACCGCAACCTGGACCACAACTGGCAGCACGCCCTGCAGAAAACCTCGGCCGAGCGCCGCGTGGGCCTGGCCTGGGTGGCTCGCTTGAGTGAAGCCCGCCTGGAACTGACCGCAACCAGCGAAGAAGGCATCACTGCCCAAGTGGCGCTGCAGGGGCCGTTCGGCGCGGCCAATAAGCCGGAACAGGCGCTGGAGCAATTGCGCGACCTGCTCGGCCAGCTGGGCACCACCCAGTACCACGCCACGCACATCGAGCTGGATGCCCCGCAGGCGTTTTTCATTCCCAACTCACACCTCAAGGCGCTGCGGCGCGAAGCCATAGAGGCGCTGACCTCGGCCCGCATCAAGGCCCACCCGCGGGGCGGGCGCAAGGCTGAAACCACGCCGCCGCCGGTGTACCCGGAGTCGCACCTGTCATTCCTGGCCAACGTCTACAACCAAAAGGCCCGCGACTTCTACCACCGCCATGGGGTCAAGCTGATCGATGCGGCCTACGAGGCCCATGAAGAAGCCGGCGAGGTGCCAGTGATGATCACCAAGCACTGTCTGCGTTTTTCCTTCAACCTGTGCCCCAAGCAGGCCAAGGGTGTGACGGGCGTGCGCACCAAGGTCGCGCCCATGCAACTGGTGCACGGCGACGAGGTGCTGACCTTGAAGTTCGACTGCAAGCCGTGCGAGATGCACGTGATCGGCAAGATGAAGGGGCACATCCTCGACTTGCCGCAGCCGGGCAGCGGTAAAAACGTGGGTGGGGCATATCAGCCCCGAAGACCTGCTGAAAACCATCGTTCGCGCACCGCATTAAACCTGAGGGCGGGGTGCTCAGGCGCCCTGCCCACGGGCCTGCTGCTCCAGGTGCACCTGCAGGTCGGGGTCGATCTTCAAGGCTGCAGCCAACTCGTCCAGGTAATTGCGCTCGGCCTCCTGCTGATCGTCCACCAGCATCACGCTGGCCAAATACATCTCCGCGGCGATGCCAGGCTCGGTGGCAGAACGAGCCACGTCGGCGGCATCCAGCGGTTTGGCCACCTCATCGTCCAGCCATTGCTGCAGTTGCGGATCGTCGGTGTGCTTGCCGATTTCCGCAGAGATCATCTGCTGCTCCTTCTCATCGATATGCCCGTCGGCCTTCGCCGCGGCGATCAGTGCCCGCAGCACGGCATGGCTGTGGGCTTCGACCTCGGGGCCGGCGAGCATGTCGACGGTGCTGATCGCAGGCTGAGGCGCAGCGGCCTGTGGTGATGATGACGCCTGCTGGCGCTGCCAGGCCTGGTACGCCTGGAACGCCATCATGCCCAACGAGGCCAGTGCGGCGTAGTTCGTGCCCGAGCGGGCTTGCGGGGCGCCCGTGCTTGCCCGACTGCCGCCCAATAACCCGCCGAGCAAACCGCCCAGCCCACCGGCGCCCGCCGATGAGCCACCGCCCAACAGCCCACCCAGCAAGCCACCCAGGCCGCCCGGTGCTGCGCCCGCCGAGGGTTGCGACATCGAGCCCTGCCCGGCCCGCAAGAGTTGTTCAAGCAGATCGCTGGTGTTCATGGTGGCGTTCATCCGGTGATTATTGTTGGTCAGCAAACAATAGTTGCCGCCGGCGGATGTGCCATGACCGTTTGGCTGAGGCAATGGCGCTGCCTGATGCGAGGTGTTGGCTGCTTCGCGGATAAATCCGCTCCTATGGCGAATTGCGAACACCTGTAGGCGCGGATTTATCCGCGAAGGCCACGCCGCCCTTGTCATTGGCGGAAGGCAGCAGGAGTCGAACCTGCCCAGGAACGGATGCCGTCCCCCACCGGGTTTGAAGCCCGGCCGCGCCACCGGGCGCGATTGCCTTCCTTGAACTCAGCCCCTGGGGGCCAGGGGGTTGTCGGCGCGCAGTTGGCGGTGCTCGCCCACACGCCGGGTCACGCCGATACGGTCCAGGTACTCGAGTATCTGGATACTGCGCTTGCGGCCAAGGCCTGTGGCGTCGCGGAACGCGACCACCTGTAGACCACCGCCTTGGGCCGCCAGTTGCATCAGCATAGCCGTCAACTGGCGCAGCGTGGCGTCGGGGTAGAACAGGTCGGTCACTACCTGATGCACCTGGCCAAGGCGCGCCTGTTTACGCAATAGCAAACGCACACTGGCATCGGCGTGGGCCGTGGCGCCGGCCAGGGTGCGCACCCACGGTGGGTCGAACCGGCCTTGCAACAACAGCGGTTCAAGGCTGCGCCACAGTGTTTCATCCTCGGCGCTCAAGCGGGCCTTGTGTTCGGGCAGGTGCAACCAGGGGCCACTGGCGTGCAGTTGCGCGTCGGCCAGCAGCTCTTCGAGCACGCTGATAAACGCCGGGCGCTCCAAGGGCGTATTGGCATAGCGGCGCAGCCGGTCGCGGTCGGGGCCCAGTTGATCGGGTTCGGCCTGATGAAAGCGCACCAATGCGCCCAGCACTGAAGTTTTCAAGGCCTGCCAATGGGTTTCGCTGAACAGCAAAGGGCCTTGGCGGGTGGCGATCACGCAGATGCCGACAGGCAGTTGCCAGGTCGCGCGCAGGCGGTTGAATTGGCGCTCCAGGCGCTGCGGGGCCAGGCCTGCGTCACTGTTGGCGATCAACGGGGCGAGTGCCGCCTCAAGGCTTGCAGCGCTGGCCAAGGCCTGCAGTTGCGCCAACCGCTGCGGGCTGCGGCGCTGGCGCGCCGGGCCGAATGGGTCGAGTACCCGGCCGCCGCCCAGCGTGCGCTGCGCGCTTTGATCACGCAGCACCAGGCGGTCACCGTGCACTGCGTGCACCGGGGCATTGACCAGCAACTGGGCGAACATCCGTTCGCCCGGCGCAAGCCTTGGCCCCTGCAGCAAGGCCACGCGGGCGGTGACGTCCTGGGTGCCCAGGTGCAGGTGCACCGGGCTGAAATGCTCGAAGCTGCGTGCCTCGCTGGCCAGTAACTGTAACTCGATGTCCAGGCGTTGGGTGGGGGCATGTAGCCATTGGGCCAATAACCAGTCACCCCGGTGGATCTGCTCAAGGCTGAGCCGTTCGGCACTCAGGTTCACGGCCACCCGTTGCCCGGCCTGGGCCTGGGCGGTGGCCTGGTTCTGCGCATGCAGGCCACGCACCCGCACCGGTTTGCCGGCGGCGCCCAGCAGCAGCGTGTCGCCGACCATCACCTGCCCGGCCAGCGCGGTGCCGGTGACCACGATGCCGGCACCGGTAACGCTGAACGCACGGTCGATGGCCAGGCGAAAGCCCCCGCCGTCGCCACGCTGTTCGATGCTTGCGGCCAAGCGGCTCAGCGCCGTGCGAAGGGCCTCTATCCCCTGCCCCGTGACACTGGACACCACGAACGGTGTCGCGGCGGCATAAGGGCCATCCGCCAACAGGGCCGCCACCTCGCCCTGCACGCGTTGCACTTGCTCGGCCTCGACCCGATCACACTTGCTGATCACCACGTGCAGGCGAGGTATGCCCAACAGTTGGACGATGGCCAGGTGCTCGCGGGTTTGCGGCATCACGCCGTCGTCGGCGGCCACCACCAGCAGCACCAGGTCAACGCCTTGGGCCCCGGCGAGCATGTTGTGGACGAAGCGCTCGTGGCCCGGCACGTCGATAAAACCGGTCAATGCCGCGCCCGGTTCAAGGGCGGCATACAGGTAGCCCAGGTCGATGGTCAGGCCACGCGCCTGCTCTTCGGGCCGACGGTCGCCCGCCTGGCCGGTCAATGCCTGCAGTAAAGCCGTCTTGCCATGGTCGATGTGCCCTGCGGTGCCGACGATCACGCGTTCGCCCCTGGCCCCGGCCATTGACCGAGCTGTGCCAGCCAGGCCGGCTCATCGTCCAGTTGGCGCAGGTCCAGCCACAGCGCATCGTCGTCAATGCGCCCCAGCACCGGGATCGGCAGGCTGCGCAGCGCGGCTTCCAAGTGTTGCAACTGGCGGCCGCGCAGGCGCTTGGACACCTGCGGGCGCAAGCACAAGGCCGCGCTGGGCAGGCGCGCTACCGGTTGGCTGCCGCTGCCGATCATGCCCAGCGCCGGCAAGGCGGCCACCACCCAGCCAGCCCCCATGGCCTGAGCCAACAGCGGGCGCAGGCGCTCGGCTTGGGCCAGGATGTCGGCCTGGGGCCGGGTCAGCAGGCGCAACGTGGTCAGGCGCTCGGCCAGGCGTTCGGGGTCGCGGTAAAGCCCCAACACCGCCTCAAGCGCCGCCAGGGTCAACTTGTCGACGCGCAAGGCGCGTTTGAGCGGGTTTTTCTTGATCTTGGCGATCAGGTCCTTGCGCCCTACGATCAACCCCGCCTGAGGGCCGCCCAGCAGCTTGTCGCCGCTGAAGGTGACGATATCGGCACCATCGGCCAAAGCCTGGCGTACCGTGGGCTCGGCGGGCAAGCCCCAGCGCGTCAGGTCCAGCAGGCTGCCGCTGCCCAGGTCCTCGAGCAATGGCAGGTCATGGGCGTGCGCCAGGGCAGCCAACGCAGGCGTCGGCACCTGCGCGGTAAAGCCCTGGATGCTGTAGTTGCTGGTGTGCACGCGCATCAGCAAGCCCGTGCGCGGGCCGATGGCCGCTTCGTAGTCGCGGGCGTGGGTGCGGTTGGTGGTGCCCACCTCGTGCAACTTCACGCCGGCGCGGGCCATGATGTCGGGGATGCGAAAGGCGCCGCCAATCTCGATCAACTCGCCGCGCGAAATGATGCCTTCCTTGCGTGCGCCCAGGCTGTTGAGGGTCAGCAGCACGGCGGCGGCATTGTTATTGACCACGGTCACGGCCTCGGCGCCCGTCAGTTCGCGAATCAGGCCTTCGATCAGGTCATCGCGGTCACCACGCTTGCCGGTGGCCAGGTCCAATTCCAGGTTCAACGGGTAACGCGCGGCCTGCTGCACCGCCTCGATGGCGGCCTCGGGCAACAAGGCCCGCCCCAGATTGGTGTGCAGCACGGTGCCGGTGAGGTTGAACACCCGCCGTACCTGGCTGGCATGCTGCACGGCCAGGCGCTCGCTGAGCCTTCCGGCCAACACCGGCGCGCTGATTTCAATGGCGCCCAGTTGGCCGGCGTGCACCGCCTCGCGCAGTTCATCCAGCAGGCGCCGCACGCTTGCCAACAAGGCATCGCGCCCGTAGCGTTCGGCCAATGGCTGGAAGGCTGCGCTGCGCAGCAGGCTGTCGACCGAGGGCAGGCGCAGCGGTTGGGGGGCGGCTTGGGCGGGCATCAACGGGCTCCAGCAAGGGTTTACCCGAGTGTAGACGCTGTGCTCAATCGCCTCCCGGGGCCAGCATCAGGTTTGGCGCCAGCCGCTGGTAGCCTTCATGATCCAGGCGCATGTCCAGGGCCAGGGTGGCCAGGTCCGCCGACAGGGCTTCGGCGTCGGCGTCGTTTTCCAGGTAAATCTGCTTGAGGTAGCTGTTGCAACCCGGGCAGACCTCCGCGTTCAGCGGCGCGTGGCCGGTGGCGTGACGGTCGTTTTCAAGGCTGGTATAGGTCAGCCCCTTGCTCTGCTCGCAGTACACGCACTTGACCCGCACCACGTGCCATTCACAGGCACACAGCGAGCACACCAGGTAACGCAGGCCGTTGTACTTGCCGCGATGGCGGACCACCCCGGCCATCGCCGGCGAGCCGCACGCCGGGCACTGCGCCAGGCTGTCGCAAGGTTTTAGGGCGCCCACGGGCAGGCTCAGCAACCAATGGCTCCACACAACCTGCAAGGCGGCCCCCAGGAAGGGCACCACGGCTGCCGGCAACGCGGCGTATTGGCCGCTCAACAAGGCGATGGCCCAGACTTTGCGCTGGCCGTCCTCGCTGCGCCGCAACCGTTCGACGGCCTGCTCGACCGCCGCGGTAGCGGGTCGGTAGCGGATCAGCAAGGCGTCCAGCCAGGCCAGCCAGTCGTCGCCGCGCACCAGGCTGTCGGCGGCCAGCGGTGGCAGGCCATGGGCCAGGCATTGCGCCAGGCGCGCTTGATCCAGGGGGCGATCGATGGGCGGTTGCTCAAGCAGCACCTGCTGCAGGTGGCACACCCCGGCGATCAGTTGCAGGTAGTCCGCCAGCCCATGCCCCTGGGCCAGGTGCTCCAGGCGCGCGGCGCGCAGGGCAAACAGGTTGCGCGGCGGCAGGTAAAGGAACGGCGGCGCCGTGGCGCTGGCTTCAATCTCACCGGGTTCGAGTATCAGGCTCATCCTTTCCCCTTTTGACCAAGGCGTCGTCGCCGGTCATTTCACGGTACCACAGCGCATGGTGCTTCTTGGCCCAGGCGCGGCTGACCCAGCCATGCAGCATGGCGCTGATCGAGCCTTTGATCCAGATGCCGGCGTAAATATGAATGATAATGCTCAGCACCAGCACGAACGCCGCCGCCGCGTGCAGCAACACCGCCAGGCGAATCGTGGTAATCCCGAAGTAACTGCTGAAGTACACCCGCCAGATCACCACGCCGCTGAACAGCAACGCCAGCATGCAGGCCAACAGCGTCCAGAACAATAGCTTTTGCCCCGGGTTGTACTTGCCAACGGGCGGCACCCCCTCCTCCTCGTTCTTGATCACCCGGTCAATGCGCTTGAGCCAGGGCCAGTCGTTGGCGATGAAGAAGTTGGCGCGCCAGAAGCGAATCACCAAGCCCAGAAACAGCAGGAACATCGCCACGCCCATGAACGGATGCAGGATGCGCGTCCAGGGGCCGCCGCCAAACAGCCCGCTGAGCCAGAACAGCGCCGGGTGGAACAGCGCCAGGCCCGACAGCGCCGCCATGAAAAACAGGATTGCTACCAGCCAGTGGTTGGTGCGTTCGTTGGCGTTGTAGCGCAGGATCGATTTGACGTTCATGGCCGATCATCCCCGGGTTGATTGGGATCGAACACCCGCACGGCCGGGTCAACGTGATGCACGCTGGTGTCCGACGCCTCGGGTACCTCGTCCTCTTCGACCCGCTGCGGGCCAATGCGCACGTAATGGAAGAACCCGGCCAGCACTGCCAGGCCCATGGCCGCCAGGGCCAGGGGCTTGGTCAGGCCTTTCCACAGGCCCACCAACGGGCTGATCACCGGTTGGTCGGGCAAGCCTGCGTACAGCGAAGGCTGGTCGGCGTGGTGCAGCACGTACATCACGTGGGTGCCGCCGACGCCATCGGGGTCGTACAAGCCGGCCTGCTCGAAGCCCCGGGACTTGAGGTCGACGATGCGCTCGGCGGCGTGCACTTTCATGTCCTCCTTGGTGCCGAACACGATGGCGCCGGTGGGGCAGGTTTTCACGCAGGCAGGCTCCAGGCCCACGGCCACGCGGTCCGAGCACAGGGTGCACTTGTAGGCCTTGTGGTCCTTTTGCGAGATGCGCGGGATATTGAACGGGCAGCCGGTGATGCAATAGCCGCAGCCGATGCAGTGGTCCTGGTTGAAGTCGACGATGCCATTGGCGTGCTTGATGATCGCCCCGGGGCTGGGGCAAGCCTTCAGGCAACCGGGGTCGGCGCAGTGCATGCAACCGTCCTTGCGGATCAACCACTCAAGGTTGCCGTCGCTGGGCTCGTGCTCGGTAAAGCGCATCAGGGTCCAGGTCTCGGCGCTCAGGTCGTGTGGGTTGTCGTAGGTGCCGAGGTTATGGCCCACCTCGTCGCGCAGGTCATTCCATTCCGAGCAGGCAACCTGGCAGGCCTTGCAGCCGATGCACTTGGTGGTGTCGATCAGCTTGGCGACCTCCTCCACCTGGCGCACCGAGGAAGGCTGCGTGGTAGTGGCCGAACGGGCGGTGATGTCTTGTATGGCCATCAGACTTTCTCCACGTTGACCAAAAAGGACTTGGATTCCGGGGTTTGGGAATTACCGTCGCCCAGGAACGGCACCAGGGTGTTGGTCAGGTAACCGTGCCGGGTGGTACCGGTAAAGCCCCAGTGCAGCGGTATACCGACGTGGTGCACCACCTGGCCGTTGACCTGCAACGGCCGGATCCGCTTGGTGACCACGGCGACCGCCTCGATGAACCCGCGCTTGGAGCTGACCCGCACGCGGTCACCGGCGACGATGCCTTTCTCTTTGGCCAGTACCTCGCCGATCTCCACGAACTGCTCGGGCTGGGCAATGGCGTTGAGCCGACAATGCTTGCTCCAGAAGTGGAAGTGCTCGGTAAGCCGGTAGCTGGTGGCCGCGTAGGGGTAGTCCTTGGCTTGGCCCAGGCTGTCCCACACCGAATCGAAGATGCGCGCGGCCGGGTTGCTGGTGGCCTTCTTGTTGTTGGGGTGCAGCGGGTTGATGCCGATCGGCGTCTCGAAGGGCTCGTAATGCTCGGGGAATGGCCCCTCGTTCATCTTGTCGACGGCAAAGAAGCGCGCCACCCCTTCGGGGTTCATGATGAACGGGTTCATGCCCGCCTCAGGCGGTACATCGGCCTTGTAGTCGGGCACGTCGGTGCCGCCCCAGCTCTTGCCGCTCCACCACACCAGGCGTTTGTTCGGCGCCCAGGGTTTGCCTTGCGGGTCGGCCGAAGCGCGGTTGTACAGGATGCGCCGGTTCATCGGCCAGGCCCACGCCCAGCCCAGGTGCTGCTTCATGCCGTAGGGGTCGCTGTTGTCGCGCCGGGCCATCTGGTTGCCTTGCTCGGTCCAACTGCCGCAGAAAATCCAGCACCCGGACGCGGTGCTGCCGTCGTCCTTGAGCTGGGCGAAGCCGGACAACTGCTGGCCGCCCTTGATGGCCGCGCCCGTGGCATCGGTGAGGTCGGCCGTCGCATAGCCATTGACCTCCTTGGCCAGCTCCTCGGGCGAGGGTTCATCGGCGATCTTGTATGGCCAGTCCAGCTTGAGAATCGGCTCGGCCCAGGCACCGCCCTTGGTCTGGTACAGGGTGCGCAGGCGATGGAACAAGCCACTCATGATCGCCACGTCGGTGCGCGCCTCGCCTGGGCCATCGGCACCTTTCCAGTGCCATTGCAGCCAGCGGCTGCTGTTGACCAGCGAGCCGTCCTCTTCGGCAAAGCAGGTGGTGGGCAGGCGGATCACTTCGGTCTGGATACCGGCACTGTCAACGTCGTTGTAGGGCCCCACGTTGCGCCAGAACTCCGAGGTTTCGGTGGCCAGCGGGTCCATTACCACCAGCCACTTGAGCTTGGCCAATGCGGCCATCACCCGGTTCTTGTCGGGCAGCGCGGCGATCGGGTTGAAGCCTTGGCACATATACCCGTTCACCTTGCCCTGGCCCATCAGGTCGAACATTTTCAGGATGTCGTAGTTGGGGATGTCCAGCTTGGGCAGCCAGTCATAGCCCCAATGGTTGTCTGCCGTGGCATTGCCGCCGTACCAGGCTTTCATCAGGCTGACGTGGAACTTGCCGTAGTTCTGCCAGTACGAGAGCTGGCCGGGGCGCAACGGTTTCAGCGCCCGCTTGGCGATGTAGGCGTCGTAGTCCTGTTCGCCGTCCTGCGCCAGGGTCAGGTAGCCCGGCAACGCATTGGACAACAGCCCAAGGTCAGTCAGGCCCTGGATGTTGGAGTGCCCGCGCAAGGCATTGACGCCCCCGCCGGGCATGCCCACGTTGCCCAGCAGCAACTGCACCATGGCTGCGCTGCGGATGATCTGCGAGCCGGTGGAGTGCTGGGTCCAGCCCAGGGCGTAGAGCATCGTCATGGTTTTGCCGGGCGCTGCGCAGGTGGCGATTTCTGCCCAGATCTTTTCCATGGCATCCACCGGCATGCCACAGATCTGGCTGGAAAGCGCCAGGGTGTAGCGGCTGTAATGCTGTTTCATCAGTTGGTAGACGCAGCGCGGGTCTTGCAGGGTCGGGTCGACCTTGGCGTAGCCGTCTTCACCCAACTCATAACCCCAGCTGGACTTGTCGGTGTAGCTGCGCTTGGCCGCGTCGTAGCCGGTGAACAGACCGTCCTCGAAACCAAACCCGGCTTTGACGATAAAGGACACGTCGGTGTAGGCCCGCACGTATTCGTGCTGGATTTTGTCCTCGGTCAGCAGGTAATTGATCAACCCGCCCATGAAGGCGATGTCGCTGCCGGTGCGAATCGGCGCGTAGTAGTCGGCCACCGAGGCGGTACGGGTAAACCTGGGGTCCACCACGATCAGCCGGGCCTGGTTGTGCGCCTTGGCCTCGGTCACCCACTTGAAGCCGCAGGGGTGTGCTTCCGCGGCGTTGCCGCCCATCACCAGGATCAGATTCGCGTTGGCGATATCGGTCCAGGTATTGGTCATGGCACCACGGCCGTACGTCGGGGCAAGACTTGCCACCGTCGGGCCGTGTCAGACACGCGCCTGGTTATCGAACCCCAGCATGCCCAAATTGCGAATGACCTTGTGGGTCAGGTAGCCGGCTTCGTTGGAGGCCGCCGAAGCCGCGAGGAAACCGGTGGTCAACCAGCGGTTCACCGTTTGGCCCTGGGCATTTTTCTCGACGAAGTTGGCGTCGCGGTCGGCTTTCATCAACTCGGCCACGCGGTCCAGGGCCTGGTCCCAACTGATGCGGGTCCACTGCGTGCTGCCGGGCTTGCGCACCTGCGGGTATTGCAGGCGGCTGGGGCTATGGATGAAGTCCAAGAGGCCCGCACCTTTGGGGCACAGGGTGCCACGGTTGACCGGGTGGTCGGCGTCGCCCTCGATGTGGATGATCGACTGGGCGACGTTTTTCGCCCCATCGCCCTGGCTGTACATGATCAGCCCGCAACCCACCGAGCAGTACGGGCAGGTGTTGCGGGTTTCGCGGGTGTGGGTGAGTTTGAAGTGGCGTATCTGCTCGGCATAGGCAGGCGCCGGGGCCATGCCCAACGCCCCCAGGCTCGAGCCCCCAAGGCCGATCGCGGCGACCTTGAAGAACTGACGACGGTTGAGGTCCATCGTGCACTCCTGAATCAGGTGGAGGCAGCCGGGACATGGCCGGCTGCGCTGGAACCATCACGGTGTGTGCCAGCGCAAAGACGGCGCTGGCTGTCTTAACTGTAGCCAGCGCCGCGACCAGCGGCATGAAACCTGATCGCCGGTACAGCGCCATGTGGCAGAGGCGGCTATGTCTGCGCGTAGGGGCGGATTTATCCGCGAAAAGGACACCGCATTGAATCAGGCATACCGCCGCGTGGCCTTCGCGGATTAATCCGCTCCTACAGCGCGGGGCAAACCGAAAAAATCGAGGTGCTGCGACCCCCTCTCAACGTTCGGCGACGCAGGCCACGGTTGATCGATAGGCCAGGGCCAACCGCTGTGCCACTGGCAGGCCCGGCATGGGCATCTCAACGCTCAATTGGACCGCCTCGGGCAACGCCGCCAGCAAGGCCGCCAAGGGCAGTTGCCCGGCGCCGGGTGCCAGGCGGCCTTCGCGGGCCTCGGTGATGATGCCGCTTTCAGGCGGCGACTGCAGCGGCGCGTCGCACAACTGCGCAGCGGCCAGCCAGCGCCGATCGACCTGCGCCACGGCCTGGGCATCGCCACCGCTGCGGAAAAGGTGCAAGGCATCCAGCAGAATCGCACCATTGGCCTGCCCTGCCCCGCTGACGATCTGCAACGCCTGTTGCAGGTTGCCCACGGCGCGCCAACGCATGAATTCCAGGTCCACGCGCACCTGGACACCGGCTGCCAGTTGGCACATTGCGGCAAAATGATCGGTCAGGCGATTGAAGTCGCTGTCATCCCCCGACACGGTCAGGCTGCCCGCACCCAGCTCTGCCGCGACCTCCAGCAGGCCAGCGTATTCGGCCACCTGCACGGTGGGGGTCAATTGCACGAACTCCACGTCGCCCACCCGTACGCCCTCTTCGCGCAGCAAGGCTTTGAGGCGCGTGACCTGCTCGCTGCCTGCACTCAACGGGTATGCCAGCCCACCAGCCATGGCCGGGTGCAGGCGCAAGCCCACCGACCGAAAGCCGGCCCCGGCCGCCTGGCGCACCAGGGCGAACGGGTCCAGTTCAAGCGCCGTGAGGTGGGCGACGCCCAGGGCTTTCAATAGGTCGCCCGCCCGCCGCTCAGGTCGAACACAAAGCCTGTGGTAAAGCTGCATTCGGGCCCGGCGATCCAGGTGGCCATGTTGGCGATTTCCTCGATTTGCAAAAACCGCCCCATGGGGATCTTGGCCTTGCTGGCCACGATGTGTTCCGGGGTCATTTCCGCCATCAGCGCGGTTTCGGCCATGGCCGGCGCGATGCAGTTGAGCAGTACGCCGTCTTGGGCCAGCTCCTTGGCGGCCGACTTGGTAAAGGCAATCACCCCGGCCTTGGCCGCCGAGTAGGCGCTGATGTACTGCACGCCATCCTTGCCCGCCATGGAGGCGATATTGACGATGCGCCCGTACTTGCGCTCGCGCATGTGCGGGATCACGGTGCGGCAGCAATAGAACACGCCGGTCAGGTCGATGGCCAACACCTGGTCCCAGGCCTCCACGGGGTACTCCCAGGAGGCGCGCACCGGGCCATTGATACCGGCGTTGTTGACCAGAATGTCGACCTGGCCCAGTTGTTCCAGCGCCGCTGCAAAGGCCGTCTCGACCGACTCCAGCGAAGCCACGTTGACTGCCTGGCGCAGGGCCGGGGCAAAGCCTGCGGCGGCCTCGTCCCATTGGTCGACGTTAAGGTCCCAGATCACGATCCGGGCGCCGGCGCGGTGCATGCGCTTGGCGATGCCCAGGCCGATGCCGCGCATGCCGCCGGTGATAATGGCCGTCTGGCCTTCGAGGTAGTGAGACATGAGTTTCTCCTTGTTCAGGCCTGAGGCAGGTCAGGCAGGCGTTGAATGTCTTTGACCAGGAACAGGTAGCAGGCGGCTCCCAGCAGGGTGATGACGGATACGAAGGCCATGGCCCAGACAAACGAGCCGGTGGCGGTGACGATGATGCCGATGGTCAGCGGGGTGACGATGCCGGCGGCGTTGGCGAACAGGTTGAACAACCCGCCGCTCAAGCCCAGCATGCCCTTGGGGGCGATGTCGGAGACAATCATCCAGGCCAGGGCCGACATGCCTTGGGCGAAGTACGCCACGCACAGGATCGCCACCACCAGGGCATCGGATTCCACGTAGTTGGCCAGCACGATGACCGAAGCCGTCAGCAGGCCGCCGATTACCGGCAACTTGCGCGCCCAGTTCAGCGAGACGCCGCGGCGCAACAGGTAGTCAGACAGCCAGCCGCCGAACAGCGTGCCCACGGAAGCTGCAATGAACGGCAGCACCGCCACCCAACCGACTTTGAGCCATGGCATGTGCCGCTCGGTGACCAGGTAGGTGGGGAACCACGTCAAAAAGAACACGTTGGTGGAGTTGCAGGCGAACTGGCCCAGGCAAATGCCGAGCATGTTGCGGTGCTTGAGCAACTGCGGGATCTGCGACCAGGAAAAGTGCGTGGCCTTCTGCCCGCCGTCCACCACGCCACCACCGGCGGCGATGTAGTCGAGCTCGGCCTGGTTGGCCGTGGTCGACTGGTGCGGTTCGTGGAACTTGCGCCACCACACCAGCCCGTACAGGATGCCGATGGCGCCCACGGCCATCAGCAAAAAGCGCCAGCCGTAGGCGTGCAACACCCAGAACAGCAACGGGGTCAGGAACGCCAGGCCCACGTATTCGGCGAAGGTGTAGATGCCGGTGGCCCGCGCCCGTTCATGCTGCGGGAACCAGTTGGCGACGACCCGGCTGTTGGTAGGGAAGCACGGCGCTTCGGCGGCGCCCACCAGCAGGCGGATGCCGATCAACGACAAAAAGCCCTGGGCCAAGCCCTGCAGGCCAGTGAACAGCGACCACAGGGTCAGCGCCAGCCAGTAGGTGAACTTGGTGCCCAGCCGGTCGAGCAAAATGCCGCCGGGGATTTGCGAGGCCGCGTACGTCCAGGAAAAGGCCGAGAACACCAAGCCCATCATGGCCGCGTTCAGGCCCAGGTCAGCGCTGATGCTGGGTGCGGCAATGCCCATCACGCTGCGGTCCAGATAGTTGATCATGGTCCCGCCGCTGATCAGCGCCAGGATCATGAAGCGGGTGCGCGTGCGGCGTTCGGTGAGCGTAACGGCGCCGCCCAGGGCGCCCAGATCGAGTTTGCGGTCGACACTCATGGCGATGTTCTCTTTGTTATTGTAATGGGGCGCTAAACCTTGCTGCGATCAGCGTCAGGCGAAACCAAACAGCCGGCGTGGCGTGTGCCACATCACCCGCCTGCGCACGTCGGCGTCGGGCATCAGTTGCTCGGCCAGCTTGAGCAGCGGGCCGTAGTCCACCCGCGACTGCTCACGCAGGAACGGCCAGTCCGAACCCCAGATGCAGGCATCCGGGCCAAAATGCTGCAGCAAGGCGTGCACATACGCCTGGGTGCCTTCAAACAAGGTGTCGATGTGACAGAACTTCTGCATGCCCGACAGCTTCACGCAGGCGCGGCCACTGTCGGCCAGCTTGAGCAGGTGGCGAAAACCCGGCTGTTCAAGGCCGCGCTGGATGTCCGGGCGCCCGCAATGGTCGATCAACAGTTCCGGGCTGCTTGATTCGATCAGCGGCAGCAGTTCGACCAGTTGGTCCAATTGCACCTGGATCTGCGCGAACAGTTTGAGTTCGGCCAGTTTGCCGAACAGCCCGGCGGCATCATTCATCACCCCCAGGCCTTCGCCTGCAGGGTTGAACGCCACGCCCACCACGCCCTGCTCTTTCAAGGCGGCCAGCTCCAGCAAGCTGATCTGGTGGTCGACCACGGCGATGCCCTTGAAGCGGCCCTCACCTTCGGCCAAGGCGCTGAGCAACAGGCGGTTGTCAGTACGGTAGCCACTGGTGGGGCCCACCAACAACGCGTGCTGCACGCCATAGGCGTCCATCACCCGCTTGAACTGGTTGAGCGTGCCGATTTCCTGCCCGGCAGGCCGGTACAGGGTGTCGCTGCGGTAGGGATAATGGAGCGGGTCGAACAGGTGGTTGTGGCAGTCGATTTTCGGTTCGTCGAAGATGCTCAAGGCGGTGTTCTCCATCAAGGTGCCCGTCTTGTTGTTATCAGGCGTGGGCACAGGCTACAAAAAATGCCCGGCGATGGCTTATGCTTGAATGGCGAAAACGATAACCGAAGGTTAATGATCGATGACCCTGAGCGATGCCAACGAACCCGGTGCCATGCTGTTCAAGCTGCGCCACATGGAAGTCTTCCGCGCGGTGATGCTGACCGGTTCGATCAGCGCCGCGGCGAAGATGCTGTATGTCTCGCAGCCCGCGGTGAGCAAGCTGATCAGCTATGTGGAGAGCCGCTTGAGCTTCCGTTTGTTCGAGCGCATCAACAACCGCCTGGTACCCACCGCAGAGGCCCACACGCTGTACCGCGAGGTCGAGCGTGTTTACCAGGCAGCCCTGGCGGTCAATGAGTGCGCGTTATCCCTGGCCAGCACCCCCAGCAGTGAACTGCGCGTGTGCTGCAGCGCGTCGCTGTCGACCGTGGTGGTGCCCGGCGCCCTGGCCGAGGTCAAGCGCCAGGTGCCATCGATGAAGATCCTCTGGCAAGCAGCGCTGATGAGCGACATGCCCAACCAGATCCTCGGCAAAAAGGTCGACCTGTCGATCTCGGCATTGCCGGTGATCCACGATCACCTGCATTCGCTGGCGTTCATGCGCGGGCAGATGGTGTGCGTGTTGCCCAAGGGGCACCGGCTGGCGGATGAGCCTTACGTGAGCCTTGAACAACTGAGCCGCGAGCCGTTGATGCTGTTCCGCCGGGACGGGCCCTTCGGCAGCATGATCATCCAAGAAGCGCTGCGCCATGGCGTGCAACTGACCTCGACCCTGGACTTCACCAACGCCCCGGAAGGCGCAGGCTTGGTACGCCAAGGCATTGGCGTGGCGATCCTCGACGAGTTCGTGGCCCAGGACAGTGGGCTGGTGGTCAAGCCACTCAAGGAAAACATCGGCTTTGACATCAGCTTCGTGTATTCCAAGTTCGAGCCGTTGCCCGAATCGGCCAAGCGCATGATGCAGGTGCTGCTGAGCCAGGCGCGCAGCCGTGGGCGCTACATCGAGAGCTTCGCCTGGCCCGCCGCCTGACGGCTCAAAACACAATCAAATCGCGCAACCCGCTGCCGGTTGCCAGCGCATCAAAGCCGCCATTGATGTCCTCCAGGGCCATCTTGCGCCCGATCAGCCGGTCCACCGGCAAGCGGCCGCTGGTGTACAAACGGATGTAGCGCGGCACATCGCGCGCCGGGATGCACGAGCCAATGTAGCTGCCCTTGATGGTCCGCTCCTCGGCGGTGAGGCTCACTTGCTGCAACGCCCAGCGCGCATCCGGCGACGGCAGGCCAGCGGTGACCGTGGTGCCGCCACGGCGGGTGGTGGCGTACGCAAGCTCCATCGCCTGCACGGAGCCGGCGAATTCCAGGGCACAGTCCGCGCCGCCGCGGGTGAGTTCGCGGATTTTTGCCACGGCCTCCGGGTCGCGGGCGTTGACCGCCGCCGTGGCACCCAGGCTCAGGGCCAGGTCGAGTTTTTCCTGATGCACGTCCACCGCGATCAACGGGCAAGCGCCTGAGGCCGCCGCACCGAGCAAGGCACTCAAGCCCACGCCGCCAAGGCCAACGATGACCACTGACGAACCTGCCGATACCTTGGCGGTGTTCACCACCGCCCCCACGCCAGTCAGCACCGCGCAGCCGAACACCGCGGCCTCGACCGGGTCGATGTCTTCGTCCAAAGGGATGCATGAACGCGCAGACACCACCGCGTGGTCGGCAAACGCCGACACCCCGCAATGGTGGCTGACGGCGCCCTCGCCCAGGCTCAAGCGCCGCCCACCGCCCAGCAGTTCGCCCTTGCCATTGCTCTCGGCGCCGGGCTCGCACAGCGCCGGGCGCCCTTCCATGCACGGCACGCAATGCCCGCAACTGGGCACGAACACCAGCACCACCTTCTGCCCGGGCCGCACGTGCGTGACCCCGCTGCCCACCTCCACGACCTCGGCGCTGGCTTCATGCCCCAGTGCCATGGGCATCGGCCGCGGGCGGGCGCCGCTGATCACCGACAGGTCGGAATGGCACAGCCCGGCGGCAATCATGCGCACCAGCACCTCGCCGGGGCCAGGCGGCGCCAGCTCAAGTTCGGTGATCAGCAGAGGGCGGCTTTGAGCGTAGGGTGCGGGCAGGCCCATTTCCCTGAGTACGGCGGCGCGGATTTTCATGACCAACTCCTTTTTCTGGACATAGATCCGAGCAAAGATAGTTTGAGTTAGCGGGGGCGGCTATGGGCAAAACACCAGTGGGTGCGGCCCGGTGCGTCAGGCCCTTGCAGCGCAATGGGTTTCAGGCCTTATTCAGGAGATTGATGCAGCGTGGGGTTCGGCAGAAGCTACCCATCGGCCAAGCCGCTACAGTGAGGCAACACGGCGCCACCACCCAGCACGCTGCCAACCCATTGGACCCGCCCCAGGCGATACCCTGGTTGATCAGGGCTCACATGGCGTCGCAAAAGAGCGGAACAGTGTATGGGAGGCAACGCTGAGGAGGTACCCGATATCGACCATGATGGGCGCGCCGCTTTTTTATGAATGTTCCTGTTGTGCTACCTTTTTGCTACGTGCGTGGTCCGTAGCGCAGGAAGAAAAATAAGCCATCACCAAAGCAGCGCAATAAGGCGTAGACATTTGGATCAGAAATAAAATCCATAGACATGAGGAAAACGTATGAACAGGCGGGATAAAAATTGATACTGCAACACTCATCATTAAGAGTGTAAATATGACAAACTCCTCGATAGCCTCCCCTACCGCCATCACAGCGGGACCGGCATGAGTTGCTTTGGGAGTGCGATGAAAAGGTCGGCGGTGGCTGAATAAACCATAGATAACCGCCTTGCCAATTGTGTAAGACAATGCCAGACCTGCGACCGTTGAATAAAGCGCATTTTTATGATCCAGGCCCATCACTTTACTGTAGAGAAAGCCAGCTTTTAAGATTTTTAATATCATCAGTGCCGTCAGAGGCAAAATCAACAGCACCGGCACCGGCGATGATAAATCACCCACATATACAGACCAACCTGTCCAACACAACGCCAGCAGGGTAAATATTAAGCCAAGCCCGTCTCCGACCCACGCCAGCCAGCCAGTAATAAAATAATATCGCTGGTTCCACGTTAGCGATTTTTTTTCATTTAACAATAAATTATTTCGATGCCGCTTCATGATCTGAATGGCGCCATAGGCCCAACGGGACCGTTGCTTTTTAAAATCACTAAATGTGTCCGGCGTGAGGCCGCGCCCCATGGACTCTCTTGCATAAAAAGTGTCATGACCTTGCTCGAGTATGCGCAACCCGAGTTCCGCATCTTCACAGATACACCAATCTGCCCATTTTAATTGTTCAAGCACAGAGCGACGCACCAACGTCATCGTCCCGTGTTGAATTATCGCATTGTGATTATTTCTAATGACCATGCCTACCTGAAAGAACAGTTGGTACTCATAGTGACACAGCAACTTAAATAAACTATTTCGCTCATCCCTATAATCCTGTGGGCATTGAAATAAAGCCAATTTAGGATGTCCAAAAAAAACAGCCGTTCGCGCCAACCAGTCAGGTTGAATACAATAATCAGCATCAATTACCCCGACAACCTCCGCATCACTAGCCGTATGCTGCAATAAGTAATTCAGAGCGCCAGCCTTATATCCTGGCAAATGTTTAACATGAAAAAATCTAAATTTATCCCCCAGCTTTTCACAATGAGCCTTGACAGGCTGCCATAAATAATCATCTGGAGAGTTATTATCTATGACCAATACTTCATAATTTTCGTAATTCAAATCAGCCAAGGCATCCAGTGACTGGATCACCATTTCAGCCGGCTCATTGCAGCAAGGCACATGAATTGAAACCTTAGGAAGGGGGCTGTTTGAGGACGGCAGCGGTAGATGATCCCTCTGTACTTCCAGAGGCCAAACACACTCAATGAGCTCGTGAATTTCAGAGTAAAAGGCAATGGCCATTGCCAGCAGCCAAATGGCGAAAGCAAAAACAAGAATGACTAGCACGCTTACGGTTTCTGGGGGCGTGACGGTTAGCCAAAACAATAAGGACGCAAAGCCAGCCACCAGCAAACCCACAAACAGTACCGCATTTCTAAATGCGCAGGACGACTGCGTTACTGCGCCAAATAATATTTTCGAAAACGATATCTTGAGACTAAGTTCCCCTTGAAATGTAAATTTCTGCCGGCGAGAGCTATCAAACACCCCCCAGGATTGACCCACATTCCCTTCGCGCAATTTCCAGGGCTGATCAAATGATTCAACAATGAAATAATCCTGTTTCTTTTCCTCTAAACGACAGACCAACTCCCTTAAATACCTAGCCTGTGCTCCAGGCTCCCCTGCCTTGCCTACCGGTAAATTTCCTGCACTTGGCCAGCCGATTTCCGCAAGCGATATTTTCTTGTCGGGATAGTGCGCCTGCAGTTGTTCGAGCCGAGCAAGCGTGTAATCACTAGCCTCTTCAACTGGCACCCACTCCCAGAACGGATGAATATGAACAGCCATATAATCAACACATTTGGTCAGCGCGCCATACTCTAACCAGATATGCCACGGCTCTGCGGTGCTCACGGGCAAACTGGTTTTGCTTTTGACTATCTCCACACAGTCTATGAGTTCTTGATAGGGGAGCTTTCTCATCAACAGACACTCATTACCCACAATCAAAGACGTTATATTTGATAAATTTTTTGCAATATTTATTGCACGATCAATCTCCTCAAGATTGCTATCCCTGCAGGTCGTCAACTCCAGACCTAGACACACTTTTATATTGCAATCACTTGCCAGGTATGCCAATCGCTCGGACGCACCTTTTACTGTATAAGTTCTAATGTTACTTGTGAATTTATTTAGAATTTCAAAATCACGCTTTATTTGTTTAGCTGTGGGAAAATCATCGTATGCGGGATCTTGGCATTTCCTAAACGGAGAATAAGAGATTCCAGATATTTGTGCGGGCAAGTCAGGAAGTACCTGCGCGCTTACTCTTTTGCCCCTGAGCGTGTTCACGCTAATATTTAAGTGGTGTATACAAGCGCCCAGTGTTGAAATTATATTCTTGACTGACATTTCTGCGCCCTTAAATAGATATCGTTAGGTAATAGCGCTCAATAGCAGACCTGTCAAGTTAGCCATTATCTTTACGAAGCCAGTTACATGGGCATTTTTTATCACTTGCAGCCCTTTGTATTTTTATTTTAATCCAGCCACTACGCGAAAATAAACTTCCACAAAAACAGACGCTTTATAGTTTTCCGCCTACCGATATTTTGGCTTGGGCAAACGATAGCACTCAGCGTATAAATGGTTAAATCCGATGGCAATCGCAGCTTAGGAGTAACACTTCAGTGTCACTGCCCTTGTCTGCAAGTAATCATCAGCAGCGCTGCGCAATGCACCCACAGCGGCAGTGGCGCAGGAGAGCAATATCATTCTAGCCACCGCAGCAACCGAGCTGCCATGCTCACCGCCCTTCCCTTGCCAAACACTGCCCCCATGCCTATTCACCTGCCCCCCACCACCGCCTTCGGCCGCGGCGCCCTGGCCGCGATGCCGCTCACCCTGGCCGTTGCGCCTTGGGGCCTGTTGGCCGGGTCCATGGCCATCGAGGCCAAGCTCACGCCCTTGCAAAGCCAAGGCCTGTCGGTGTTCGTGTTTGCCGGCGGTGCCCAGTTGGTGGCCATTGGCATGCTCAAGAGCGGCGCCAGCTTGCTGTCGATCCTGCTGACTACCCTGCTGGTGACCTCGCAGCACTTGTTGTACGGCCTGAGCATGCGCCCGGTGCTGGCCAACCTGGCGGCGCGCTGGCGCCTGCCCTTGGGTTTTTTGCTCACCGACGAGGCCTTTGCGCTGACCAGCAGCCACGGCCCCAGCCGCTTCAATCGCTGGTACATGCTGGGCGCAGGCTTGAGTTTTTACATTGCCTGGAACCTCTACACCCTGGCCGGCATCGTGATGGGTCAGAACATCCCCGGGCTGGACAAACTGGGCCTGGATTTTTCCATTGCCGCCACCTTTATCGCCCTGATCACGCCGCTGGTGCGTTCGATACCGACGCTGGTGTGCGTGGGCACCTCGTTATGCTGCTCGGTGTTGCTCAGCTATTGGGGCTGGGAGTCAGCGCTGGTGGTGTCGGGCCTGCTGGGCATGTGCGCAGGCTTTACGTGTAACAAACTCTGGGGGGCGGCGGCATGATCTTCGCCATGATCGTGGGCATGAGCCTGATTGTTTTTCTCAACCGCTACGTATTCCTGGAGCCGCGTTTGCCCCTGCGCCTGAGCAGCAACGTGCGCCAGTTCCTGGGCTTTGCCGTGCCCGGCATGCTCACCGCCATCTGTGGGCCGATCGTGTTCATGCCCGACCGGCAATTGAACCTGCACCTGGGCAACCCTTACCTGATCAGTTCGCTGGTGGCGATTGGTCTTGTGGTGCTGACCCGTAATACACTGGTGAGCATGCTGTTGAGCATGGCCTTTTTCTTTTTGCTGAAGTGGATGCTCTGATTGCACGAAGCCAACGTCACGCACGGTGAACAGACACGCCTATGGCATGCCGCCGACTTGGGTGGCGTGGAGCTGTTGCATGCCCGCTATATCCAGCAGCGTTTCGCCCCCCATGTGCACGAAGGCTACGTGATCACCGTGATCGAATCGGGTGCCCAGCGCTTTCGCCATCGTGGCGTGGAGCACCTGGCGCCCGAGGGCAGCATGGTGCTGATCAACCCGGATGAGTTGCACACCGGCGCCACGGCCCATGAGCAGGGCTGGCGGTACCGCGGCTTTTATCCGGACCTGGGCAAGGTCACCGGCGTGCTCGATGAGCTGGAACTGGCGAGCAATGGCTTGCCGGCGTTCGCGGACAGTGTGTTGCACGACCCGCAAGTCACGCGCACCTTTGCAAGGTTGCACCAACTGCTGGAGCTCAATGCTTGCGCCTTGGCCCAACAGACGGCGTGGCGCGAAGCCATTTTGCTGTTGTTCCAGCGCCATGCGCGCCTGGGTGAAGTGCGCCAGGCCGGGCTTGAGCCTTGGGCCGTGGCCTGTGCGCGGGAGCTGTTGCGCAGCCGCCTGGCCAACCCGCCATCGCTGGAAGAGTTGGCGGCGAGCGTCAACCTGTCGCCCTTTCATTTTGCCCGGGTATTCCGCCGCGCCACCGGCATGCCGCCCTACGTGTGGCTCAAGCAGCAACGGCTCAAACAGGCCCGCGAGCTGCTCAAGGCCGATTGCGCACCGCTGCAGGTGGCGTTGCAATTGGGCTTCAGTGACCAAAGCCACCTGAACCGCCAATTCAAGCAGGCCTACGGCGTGGCGCCGGGTGAATACCGCCGGGCTGCGGCGGGCATGGGTTTATCTGTCGCGCTGTATCAGTGATAGGGTGGCGCGGTTTTCGCGGATCAATCCGCTGCTACAGTGAATATGCCCTGTAGCAGCGGGTTTATCCGCGAACGGTGCTATCAGGCACCTCGCAGCGTACACCTGACCTTCTCCAGCAACTCGTCAAGCTTGAACGGTTTGATGATCATGTCCATCCCGGCGCCCAGGAAGCTTTGCCGGTTCAAGGCGTTCTCGGCGTAGCCGGTCATGAACAGCACCGGCAATTGCCCGCGCCAGCCCCGGGCCAGGTCGGCCAGTTGCCGGCCACTCATGTTCGGCAGGCCGACGTCGGTCAACAGCAGGTTGATCGACGGGTCGCCCTGCAGCCGCTCCAACGCCGACTGCACGTCGGGCGCCTGGGTGCAGCGATAACCGGCGTCGCGCAGGATCTCGGCGACGAACATGCTCACCGAGGCCATGTCTTCGACGATCAGGATATGCTCCCCGGCACCGCCCAAGTCACCCCGTGCATCGTGCACGCTGGCGGCCACCGCTTCACTGCTGGCAGGCAGCATCAGCGTGACTTCGGTGCCTTGCCCACTCACGCTGCGGATTTTCACGTCACCGCCCGACTGGCGGGTAAAGCCGTAGATGGTCGACAAGCCAAGCCCAGTGCCCTGGCCCAGCGGTTTGGTGGTGAAAAACGGGTCGAAGACCTTGTCGATCACGCTGTGGTCGATGCCCACGCCGTCATCCTTCACCGACAACGCCACGTAGGCGCCGTCAGCCAAGCGCACATCGCCCTGCTGGCGCGCCGCGTAGGTGGTCACGGTGATGGTGCCGCCTTCGGGCAAGGCATCGCGGGCGTTGATCACCAGGTTGAGCACCGCGCTTTCCAACTGGCTGGCATCGACCAGGGCGATGCTGGCCTTGGCGCTGAGGTTCAGTTGCAGGACGATTTTCTTGCCCACGGTGCGGCGTATCAGGTCGGCCAGCGAACGTATGTGCGCGTTGACGTCGATGGGCCGGGTGTCCAGTGGTTGCTGGCGGGCGAATGCCAGCAGGCGATGAGTCAGGGCGGCCGCGCTCAGGGCTGAATTGAGCGCGGCATCGGCGTACTGCATGACCTTTTCGCTGCGCCCGTCCGCCGTGCGCTTCTTGATCAGTTCGATGCCGCTGATGATCCCGGTCAGCAGGTTGTTGAAGTCGTGGGCAATGCCCCCGGTGAGCTTGCCGATGGCGTCGATTTTTTGCGCTTGCAGCAACTGCGCCTCGGTGCGGGCACGTTCGGCCACTTCGATGGCCAACTGGTTGTTGACGCTGTCCAGTTGCCTGAGGTGGCTGCGCTCGCGCTGGCGATGCTCGGTAATGTCCTCGACAAACACCAGGCTCAGGCCCGGCGTGCGATAGGGCGACACCTGCCACTCGGTTTCGCGCACCTGACCCTTGACCATCATGCTCAAGGTGCCCTTCCAGCGTTCGCCGGCGGCCAGGCCGTCGCGCAGGCCCTGGACCACTTCGGCCTGGTCGGCGGCGAAGCAGTCCAGCGGCGCGCCGTGCGAGGCGTTGGCCTGCATCAATTCGGCAAAGGCGTGGTTGCACTCGTGCACTTTGAGTTGGGTGTCCATCACCGCGATCGGCGCCGAGATGTTGACGAAAATCTCGCGAAAGCGCGCCTCGCTTTCACGCAGGGCAAATTCGGTGTCGCGCACCCGCAGCAGCGTGCTGAGGGTGGCCAGCAGCACGTCCGGGTCCACAGGGTGAACCAGGTAGGCGTCGGCGCCCGCTTCAAGGCCGGTGATGATGTCACCGGTCTGGATCGACGCGGCCGACACGTGAATCACCGGCAGCAAGGCGGTCGCGGCGTCTGCGCGCAACAGGCGGACGATGTCGAACCCGCTCATGTCGGGCAGGTTGACGTCCAGGATCAGCGCGTCGAACACTTCGCTGGCAATCAACGCCAGGCCATCGGTGCCCGTGCCGGCCTCTTGCACGTGGTAGCCGTTGCGTTCCAGGCGCCGGCGCAGCGCGTAGCGGGTGGCTTCGTTGTCGTCGACGATCAGCAGGCGCAGGTCACGCGTCATCACCCGCCTCCTGTGCCAGGGCCAGCGGGATCACCACGAAGAAGGTCGAGCCCTGCCCCGGCTCACTGTGCACCCCTACCCGCCCGCCCAGCAGCGCCGCGAAGCGCTTGCACAGGGCCAGGCCCAGGCCGGTGCCGCGCAAACGCTTTTGCAACGGCGAGTCCACCTGGGAGAAGTCCTCGAACAGCGCGCCGTGCATTTCGGCCGGTATGCCGATCCCGGTGTCGCTCACGGCAAACCGTACCTCTCGCTCGTTTTCCAGGCGTGCCGAGACTCGTACCTCGCCGCGCTGGGTAAACTTCAGCGAGTTGGAGACAAAGTTGCGCAATATCTGTGCAAGTTTTTTGTCATCGGTATAAAGCCGCGGCAGCCCGACGGGCTCCTCGAAGATCAGGTCGACGCTGCTGGCATCGACGATCGGGCGGAACATCCCGCGCAAGGCGGCGAACAGGTCGAACATGTCGAACCAGGCCGGCGAGATGGTGATGCGCCCGGCCTCGATCTTGGCCAGGTCCAGCAGGTCGTCAACCATGTCGCTGAGCTCGCGGGCGGCCGTGCTGACGAACGCTACCTGTTTGTGCTGCTCTGGGGCCAATGGGCCATCCAACTCGTCGCTGAGCAGGCTGGCGATGCTCAGGATCGAGCCCAGCGGCGTACGGAACTCGTGGCTCATGTAGGACAGGAAGCGGCTTTTCAGGTCCGATGCCTGGCGCAACTGTTCGGCCTGAGTGTCGAGTTCGGCGTACAGCGCCAAAACGCCCTGGTTGGTTTCTTCCAACTCGGCACGCAAGGCATCGACCTCGTCGCGCAACTGCTGCACGGCCAGGTCAGGGGTAAGGGAATCAACCACGCGATGCCTCCAGAGCAATCACCATAACGGTTACATCATCGCGGCCGCGGCAAAAATCGCGGTGCAGGACTGCGGCGATCACCGCCGGGTGACGGTGGACCAGGCCTGGGTAGTCGCGCAGGTTCCAGCGCGACTGCAGCCCGTCACTGTACATCACCAACAACTTGCCTTGCGCTTGAGGATAGTCAAAGGCCTGGGCTTTGCGGTATTGCACGCCGACAATGCCAGGGTGCGAGGCCAGGCCCCGAGAATGTTCCGCATCGATCAGGCAGGCGCCGATGTTGCCGATGCCGGTGAACTGCACCGTGTCGGTGCCGGCATTGTACTGGGCGATGGCGACGGCGCCGCCCCGGGTGCCCTGCATGGCCCGGTGCAGTTCGTCCATCAACAGCGTTGGGGTGGCGAATGGGGCTTGCCGGAACGCCAGTGCGCCGGCGCGCCCGGCTTCCTCGGCATGGCTGCCGTGGCCCAGGCCGTCGACCACCAGCACGCTAATGCGCTCGCCCTCCACCGCCAGGTGCCAGACATCGCCACAAGCGGGGTCGTGGTGCAAGGCGTGCTGGTTGACGCCGAAGCGTAGGTCCGCAGCCTTCTCGCCCTTGGCATAGAACCGCGCCAGTACCACCGCGCCGCGCCCATCGACGTACACATCGAACACGTGGGCTTGGCGCGCCACCGCCCCCAGGCCGATGCCCTGGGTGCCGCCGGTGGAATAACCGTCGCTCATGCAGGCATGCAGGTCAAAGCCCTGCCCACGGTCTACGGCAATCACCTCCAGGCCCTGGTTGGGCAAGTGGCGCAGGTGCAGTTCGCCGTGGCTGGCGTGCTTGAGCAGGTTGCTGGCAAGCTCGGTGGTCACCAGGGCCACCCGCCCGGCGTCGGTCTCGTTGAAGCCCAATTGCTCGGCCAATTTCTGGGTGGTGCGGCGGGCATGGCCGACCTGGCTGCTGTCTTCGATCAACAGCACCTGGGTCAGGCTGCTTTCAAGGGTCAGGTCCATCGCGTGATCGTCACCCGTGTGCCGGCGCCGGGCGCGGTGTCCAACTCGAACTCTTCCACCAGCCGCTTGGCCCCGGTCAAGCCCAGCCCCAGGCCGCCGCCCGAAGTCCAGCCGTCGGTCATCGCCAGCTTGATATCGGGGATGCCCGGGCCTTCGTCGCGAAAGGTCAGGCGCAGCCCGGTGCGGGTGTCGTCCAGGATCTGCCAGTCCATGTCGCCACCGCCGCCATACACCATGGTGTTGCGCGCTAGCTCACTGACCGCCGTCACCATCTTGGTCAGGTCGATCAGGCGCATGCCGCACTCCTGGCACAGTTTGCGCGCGGTCTGGCGCGCCAGTACCACGTCCTGTTCGATGCGTATCGGTTGGCTGCCGCTGCTGCGCACGTTCATTGCACGGCAGTCCGTTCGTGCAGCAGCTTCATGCCGCGCTCGACATTGAGCGCGGTGCTGACGCCGGGCAAGGTCATGCCCAGTTCCACCAGGGTGATCGCCACGGCCGGCTGCATGCCCACCAGCACGGTTTCGGCATCCATGATCCGCGAAAGGCCGGAGATGGTGCCGATCATGCGGCCGATGAACGAGTCGACCATGTCCAGCGCGGAAATGTCGATCAATACCCCGCGGGCCGAGGTATTGGAAATGCGTTCGGACAGGTCGTCCTGCAAGGTCATCGCCAACTGATCGTGCATGTCGACCTGAATGGTCACTAACAGGAAGGGGCCCATCTGTAAAATCGGTATCCGCTCCATGGGCTCACACCGCCTTGCTGACGGTCACGCCCAGGCGTTTGAGCGCCAACGCCAGGGCATCGGCCAGGTTCGCCTTGGTGACCACGCCTTGCAGGTCCAGGCCCAGGTGCACGATGGTCTGGGCGATTTGCGGGCGCACGCCGCTGATGATGCAATCGGCGCCCATCAGGCGGATGGCGGTCACGGTCTTGAGCAGGTGCTGGGCCACCAGGGTATCGACGGTGGGCACGCCGGTGATGTCGATGATGGCGATTTCCGAGCCGGTGTCGACGATGCGCTGCAGCAACGACTCCATCACCACTTGGGTGCGCTGCGAATCCAGGGTGCCGATCATTGGCAAGGCCAGCACGCCGTCCCACAGCTTGACCACCGGGGTGGAAAGCTCCAGCAGTTCTTCCTGCTGGCGCTTGATCACCGCCTCGCGGGACTTCTGGAAGGTGCGGATGGTGTGCATGCCCAGTGCGTCGAGCAGCACCGACACTTCCCACAGTTGCTCGGCCAGCAGTGCCGGGTTGTCTTCATAGGCACGTTGCAGCATGCCGAACAGCGGGCCCTTGAGGGAGAAAATGAAGCTGGCGGTCTGTTGCGAGTCTTGCCCGGCCAGTGCGCGGCTATGGGACAGTTTTTCGAGGAATTGGCGCGCTTCGTCCCAGTCGCTATTGGCGATATTGGCTGAACCGCCGCGGTCGATCACCGCGCTGACCAGGCTGAGGAACTCCTCGGTTTGCTGTTTTACGTCGCCTTCCTTGAGGTTACGGTTGGCGCCGCTGGCTTCGAGATTTTGTTGCCACTCGCCAGCCAGGGAGGCCTGGGAGGTGTTGAGGGCCGAAAGGGTACGCGGGTGCAGTGCTGCCATGGGGGTCGTGCTCCTTGATCCTGCACAATGCTGATGGTCTGCACGAAAAGACTCCGCGCCCATCGGAAAGTGCTGAAGTGTCACTGTTATTTTGCAATCGGTATTCAGCGTATCGGTTTTTACCACGCTTGTGGGCCCGGCGCAGGCCTGGATATCACCTATTCTTGTTCAAACATCGATGAGGTGCAGGCCATGACCCGCAGCGACGTTCTGATCATCGGCGCCGGCCCCACCGGCCTGGTTCTTGCACTCTGGCTCAGCCATGCCGGGGTCAATGTGCGGATCATCGACAAGACCGACGCGCCTGGCACCACCTCCCGGGCCTTGGCGGTGCAGGCACGGACCCTGGAGCTGTATCGGCAACTGGACCTGACCGACGCAGTGATTGGCGCCGGGCACAAGATGCCCGGCGTCAACTTGTGGGTGCGCGGCGAGCAGGCCGCCCACCTGAGCCTGACCGACATTGGCCAGTCGCGCACCCCCTACAGCTTTCTTGAAATTTACCCCCAGGACCAGCACGAGCAGTTGCTGATCGAACGCCTGGCGCGTTTTGGCGTTGAGGTGGAACGGCACACCGAACTCACCGACTTCATTGACGACCAGGCCATGATCACCGCGTACCTGAAAACGCCCGATGGCCAGGTCCAAACCTGCCAGGCGCGTTACCTGGCCGGCTGCGACGGTGCCCGCTCGACGGTGCGCAAGGCGTTGACCACGGGGTTTCCCGGCGGTACTTATTCACAGCTGTTTTACGTGGCCGACGTGCAAGCCTTGGGGCCGGCAGTCAATGGCGAGTTGCACGTGGATTTGGACGAGGCCGATTTTTTGGCCGTGTTCCCCCTGGCTGGCGAGGGGCGCGCGCGGCTGATCGGTACCGTGCGCGGCGAGCGCGCGGTGGACGCCGACGCGCTGGCCTTTGCCGATGTCAGCCAACGGGCGATCGATCAACTCAAACTTGAGGTGTTGAAGGTCAACTGGTTTTCCACCTACCACGTGCACCACCGCGTGGCCGAGCACTTTCGCGCCGGCAATGTGTTCGTGCTGGGCGACGCCGCGCACGTGCACAGCCCGGCCGGTGGCCAGGGCATGAACACCGGCATTGGCGATGCGATCAACCTGGCCTGGAAGCTTGCCGCGGTATTGGCCGGGCGCGCGACCCCGGCACTATTGGACAGCTACGAGGCCGAACGCATCGGCTTTGCCCGGCAACTGGTAGCCACCACGGACCGCGTGTTCAGCTTCGCCACCGCCGATGGCTGGCTGGCCAACCGGGTGCGCACCCGCCTCGCCCCGCGGGTGCTGCCACGGGTCATGGCGTTGAAGGCGGTGCGTGATTTCATGTTCCGCACCGTGTCACAGATCGGCGTGAACTACCGCAACCTGCCGCTAAGCGAAGGCGTGGCCGGCCACGTGCATGGTGGCGATCGGTTGCCGTGGGCCAAGGTGGCGGGCCGCGACAACTTCGACTCGTTGCACGGCGGCACCTGGCAGATCCACGTGTATGGCCGGGCCAGCGAGGCGTTGCTGGAATGGGGCGCGACCCACAATGTGCCGGTGCACATTTTCAGCTGGCACATCGTGCACGAGCACGCAGGCTTTTCCCGCGATGCATTTTACCTGATGCGCCCCGACACCTACGTGGCGCTGGCCCAGCCGTACGGCGACCCGACGGTACTGGATGAATACTTCCGGCGCCGTGGCATCACTCCGTAGGGGCTGGCGCCTCTTGGGCGCTGGCCTGCTGCTGTATAGCCGCCTGCAACTGGGCTACGTCGTTCAAGGCCTTTGCCAGGTGCTCGCGCTGCTCGACGGCCTCACCTTTCAAGGTGGCCATCTGCCGATCCAGCTCTTCGCGCGCCCCGGCCGCCTGGGCCAGCAACGTACTCATGCCCCCCGCCTGCGCGGTCATGTGCTTGAGCTCATCTTGTAGCCCCAGCTGCTCCTTGCTGGCCTGGCGGGCTTGCACCAGCATGCGTTCGTTGTCGCGGCTCAGGCGCATCAGTTCGTCCTGCTTGACGATCAGGCTTTGCTGCAACTGGCGGATCTCCACCTGCACCTGCTGCAATTGCCCTTCATGGCGGCGCTGTTCCTGTTCGCGCTGCTCTTTGACCGCCGTGCGGTAATGCTCCAGCGCATCGCGGGCGTGGCGGTGTTTGTCTTCCAGGGACTGGATGTGCGCGTCCTTCTCGCCGATGCGCAGTTCAAGGTCAGTGTTGGCCTGGCCCAGCCGCGCATTGCGGGTCTGTTCGCCCTGCAAGGTGCTGCGGCACAGGGCCAGCTCTTCGGACTCGGTGTTAAGCGCCATGCCCTGAATATCAAAGCGTTGCTGCAAGGCCGCCAAGCTCCGCTGGCTGGCTTGCAACTGTACTTCCAGGCTTTCACGGGCGGCATCGAAGCGCCCTTGCGCCTCGGCGACTCGTGCCTCGGCCTCCTCGCTCAATTGATCGGCAAGCCCCGCCACCAGCGTGGTCAATTGCGCGCTCAGGCTGGGCGCGGCCGGGTCGACTTCGGTGTCTTCAAGGGCTTTTAAATAGCGGTGAATCGTGGTTTTGGAGCCGGTATTGCCCAATTCCACCCGTACCGCATCGATGCTCGGGTTTTCCCCGCGCGCCAGCAGCGATTGCCGAGCCTGCTTGACCAATGCCTTGTTGATGCCGCCGCGTGCCATGTGTGCTCCGTCGATTTCGTACTGTATTACGTACCATGTATTTACGCATACTATTCGCAAATTGAAAATTGAATATCAGTGTATTTTTAACAGGTAATAATTGAGCGTTATCGCATGTCAGGTGGCATAATTGCCTGGGCAATGTCGAGAACAGGCGTAATGAGCAAGGTGGAGCAGTACCTGCAGGCGGGCACCCGGGAAAACACCCGGCGCAGCTACCAGGCAGCCGTGGAGCATTTCGAAGTGAGCTGGGGCGGGTTTCTACCGGCGACTGGGGACAGCATCGTGCGCTACCTGGCCGACCATGCCGGCGAACATGCCATCAGCACGCTTAAACTGCGCCTGGCGGCCCTGTCGCAATGGCACGTTACCCAGGGCTTCCCCGACCCCACCAAAACGCCGACGGTCCGGCAGATGCTCAAGGGCATCCGCACGCTGCACCCGGCCCGGGAAAAACAGGCAGCGCCCTTGCAACTGCATCACTTGCAAAGCGTGTTCGCGCAGTTGCAGCGCGAAGCCGAACAGGCGGCGCAGCAGCACGACCTGCGCGGCCTGCTGCGCAGCAAGCGTGATGCCGCGCTGGTATTGATCGGATTCTGGCGCGGCTTTCGCGCCGATGAGCTGTCGCGCCTGCAGGTCGAACACATCCAGGCCCAGGCCGGCAGCGGCATCACCTTTTACCTGCCCCACAGCAAAGGCGACCGCCAGCACCTGGGCGCCACCTACCAGACCCCCGCCCTGAACAGCCTGTGCCCGGTGGAGGCTTACCTGGACTGGATCACCCTGGCCGGCATCAGCCACGGCCCGGTGTTCCGGCGCCTGGACCGCTGGGGCAACCTGGCCGAGAGCGCACTGAACGCCAACAGCCTGATCCCTTTGCTGCGCAGCATCCTGCACCGCGCAGGCCTGCCGGCCGAGCTCTACACCAGCCACTCCCTGCGGCGCGGCTTCGCCACCTGGGCGTCGAGCAATGGCTGGGACATCAAGACGCTGATGGCGTACGTCGGCTGGAAAGACATGAAATCGGCGCTGCGCTACGTGGACCCGGCAACCTCGTTTGCCGGCCTGGCGATGGGCAGCGCTTCGTAGCCAGGTGCCTGTTGCCGCAGCCCTGCCTGCCGAATACCCGACGCGTAGCGGCGAACGGATCCGCGAAAAGAACGCTGCGGTGTATCAGGTTAAACGCGGTGACCTTTTCGCGGATAAATCCGCTCCTACGGGCCGTGCAAGCGCCTCCCTTAGGTCGAGCCCTCTGCCCTGCTTGCAATCATTCGCTTCGCCTGCTAAATAATTACTTCACATGCGAAATAATAACAGGCCGCCATGACCCACGCCCCCATCCTGTGTGCCGACGGCTTCGTGCTGTCGGCCACGCTGCACGCAAGCCCCACGCCAGCCAAGGCCATGGTGCTGATCCACCCCGCCACCGGCGTGACCGAGCGCATGTATTTTGCCTTCGCCCGCCACCTGACGGCGCTGGGCTTTGATGCCCTGACCTACAACTACCGCGGCATCGGCGCACAGGCCAGGCACGTAGCCGCCGGTTTCAGCACCTGGGCCGCCCTGGATGTAGAAGCTGTGACCCGCTGGGCAGCTGCACGCAACCCCGCGCTGGCGCTGCTCGCCGTAGGCCACAGTTTTGGCGGCCACGCCATTGGCCTGTGCGAGAGCAGCCGGCACCTCAACGGCGCGGTCATGATCACCTCCCAGGCCGGCTGCCTGCGTTTTATCACGCCGTGGACCGAACGCCTGCGGGTAGCGGCGCTGCTCAAGGTGATCGGGCCGTTGTGTGCCCGCCTGTTGGGCTACGTGCCAGGCAAGCGCCTGGGCATTGGCGAGGACCTGCCGGCACAAGTGATGCTGGAATGGAGCCGCTGGACCTCCCTGCCCCGCTACTTTTTCGATGACCCCGGCATGGACGCGGCGGCGCGCTTCAGCCGCCCGCGCATGCCGGTGTTGTCGGTGGGCATGAGCGACGATCCCTGGGCGCCCGCTGCAGCCATCGACCTGATGTGCCGGCAATTGATCCACTGCCCCGTGGAACGCCGGCAATTGAGCCCGGCCGACAGCCAGGGCCAAGCCATCGGGCACTTGGGATTTTTCCGGGAACGGCACGCCACCACCTTGTGGCCGGCGGTGACCGAGTGGTTGCAGCGCCACGTGGCGGTAGCCGCATGAAGCGCCTGCACGACCCGCGCTACGTGTTTCTGCTCAACGTGGCTCAGCGGCGCATTCAGCGGCACATTGAGCGCCTCGCCGAACACCGTGCGGGCGTCAGCGCGGTCCAGGCTGGCGCGCTGTTTGCGCTGTCACGCCAGGACGGCGCCCTGAGTGGCGACCTGGCCGCTGCCCTGGACATCGCCCCATCGGCCATGACAGGCCTGGCCGACCGCATGATCAAGGCTGGGCTTATCCTGCGACGCACCGATCAACAGGACAAGCGCATCAACCGATTGTGGCTGACCGCCTTGGGTCGCGAGACGGCATTGGCGGCCAAGGCCGAACTTGCAGCGCTCAATGCCGTGGTCACCGAAGGCTTCAGTGAAGCCGAAATGTCGACTGTGTCGCGCTGGCTGGAAGCTATGGGGAAACGTTTTTAGCGTGAATACCCGCAGCGGCTATTGGTATTAATACAAAAGCATATCCGGCAGATGTAACAAAGTGTGTTTCGATAGTTGGCAATCTCGGCAAGCACCTGTAAACATTGAGCGAAGGGGCAACTAAACAAAGTAAAGACCGGTTACGGACACCAGGAAAAAAGCAAAAAACGTATAAATTTGGCGTCATCATAATGACGAAAAGGCAAGACTAATTTTTTGACGCCATATAAACAATAATTTTAAGTTATTGATTTAAAAGGCGTTTTTAAATAGATAAATCGAACCTGAAGATTTTTTAATAAACCTTAGCCTGCCCTATTGCGCTGTTAATTCTCCCTCTCTACGATATGTTTCATTCCAAGAACACCTTCGCTTCAAACTTCGCTTTTAGAAACTACTTGTTTCTGCCCGTGACACTCAAATTCTAAGGTAGCTGATTGAGTTGGCGTTTACGCACACTCAAGGAGAGGGATCTATGCGCATCAGTATATTTGGACTGGGTTATGTGGGCGCTGTATGTGCCGGCTGTTTGTCCTCTCGAGGGCATGAGGTGATTGGCGTCGATATCTCGCAAAGCAAGATCGACATGATCAACAAAGGTCAGTCGCCCATCGTCGAGCCGGGCCTGGGCGAGTTGCTGGCCAAGGGCATTGCCAGCGGTTCGCTGCGCGGTACCACCGACGTCTCCCAGGCGGTGTTGGACAGCGATGTGTCGATGCTGTGCGTGGGCACACCGAGTAAGAAAAACGGCGACCTGGACCTGGTCTACATGGAAGCGGTGTGCCAGCAGATCGGCGCCGCGCTGCGGGACAAGACCGACCGCCACACCATCGTGGTGCGCAGCACCGTGCTACCCGGCACGGTGAAAAACGTGGTGATCCCGCTGCTGGAAGCGGCCTCCGGGAAGAAGGCTGGCGTTGATTTTGGCGTGGCCACCAACCCTGAGTTCCTGCGCGAAAGTACTGCGATCCAGGATTACGACTTCCCGGCCATGACCGTGATCGGTGAGCTGGACGCCTTGTCGGGCGACATGCTCGAAGAGCTGTACCACGGCCTGGACGCGCCGGTGATCCGCAAGTCGATCGAAGTCGCGGAAATGATCAAGTACACCTGCAACGTCTGGCACGCCACCAAGGTCAGCTTTGCCAACGAGATCGGCAACATCGCCAAGGCCTCGGGCGTGGATGGCCGCGAGGTGATGGACGTGGTGTGCCAGGACCACAAGCTCAACCTGTCCCGTTACTACCTGCGCCCAGGCTTTGCCTTTGGCGGCTCGTGCCTGCCCAAGGACGTGCGCGCCCTCACCTACCGCGCTGGCCAGTTGGACGTCGAGCATCCCATGCTCGCCTCGATCATGAGCAGCAACCGCAGCCAGGTGCAGAATGCCTTCGACATCGTCAGTGGCTACGGCAAACGCAAGATCGGCCTGCTGGGCCTGAGCTTCAAGGCCGGCAGCGACGATTTGCGCGAAAGCCCGTTGGTGGAATTGGCCGAGATGCTGATCGGCAAGGGCTTCGAGCTGAGCATCTACGACGCCAACGTCGAGTACGCGCGGGTGTTTGGCTCGAACAAGGAGTACATCGAGTCCAAGATCCCCCATGTATCGTCGCTGCTGTGCGCCGACCTTGGCCAGGTGGTTGCTGGCGCCGAAGTGCTGATCCTGGGCAACAACGACCCAAGCTTCGCCGATGTACTGGCCGGCAACGACGACAAACAGATCGTCGACCTGGTGGGTTTCATGAGCCATCGCAGCAACGCCACCCAGGAAGGGATTTGCTGGTAATTCACCCGTTGTAGGTGAACCGCCCCAAGGACTGACTGCCCCGCTTCACACCCGTATGCGTGACCCACCCTGGCGACCGGCTGGGCCGGCAGCGTGCGCGCGTGGGGCGGCCAGCCAGTCGGCAAACAGCTGTTTTTTAGGAGTCAACCGTAGATGGATCGATACGCAAGCGGTGCGGCCAATGGCGTGTTCAGCAAGCCCTCCTGTGCGCGGTTCTGCGCCTGGGCATGCCTGTTCGCACTGATCGCGCTGGCCTCGGAAATGATCGCGCCGGAGTACCTGAACCCGGACCACGCCAAGTTCATTTTCATCATCGGCACGATCGGCATGTGGCGCTATGGCAATGCCGTCGTCCACTACCTGCGCGGCATGTACTTTTTGCACTGGAAGTTCCCGCGCCTGCGCCGCCAGGTCGACCGCATGGGTGACGCGGCCTTGCCGGGCCATATGTACATGGTGGTGACCAGCTTTCGCATCCCCACCCACACCACGTTCAAGGTCTACCAGTCGGTGTTCCAGGAAGTGCAGCGGCTGAACGTGCCGTGCACGGTGATCGCCTCCATCGTCGAAAAAGGCGACGAGCAGTTCATCAAGACCATCATGCGCAACGAGGTGCAGGGCCGCGCTGACATCAAGCTGATCATCGTGCGGGCCCGCGGCACCGGCAAACGCGATGGCCTGGCCCATGCCTTCCGTGCGCTGTCGCGGCAGATGCCGTTGGAAAACTCGGTGGTGGGCGTGGTCGACGGCGACACCATGATGCTGCCCCACTGCGTGGAGCGCGCGGTCAAGCTGTTCGCCGCCCTGCCCAACGTCGGTGGCCTGACCACCAACGAATATTGCCAGGTGGAAGGCAGCACGCTGATGCGCGAGTGGCACTCGATGCGCTTCGTACAGCGGCACATCAACATGTGTTCCATGGCCCTGTCGCACCGGGTGCTGACCCTGACCGGGCGGCTGTCGTTCTTCCGCGCCAGCGTGATGATCGACCCCGACTTCATCAAGGACGTGGAAGCGGACTTTCTGGAGCACTGGCGCCTGGGCCGCTTTCAGTTCCTGACCGGCGACGACAAGTCCTCGTGGCTGAGCCTGATGCGCGCCGGCTGGGACACCTTCTACGTGCCCGACAGCCATACGCTGACGGTGGAGCATCCGCCAGACAGCAACTTTTTGCGGGCCACCCGGCAACTGATGTTCCGTTGGTACGGCAACTCGCTGCGCCAGAACTTTCGCGCCACCACCCTGCTGGGCCGCGCGCGCCTGGGCCTGTTCACCCTGTACGTGCTGTATGACCAGCGCCTGTCGATGTGGACCTGCCTGATGGGGCTGACGGCCTCGGTGTTCGCCGGGCTGATCTTCGGCATGCAGTACCTGCTGGTGTACCTGTTCTGGGTGTTGTTGTCGCGCACCCTGGTGACGCTGATGTTCGTGTTCTCCGGCCACCCGGTGAGCCCGGCCTACCCCTTCGTGCTGTATTACAACCAGATCGTGGGCTCGGTGATGAAGGTGTACGCGATGTTCCACATGGACCAGCAGAGCTGGACCCGGCAAAAAACCACCCTCAGCAATGGCAGCGTCAACTTCGATGCCGCCCTGAACCGCTGGTCCTCGAAGGCGATGATGTTCTCTTCCATCGCGGTGTTCTTCGGGGTCATTTCGGTTCTGCTCGAACTCACGCAACGTTAAAGGAAAGGCGCCTGCCATGAGTAGCTCAACGACTACCGTACTCCCGGCCAATGTGGTCCACGAAGCGATCGACGAACGCCAGTACGTGCGTACCAAGATCAACGCCAAGGTCAAGCTCGACGGCGGCGGCCAGCTGCCCTTCGAAAGCAATATCCAGGACATCTCCCTGGGCGGCCTGGGCTTGTTGCATGCCGAGCCCCTGAAACTGGGCAGCCTGTACAACGCCTCGATCAAGCTGCGCCTGAACCAGATGGACCTGAACATCGACGCCAAGATCAAGATCGTCTCGCAGCGCGGCCAGGAAGTGGGCGCCGAGTTCGTCGACCTGGACTCGCAGAAGCGCGACATCCTGCGCTACATCATCTCGGCCTACATGTCGGGCGAGATCGCCGACATCAACGGCCTGTTCAACGTGATGCAGCGCGAGAACTACATCAAGGAACGCAAGCACAAGTACGCCATCGCCCGAGGCCCGCTGGACCGCCTGCGCGCAGTGGTCGGCACCCTGGCGTGGCTGGCCCTGGGCCTGGCGGCCGTGGCGTTCGTGGCGTACAAGAGCTACCTGCTGTTTTTCCGCATCCCGGCCGACCAGGCGCTGGTGAGCGCCAACGCGCAGGTCATCAGCATGCCCGACAACGGCTACGTGAAGTTCATGCTCAAGCCTGGGCAAACTCAGGTGACGGCGGGCGAGCCGGTGGCCACGGTGTCCACCCAACTGGCCACCAGTTTCACCAGCCCCGCCGACATGAAGGCGGTGGCGGACTTGTCCCCCGGTGACCTGCAAACCCTGCTGGGCCGCGCCACCATCGAGACGGTGATCGCAAGCCCCTGCAACTGCGACGTGTATTTCCCGAGCAAACCGCTGGACGGCTACGCCTACAAGCAAGCGCCGCTGGTGCACTTGCTGCCCAGCGATGAAGGCTTGTTGGTGAAAGCCAACGTGCCGTTCGCACGGCTGGCCGACATCCCCCGCGTGCGCTCGGTCAACCTGCAAGTGTTTGGCATCGACCAGCCGTTTGGCGGCAAGGTGGTGGGCTCGGAGGTAGACCCGGTCAACCACAACCTGCAACTGACCATCCAGCCCGACAGCCCGCTGCCTCGCTCAGCCTACCAACAGCCTGTGGCGGTGGACCTGTACCTGGGCTTGCCGTTCGACCTGTCGCTGTAAGGGTGCCGCGATGAAATTGCCGATGCGCCCGTCTTTGTTGCTGCTGGCCCTGAGCCTGGCCGGCCCGGTTTTCGCCGGCCAAAGCCTGGAACAGGTGCGCTATGCCCTGTACAAGGACCCCAACGCCAACGTCGTGGCCGACCTGCGCGAGTTGTCGGCCCGCGGTGATCGCGCCTCCAAGCTACTGCTGGGCGACGTGCTGTCCAACGCCGACACGGTCAACCTGGACGAAGTGCTGGGCCTGTACCAGGACGCCTTCGCCGACGGTGCCGGCGAGGTGCCGGCGCTGGCCTCCCTGGCACGGCTGCTGGACCGCAACCCACGGCTGCGCGACCAGCAGCACGGCTACGTGACCCGGGCGCTGGGCCGCTATCCGCACACCCTGGACCCGCGCAACATCAGCACCACCCTGGAAGTGTTCCTGGTGTACCCGCAGGATTTCAGCGTGGCCGATGCTCGCCAGTTGATCAGCCTGTACCAGCAATCGTGCCTGCTCAACTGCCACGCCGAGCTATACCAGGCGGTGCTGGCCGAGCGTGAAGGCAACCGCGCCGTGGCCGACCGGCAATACCAGGCGGCCATCAAGGTGGACGTGCGCGCCGTGGACCGCTACTACCGCTTCCTGGGTGAGCAACAGGACAGCCTGTTCCAGGCGTACGCCCAGACCCTGGAGGCGCAACGCGCCAGCTTGCCAGTGGAGACAGTGCACCGCATCGGCGCCTTGCTGGACAGCATCAACAGCCTGCAGCGCATTGATGATGAAGCCGACAAAGACGAGCGCCTGGCCAGCGGCATGGGGCCCAAACCCGTCAAAGCGCCACCCACGCCCGAACAGGCGGCCGCCGACAAGGCCCGCGCCGACGCCCAGGCCGCAGCTACCGCGCAGGTGCAAGGCTGGTTCGACAACGCCGCCGAGCGCGGCTACGTGCCAGCGCTGGTGTCCAAGGTCAACTTCATGATCAGCAACCCCAGCGAGCACAACGCCGACGAAACCCAGGCGCTGATCAACCGCGTGCAAGCCAGCGACCCGATCCGGGCCAAGGCCTTGCAGGCGTCGTTCTACATGGTCACCAACTGGCTGACCCTGGACCCGCAAAAGGCCCAGGTGCTGATCAATGAGCTGATCACCGCCCACTACCGCGATGCGCACCTGCTGTTGGGCGAGCTGTACAGCAAGGGTGGCCTGGACCAACCCGACCAGGAAAAAGCCCTGCAGATTTACCAGGAGCAAGCCCGCCTGGGCTCGACCGCCGCCTACTACCGCATTGCCACGATCTATTTCCGCGCCCGCGCGCTGTGCAACGACCCGGTCAAGGCCTACGCCTACGCGCAAGTGGCCCTGGACCTGGGTGAAAACCGCGCCCGCGGCCTGCTCAAGCGCCTGGACCGGGTGATGAAAAAGGACGACATCGACCGGGCCCTGGTGGCCCGCGCCGACCTCATGAAGGAAGCTCAACTGTGAAGCCCAGCACCCCCTTGTACAGCGCCCTGCTGACCCTGGCCTTCAGCGGCGCGGCCCTGGCGGCCGAAGAAGTGACCGGCCCCGAAGCCGACAGCAGCGAACCGGTGCGCATGGCCCCGGCCGATGGCAGCCAACCGCCGATCACCTCGGAATTTTTCAACAAGTTGACCCTGCAAGGCGGCTACGGGCCGGAGAACTCCGAGGTGGGCAACGGCCGCGAGTCGTTCTACAGCCTGCGCTACGAGCCTTCATTCGTGTGGTACTCGCCGGAAAAGCGCTGGGCCAAATGGCAAGTGTACGGGCGCGTGTGGCTCGACTATGACTCCAGCCAGTCGGCCAGCCTGGTGCAGAACGAAGCCAACCAGAACAACGCCAGCGGCCGCGACCAACCGGAAGGCTTCTACGCCGAATTCCGCGAGCTGTACGTCAAACGCAACCTGCTGTGGGACGACCCGCGGTTTTCGGTTTCGGCCGGGCGCCAGCGTTTCAGCGACGAATACGGTATCTGGTGGGACGACAGCATCGAGTCGGTGCGTTTCAACTACACCGACACCTTCTCCCACGGCTTTTTTGCCGTCGCGCAGAAATTCCACAACTACAACACCGACGTCAACGCCCTGGACGACACCGAGAAAAACACCCTCTATGCCATGGGCGAATACGCCTACCGCTGGAGCGAGAACAACTGGGTGGGCGCACGGTTGATGTACGAAGACGACAAGAGCAACCACGACGCCGACGACCGCTACGACTTCACCGGCGTGCGCAGTGGCCTGTTCTTCAAGGGCGAGCGGCTGACCTTCACGCCGCTGCTCAGCGACTACCACCTGGAAGCGATCTCGCTGAACGGCAAGATGGACCGCACCACCCTGATCGACTCCAGTGACCCGTCGAGCAAAACCACCGACCATAATGGCAGCAGCAACGGCTGGGCCCTACTGGGCGAAGTCGGCAAGCGTTTCGACACGCTGGCCTGGACCCCGCGCGTGGCCTTGCGCGGCGGCCTCACCGACAAGACCGACGACGACACCGATGGCTTTCGCCTGAACGCCATCCAGTCCGACCGCATTACCCAACCAGGTGCTTACAGCACGCGGTTGGTCAGCTCCTTCGTCAGCCTGGACCTGCGCAACCTGCAGTACTACGGCGTGGCCCTGGAAACCAAACCAACACCGCGCAGCAACCTTGACTTTCGGGTCACCAACCTGCAACTGCGCGACCGCAACGGCAGCCTGCCGATACGCGTCGACGCCGACCAGCGCAGCGCACGCAATGCCGCCATCAACGCCGGCGGCAGCACCGGCGGGCGCTCGGTGGGCCAGATGTACGACGTCAATTACTACTGGAAGATGTTCCCGCTGGCTTATGAAGGCAAGCGCTTTGATGTCAATGGCCTGGTCACCGCCAGCTACCTGAACGCCGGCAACGCGCTGACCAGTGGCGACGATTACCAGATTTCGTTCGGCGTGGTAATGAGTTACTAAGGACGGGCCCACCCATGATCTTCGCCTCCAACGTGTTCCTGTTCCTGTACCTGCCGGTGTTTCTGGCGGTGTACTTCTTGTCGCGCCCGCAGTGGCGGTCCACGGTGATCGTCGCCGCCAGCTACCTGTTCTATGCCTGGTGGCGCCCGGACTTCCTGCTGTTGTTCGTTGGCATCACCTACTGGAACTACTGGTTCGGCCTGCGCATCAAGGCGCGGTTGGACGCAGGCGACAAGCGCTGGGCGTTGCGCCTGTTGTGGATCGGCATCGTCGGCAACCTGTCGACCCTGGGCTACTTCAAGTACGCCAACTTTGGCGCCGAAGTGCTCGCCACCCTGCTGGCGCCACTGGGCATCAACACCTTTACCCTGGAAACGATCTTCCTGCCGCTGGGCATTTCGTTCTACGTGTTCCATGCCTTGAGCTACATCGTCGACATTTATCGCAAGGACGCGACCCCCACCAACCGCTTCATCGACTTTGCCGCCTTCGTCGCGCTGTTCCCGCACCTGGTGGCCGGGCCGATCCTGCGCTATAGCCAACTGGCGCCGCAGTTGCGCCAGCGCGAACACTCTCTGGAACTCTTCAGCCTGGGCGTATGCCGGTTCATGCTCGGTTTTATCATGAAGGTGCTGATTGCCGATCAACTGGCGCCCATCGCCGGGCTGTTCGTCGGCGAAGGCACCCTGCAGATGGGCGACGCCTGGTTCGGCCTGGTGGTGTCGACCCTGCAACTGTACTTCGACTTCGCCGGCTACAGCCACATGGCCCTGGGCCTGGCGCTGATGATGGGGTTTCGCTTCCCGGAAAACTTCAACCAACCCTACGTGTCCCAGAGCATCACCGAGTTCTGGGCGCGCTGGCACATGACCCTGGCGCATTTTCTGCGCGACTACGTGTACATGCCGCTGGTGCGCAAGCGCATCGCCGGGGCCCTGCCCGCGCTGGTCTACACCATGCTGTTGTCGGGCCTGTGGCACGGTGCAAGTTTTGCCTTTATCTGCTGGGGGCTGTTCTTTGGCCTGGCCATGGTGACCGAGCGCAAGCTGGGCATCGCCACCAAGATCAGCACGCCCTACAACCTGCTGCGCAACCTGCGCACCACCTTGCTGATCACCCTGAGCATGCCGCTGTTCTTCACCAGCAACCTGGCCCACAGCCTGGAGATCTACAAGGCCCTGTTCGGTTTCAACGGCACCGGCAGCCTGGACCTGTACGTGCTGGGCGCCTCGAAAATGGCCATGGCCTTCGCGGTGGTCGCGGTGGCGTGGTTGATCCTTTCAGGCATCAATAACGTGCGCTTTTACGCGGGTAATAAAGAGCAGTACTTCATGCGCCATGTCGGCGGCATGAAGATGCTGTTGCTGTGGGCCGGCTTTGCCTTGTCGCTGAGCAGCCTGGCCGCGCATTCCTTTTCACCATTCTTGTACTTTCAGTTCTAGGAGGCCGCCATGTACCCCGTGATGAATTCGGCGAGCAAACTCAATGGGCTGTTGTTCTGCGCGTTGCTGCTGGGCATGTTCGTGTACTCGCTGCCGGTGGTGTTCAGCTTTGGCAAAAGCCAGACCGACGCCTACTCGCTGTTCATGGATGGCAAGCTTTTGCGCAAGTTCGAGCAGGTGTACGACAAGCGCTTCTTCTTGCGCGAGCCTTCGGTGGCGCTGTGGGCCGATGCCCAGTTCCAGGTGTTTCACGAGGGCACCAGCGGCGTGGTGCTGGGCCGCGATGGCTGGTTGTTCACCAACCAGGAATACCGCGTGCCCAACGATCTGGAGCACAACCTGAGCCTGCAACTGGCGCAGATCAGCGAGGTGCAGGCCCGCCTGGCAGCCCACAACAAGCGCCTGATCGTGCTGCCGCTGCCAATGAAGCTGGACATCTACGCCGAGTACACCCTGCGCGCTGCCGACCCGCGGGCCATCGCCCTGTACGACCGTTTCGTCGCGCAACTGCAACAGCAGAACGTCACCGTGGCGCCGTTGCGTGCACGCTTTCTGGCGGCCCGTGACCAGGAGCCGCTGTTTCTCAAATCCGACACCCACTGGACCCCACAGGGCGCGCGCGAAGCGGCCCGTGAACTGGCGCGCCAGCACCCGGAGCTGATCGGCAGCACGGCCTACGCCTCCCAGGTGGTGGCGCAGAAAACCATCAAGGGCGACCTGATGAACTACGTGCAGTTCGACCAGCGCAGCGAACCGCCCGCCTACGGCGCCGGCACCATTTCGCTGTTCGAAACGCTCAAGGCCAGCCAGGCGGTCAGCGATGCCAGTCTGTTTGGCGACGAGCCACAGCACATCGCCCTGGTGGGCACCAGCTACACCAAGATCGAGGACTGGAACTTCAGCGGCTTTTTGAAAGAAGCCTTGAGCACCGACTTGTTCAGCGTGGCGGTGGAAGCCCGCGGACCATTCGAGGCCATGACCGAGTTTCTCAAGAGCGACCAATTGAGCAACGACAGCCTGGACACGGTGATCTGGGAGTTCCCGCTGCGCACCGTGCTGGCCCACCGGGCCGGCTCGCCCAGCCTGTCAGCACTGCCTATTCATTTTTAAGTTAAAGGAATTGACCATGACCGCCACCCTTCTGATCCAACGCCTGCTGGGCGCCGCCGGCCTGTTGCTGAGCGCCCACGCCCTGGCCGCCGACGGCAATGCCGACCTGTACGACGCCGTGGCCCCGGCGGATTCAACCTTCGTGCGGGTGCTGAACCTGAGCAACGGCGGCATCGACGTGAGCCTGAGCGGCAAGACCAACCCGCAGAAAGTCGCCGCCGGGCAACTGAGTGGCTACCGCTTCACCACCCCAGGCAAGCACAGCATCGGTGTGGCTGGCCACGCCATTGAACCAGAACTCAAGGCCAATGCGGCCAGCACCCTGGTGTACGACGGCAAGACCCTGACCTTGATCGCCGACAAATACGTCAACGAGCCGAAGAAAGCCCAAGTGGCCTTCTACAACCTGACACCGGCCCAGGCGGCGCTTAAAACCGTGGACGGCAAGCACGTGATCGTCGACCCGCTGGGCAAGGACCAGACCGGCAGCCGCATGGTCAACGAAATCAAGATTGGCTTTGCCGCCTACGTGGGTGAACAGAACGTGGCCAACTTCGACGAACTGTTCTTGAAAAAAGGCCGCTCCTACAGCTACGTGCTGCTGCCCCAAGGCAGTGGCTACAAAAGCATGAGCTTGGCCAACGGCATCGACCCCACCGAGTAACAACGCACTGCGCCTGGCCCGAATGCCCCGATCAACAGGATGATGAAGTTTGCGCCCATGAAGACACCCCTACCTTTCGGCTTCGCCGCATTGCTGTCGCTGTTCTGCCTGCCGGCGTTCGCCGCCGACGCCGGGCCTGCCGCGGCCAAGGGCACGCCAACCTGCACCGGCCTGGATTGCCTGATTTGCCCGGCGCTCAAAGACCCGCAGAACTACACCGAAGGGCGCATGAAACTGATGCGCGAAATCGTGCCCGGCAAGGACCGCTGGCTGTTTCGCTCCGAGGTCGACTTGACCAACGACTTTGGCATCCCGGCCAGCATGCGCAGCGAATACGCGCGCTTGATGGCCACCTTCGCACGCCAAGGCACCCATGTGGTCATGGCCATCCAGCCGACCCGGGGGCTGATGCACCGCGACAAACTGCGCCCGGGCGAGCACATGGGCTTTGACTACGCCCGCGCCAACCGCAACCTCGGCGACTACCTGCAGCAAATGCGTGCAGGCGGCGCGGTGGTACCCGACGTGATGCAACTGGTGGCCAAGCCGCCGGCCGGCGAATACTTCTTCCGCCGCGACCACCACTGGACCCCCACCGGCGCCCAGGCCACCGCCCAGGTGGTCGCCGACGAGGTGCGTCGCCAACCGTTCTATGCAGGCCTTACTAAAAAGCACTACCGCACCGAACCCGGCGTGGTGGTGCCCAAGGACGGCACCATGAACCTGGGGCTGACCTATATCTGCGGCAATAATTTTGGCATGCAGTACGTGCGTGGCTACCAGACGGTGCCGGTGGCCGACAGCGCCGACGCACTGTTCGACGAAGCCCCAGACCCCGAAGTGATCCTGGTGGGCGACAGTAACGCCGCGGCCCGGGAAGATGAAAGCAAACAGTTCAACTTCGACGGTTACCTCAAGCAGTACCTGGACGTGGACATCCTCAACTTCGCCCTGCCCGGCGCTGGCCAGGATGGCTCGTTGCTCGAATACCTGCTGTCGGACAGCTACAAGCCCGCCGCCCCGCCCAAAGTGGTGATCTGGGAGCTGCCGGCCAACTACCAGTTGGAGTCGCCGCAGATGTACCGCCAATTGGTGCCGGCGATCAAGGGCGGCTGCGCCACCTCCAAAACCCTGTTGAGCAACCGCCTGGACCACCCGGCGCTCAAGGTCAGCGATCGCATCGAACTGCTGAGCAATGCCGGCGAAAGCCGCAGCGACCTCAAGGGTTCGGCAGGCTTCCTGGACATCAAGATCAGCGACAAGAACGTCAAGGACTTCTACCTCATCGTCTATTACGACAATGGCCAGCGTGACAAGATCTGGTTCCGCCGTGAAGCGGCCGTGACCGGCGGCCAGTACTACCTGGAGCTGAGCAAGGCCAAGGAATTCCAGGGCGCCAACCTGCTGTCGGTGTTCATGGAGCCGACCAAACCTTCCAGCGGCGCAACCCAGGTGGACACCAAACTATGCCTTTGAAACCCTTGCTGCTGGCCTTGCTCGGTGCCGCGGGCAGCCTGCACCTGGCCGCCGCCAGCGCCAGCACCTCGATCTGGCCGGCGCGGGCCACCGCGCCTTCGGCGATGATTGCCGACTACCGCACCTTGAGTTGCGTGAAGGAGCCGCCGCCGCCCTACACCGGCAGCCTGCAACTCAAGAGCAAATACGATCAAAGCGATGCCAGCAAGTCCACCCTGGCCGCCAGCCAGGACCAGGGCACTGAGGAAATCGGCAAGCAGGTCAAGGCGTTCATCGGCGGGCTGATCTACGCCACCAAGCAGTTCGAACGGGCCAAAAGCCCGCAACAGGCCAACATGGCCCTGGCCTGCCAGGACCAATGGCTGGAAACCTGGGCCAAGGCCGGCGCCCTGCTCAACCGCGACGCCAGCGGCAGCGGCATGGCCGCGCGCAAATGGGCGGTGGCAGCCATCAGCGGCACCTTGCTGATGACCGAGGCCATGGCCGATAACAAACTGGTGCTGTCGCCGGTGCAAAAAGATTGGTTCGCCCGGCTCGGCGCGCTGGTCATCGAAGAGTACCAACCGCGCCATGCACCCGGCTTTGCCTTCTTCAACAACCATGACTACTGGGCCGGCTGGGCCGTGTCGGCCACCGGCATGCTGATCCAGCGCGAGGACTTCATCCGCTGGGGCGACAGCAACCTGCGCCGCGGTTTGCAGCAGGCCACCCTGTCCAGCGCCGGCGACTATGCCTACCTGCCGCTGGAAGTGGCGCGCGGCAAGCTGGCCGCCAGCTACAGCCAGTACGCTCTGGTGCCCTTGGTGATGCTGGCCGAAACCGCCCGCAGCAATAACCTGGGTTGGTCGGCCGACGACCAGTCGCGCCTGGAACTACTGGCCAATTTCGCCGCCCGCAGCGTGCTCGACCCGCAAGGCTTGCCCCAACTGCAAGGCCAGTCCCAGGCCGACATCGCGCCCTACAAGATGGCCTGGCTGATCCCGTTTCTGCAGCGCAGCCCGCAGCATGTGCTGGCGCGCAAGCTGTATGACTCGCTGGACGGTGACGTCGACAACTACAGCCAGCTTGGCGGCCCACTCAAGCCGCTGTATTCAACCGGCCACTGAGCCAAGGACGACTAACATGCCGCCATTCATTCGTACCAGCCTGTTCGCCAGCCTGCTGGCCAGCGTTTTGACCTGCCAGGCCCAGACCCAACCCCTGGTGCTGGACCGCGCGTTGAGCGTGATCCCTGCCCGGCAGCAATCAGACCAGCAGGTCCAATTACTGCAGCGCACCCGCCAGGCCGTGCAGATGGCCGAGGTGGCCCTGCGCAAGCCGGCTGGCCGGGCCCAGGTCAGCTTGCAGCCAATGTTTTCCTCGCAGGAAGGCAGTTGGCCGTTCGAGCCGTTCGTCAACAACGGGTTGTTCCGCGCCATCGCCGGCTACCAGTCGCATCACCCGCAAGCGGTGGTGATCAGCGGCGGTAGCATCACCCTGGCGCAACTGGCCGAGGCCCTGCACGACCCCAAGGTGTTGCGCCGGCACAAGGACGGCTACCTGCTGAGCTACCCACTGATGATCACCGCCAATGGCGGGCTGATCCTGGAAGGCACCAGCCTGTACCTGTACAACTTTTCCGGCACCGCGCTGATCAACCAGGGCCTGTTGAGCCTGAACCAATCGCGCCTGGAGGGCTGGACCGGTGACAAAACCAGCGCCACCGACCGTGCCTACCGGCCCTTCGTGGTGTCCTGGGCCGGCAGCTCCACGCAAATCCTGGACTCCACTTTGAGCCGCCTGGGCTACAACGCCAACCTGTCACGGGGCCTGAGCACCGGCCTGAGCACCCAGCAGGCGCCCAGCACGCCACCGGCCTCGGTACTGATCCGCAACAGCCACTTCACCGAGCTATCCAGTGGCGTGGAGCTGCAACACGCCCAGGCGTTGATCGAGCACAGCACTTTCGATCAGCAGCAGCAGTACGCCATCGACCTCAACAACAGCCAGGCGCAGGTGCGCGACAACAGCATCCGTGGGGTGGAGAACAACAGCGGCATCCGCGTGCGCGGGCAAACCCGGGCGCTGATCCAGGGCAACCTGATCCTGACCACCGCCAAGGCCGGCATCGAAGTGAGCGAACAGGCCGGTGCCCTGCTGCTGACCGGCAACCGCATCGGCGACTCCAAAGGCAATGGCATCCAGTTGCGCAACCTGACCGGCAAGGGCGGTGTGTTGGTGATCGAAGACAATTTGATCAGCAACAGCCAGGGCAGCGCCATCGACGCCAGCGAAGTGCAGGCGCTGGCGATTCTGGACAACCGCATCAGCGCCAGCCCCGAATATGCCATCAGCCTGCGCAATGCCCTGCCACTGCCGGGCGAGCTGGCCTTGACCGGCAACCGCCTGGGCGCCATCGGCAAGGCCGTGGTGCGGGTCGAGGGCATCGATAACGTGGTGCTGGGGCATAACCAGTATCAGGGCAAGCCGTTGTTGCAGAACCTGCTGATCGGCGACCTGATGCCCGTGCAAAGCGTGCTGCTCGATGCCACCGTGCGCCAGGGTTGCATCGTGCAGGTACGGCGCACGCCGGGCGCTGGGCAGCCAGCTGCGCTGGCGTGCGGCAACAGCGCCCTGTAGCCGCGCCCTGCCCCCGCCGGCTAAGGTCGGCTGGGGTCAGAAGGCGATGAAACTGTCGTACAACAGCTTGATGTTCAGCACCACGATCAAGCCCGCCACCGCCCAGGCCGCGCCCGTTAGCCAGCGGCCGGTGGCCAGTTCGCCCATCTTTTCCCGGTCCGAGACAAAGCGCACCAGCGGGATGACCGCGAACGGCAGTTGCATCGACAGCACCACCTGGCTGAACACCAGCAGGCGCGCGGTGCCATTTTCGCCGTACAGGCTGGTGACCACCAACACTGGGATGATCGCCAGGCCCCGGGTGATCAGGCGCCGCAGCCAGTTGGCGATGCGCAGTTGCAAAAAGCCTTCCATGATGATCTGCCCGGCCAGGGTCGCCGTGACCGTGGAGTTGATGCCCGACGCCAGCAAGGCAATCGCCAGCAACATCGAGGCGATCCCCACCCCCAGCAGCGGCGAGAGCAATTCATAGGCCTGCTCGATTTCCACCACCTCGGTGTGCCCGCGGCTGTGAAAGGCTGCGGCGGCGGTGATAAGGATCGCGGCGTTGACGAACAACGCCAGCATCAAGGCAATGCTGCTGTCGGTCACCGCCCAGCGCAAGCCGTTGCGCCGGCCCTCGGGCGTGCGTGGGTAGGCCCGGGTTTGCACGATAGACGAATGCAGGTACAGGTTGTGCGGCATCACCGTGGCGCCAATGATGCCAATGGCGATGTACAGCGCCGCGGGGTTGGTGATGATGCTGGTGTGCGGCACGAAGCCGGCCAACACCTGGCTGAGCACCGGTTGGGCCATGACCAGTTGCGCGGCAAAACAGGCGAAGATCACCGTCAGCAAGGCAATGACGAAGGCTTCCAAGGCGCGAAAGCCGCGGTTCATCAACAGCAATATCAGGAACACGTCGGCCGCGCAGATCACCGCCCCCCACAGCAGCGGGATGCCAAACAGCAGCTTCAGGGCGATGGCGGTACCGATCACTTCGGCCAGGTCGCAGGCGATGATCGCCGCCTCGCAGGCCAGCCACAGGCCGATGCAGGTGGGTTTGGAATAATAGGCGCGGCACGCCTGGGCCAGGTCCAGCCCGGTGGCGATACCCAGGCGCGCAGCCAGCGCCTGCAACAGGATCGCCATGAGGTTGGACAGCAGGATCACCGACAGCAGCGTGTAGCCAAATTGCGAGCCGCCGGCGATGTCGGTGGCCCAGTTGCCAGGGTCCATGTAGCCCACGGCCACCATGTAGCCGGGGCCGGCAAAGGCCAGCAAACGCCTGAACCAGTGGCCCGTGCTGGGCACCGCGATGCTGGCGTTCAGTACGCCCAGGCTGGGCCGGCCAGGTGCAGGGCAAGGCAGTTCTTCGTTGATCAGGGCCACGGTGTACTTCGCTGTCTGGGCGGTTGTAGGCAAGAAAAACGTAGCCGCCAGCCTGAAATTTAGCCTACGACAAACCGATTGACCGTTGCCGTGCCGACAAATGCCCGGTTCACGATGGACGGTGGCTGCGCTACCCTTGCCGCCTTCGTAGTTCCCCCTGACGAGACCGTTGTGACCGATACCGAGGCCAAACCCGCGCTGATCGCCTCCACCCTGCTGGGCATTGCCCAGATCATTGCCTGGGGTGGCTCCTTTTACCTGATTGCCGTGCTGGCCGCCCCCGTGGTGCAAGACACCGGCTGGTCGCAGGCCTGGGTCTATGGCTCGCTGTCGCTGGCGATCCTGATTTCAGGGCTGCTGGCGCCACGGGTCGGCCACCTGGTGGCGCGCATCGGCGGGCGTACGTTGTTGCTGGCCAGTGCGCCCACCTTGGCGCTGGGCCTGGTGTTGCTGTCGATCGCCCCCAGTTTGCCGATGTTTGTCGCATCCTGGGTGGTGATCGGCCTGGGCATGGCCGCGGGGCTGTACGACGTGTTGTTCGCGACGCTGGGCAAACTGTTCGGCAAAAACGCGCGTTCTGCCATCACCCAGGTCACCTTGGTGTCCGGGTTTTGCACCAGCATCACCTGGCCGCTGGTAGCAACGCTGGTGGCACACCTGGGCTGGCGCGGCGCTTGCCTTGCCTATGCGCTGTTGCTGATGGGGGTGGTACTGCCGATCTACTGGCGTTGCGTACCGCGCCATGAGCCGGTGACCGCTGCCAAGGCCGCCGCGCAACCGGCCCAGGCACTGCCCCAGGGCAAGGTGTTCTGGCTGCTGACCGCCAGCTTTACCCTGGCGGCCGTGATCTTCACGGCCATTTCAGTGCAACTGATCAGCCTGTTGCAAGCCCAGGGGCTGTCACTGGTGGCTGCGCTGGGCATTGCCGCGCTGATCGGCCCCAGCCAAGTCGCCGCAAGGGTGGTCGAAGTGCTGTTCGGGCGCCAGGCGCACCCGATCTGGAGCGCCTTGGGCTCGGTGCTGATGGTGGCGGCGGGCCTTTTATGCATCCACTTTGCCTCGGGGCTGGCGGTGCTGGGCATCATTGTGTACGGGGTGGGCAGCGGCATCCGCTCGATCGTGCGCGGCACCCTGCCCTTGGCGCTGTTCGGGCCTGCGGTGTATGCGGTGGTACTGGGGCGTATCGCCCGGCCGACGCTGATCGCCCAGGCGTTGACGCCGATCGTGGGTGGCTACCTGCAGGCGCACTTTGGTGCGGGGGTAACGCTGGGGGTGTTGGCGGGGTTGGCGGTGGTAAATGTGCTGCTGGTGGGGTTGCTGATCAAAAGCATCAGGGCGCCGCTTGCAGTTTCAGCCCATCGCGGATCCCCTTGACCTGGGCCTCGTTGTCTTTGTAACCCTGTGCCGAGCCTGCGTAAGACAACGAATACGCGGTGCCCGGCGTGCTGGCCGTGACCAGGGTCTGGGTCATCACGTGGCCGCCGTTGAGGATGATCTGGCAGGTCGATTCCACCGAGGGGATATCGCCCAGGGTGCCTTCGTGCACCTTGGTACACACGCTTTGGTAGCCGCCGTGGCTGAAGTTCACCTGCACCGCCTTGCGCATTTCCAGCAGCACGGCCTGCAAGTTGACCTGATGGCCAGGCTGCAACGTGGTGCGGGTCAGTTCCACCACCATCTGGGGGTCGCCATTGTCATCATTTTTCGAGGCACGCTGGCGGTTGACGCTGGGTTGCCCGTCGCCCTGCTGGGCTGGCAAGGCTTCGACGTCCCAACCTGCAGGCCACAGGATCATTACATCGTCGGCCAAGGCCGAGGTTGCCGCCAGGGCCAGGCTCAGGGCCATGCTCAGGGCCATCAGTGTGCAGCGGCGTTGCAGAAAAGTCATGGAAGGCAGCGATTCCAGAGGGTGGTTGGGCGCGAGCGTGACGCAATCGTGATGTTAAGTAAAACTTTTCACCGGCCTGCTAGCCTTTATTCGTGTTTAATTGTCCGAATTTTTACTGCCCGAGGTCCACTCCATGTCGTTCAAACAGATCTTGATCGCTGCCGCGCTGTGTTCGTTGTCGCCTTTTGTCTTCGCCCACGCCCACCTCAAAAGCCAAACCCCGGCTGCCGACAGCACGGTGGCCGCCCCCGCCGACCTGCGCCTGGTGTTCACTGAAGGCGTAGAAGCCACCTTCAGCAAGGTCAGCCTGAGCAAGGACGGCGCCGAAGTCGCGGTCAAAGGCGTCGCCACCGCCGAAGGCGACAAGAAAACCCTGATCGTGACCCCGGCGGCGCCCCTGGCACCGGGCAATTACAAGGTTGAGTGGCATGCCGTGTCGGTCGACACCCACAAGAGCGATGGCACCTACAGCTTCAAGGTTGGCCAGTAACCCTCATGAGTGCATTGGTGGTTATCCGTTTTCTGCACCTGACCGTGGTCCTGCTGATTTTCGGGGCCAGTCGTATTCCGCCCACTGCTGCTGGGTGAACCCCGGCAACAGGCGATCATGCGCAAGTGGCTCGACCCGTTCCTGTGCCTGCTGGCCGGGATTGGCCTGATCACCGCGGTGCTGTGGCTGGTGGCCACCGCCGGCGACATGGCCGGCTCCTGGGAACAAGGGCTCAACCGGGTGGTGCTGATGAAGGTGCTGACCCAGACCTTGTTCGGCAATGTGTGGATCGTGCACCTGGGCGTGAGCCTGATCCTGTTGATGTGCCTGCGCTTGCCGGTGCGCTTGCCGACCTGGTTGCCAATCAGCCTCAGCGCCATCCAGGTGGCGACCTTGGCGCCGGTGGGCCATGCGTCGATGCTCGATGGCATCGGTGGGCAGTTGCTGATGTTCAACCAGTTGGTGCACCTGATGTGCGTGGCCGGCTGGATGGGCGCGCTGATGCTGCTGGTGTTCGTGCAGGCGCGCCCGGCTGGGCACGACCTGCGCGGTACCCTGCTGCGCTTCAGCGGTTATGGGCTGGTGTTGGTGGCGGGGATTATCATCACCGGTTTGATCAATGTGCGCGTGTTGACGGGCACCTTGTGGCCGACGCCGATGACCAGTGGCTTTGCCCTGGTGCTGGCGATCAAGGCGTCGCTGGTGGCGTGCATGCTGCTGCTGGCGCTATATAACCGGGCGGCACTGAATAACCAGCGCATTGCCTTGCACACCCTGCGCCAGACCGTGTTGGTGGAATGGCTGTGCGGGTTCGCGGCGCTGGCGGCAGTGTCGTTGCTGGGCACCTTGGCGCCAGTGCCATTGACCCTGTAGGAGCGGATTGATCCGCGAAAAGCCCGCCGCGGTTGCACAGGTACACCGTGGTCATGTTTTCGCGGATAAATCCTACCGTCTGAATTGCCATGATCGGTGTGGGGCCAGGCGTGCCTGGCAAAGCCTCACCGCAATTGAGCCTGCGACGCCGCCAGCATTGCCCGCAGCAACACCGCACACCCCGCCGCCAGGTCAGCGGGGGCTGCATTCTCGATTTCGTTGTGGCTGATGCCATTCTCGCACGGCACGAAGATCATCCCCGCCGGGCCCAGTTCGGCGAGGAAGATGGCGTCGTGGCCAGCGCCGCTGACGATGTCCATGTGCGACAGGCCCAGCCCAAGCGCTGCGCTGCGCACCGCGTCGACGCAGCCCTGCTCGAAGTACAGCGGTGGAAAGTCCGCGGTGGGGGTCAACTCAAAGGTCAGGCCATGCTGCGTGCAGGTCGATTCGATCACCTGGCGCACCTGGGCGATCATCGAATCCAGCCGGGCCGGCTCCAGGTGCCGGAAATCCAGGGTCATGCGCACTTCCCCGGGGATCACGTTGCGTGAACCGGGGTAGGCTTGCAGGCAGCCGACGGTGCCGCAGGCATGGGGTTGATGGCCCAGTGCAGCGGCATTGACCGCAGCCACCACGGCGGCAGCGCCCACCAGCGCGTCCTTGCGCAGGTGCATGGGCGTCGGCCCGGCATGGGCCTCGACCCCGCGCAGCGTCAAGTCAAACCACTTCTGCCCCAGGGCGCCGAGCACCACGCCGATGGTCTTGCGCTCGTCTTCCAGAATCGGCCCCTGTTCGATGTGCGCCTCAAAATACGCCCCTACCGCGTGCCCGCTGACCTTGCGGCTGCCCGCATAGCCAATGGCGTTCAACGCCTGGCCCACAGTCACGCCGTCGGCATCGGTCTTGGCCAGGGTCTGGGCCAAGGTAAACTTCTCGGCAAACACCCCGGAACCCATCATGCAGGGGGCAAACCGCGAGCCTTCCTCGTTGGTCCACACCACCACCTCCAACGGCGCCTCGGTTTCCACGCCCAGGTCATTGAGGGTACGCAATACCTCCACCCCGGCCAGCACCCCGAAGCAGCCGTCGAACTTGCCGCCGGTGGGCTGGGTGTCGATGTGGCTGCCGGTCATTACCGGTGCCAGGCTGGGGTTGCGCCCTGGCCGTCTGGCGAAGATATTGCCCACCTCATCGACCGTGACCGTGCAGCCGGCGGCCGTGCACCACTGCACGAACAGATCACGGGCCTGGCGGTCCAGGTCGGTCAGGGCCAGGCGGCACACGCCGCCCTTGGCCGTGGCGCCCAGCTGCGCCAGTTCCATCAGCGATTGCCACAAGCGTTCACTGTCGATATGCCGTTCGCTGGATTGCAAGACCTCGGTGGCAGTGGTCATGGGGTTCTCCTCAGGTTCTTGTTATGGGAATCAGGCGTTGGGCTTGGCGACGGTGGCAGGGTCGGTGCCACGCATCGCGCACAGGCCGTAGTAGAGCAACCCGCCCAGCAGCGAGCCGGTAAACCAGCCGTAGTCGTAGAACCAACTGAACGCCGTGCTGCCCAGCGACAGCAGGGTCAACAGCACCGGCACGGCAAAGGCAATGAAGCCGAACCAGTTCCATGCCGGGTACACGTCGTCGCGGTACAACCCGGCCAGGTCCAAGGTTTGCTTCTTGATGATGAAGTAGTCCACCACCATGATCCCGGCAATCGGCCCCAGCAGGCTCGAATAGCCCAGCAGCCAGTTGGAATACACGGTGTCCAGGCTGACATTGGAAACAATCAGGCCCAGTTTCTTGAGCAGTTCGTGACCCATGAGCGCCAGGCCCACCAGCCCGGTCAAGATCACCGCCTGGGTGCGACCGATCAACTTGGGGGCAATGTTCTGAAAGTCGTTGGTGGGCGAGACGATGTTGGCCGCGGTGTTGGTCGACAACGTGGCGATGATGATCAACGCCATGGCCAGGGCGACCCAGAATGGGCTCTGGATATGGCCGATCAGGGTGACCGGGTCAGAAACCATTTCACCCACCAGTGACACCGAGGCTGCGGTCATCACCACGCCCAGCGAGGCGAACAGGAACATGGTCAACGGCAAGCCGATGATCTGCCCGACGATTTGCGCCTTCTGACTTTCGGCGTAGCGGCTGAAGTCCGGAATGTTCAATGACAGCGTGGCCCAGAAACCGACCATCGCCGTGAGCCCGGCGCAGAAGTAACCCACCACGCTGGCGCCTTCCGGGCGCTTGGGTGGCTGGGCCAGCAATTCGCTCAACGACACGTTGGGCAGTGCCCAGAACAGCAGCCCGGCGCCCACCAGGATCAGCAATGGCGCCGACAGGGTTTCCAGGCGCTTGATTGACTCGGCCCCGCGCAGCACCACCCACAGGTTCAGGGTCCAGAACATCATGAAGCCGATCACCTCGCCGGTCCCGCCCAGGGCCTTCCAACCGTCGAATATCGACCCCAGGAACAGGTGGATGGCCAACCCGCCGAACATCGTCTGGATGCCAAACCAGCCGCAGGCCACCAAGGCGCGAATCAGGCACGGCACGTTGGAACCGATGACCCCGAACGAGGAGCGCAGCAGCACCGGAAACGGGATGCCGTACTTGGTGCCGGCAAACGCGTTGAGGGTGAGCGGTATCAGCACGATGATGTTGGCCAGCAAAATCGCCAGCAGGGCCTCGCCCACCGACAGGCCGAAATAGGCGGTCAACACCCCGCCCAGGGTGTAGGTGGGCACACAGATCGCCATGCCCACCCACAACGCAGTGATGTGCCATTTGTTCCAGGTACGCTGGTGCACCTGGGTGGGGGCGATGTCGTGGTTGTAACGGGGGCTGTCGAGTACATCGGTGCCGGCGTCGAGTTCGAACAACCCGTCGCGCTCCAACACCTGGGATCTTTTCTGTTGCATGGCCGCTCCTGTGTTTTTCTGGTTATGTGCTCATCCGCAGCGCATGCACTCAAATACCGTGCCGAGTGCGCCACCGGGTGTGCCGGAACATGCTCTTGCTGCCGTAGCGTATTGAAACTGCGGCTTTTTTTGCCTACTACCGCAATTGCGTCATGCATCCACAGGATTTACCTGTCCGTTCAGTCAGGACTCAATCTGGTGCAGGCGTATTTTGTTTTAGCTGGATCACGGTCGTTGCAGCCCTGGGCAAGCGGCTGATTTGCCATGGAAAATCTGGCTTAAATTACGTTCCTGTCAAGTGCGTCAAAATGGTGAAGGGCCTCACCATTTTGGGGATCTGTTAATATTTACTATATATTTCATACGGTTATATTGGTAATAAGCTTATATAAAATAAATTTGCTCATTGATCGATCAACAACTAGATTCAATTCCTGCCACCTCTGACAGGATTGCGGATTGTCACGGTGTGCCAAACAACACGAGAGCCGGCAAAAGCTGGTCACGCCTGTGAGGAGATCGGTATGACGCTGTTGATCCGGGGTGCCACCGTGGTCACCCACGATGAAAGCTTCAAAGCGGATGTGTTCTGCGAAGGCGGCCTGATCAAGGCCATTGGCGAACGCCTCGACGTGCCGGCCGGCACCGAGGTACTCGATGGCAGCGGCCAGTACCTGATGCCCGGCGGCATCGACCCGCACACCCACATGCAACTGCCCTTCATGGGCACCGTGGCCAGTGAAGACTTCTACAGCGGCACCGCCGCAGGCCTGGCGGGTGGCACCACCTCGATCATTGACTTCGTGATCCCCAACCCCCAGCAATCACTGCTCGAAGCCTTTCACCAGTGGCGCGGCTGGGCAGAAAAATCCGCCAGCGACTACGGCTTTCACGTGGCCATCACTTGGTGGAGCGAACAGGTGCGTGAGGAAATGGCCGAGCTGGTCAGCCACCATGGCATCAACAGCTTCAAGCACTTCATGGCCTACAAGAACGCCATCATGGCCGCCGATGACACCCTCGTCGCCAGTTTCGAACGCTGCCTGGAACTGGGCGCAATACCCACCGTGCATGCCGAGAACGGCGAACTGGTGGATCACCTGCAGCGCAAACTGCTGGCCCAGGGCATCACCGGGCCAGAAGCGCACCCCTTGTCGCGGCCCTCGCAGGTGGAAGGCGAAGCCGCCAGCCGGGCGATCCGTATTGCCCAGACCCTGGGCACCCCGCTGTACCTGGTGCATGTGTCCACCCGCGAGGCGCTCGACGAAATCACCTATGCGCGCAGCATGGGCCAACCGGTGTACGGCGAAGTGTTGGCCGGCCATCTGTTGCTGGACGACAGCGTGTACCGCCACCCCGACTGGCAGACCGCCGCAGGCTACGTGATGAGCCCGCCGTTCCGCCCCCAGGGGCATCAGCAAGCCCTGTGGCACGGCCTGCAGTCGGGCAACCTGCACACCACGGCCACCGACCACTGCTGCTTTTGCGCCGAACAGAAGGCTGCCGGGCGCGATGACTTCAGCAAGATCCCCAACGGCACCGCAGGCATCGAAGACCGCATGGCGGTGCTCTGGGACGAAGGCGTCAACAGCGGCAAGTTGTCAATGCAGGACTTCGTGGCACTGACCTCCACCAACACCGCGAAGATCTTCAACCTGTACCCACGCAAAGGCGCCATTCGGGTGGGCGCCGACGCCGACCTGGTGCTCTGGGACCCGGCCGGCACGCGCACCATCAGTGCCAAGACCCACCACCAGCAGGTCGACTTCAACATCTTCGAAGGCAAGACCGTGCGCGGCGTGCCCAGCCACACCGTCAGCCAGGGCAAGGTGGTCTGGGCCGACGGCGATTTACGCGCCGAACGCGGCGCAGGTCGCTATATCGAACGCCCGGCCTACCCCGCCGTGTTCGACTTGCTCAGCAAACGCGCCGAACAACAGCGTGCCGTGGCGGTTAAGCGCTAGGCGTTTCACAGCACCTAAAACAATAAAAACAGAGGACACCACCGTGATCGATTCCCTCCAACACCTCGCCCACCCCGTGGGTGATGCGGGCAGCCTGCTGGTGCAATTTGGCGACCTGGCCCCGCCGCTGACCCCGCGCCAAGCCCGGCTGGAAAGCGCACGCTGCCTGTATTGCTATGACGCGCCGTGCGTGAACGCCTGCCCCAGTGACATCGACATCCCGGGCTTTATCAGCAGCATCAGCCACGACAACGTGCAGGGCGCCGCCCATAAGATTCTATCGGCCAATATTCTGGGCGGCAGTTGCGCGCGGGTGTGCCCCACCGAAATCTTGTGCCAGCAAGCCTGCGTGCGCAACAACGCCCAGGAGTGCGCGCCCGTGCTGATCGGCCTGTTGCAACGCTACGCCACCGACCATGCGCAGTTCGCCGAGCATCCATTCACCCGCGCCGTTGCCACGGGCAAGCGGGTCGCGGTGGTTGGCGCAGGCCCGGCGGGGCTTGCCTGCGCCCATCGGCTGGCGGTGCATGGGCACGACGTGGTCATCTTTGAAGCGCGGGAGAAAGCCGGCGGCCTGAACGAATACGGCATCGCCAAATACAAGCTGGTGGACGACTTTGCCCAACGTGAACTGGCCTTCGTGCTGGCGGTGGGCGGCATCGAAATCCGCCACGGCCAGGCGCTGGGCCAAGGCCTCAGCCTGACCGAGTTGCACCTGCAATTCGATGCCGTGTTCCTCGGCCTGGGCCTTGCGGCCAGTCGCCAACTGGGCTTGGCCGATGAGCATGCGAGCGGCGTGCTGGCGGCCACCGACTACATTCGCGAGTTGCGCCAGGCCGACGACCTGAGCACCCTGCCCCTGGCTGATCGCTGCCTGGTACTGGGCGCCGGCAACACCGCCATCGACATGGCCGTGCAGATGGCCCGCCTGGGCGCCCGCGAGGTGAGCCTGGTGTACCGCCGGGGCGTCGCGGACATGGGCGCCACCGACCACGAGCAAGCGATCGCCAAGGCCAACCAGGTGCGCCTGCTGACCTGGGCCCAGCCAGAGCAGGTGCTGCTGGACAACCAGGGCCGGGTACGCGGCATGCGTTTTGCGCGCACCCACCTGGTGGAAGGCCGCCTGCGCAGCACCGGTGAAACCTTCGAGCTGGCCGCCGACGCGATTTTCAAGGCCATTGGCCAGGGCTTTGACGACAGCGCCCTGCGTGACCCCTTGGCCCGTTCACTGCAGCGCGATGGCGAACGCATTCGGGTCGACCCACAGATGCGCACCAGCGTGCCTGGGGTGTACGCCGGTGGCGATTGCACCGCGCAGGGCCAGGACCTGACCGTGCAAGCGGTACAACACGGCAAGCTGGCCGCCGAGGCCATCCATGCCCAACTCATGCTCAACGTGGAGGCTGCGTAAATGGCCGACCTCTCTATCGTGTTCGCTGGCATCAAGGCGCCCAACCCCTTCTGGCTAGCCTCCGCACCGCCCACCGACAAGGCCTACAACGTGGTCCGTGCCTTCGAGGCCGGCTGGGGTGGCGTGGTCTGGAAAACCCTGGGCGAAGACCCGGCGGCGGTCAACGTGTCCTCGCGCTACTCGGCCCTGTACGGCCCCAACCGCGAAGTGCTGGGCATCAATAACATCGAGCTGATCACCGATCGCAGCCTGGAGATCAACCTGCGCGAAATCACCCAGGTCAAAAAGGACTGGCCCGACCGCGCGCTGATCGTGTCGCTGATGGTGCCCTGCGTTGAACAGGCCTGGAAAACCATCCTGCCACAGGTTCAAGCCACCGGCGCCGACGGTATCGAGCTGAACTTCGGCTGCCCCCATGGCATGCCGGAGCGCGGCATGGGCGCGGCCGTGGGCCAGGTACCGGAATACGTGGAAAGGGTCACCCGCTGGTGCAAGACCTACTGCACGTTGCCGGTGATCGTCAAGCTGACGCCCAACATCACCGATGTCCGCCTGGCCGCCCGCGCCGCCCATCGCGGGGGCGCCGACGCGGTGTCGTTGATCAACACCATCAATTCCATCACCAGCGTGGATCTGGACCACATGGTCGCCTACCCCACGGTCGGCACCCAAAGCACCCACGGGGGTTACTGCGGCGCGGCGGTCAAGCCGATCGCCCTGAACATGGTTGCCGAGATTGCCCGCGACCCGCACACCCAAGGCCTGCCGATCTGTGGCATCGGCGGCATCGGCACCTGGCGCGACGCCGCCGAGTTCATGGCCTTGGGCTGCGGCGCGGTGCAAGTGTGCACGGCGGCCATGCTGCACGGCTTTCGCATCGTGGAGGGTATGAAGGACGGTCTTTCGCGGTGGATGGACAGCCAGGGTTACCACAGCCTTGCGGACTTCACCGGGCGCGCAGTGGGCAATACCACCGACTGGAAGTACCTGGATATCAATTACCAAGTGATCGCCAAAATCGACCAGGACGCGTGCATCGGCTGCGGTCGCTGCCACATCGCCTGCGAAGACACCTCGCACCAGGCCATTGCCAGCCTGAAGCAGGCTGACGGCAGCCGGGTGTACGAAGTGATCGACGACCAATGCGTGGGCTGCAACCTGTGCCAGATCACCTGCCCGGTACAGGACTGCATCGAGATGGTGCCCCAGCAGACGGGCAAGCCGTTCCTGGACTGGAACCATGACCCGCGCAACCCTTACCGCGAAGCCTCCTGAGCCCCGGCCGCAGGCGCGGCGGCCGTCGCGCCTACGGGGCCAGCCCTATCCCGCGCAAAATCACACTGGTGACCGTCTGCACCGCCCGCTCGAACTGCATGTCCGACAGCGGCTGGTGGTCATTGAGGATATCGACCTGGTGGCTGAAGTCCGCGTAGTGCTGGGTGGAGGCCCAGATCATGTACAAAAGGCTTGAAGGCTCCACGCTGAGGATGCGTTTGTCTTGCACCCATTGGCGGATCTTCGCTTCTTTCATCTTGGCCCAGTCGTACAGGCTGTCGTCCAGCGCCTTGCCCAGGCTCGGGGCGCCGTGGATGATCTCGTTGGCCCAGACCTTTGAGCCATGGGGGCGGCTGCGCGAGTGGTTCATCTTGGCGCGAATGTAGCTGCTGAGCACCACCCGGGGGTCGTCGAACATCTCGAAGCACAGCGCGTCCTGCTTCCACACGTCGAGTAAGTCCAGCAACACCGCCTGGTAGAGTTCGGTCTTGGTGCTGAAGTAGTAATGCAGGTTGGAACGTGGCAGTTGCACTTCTTCGGCAATGTCCGCCATGGCGGTGCCGCTGAAGCCTTTTTCGGCGAACACCTTCTCGGCCGCCAGCAGGATTTTCTCGACATTGCGTCGACGAATCTCGATCTTGTGAGTGCCCATGGGGGGTCCTTTACCGCAGAGTGTAAGAAGGCTACCACACCACTCGTAGGAAAAGGATTCGTGCGCCGCTGGCAAATATCAAATGCGCCGTGCGGGATTTTTCTGCCCGCCAGGCACTCCCATACTGGGCCACCTTTATTTACCTCGACAGGAGTTCAACCATGTCCATCCCAGCGTTCGGCCTCGGCACTTTCCGCCTCAAGGACCAAGTGGTCATCGACTCGGTGCGCAACGCCTTGGCGCTTGGCTACCGGGTGATCGACACTGCACAAATCTATGGCAACGAAGCCGAAGTCGGCCAGGCCATCGCCGAGAGCGGCGTGCCCCGTGACCAGCTGTTCATCACGACCAAGATCTGGGTCGACAACTTCAGTGCCGACAAACTGGTGCCAAGCTTGAAAGACAGCCTGGCGAAGCTGCGCACCGATCATGTCGACCTGACGCTGATCCACTGGCCGTCGCCCAAAGGCGCGGTGCCGGTGCAGGAATTCATGAGCGCCCTGGCCGACGCCAAGGCCCAGGGCCTGACCCGGCAGATCGGGGTGTCGAACTTCACCATCGACCTGATGCAGCAAGCCATTGCCGTGGTCGGTGCTGACGCCATCGCCACCAACCAGGTTGAATTGCACCCCTACCTTCAAAACCGCAAGGTGGCCGAATTCGCCGACCAGCACGGCATCCACCTGACCTCCTACATGACCTTGGCCTACGGCAAAGTCCTGAAGGACCCCGTGATCGAACAGATCGCCGCGCGCCACAACGCCACCACCGCACAAGTTGCATTGGCCTGGGCCATGCAACTGGGCCATGCGGTGATCCCCTCCTCCACCCGCCCAGAAAACCTGGCCAGCAACCTCAAGGCCGTGGACCTGCGCCTGAGCAACGACGACATGGCGCAGATCGCCACCCTGGACCGCGGCGAACGCCTGACCAGCCCGGCCAGCATCGCACCGGCCTGGGACTGAGGCTCGCCCCCCTGTAGGAGCGGATTCATCCGCGAAGAACGCACCGCGGTCTACCAGAAGCACCGCAGCGATCTTTTCGCGGATAAATCCGCTCCTACAAGACCATCGTATTCTGTAGGAGCGGATTCATCCGCGAAGAACCCACCGCAGTATGCCAGAAGCACCGCAGCGATCTTTTCGCGGATAAATCCGCTCCTACAAGACCATCGTATTCTGTAGGAGCGGATTCATCCGCGAAGAACCCACCCCAGTATGCCAGAAGCACCGCAGCGATCTTTTCGCGGATAAATCCGCTCCTACAAGACCATCGTATTCTGTAGGCGCGGATTCATCCGCGAAGAACGCACCGCGGTACACCAGAAGCACCGCAGCGATCTTTTCGCGGATGAATCCGCTCCTACAAGACCACCGTATTCTGTAGGAGCGGATTCATCCGCGAAGAACGCACCGAGGTCCACCAGAAGCCCCGCAGCGATCTTTTCGCGGATAAATCCGCTCCTACAAGACCATCGTATTCTGTAGGAGCGGATTCATCCGCGAAGAACCCACCGCAGTATGCCAGAAGTACCGCAGCGATCTTTTCGCGGATGAATCCGCTCCTACAAGACCATCGTATTCTGTAGGAGCGGATTTATCCGCGAAGGCGCCATCGCAGTCCATCTCAATTCTGGGTTTCACACACCGAATCGAGCTTCTGGTAATTGACCGTCTTGATCTGCCCGGCCGAATCCTGGTAGGTCATTTCGGCGGTGACCACTTTGCAGCGCTTGGGCGTGGGTTCGGTCATGGAAATGACCTTGGCCACGTCCAGCTTCATGCCGTAGCTGTAGGGCACGTCGGGCGTTTGCGCAAGGGCCATGGCAGGGATGAGCGCGGCCGCCAAAACGGCTGCGCTCAGTAACAGGCGAGTGTTCATCAGGTGCCTCCAGAAAAGAGGCAGGCATCGTCGACACGATGACGGCGAAGGAGCTGCAAGCGGCCCGGAGCAAACTCCTTAGCCGCCTACTTATTTTGGACCCATTACCCTGCCACTCAGATGACAGCGGACAAACGGTTGCGCCGCAGGTCTGCTGACTGTTCAGCGCGCAACGCTCGGCGTACCCTGCTGCGATCAACGGCTGCCGCGAACCGCCCCCCCAATGGAATTGCACATCGTGTTCCAGGGCCGCAAGGACCTGGGCGAACAACTTTACCGCCACTTGCGCGAAGGCATCGAGAGCGGTCGCCTGGCCGCCGGCACCCGCCTGCCACCCTCGCGGCTGCTGGCCGAGCAGCTTAAGGTGTCACGCAAGACCGTGGCCGACACCTACCAAAGCCTGACCTACGATGGCCTGCTCAGCGGCCGCGTCGGCAGTGGCACCTTCGTCAACGCGCGCATGGCCCAGGCCACGGCTCGCCAAGGCACTTCGGACCTGGCCAGTGCCGCCGTGGTGGCGCTGTGGCGCGACATGAAATTGCCGTTGCACCACCCAGGCATACACGGCGGCCTGCGCGGCGACTTCATCGGCGGCGCGTCCTCCCGCGCCCAGTTCCCCCATGATGAGTGGCGCCGCTGCACCCTGCATGCGCTGCGCCAGTCCAGCCGCTCGCGCGGCCTCTACAGCGCACCCGAGGGGGTGGCTGACTTGCGCGAGGGCATCGCCCGCCACGTCGGGTTTTCCCGCGGCGTGCGTTGCAGCGGTGAAGACGTGTTGGTGACCAATGGCGCCCAGCAGGCCCTGGACCTGGTGTCCCGCGTGTTGATCGAGCCGGGCTGCCGGGTGGCCATGGAAGACCCCGGCTACCCGCCGGCACGTCTGTTGTTCATGGCCCAAGGCGCCGAGGTGATTGGCGTGCCGGTGGATGAGGAAGGCATTCAAGTACAACAGATTCCCGACGGCACGCGGCTAATCTACGTGACGCCCTCGCACCAGTTTCCACTGGGCATGGCCATGAGCACGGCGCGTCGCGAAGCCCTGCTGGCCAGGGCCCTGGAGTTGGGTGCGATCATCATCGAGGACGATTACGACTGCGAATTCCGCTACGAAGGCCTGCCCACCGATTCGTTGCAGGGCCTGGACCAGCATGGCCTGGTGGCTTACATCGGGACCTTTTCCAAGACCCTGCTGCCCGAACTGCGACTGGGCTATACCGTGCTGCCGCCCGCCATCCACGCCGCCGTGCGGGTGGCCAAGCAACTGACCGACTGGCACACCAGCACGCAGAACCAACTGGCCCTGGCCAAGTTCATGGCCGAGGGCCATTTGCACAAGCACATCCGCCGCAGCCGCGAGGTGTATGCGGTGCGTCGCGAGCGCATCATCAGCCGCTTTGAAAGCGACCTGGCGCCCTGGTTTGCCGTGGTGCCGTCCAGTGCCGGCTACCACCTGGCGGTGACTTGCCGGGCGCCCCTTGACATTGACCAGGTGATCGCGGTGGCGCGCTATGCCGAGGTCGGCCTGTACTCCCTGGCACCGTTCTTTTTCCAGCAAGCCACTACGCCGGGCCTGATCATGGGCTACGGCGCCATCGACCTGTTGGAGATCGACCCGGCGTTGGATCGCCTGCGTGATGTGCTCGAACAATTGGCCCCCGTGTAAACCAGCCAATTGGCTATTCGGTGAAGTCGGTGCTGGGGCTAAGGTAGGCCCATCACCGCACATCGCGGCCAATCACTGGAGCACGGCAATGACCACACGTATCGAATGGGCCAAACAATCCCCTGAAGCCTACAAAGCCTTGGTCGGCCTGGAAATGGCCTTGGGCAAGAGCGGCCTGGAGAACTCGCTGCTGGAACTGGTGCGCCTGCGTGCATCGCAACTCAACGGCTGCGCCTACTGCGTGAACATGCACGCCAATGACGCACGCAAGGCCGGCGAAACCGAAGCGCGCCTGCAAACCCTGACCGTCTGGCAAGAAACCACCTTTTTTACTGCCCGCGAGCGCGCGGCCCTGGCCTGGGTCGAGAGCCTGACCTTGCTGTCGAGCCACCATGCCCCGCAGGACCAGTACCAAGCGCTACTGGAACACTTCAGCGAAGTGGAAGTGGTGAACCTGACCCTGGCCATCGCCACCATCAACGCCTGGAACCGTTTTGGCGTCGGCTTTGCCATGGTGCCCCAGGCCTGATCAGCCGCGTTGCGTGCGCTGGCGGTAGTGGCCTGGGCTCTCCCCGGTCCATTTCTTGAACGCCCGGTGGAACGCACTGGGCTCCTGGAAGCCGGTCTGCTCGGCGATTTCGGCAATGCTCAACGCCGTGTCCCGAAGGCGTTCGAAGGCCATCGCCCGGCGCACTTCATCCTTGAGCTGCTGGTAGGAGCAACCGGCCCGCTCCAACTGGCGGCGAAAGGTGGTCGCTGAAAGCCCCAACTGCACCGCCATGGCCGGCAAGGTGGGCCACTGGCCGTATTGGCTGTTGCGCAGCCGCCGGTACACTTGGCTGACCGGCCCCCGGGAGTTGCGGTAGCGGATCATCAGCCACTGCGGCGCGCCGCGCAGGAAACTCTTGAGCGCGGCAAAATCCTGCACCACGGGCAGGCTCAGGTAATCGCTGGCAAACTCGATCTCGGTGCGCTCGGCGCCAAAATTAAGGTTGGGCCCCCACAACAGCGGGTCGTCCTCCAACGACGCGCGTTGGTGATGGAAGTCCACCCGGTCGATGGTGATACGCCGCCCGCCCAGCCAACACAACATACTGATCATCAGCACCAGGAACGTCTCTTCGGCAAACCCGCGCGCCTCGGCCAGCTCGCTCTGGTAGTCCAGACTGATTACCGCCCGTTGGCCGCGCACCTGTACGTGGGCCCGGATATCGCGCACGAACAGGGCAAAGCCTTGCAGGTACTGACGCAAGGCCTTGCCCAGGTCTGGCTCCAGAATCAGCCCGCGGCAAATCAAGGCGAAGCTGCCCTTGGGCATGCCATGGGAATCCAGGCCAAAGAACTCTTCGCCGCGCTCGGTGATCATCAGCAACCACAACGCAGCGAACGCCTTGCCTGGCACACGCGCCTGCGCCTGCCCCAACAACTGCGGGTCGATACCCGCCCGCTCCAGCACCTGGGCCTGGCACGCCGGTTGCTCGCGCAAACCGTACAACATGGCATGGACGAAATAGATCGCCACCGAATCCTTTTCACGCATCAGCACATACAACCCCGATCAGGCAGTGACAAAAAGTGCCACACAAGCTGGACAGTTTCGGCATAGGCCAGGCGCCCTGCCGCCGCCTAGACTGCACCCATCGATTGGCAAGGCCAACACCTTGCGCGCTCGACCGGCACCAATACCACGCCCGTCGAGCACTGCCAATGCCCAACCGCACCCAAACTGGAGCCCCCCTCATGAGCCACCCGGAAATATTTGTCGTGAGCGCCGTGCGCTCGGCCATCGGCACGTTCGGCGGCAGCCTCAAAGACGTGCCGCTGACGCAACTGGCAACCGACGTGAGCCGCGCCGCCCTGACCCGCGCCAACATCGCCCCCGAGCTGATCGGCCACGTGGTGTTTGGCAATGTCATCCCCACCGACACTCGCGATGCGTACCTGGCACGCGTGGCCGCAATGAACGCCGGGATCCCCAAGGAGACGCCGGCATTCAACGTCAACCGCCTGTGCGGCTCAGGCCTGCAGGCCATCGTTTCGGCTGCCCAGAGCCTGCTGCTCGGTGACGCCCAGGCGGTGCTGGCCGGCGGCGCCGAATCCATGAGCCGTGGCCCCTACTTGCTACCGGCCGCGCGCTGGGGCGGGCGCATGGGCGACATGCAGGCCATCGACTATATGCTCGGCATTTTGCATGACCCGTTCGCCGGCATGCACATGGGCATCACCGCCGAAAACATCGCTGCCAAGTTCGGCATCAGCCGGGCCATGCAGGATGAACTGGCACTGGTCAGCCAACAACGCGCCGCCCACGCCATCGCCGAAGGGCGCTTCGTCTCGCAGATCGTGCCGATCGAAATCGCCAGCCGCAAAGGCCCGGTGTCGTTCTCGGTGGACGAACACGTGCGCGGCCAGGTCAGTGCCGAGCAACTGCAGAACATGAAACCGGCCTTCAAGAAAGACGGCAGCGTGACCGCGGGCAACGCCTCAGGCTTGAACGATGGCGCGGCGGCCCTGGTGCTGGCCACCGGCGACATGGTTCGCCAACAGGGCCTGGTGCCCTTGGCACGCCTGGTGGGCTACGCCCATGCCGGTGTCGAGCCGGAGTTGATGGGCCTGGGGCCGATCCCGGCGACCCGCGCCGTACTGAAGAAAACCGGCGTCAGCGTGGCCGAGCTGGACGTGATCGAGTCCAACGAAGCCTTCGCCGCGCAAGCCTGCGCCGTGGCCCAGGAACTGGGCTTTGACCCGGCTAAAGTGAACCCCAACGGCTCCGGCATTTCCCTGGGCCACCCGGTGGGTGCCACGGGCGCAATCATCGCCACCAAGGCGATTTACGAATTGCAGCGAACCCAGGGCCGCTATGGTCTGGCGACCATGTGCATCGGCGGCGGTCAGGGGATCGCCGTGCTGTTCGAACGTGTTTGATTAAGGGCAGGATCGAAAATGAGCGTACAAAACATTGCCGTGATCGGCGCCGGCACCATGGGCAACGGCATCGCCCAGGTGTGCGCGGTATCGGGTTTCAACGTGACCTTGCTGGACATCAGCGACGCCGCCCTTGAGCGTGGCGTGGCCACTTTGCGCAAGAACCTGGAGCGCCAGGTGAGCAAGCAGACCCTGAGCGCCGAGCAGGCCGAACAGGCCGTGGCGCGCATCAGCACCAGCACCGATTACACGCGCCTGGCCGACGTGCAACTGGTGATCGAGGCTGCCACCGAGAACTTCGAGCTCAAGGTGCGGGTATTGCAACAGATCGCCGCGCAAGTGAGCGACAGCTGCCTGATCGCCACCAACACCTCGTCTTTGTCGGTGACTGAGCTGGCAGCCAACGTCAGCCACCCCGAACGTTTTATCGGCCTGCACTTTTTCAATCCGGTGCCGATGATGGCGCTGCTCGAAGTGATCCGCGGCCTGCAAACCAGCGACGCCACCCACGCGGCCGCGCTGAACCTGGCCGAGCGGCTGGGCAAAACCGCGATCACCGCCGGCAACCGCCCAGGCTTCGTGGTCAATCGCATCCTGGTGCCGATGATCAACGAGGCCATCCTGGTGCTCGACGAAGGCTTGGCCAGCGCCGAAGACATCGATGCCGGCATGCGCCTGGGCTGCAACCAACCGATCGGCCCGCTGGCGTTGGCCGACCTGATCGGCCTGGACACCTTGCTGGCGATCCTGCAGGCCTTCTACGAAGGCTTCAACGACAGCAAGTACCGCCCGGCCCCCCTGCTCAAGGAAATGGTGGCGGCCGGTTACCTGGGGCGCAAGTCCGGGCGTGGCTTCCATGCCTATGCCTGAGGCGTGCTCACGGTTCGAACAGAGCCGTGACATGGCGTTGGCGCTGTTTGCCAGCAAAGGGTTCGGCCAAGTCAGCATGCGCGAACTGGCCACCCACCTGGGGCTTACGGCAGGCTCGCTGTACCACCATTTCCCCAGCAAGCAGCACCTGCTGTTCGACCTGATCGAAGAGTTCTACGACGAACTGCAGGCCGCCCTCACCCTCTGCACCCGGCGCCTGCGCGCCGGTGGCAAGCCCTTGACCGAAGTGTTGCAAGCCCACCTGGCGCTGCATCGGGCCAAACCTTTGCATTTTCGCCTGGCCGAGCGCGACAGCCGCTGCTTGAGCGAGGCACAACGCGCCCACGTGAGCGTGTTGCGCGACACTTACGAGCAGCAACTGCTAAAGGTACTGGGCCTGTCGTTCAGCGTTGAATGCCGAGCGGGTGCCGGGCACGCTGTCGCCAATTTGCTCAACAGTTTGCCTGGTTGGCTGGAAGGCAGCGCCTTGACGGAACCGCAGCGCACCGCCCTTATGGAAAACATGCTCGGCGGTGCGATCGCGCATCTGGCGACAACCTGACCCTGGCGCGGGGCAAGGTCGATGAGGCACTCTACACGGGCAAGGACAGGAACCTGCCAAACATGTTCAAAAAGCTCGCCAACCTGCTGCGTAACAAAGACCCCCAGGCCCGCGCCAGCGAGGACGTCTGGTGGATTGCCCTGCTGATGAGCGCCGTCGGCGGTTTTCTCGATGCGTTTACCTGGGTGGGCCATGGCGGCGTGTTTGCCAACGCGCAAACCGGCAACGTGGTGCTGTTCGGCGTCTCGGCCGCCGTCGGCCACTGGCACCAGGCGTTCGAACACCTGCCACCACTGGCGGCGTTTTTCGTCGGGGTGTGGGTGGCCACCTGGTTGCGGGTGCGCAGTTCTCGCCTGCGCCTGCGGCACGTGGCACTGGTAAGCCTGGTCATCGAGATCATCGTGCTGGCGGTGATTGCCTTCCTGCCGGGCGACTTTCCCGATATCCCGGTGGTGCTGGCCATTTCCTTCATCGCCGCCGTGCAAACCTCGAGTTTTCGCCGGGTTCGCCAATGGGCCTATAGCTCGATCATGACCACCGGCAACTTGCGCCAGGCTGCCGAGTCGCTGTTTCACGCCCTGCGCCCGCCGCGCGACCCGGTCATATTGGAGCAAGCAAAGATCTTCGCCTGCCTGTGCCTGACGTTCGGCATGGGCGCCTTCCTGGGGGGCTGGCTGACCGCGCGCTGGGGCAACCCGGTGCTGGCCTTGCCGATCCTGGCCCTGGCGCTGACCCTCTATGCGTGCCTGGCGCAGCGCCCGCAGGCGCCCGACGCGCACTGATTCCTGTGGGGCCCAGCGCTACAGCCGCAGCCAATTGCCCCACTGCCGTGGGCAATAGACCATGTGACCACTCAGCGCACGACGCGCTCGGACACAGGGAGACTTCCCATGGCAGACCCCGCTTCCAGCAGCCTCACCGGCATCCTTGTATACCTTGGCTTGGCCTCGATACTGCCGTTGATAGATGGTGACGCATTGATCGGCTCGGTGCTTGGCGCTTGGCTGGTCACCAGTACCAAACAGAATTTCAAACCCTGGCAGCGCCTGGCGAGCCTGGTGATGTCGGCTGCGGTGGGCGACCTGTTCGCCCCCTTGCTGGTGTCGGTCGCCCCCCTGCTCACCAGTGGCGTGGCCGCCTTCATCGGCGCCCTGGTGGTGATCCCTTTGAGCATCAAGGCCATGGTGTGGGTCGACCACGCCGAACTTGCCGATTTGCTCGCGCGCTTCAAAGGGGGGCGGTGAATGCCGGACTTTTCGCAATTGGCGCCGTTGCTCACGGCGATGGGCTGTTTTTTGGGGGCCCTGCGCCTGGCGTATTACGGGCGGGGGCGGTCCAAGTACCGGCGCGGTGTTTCGCTGTTGGCCAGCCTACTGGGCGCCGAACTGTGCTTCACCGGGTTTGAGATCGTGGTCTACGGGCAACCGGTCAGCGTCGGGCAGGCGCTGATCACGCTGTTGCTGTGCGCGTTGATTTTCCGCGCCAAAGGCAACGTCGCGGCGCTGCTCAGGCTCAGGCAATGAACAGCGAGCAACCGGCACCCGGCATAGCGTACGCGGACGCCGAGGAAGTGGACCCGCCCATCCAGAAGTTCGTGGCCGGCCGATGCGTCGCGCAATGGCCGCTTGAGCCCGAACGGCCTAGCGCGATCCACCCAGGGTGTCGAACCGACGGGACAGATCCTGCAACCGCTGTTCAAGGTCACGCAGGCGCTTTTTCTCTTCGGCCGCGTGCTGGATAAAGCGTTGATCGTCCTCGTCAAGGGCACGAAACACGGCCAGCACGGCGCTCTCACGGGGGTCTTGCAGGGTGTCGGGGGTGGCCTCGCGCACCTCCACGCCACGCAGCATCGGCCCTTGGTCGATCAATAACCAGTCCAAGGAGATATTGCGCTCTTGCGCCAGGGCTACGCATATCGAGTACGGAATGCTTTCGCGCACTTTCCAACTACTCAGGGTCTGCGGACTGACCCCTACAGCGGCGGCCAAGCCCGTGTCGGTATCCGTGCCGGTGACGCGCTTGAGTCGGTCAAGTACAGACGTCACGTTGAGTTTACGCAATTTGAGTATTTCCACTTGACGTATTCATATTGAATATATAATTTATGCAGATCGAGTACATGTTAACTAACAAAAAAGAATCAAACCACGGGCACCTTCGACGCAATGTCGAAGTTTCTGAAATGGCAGAAGGAAATTTCCTGCATTGCAGGGTCAGCCAAGCTGACATCCCTGGCGCCTTCATCAGAGTAGCCGTCCCGGCCGAGGTCGCCAATGCGTGTTTCCAGCCGCCCGTGGCTCGCCCTACCCCTCAACCCATCCCAAGCGAGGCACAGACTTCGCACACCCCCTGTGCACACAGTGCTAACACAAGGATTTTCCAATGAGTACCTACAAAATGGTTTGCCCCCATTGCCAAAGCCGCATGCGCATCCGCACCAGTGAGGGCACCCATGTGTTCCTGCGCCTGGCGTACCTGCAATGCACCAACGAAATTTGCGGCTGGTCGGTGCGCGCCCAGTTTGAAATGACCCACGAGCTGTCTCCCTCAGGTGTTGCCAACCCGGAAATCAAGCTCCCCAGCGCCAGCATTGCCTTGCGGCGTGCGGCTCGTGCCAAGGCAAATGGCGAGGCTGGCATCACCTCCTGATCAACCCCGGCTTGTGTCCGGAACGGACGCAGAGGCACAAGCACGCCGGCGCATTGGCGCTTGCCCGTCGACTGCAGGAACGTTACCTCAGGTCTGGCTGGACGCCATGCTGGGGTTCAACAGGCTGAGCGTCGACAACTCCATCAGGCTGAAATAGCCTTCGCTCCAACCCGCCGTGTCGATGTGCCAGACGTTGCCCAACCGCTTGGGCCGACGCAAGGGCGTATGGCCGACAATCACCGCGCGCACATCGCGCACGCCGCTCAGGTCGTTGCGTTTGAGGCGCGCGCGGGACCATTGGCAGCCTTCGTCGGTAAAGCGCTCTTCAGGGAGATGATTTTGCAGGTAGTCGCGCAGCCGCCGCCAACTGGGGAAGGGGCAATCGGCGTGCACCAGGCCAATCAGGCCGGCCGGGGTTTCCACTTCCAGGGCAATGGGCAACTGGGCAAAACAGGTGGCATACAGGCGCTGTTTTTCCCGGCTGCTGTCCAAAAACCAACCGCCGCCGCTGGCGCGGTACATGCCGTGGTCCAGTGGCACGTTCTCTACCACCTGGATCGCCAGGGCTTCATGGTTGCCCTGCACGGCAAAAAACCAGGGCTGGTTGAGCCACTCCAGGCACTGCTCGCTCTGGGGCCCGCGGTCCACCAAATCACCGACACTGAACAGGCGGTCGACCGCCGGGTTAAACCCCTGTTGGTCCAGCGTGGCTTGCAGCCGGCTGAAATGCCCATGAATGTCGCCCACGGCAAAGTCGCGGCCATGCCGGTTGAGCGAAAAATGTGCGAATTTGCTCATGCTGTGCTGCTCCTTGCTCGATCCCTCCCTGGCATCATGCACCTGCGCAAGCACAAAGCCCAGCCATCACGGCCCTTTCAGGGTCGCCACGGCTGGGCTGTGTGCTTGCGCAGGGGGTTAGCTACAAGCTGCAAGCTAGAGCGGATCGCGTACTACTTCAAGCGTGAAGCTCGCGCCTGCAGGCTTACAGCTTGGCAATCGACACCTCGGTGGACTTGACGAAGGCAATCACCTCGCTGCCCACGCGCAATTCAAGTTCGTGGATGGAGCGGGTGGTAATCACCGAGGTCACCACGCCAGAGGCGGTTTGCACGTCGATTTCCGACACCACCGGGCCTTCGATGATTTCCTTGATCACGCCCTTGAACTGGTTGCGTACGTTGATCGCTTTGATAGTCATGGCTTCATTCCTTCATCTGGCTGCAGGGCGGTGAGTGAACCGCGATGGAGCCACTGTGCTTGAAGCTCGTTAAAATCAGAAGGAATTGATTGTGCTTTTGTTATTCCATAAAAACATATACTGGAAGGCCCTGCCCCGCTCAGGCCGATAGGCTACAGTTGCTGCAGTCTCTCTTGCCCAAGGACGTACCATGCGATTGATTTGCGCCGCCCTCGCTGTATTGGCCGTGTCTGGCTGCTCTTCCTACCGTGCCGCTGCCGACAAGGTCGCACCGGTGCCTGCCGACCGCCTGCTGGGGTACCAGGCCCCGCTCGACAATGCAGGCCAGATCGTGGTCAACCGCGACCTGGGCATGCTGGGCGGTGGCTGCTACGTGGCCGTGCTGATCGACCGTCAGGTGGTGGCACGGATCGGCACCGGCGAGGTCGTGCGCTTTACGGTACCGACAGGCCGGCGCGTGGTGGGCATCGGTGTCGACAGCCAAGACACCACCCTGTGCAGCCAGGGCCGCCTCAACCAATTCATGACCGTGCAGTTGGACCCGGGCCAAACCCAGTCCTTTCGCATTGTCAGCGAGTCCAAGAATGGCTTTATCCTGGAGCAGGATCCGCGCTGACCCGGCTACAGGTTCACGCACACCTGGCCTGCAAACAACAGCCGCGCCGTGCGTACCAGGCCGCAACCGGTGAGGCGCCCATTGTCGGTGTGCACCTGCACGGTGAACTCGCCACTGGGGTGCTCGACGGCCAGGCGCTTGACGGCACCCTGCGGCACTTGAGCCAGCCCATCGGTCACCGCGCCCTCCAGCAGGCAGGCGGTGGCGACACTGACGGCGCCAAATACCCCGATAGAGGCGTGGCAACGGTGCGGGATGAAGCTGCGGCTACTGATCGCGCCACCCGCCACCGGCGCGGCCACCAGGCACATTTTCGGCACACTGCGCTCGCTGACATCGCCCAGGTTCATCAAGGGGCCGACCTGTAGCCGAATCGATTCCAGGCGCGCCTTGAGCTCTGCATCATCATTGAGTTGCGCGGCGCTTTCATGGCCGCTGCGCTGTACATCGGCGGCGCGGATCAGTACCACCGGCATGCCATTGTCGATGCACGTGACCTCGATGCCGTCGATCACATCGCGCAGGTTGCCGGTGGGCAACAGTGCCCCGCAACTGGAGCCGGCGATGTCGTCGAACTCGATGACCACCGCTGCCGCACTGCCCGGCACGCCGTCGATCACCGTGTCACCCTCGTAATTCACCGCGCCGCCTGGCGTATGCACCAGGGCGGTGGCGGTCTGCCCGGTGTTGACCATAAAGATGCGCACCCGGGTCTGCGCGCCCTGGGCCTGGACCAGCCCGCGCTCCAGGGCGAAGGGCCCGACCCCGGCCAGGATGTTGCCGCAGTTTTGCCCGTAGTCCACCCGTGGCTGGTCGACTACCACTTGCGCGAACAGGTAGTCCACATCGATGCCTGGGCGCTGCGAGGGGCTGATGATCGCGACCTTGCTGGTCAACGAGTCGGCGCCGCCGATGCCGTCGACCTGCCGCGCATCGGGCGAGCCCATGGCCGCCAGCAAAACGCGGTCGCGCAGCTCCTGGGCTTGGGGCAAGTCGGCGGCCAGGAAGTAGGCACCCTTGGAGGTGCCACCGCGCATCATCAAGCAGGGAATACGCTGTTGGGCCACGGCTCAGTCCTCCAATTGTTCCAGGTGGTCGACATAGCGCAAGCCTTTTTCGGCCAGGCGCGGGCGCATGGCATAGATGTCCAGGCCCAGTTCGCCATTGGCCAGGCGCAGGCGCTTGGCCTCCTCAAGGTCGGCACGCTTGCGGGCGGCTTCGACAACCGTTTGCAGTTCCTGGCGACGTACCACCACCACGCCGTCGTCATCGGCCAGTACCACGTCACCGGGGTTGACCAACTGGCCGGCACAAATGACCGGGATGTTTACCGAGCCCAGGGTTTCCTTGATGGTGCCTTGGGCGTAGACCGCCTTGGACCAGACCTTGAAGCCCATTTCGCGCAACGTGCGGGTGTCGCGCACCCCCGCATCCAGCACCAACCCGCGCACGCCACGGGCCTGCAAGGAGGTGGCGAGCAGGTCGCCGAAATAGCCATCGCTGCACGGCGAGCTGGGCGCCACCACCAGAATGTCCCCCGGCTGGCATTGCTCCACCGCCACATGGAACATCCAATTGTCGCCCGGCGCCACCAGCACCGTCACGGCTGAACCGCTGATGGCGCAGTCTTGCTGAATGGGCCGCAGGTGCGGTGCCAGCAAGCCTTTGCGGCCTTGGGATTCGTGCACGGTGGCCACGCCGTACTGGGTCAGTTCGTCGATCAAGGCGCTGTCGGCCCGCTGGATGTGGCGTACCACGACGCCGGTTTTCCCGACCAGGCTCATCCCAGGTTCTCCGTCACGCGAGGGAACAGGCTCTGATAGCCCTCCCCGTAGATGATGTCTTTCTTGGCAGTGATGCCGATGTTGCGCTTGGCCTGCACGCCGCGCTGCAGGGCGACGCGGGTGTAGTACTCCCACAGGTGCTCTTGGCCGGCCATGCACTGGATGGCCGCGTACTTGCGGTCCCATACCGAGGTAATGTCCAGCAGCACGTCGGGCTTCCACTCGCACTGCTCGGGCTGGTGCGGCTCGAAGCTGTACACCGGCGGCGCACCGACGATCTTTTCGCCGGGCTTGTAGCCTTCGGCCTGGGCGATGATCCGCGCTTCCTGGGCCAGATGGGTGGCCAGGGGGTGGTCGTAATTGTAGGGGTCTTTGAGCGAGTGGCTGAGCACGAACTCCGGCTGCACCCGACGGTATACATCGGCCAGGCGGAATAGGGTGTCGGTGTCGGCGCGCATCGGGTAGTCGCCGATGTCGAAGAACTCCACGGTGGCACCCAGGATGTCGGCCGCCGCCTGGGCTTCCTGGCGGCGCGCCGCCTTGACCTTGTCTTCGCTCATTTCGCCCTTGCGCCACAGCTTGGCCGACTCGCCCCGCTCGCCGAACGACAGGCAAACAATGTGCACGCCGTAGCCTTGCGCCGCATGCAGGGCAATGGCACCACCGGCACGCCAGACGAAATCGGCGGAATGGGCACTGACGACCAGTGCAGTCTTGGATGGGTTGGCAGGCATGTTCAACTCCGCAAGGTGGGTAGGCCTTCATGCTGGCATGCAGGCTTTGCGGCGAATAATGCGTTCAGTTAGGCTAGCCATACTTTTTGTTTATGAGGGAGCCTGGCCATGTCCGATTTGCCCAACCTGCTGCAGGTGCGCGCGTTCGTGCGGGTGGCTGACCAGGGCAGTGTCTCGCGGGCCTCGGGCACGCTGTTTCGCGCCCAATCGGTGGTGACCCGGGCCATACGCGACCTGGAGGTGCGGCTGGACGTGCCGCTGTTCGAGCGTCACGCCAGCGGCATGCTGCTGACCGATTACGGCAAGCGCGTGCTGACCCGGGCGCGGCGCATCCTGGCAGAGCTTGCGCAGGTGCCCAACCTGCTGGGCAATGTCGCCGCCCATGCGGCAGAGCCGGTCTACCTGTTCAATGCCAGGCGCCTGGAACTGTTCATCAGCCTGTGCCAAACCCGGCACATGCAAACCGTCGCCAGCCTGTTCGGCCTGACCCAGCCGGCGGTGAGCGCGGCCCTCAAAGTGCTGGAAAGCGGCAGCGGCTGCCTGTTGTTCGAGCGCTCCTCGCGTGGCCTGCAGCCTACCCGGGCCGCCGGCGAGATTCTCGCACCGATCCGCCGGGCCCTGAACGAGCTGCGCCACATCGACGCCGACATCGCGGCCCTGCGTGGCACCTTGCAAGGCGTCGTCACCGTCGGCGCCCTGCCCCTGGGGCGCAGCAGTATCCTGCCACGTGCGATCATCGCGCTCACCACCGAGCACCCCGGCGTGCGCGTGGCCACCAACGAAAGCCCGTTCGACCTGTTGGCCTCGGACCTGCGCGCCGGCGACGTGGATTTCGTGTTGGGGGCCCTGCGCCCGGCCGACTTTGCCAGCGACCTGCACGGCGAAGCGTTGCTGACCGAGCCTATGGTGTTGCTGGCCCGCCGGGACCACCCGCTGCAAGGCCGTGCCTTGCAAGTGGCAGACCTGGCCGACGCCCGCTGGGTGCTGTCACGTGCAGGCTCGCCGGCGCGGGCGCTGTTGCAGCGCCAGTTCGATGATTGGGGGGTGGCGGCGCCGATTCCGGTGGTGGAGTCGGCTGACCTGGCGATCATTCGCGGGCTGTTGTTGGGCTCGGACATGATCGCAGCTGTATCGGCGCACCAGCTGTCTCATGAACTGGACAGCGGGCAGTTGCAGCAACTGGCGTTGGCGTTGCCAATCACCACTAGACCCATCGGTCTTATTTATCGCAGTGCCGGCTTGCATTCGCCCGCCGCGCAAGCGTTGCTGGAGGCGATCCGGGGGGTGGTGTCAGCTTCAGCGTAAAAGCTTTAGCCTCAACGCTTGCCCGACACCGAATACAATACCTGCTGATTGCGGGTCTTCTGAAAGTCCTCAAGGCTCAAGCCCTTCATTGCCGAATAGATGTGCAGGTTTGACACCCCCACTACCGCGCCCAGCTTCTCCAGCAAGAAGAAAATCACCCCATACTGCAACAACCCCAGCCAATCCAGGCGTCGCAGCAATTCGCATTCCACTTCGCTCAACTGCGCCTCGGCAAACAGCCCCTCGGGGTCGGAGAGCAAGCGCGCCCGCCACTCAGGCTTGATCATCTGGTGCAAGAAGCGGTTCAGGCGATAGGCATCGTGGCAACGCTCAAGGGTAAAGGGATAGGTACCCGGCAGGCTTTCCACTCCCCTCAACTGCTCGGCCATGTGCTCGCGATGGCGTGCGTGCACATCCACCGGCACTTCGCGGGCCTGGTTTTCCAGCACCAGGGTGGCAATGCCGGTCATCGAGGGCAGGTAGTAGCTCTGGTGGCGCTTGACCACGTTGGCCGACAAGGCGCCACGCATGATCAGCCAGGTAATGACTTCCGAACCTTCCATGCCGCCCAGTTCCGCGTACTCGGCCACGGTCAGTTCGGTCAGGCGTTCAGGGTCATTGACCAGCAGGTCGAGAAACTGCGCATCCCAATCCGGGTTGTTAAAGCCACAGCGCTCGCCGTGTACCTGGTGCGACACCCCGCCCGTGGCGACCACGGCCACCTTCAGGTCCTCGGGGAAGCTCTCGATGGCCCGGCGCAATGCCTGGCCCAGCTTGTAGCAGCGCTTGGCGCTGGGAATGGGAAACTGCAACACGCCCACTTGCAGCGGCACCACCTGCACCGGCCACTCGGTGTCAAATGGCAGCAACGCCGACAAAGGCGAGAACAACCCGTGGTCCAATGGCTTGTCACGAAAAAACGCCATGTCGAACTCATCGCTCATCAGGCTCTGGCCAATGTGCCGCGACAGCGCCGCATGGCCGCCGATGGCCGGCAGGTCGCGACGCCCACCGCCTTCGTCAGCCACGTCATAGCGATCGTCCACGCCCAGGGCAAACGCGGAGTAATGGTCGAAGAAAAACGACGTCACGTGGTCGTTGAACACGTAAAAAAGCACGTCCGGTTTGTGCTCGTCGAGCCAGGCCTTGATCGGCTCGAAGCTTTCGAAGATCGGCGCCCAGGCCGCCTCGCTCTGCTTGTTGTGGTCTACGGCAAAGCCGATGGTGGGCGTATGGGATACCGCGAGTCCGCCGATGATGCGTGCCATGCAAGGCAACCTCTGACAATCGTGATGATACCCGAGGCTAAATCAAGGCGGCGTCGCTGTCGTCTGTGTAATGGTTAAGCAGGCATCTATTTTGTTTATCGGCCCACACCCTTGGGTGGGTCAAACGCCGTGACCGGCGGCAATTGGCCCAACCATCGCTCGATCTCGACGCTGGCGGTTTGCGCCGAGCAACCCTGAGACAGGCGCGAGGCCGGCACGTCATCGGTCAACACATTGGGGTTGCCGTGTTTTTCCAGGCTGCCCGGTACCCCGTGGTCGAGCGGGTCGAACCAGGCCCCGGTGGCAATCTGCACCACACCCGGGCGGATGCCGTCGCTAAGGATGACGCCTGCCAGGAAAGCCCCGCGGTCATTGAACACGCGCACCACCTCGCCCGCCTGGATGCCACGCGCCAGGGCGTCATCGGGGTGCAGGGTGAGCGGCTCGCGCGCGTGTATCTTCGAGCCGCGGCTGTAGCTGCCGTGGTCGTATTGGCTGTGCAGGCGGGTTTTCGGTTGGTTGGACAGCAGGCGCAGCGGGTAGGCATCGCTGGGGTTGCCCAACCACACGGGGTGGCCCGGGCAGTCGGGGTAAGCGAAACTTTCGATGCGCTGGCTGAAAATCTCGATGCGCCCCGAGGGCGTCGGCAAGGGGTAAGCCTGCGGGTCGCGGCAAAAATCCTCCAGCAAAATCATGTCGTGCGCCGGGTAAGCGACCTCAAGGTGGCCCAGGGCCCAGAACTGCTCGAACCCTGGCAACTCGATGCCATGCTCCCCGGCCCGTTCGTGGGATTGATCGTAAATGTGCTGCAACCACTGCGTGCTATCGCGCCCCTCGGTAAACGCCTCGGCAAACCCGAGCCGCTGGGCCAGGTCTGCGAAAATCCCATAGTCATCCCGCGCCTGCCCCACCGGTTCGATGGCCCGCTTCATCGCGACCATGAAACGATCGGAAGCCGCGCTGCCGATGTCGTCGCGCTCCAGCGCCGTGGTGGCGGGCAAGACGATGTCGGCGTATTTAGCCTGAGCGGTCCAATATTGCTCATGGACGATGATCGTCTCGGGGCGCTGCCAGGCGCTGATAAACCGATTGAGGTCCTGGTGGTGATGGAAGGCATTGCCGCCCGCCCAGTACACCAGTTTGATGTCCGGGTAATGGCGTTGCTGGCCGTTGTAGTCGAAAGCCGCGCCGGGGTTGAGCAGCATGTCGCTGATGCGCGCTACCGGGATGAAATCGCGCACCGGGTTGCTGCCTTGGGAAAACCGTGGCCCGGAAAACGCCTTGCGCCCACTGCCGGTGTTGTTCATGCAGCCATAGCCCAAGCCAAAGCCACCACCGGGCAAGCCGATCTGGCCCAACAACGTGGCCAGGGTTACGCTCATCCAGAAGGGTTGCTCGCCATGCACCGCGCGTTGCAACGAGTAGGCAACGTTGATCAGGGTGCGCTGGCTGGCCATCTTGCGCGCCAGGAGGGTGATCGCCTGGGCATCGATCCCGGTCAACGGCGCTGCCCAGCCCGGGGTCTTGGCGATGCCATCGCTGCGCCCCGACAGGTACTCGGCAAAACGATCGAAGCCTGTGCTGTAGCGGTCGATGAATGCTCGGTCGTGCAGGCCTTCGCTGACCAGCACGTGGGCCAGGGCCAGCATCAGGGCGGTGTCGCTGCCCGGCTTGATGGGCAACCACTGATTACGCTCGGGGCCTTGCAGGTCGTCGCGCAGGGGGCTGATATTGATGAATTCGACGCCGGCCGCCGACATGTCCTGCAGCGCCGTGCCGAGCAGGTGGTCGCTGGCGCCACCGGGGCTGGTTTGGGCGTTCTTGGCCGGCAGGCCGCCGAAGGCGACGAACAACTCGCAATGCTCGGCCAGGTTGCGCCAGGAGGTGTGTTGGGCCAGCAGCCAGTCCATGTTGCCGACGATGTGCGGCATCAGCACCCGCCCCGCCCCCAGGCTGTAGCTGTCGACACTGGCCACGTAGCCGCCATGACCGTTGAGAAAACGGTGCAGCTGGCTTTGCGCATGGTGGAAGCGCCCAGCGCTGCCCCAGCCGTAGCTGCCGCCAAAGATCGCACTGTTGCCGTGTTTTGCCTTGACCTGTTTCAGTTGCTCGGCCACCAGCGCCAAGGCCACCTCCCAACTGACTTCGACAAACGGCTCCTGGCCCCTCAGCTCCGGGCTTGAGCCCGGCGCCTCGAGAAAGCTGCGGCGCACCGCCGGGCGCTTGATGCGGGTGTCGGAGGTAATGGCGCCCACCAGCGAATCGCCGATGGGCGACGGGTCCTTGTCCCACAGCGCCGGCAGCATGGCGCGCAATTGGCCATCGACCACCTGCGGGCGGTACACGCCCCAATGCAGCGAGGTCAGGGCCTCGGGTGCCTTCAATTCAGTCATCGCCCAACCCCAGGGTTTGCAGTATGTGCGTGCGCAGCTTGACCAGGTAAGGATCGTCACGCCGCCGCGGGTAGTCGCGTTGGTTAGCGGTTTTTTTTAAAACCTTAACACCCAATCAATGACGACATGAATTAATTTTAGATATAACTAATATGCAAATTAATATTCACGGAGCGCAGCCATGCCTTGCGTGACTTACAGCTCGCCACATACCTTTTCCAATGCCCTGTCGCCGGCCCAGGCGGCCGTGGCCAGCGCGTGCCTAGGCATCATTACGTCCAAGGACGGCGATGCGTTACGCGCACGATTAATGGCCAACATCCTCCATTGGCGCCAACGCCTCGACCAAGGGGGCCTACAGACTTACGGCGCGCCCTTGCCCATCGTTTGCGTGCCGATGGGCAGCGAACGCCTGGCGCGACACTGCCCCACGATCAGCCCTTTCTTGTTAAGTATTTAACACTAATAAAACTAAAGCTGCATATACACCTTAGACATAAAACAATATGAAAATATGCTTTCGATAAGTCATGCCTTGAACGCACCAGCGAACTTCCAAACCCACTCGTCGGAACTGTTATTTTTGACAGTTACCGTGTTACTAGAGCGTGCGCATCCTAGAGGCGAAATACTTGTATTTCTTCCAAAATAATGACAGGAGAACGACGATGGCCACAGGAAGCGTTAAACATATTTTCGATAAAAAAGGGTTTGGTTTCATAACTCCAGATGAGGGTGATGAAGATCTTTACTTTCATATAAAATCAGTCGAGACGGGCGACTCCGGTATACAGTCATTGTCCGATGGTGATCGGGTATCCTACGAGGATGGAGCAGTCGACGCGAACGGCAGGAAGATTGCGACCCACGTTGTTGTTCTTGCGCGTTGAATTCATCAGTTTTATAGCAGCGCTCTATCAAAAGGGGCTGCTACGCAGGCTCATTGCAGTCTCGCGCAGCGGCTCTGCTTCCAACCGTCGATCCCTTCGGGCCTGATCGTAGCCTGAGGCGGTCAGCGCGTCATTGCCTTCACACTACCCCCAGCCCGCCCAAACAGGCAGAGAGCCTCAAGAAATTGGCAAGCACACACAAGCATCAGGCCGGTGCAATCGCGCAGAGTAGTAAAAACAACAACCGCCACCGACCCTCTTCAGGAATGCGCACCATGTTCAACACCGCATCGTTCAAACACACAAACCCCCTGGCCCGGCTTGCGTTGGCGATTTCACTGGGCCTGTTCGGCGCCGCCGGCTGGGCACCGCCCGCCAGCGCCCACGGCGGCGCGGCTGAGATGGTGCCGCTGCAAAGCACCCTGGAAGCGTTCGGTGCCACGGTGAAGTGGGACGATTACGCCGACGTGTTCGTGATCGTCAAGGACGGCGCCTACGTCAAAGTCAAGCCAAACACAAAGGTCGCGCTGCTCAACGGCAAGCGCCTGGAGCTGACGGTCCCGGTGGTGTTCAAAGGCAAGCAGGCTTACATGTCCAAGGACTTCATCAACACCGTATTCCAGTCGGGGCTGGACAAGACTTTCGTCATCGAAACCCGCCCGCACCCGCTCAACCCCTTGACCGCCGATGAGATCAAGGCCGCCGTGGACGTAGTCAAAGGTTCCAAGGCATACCAGCCGGATTTCCGTTTCACCGAGATTTCCTTGCGCGAGCCGCCAAAAGCCCAGGTGTGGAATTTCGTCTACACCGGCAAGGCCGTGGACGAGCCGCGCGAAGCCAACATCGTGGTGCTGGAAGGCAAGCACATCATCGAAGGCGTGGTCGACCTCAAGAGCAAATCGCTCAAATCCTGGAAGCCCATCGAAGGCGCCCATGGCATGGTGCTGCTGGATGACTTCGCCACCGTGCAATCGGTGATCGAAGCCAGCCCCGAATACGCCCAGGCCCTGGCCAAACGCGGCATCAACAACGTCAAGGACGTGGTGGCAACCCCACTGACCGTGGGCTATTTCGACGGCAAGGACGGCCTTGAGCAAGACAAACGCCTGCTCAAGGTGGTGAGCTACCTGAACACCGACGACGGCAATTACTGGGCCCACCCCATCGAAAACCTGGTGGCCGTGGTGGACCTGGAACAGAAAAAGGTGCTGAAAATCGAAGACCAGGGCGTGATCCCGGTACCGATGAAGCCCACCCCCTATGATGGCCGCGGCCGCAAGGGCGTCAGCGTCAAGCCCCTGGAAATCATTGAGCCCGAAGGCAAGAACTACACCATCACCGGCAACAGCATCCACTGGCAGAACTGGGACTTCCACGTGCGCATGGACTCGCGTGTCGGCCCGATCTTGTCCACCGTCACCTATGACGACAAGGGCAAGAAACGCAAGATCATGTACGAAGGCAACCTGGGCGGCATGATCGTGCCCTACGGCGACCCGGACGCCGGCTGGTACTTCAAGGCCTACCTGGACTCCGGCGAATACGGCATGGGCACCCTCACCTCATCCCTTGCGCCAGGCAAGGATGCACCCGAAAACGCCGTGCTGCTGGACGCCACCATCGCCGACTACACCGGCGCGCCCACCAAGATCCCGCGGGCCATGGCGGTGTTCGAGCGTTACGCGGGGCCGGAATACAAGCACCAGGAAATGGGCAAGCCGAACATCAGCGTGCAGCGCCGCGAGCTGGTGGTGCGCTGGATCAGCACCGTGGGCAACTACGACTACATCTTTGACTGGGTGTTCCAACAGAACGGCACCATCGGCATCGACGCCGGCGCCACTGGCATCGAGGCGGTCAAGGGCGTGAAGTCCAGCACCATGCACGACGCCACCGCCAAGGAAGACACGAAATACGGCACCCTGCTGGACCACAACATCGTCGGCACCACGCACCAGCACATCTACAACTTCCGCCTGGACATGGACGTGGACGGCGAGAACAACTCGCTGGTCGAAGTGAACCCGGTGATCGGCAAGAACGACCGTGGCGGCCCGCGCACCAGCACCATGCAGACCGAGGAGCAAGTGGTGAGCACCGAGCAACAGGCCGCGCAGAAATTCGACCCGGCCACCGTGCGCCTGATCAGCAACACCAGCAAGGAAAACAAGGTGGGCAACAAAGTCTCCTACCAGATGATCCCTTACGCCGGCGGTACCCACCCAGTGGCCAAGGGCGCCAACTTTGGCAAGGATGAATGGCTGTACCACCGCCTCAGCTTCATGGACAAGCAACTCTGGGTGACGAAGTACAACCCCGATGAACGCTACCCGGAAGGCAAGTACCCTAACCGCTCCGACAAGGACACCGGCCTTGGGCAGTTCACCGCCGATAACCAGTCCATCGAGAACACCGATGACGTGGTGTGGTTGACCACCGGCACCACCCACATCGCTCGCGCCGAAGAATGGCCGATCATGCCGACCGAGTGGGTGCACGTGCTGCTCAAACCGTGGAATTTCTTTGACGAGACGCCAACCCTGGATTTGAATGCGCCGCAGTGAGGCACTGAACTGAACGAGGCGACCTTGGGGTCGCCTTTTTTATGGGTGGTTTGGCTGGGATGAGGGCTAACCGCGCCGATAGTCGCGCGGTGAAACCTCAAACTGGCGCTTGAACACCCGCGAAAAATGCGCGGCATCGGTAAACCCCCAGCGAAACGCGATGTCGGTAATCGACTCATGCCCCATCGCCGGGTCCAGCAGTTCCCGCGCGCACGTTTGCAGGCGCGTGCGTTGGATGTAGCGGCATACCGAATCACCTTCAAGCTCGAACAACCGATACAACTGGCGCACTGAAATGTGCAGTTGCGCGGCCAGGCTCAGGGGCGACAGCGTGTGGTTGCCCAGGCTGTACTGGATCAGCCGCTCAGCTTGCAGTCGCAGCGAATCGCATACCAACGGTTGGTAATCGTAGTGCATCACCGGGTTGAGCAAGGCCAGCAGCGCATCCTCCAGGGCCTCGCCTTCCTGCGGCGTGGCCCATTGGTCCAGGTCGCCAAACGCCACTTGGCGTACCACCGTACGCAATACCTGGCCACTCATGCCCGCCGGCGACAGTTTGCCAAAGCGGCTGCCGCGCACCGGCAGTTTTTCGCGCGACAGGTGGATCGATACGTGGGTAAACAGCCCATGGGGTAACATTTCATAGGCTTTGGAGGAGTCCAGTAACGCCATGTCCCCCGTATTCAAGGTCAGGCGTTCGGTGCCCAGGTCGATATCCATGGCGCCCTCCTTTTGCAGCACCAGGAAGCAGAAGCGGTCGTCGTCGCTGCCGGCGTCAGCCTGGCGACGCTTGATGGAGGCGGCATTGGTGCGGATCCGGGCCACCTCGGTGCTGCCCAACAGGTGGCGCTGAACGTCACCGATAAACAATGCCTCGCCGTGTGCCGGGCGGGTCGAGAAGCGCCCGCAAACGTTCTGCAGCGTGCTGCTCCAGCGGGAAAAGTCGTGGGTGGGGTGTTCGTTCATCGCGGCCTCGGGCTAATCCTGCGGTGTGGGGTAACACCGCTGTTTCAGATGCACGCTTCGGGCCAGTGGCGCGTCGTGGGCACGACGCGCCTGGCAGGGCTCAGTACTTGATCATCACCGACTTCAATTCGGTGTAGTCGTCGATAAAGGCGCTGCCGAACTCACGGCCCACGCCCGACGCCTTGATACCGCCAAACGGCACGGCTGGGTCGATGAAGGTGTGCATGTTGACCCACACCGTGCCCGCCTCGATCTGCGGGATCAGGCGCATGGCCTTGGACAGGTCGTTAGTCCACAGGCTGGCGGTCAGGCCGAAAGGGCTGTCGTTCATCAACTCGACCAGTTCTTCTTCAGTGTCGAACGGCAAAAAGCAGGTTACCGGGCCAAAGATTTCTTCGTGCAGCAGGCTGTCGCCGGCACTGTGGGCGCGGATCACCGTGGGTTGAACGTAGTAACCGGGGCGATCGATGGCTTGGCCGCCGTAGACAATCTGGCTTTCGGCCGCGGCGCGTTTGAAGTAGCCAAGCATCTTCTCGAAGTGCGGTTTGTTGGCCAATGGGCCGAATTGCGCGCTTTCGTCCAGGGGCGAACCGATCTTCAGTTCGGCCAGGCCTGCGGCGAGTTTTTCCAGCAACTCATCGATGCGCGAACGGTGCACGTAGAAGCGCTCGGGCGAGGCGCACACCTGGCCCTGGTGCACGTAGGCGGTCTGGATGATCCCGGCCACGGCCATGTCCACGTCGACATCCGCCAGGAAGGCCGCCGGGTTCTTGCCTCCCAACTCCAGGGTGGCGCGGGTCAGGTTCGCCGCCATCGCCGCCTGGCCCACGGCGATGCCGGTAGGCACGGAGCCGGTGAAGGCTACTTTGCTGATCAGACGATGGGCAATCAGTTGCTGGCCCACCTGGCCACCACCGTTGACGATATTGAATGCGCCTGCCGGCACGCCGGCCTCGATGGCAAGCTCGGCAATACGCAACAGGGTCAGCGGGGTGAATTCACTGGGCTTGATCACCACGGTACAGCCGGTGACCAGGGCCGAGGCGATCTTCCAGATGCCGATCATCACCGAGAAATTCCACGGCACGATACCGGCCACCACGCCCACCGGCTCGCGGCGAGTAAAAGCGGTGTACTTTTCAGTGCCAAACGAGGGGATCGACGGCTGCATGGTCTCGCCGTTGATCTTGGTCGCCCAACCGGCGTAGTAACGCAGGAATACCGCGCTCTGGGCGATTTCGAAATGCCGCGACAGTTGGATGGACTTACCGGAGCATAGTGTCTCGATCTGCGCCAGTTCCTCATTGTTGGCGTCGATCAGGTCGGCGAGTTTGTTGAGGATCACGCCCTTCTGATACGGCAGCATATCGGCCCAGGCGCCCTTGAACGCCTGCCGCGCACCGTTGACCGCCGCCTGCACATCGGCTTCGTCAGCGTCACGAATGTGCGCGATGACTTGGCCATTGGCTGGGTTGACCACTGCTATTTTGTTGCTGGACAGGCTGGGTGCATAGGCACCGTCAATAAAATTGGCATGGTCGCGTTCAAGGAACGCAAGAACGCTGGGGAGTAGCTGGATTTCACTCATTTTCAGATCCGCCTGGTTTTTAAAGCCACCATGCGGTAAATCCAACGGTGATGCTTGAACGTGCCTGCCAATGAGTTGTGCAGGGCTGCCAGGTTGGGCCGCTACACGTACCCCAACGGCAACTGCGTCGTGGCTTTGATCTGTTCCATGGCAAAGCTGGAACTGATATCACTGATGCCTTCGATCTGGATCAGTTGCTTGTACACCGCGTCGTAGCCTGCGATGTCCGGCACCACGATGCGCAACAGGTAATCGGTATCGCCGGCCATGCGGTAGCACGCCACCACTTCAGGCAAACCACCGACCAGTTCGTGAAAGCGCGCCAGCCACTGTGCGTTGTGCTGGTGGGTGCGGATGGCAGCGAACACCGTGACCTTCACGTTCAACTGCAACGGGTCGAGCAAAGCCACCCGGCGCTGGATCATGCCACTTTCTTCCAGCTTCTGGATGCGCCGCCAACACGCCGTGCTGCCCAAGCCCACGCGCTCGGCAATCTCGCCTACCGGCAAGGTGCAATCGGCCTGAAGCAAGGTCAGGATGCTGCGGTCAAATTTGTCCACGCGGGGCGCCTTCGCAATATTTTTTCATAAAGGCATAAAGTAATGGAAAAATATTCTAGGCAACAGCGCGATCTGCGTCGATAAATCAATTTTTTTCACCGTGCTCCGGGGTAGTCTTTTCCCATCCTTTTTGATTGATCGGGAACACCTTCCATGAGCACCCTGCCCCTCTATTTCGACTACGCCGCCACCACTCCCGTGGACGACCGGGTGATCCAGGCCATGGTCGCTTGCCTCGGCCAGAGCGGCACGTTTGGCAACCCCGCTTCAAGCTCCCACGCCTACGGCAACCAGGCACGCCAAGCGGTGGAACTGGCACGCCGGCAAGTCGGTGAACTGGTGGGCGCGCCCGCCGAATCGATCATCTGGACCTCGGGCGCCACCGAGTCCAACAACCTGGCGATCAAGGGCGCTGCCCAAGCCAGCGACGGCCAGCGACGGCACATCATCACCAGCGTGATCGAGCACAAGGCGGTGCTCGATACCGTGCGCGAGCTGGAGCAACAGGGTTTCCCGGTAACCTGGCTGGTGCCCGATGCGAACGGCTTGATCCACCCCGCCGCCGTCATCGCGGCCCTGCGCAGCGACACCCTGCTGGTCAGCCTGATGCTGGTGAACAACGAGCTGGGCACCCTGACCGACATCGCCGGCATCGGCCAGGCCGTGCGGGCCAACGGCGCCCTGCTGCATGTGGACGCGGCCCAAGGTGCGGGCAAGGTGGCCATCGACTTGAGCTGCCTTGATGTCGACCTGATGTCTTTTTCCGCCCACAAGCTGTACGGCCCCAAGGGCATTGGCGCGCTGTACGTGGGTGCGCGGGCCAAGCCACTGCTCAAGGCCCAGATGCACGGCGGCGGTCACGAGCAGGGGCTGCGTTCGGGCACCCTGGCCACCCACCAGATCGTCGGCATGGGTGCAGCCTTCGCGCTGGCCTGCACCGAATTTGAAACCGACACCGTGCACATCAGCCAGTTGTGCGACACCTTGAAAACCCGCTTGCTGCAGTTGCCAGGCGTGCGCCTCAACGGCAGTGCCACCCAGCGTATTCCCAACACCTTGAACCTGTTGATCGAGCACCCGGGCTTTAACAGCGCGCGCCTGGCGGGCGACCTGGCCCTTTCCTCGACCTCGGCCTGCAACTCGGCCAGCCACGCCGCTTCCCACGTGCTGCTCGCCATTGGCCTGACCCAGGCCCAGGCCTTAAGCTGCGTGCGTCTGAGCTTTGGCCGCTACACCCGCACAGCCGACGTCGAACGGGCGTTTGCCGTGATAAGCGCCGCCTTGAGCGCTCCGGCGTTGCCGTGGTGATTGGCAGCTGAATCGATTCATTGATACCGGTTTCACAGCGCCTGCATTTCGGTCTAAGCTAGATCCTCTGTCGTGCGACATCCATGGAGGTAGTGTGATGAATCAAGAGAATCCACTGAGCAGCCTGTACCCGGCTGCCGCGGATATCCCGGAGCAGTATCGCCTCACCGGCCAGGTCGAGCAGCGCGAGTACCTGGTGGACGGCACGTTGCGCCGTTGGGAAGGCCCCCTGGCAACGGTGCGCAGCCCGATTTCCCTGGCCACCGAGCACGGTGACGAACCGGTGATCCTGGGCAGCACGCCGCTGCTCGATGCCGACACCGCCCTGACCGCCCTCGACGCCGCCGTGCGGGCCTACGATAAAGGCCGCGGCGCCTGGCCCAACCTGCGGGTGGCCGAGCGCATCCAGCATGTGGAAAGCTTTTTGGCGCGCATGCGTGAGCAGCGCGACGCCGTGGTCAAGCTGTTGATGTGGGAAATCGGCAAGAACCTCAAGGACTCGCAAAAAGAGTTCGACCGCACCTGCGACTACATCATCGACACGATCAACGCCCTCAAAGAGCTTGATCGTCGCTCCAGCCGCTTTGAGCTGGAACAGGACACGCTCGGCCAGATCCGCCGGGTGCCGCTGGGCGTGGCCTTGTGCATGGGCCCTTATAACTACCCGCTCAACGAAACCTTCACCACGCTGATCCCGGCGCTGATCATGGGCAACACCGTGGTGTTCAAGCCGGCCAAGTTCGGCGTGCTGTTGATTCGCCCCCTGCTCGAAGCCTTCCGCGACAGCTTCCCGCCTGGCGTGATCAACGTGATCTATGGCAGTGGCCGCGAAACCGTGAGCGCCCTGATGGCCAGCGGCAAGATCGACATCTTTGCCTTCATCGGCACCCACAAGGCTGCCAGCGACCTGAAAAAGCTGCACCCCAAGCCGCACCGGCTGCGGTCGGCCCTGGGCCTGGATGCGAAAAACCCAGGCATCGTGCTGCCCGAAGTGGACCTGGACAACGCCGTCAACGAAGCCGTGACCGGTTCGCTGTCGTTCAACGGCCAGCGCTGCACCGCGCTCAAGATTCTGTTCGTGCACGAAGAGGTGGTCGATCAGTTCGTGAGCAAGTTCAACGCCAAGCTGGCCACGCTCAAGCCCGGCATGCCGTGGGACCCGGCCGCCTCGCTGACACCGCTGCCGGAACCGGGCAAAACCGCCTACCTGTCGGGGCTGGTCAGTGATGCCGTGGAAAAAGGCGCCCGCGTGGTGAACGCCGGTGGTGGCGCGATTCGTGGCTCGTTCTTCTACCCCGCCGTGCTGTACCCGGTGACGCCGAGCATGCGCGTGTACCAGGAAGAGCAGTTCGGCCCGGTAGTGCCGATCGTGCCGTTCCGCGACCTGGAAACGGTGATCGACTACGTGCTTGAGTCCGACTTCGGCCAGCAGGCAAGTATCTTCGGCACCAACCCCGAGCAGGTCGGCAAGCTGGTGGACATTTTCGCCAACCAGGTGGGCCGCATCAACATCAATGCCCAGTGCCAACGCGGACCGGACACCTACCCGTTCAATGGTCGTAAAAACTCTGCAGAGGGCACGCTGTCGGTGGACGATGCATTGCGCACCTTCTCGATCCGCACCCTGGTAGCGACCAAGTTCCAGGAAGCCAACAAGACGTTGGTCAGCGAGATCATTCGTAATCGCCAGTCGAGCTTTTTGACCACCGATTATATTTTCTGATGGGATTTGCGGCGGGGCGCAATGCCCCGCCTGCACGCTGTTATCACTGACCGCGCAAGGCCTTGCTTGCATCACCTACAGCTGCGCGGCATGATCAGATCGTTTGCGTCCAGGACGACACGCACTTATGTCTGCTCCCCTCATCGCTGCCAGTGACAAGGCCTCGCGCCGCGCCGCATTGACCATGGCCCTGTGCCTGCCCAGCGACGTACTGCTTTACCTGCTGCTGCCCATGCAGCCCCAGGCTTTTGGCATTAGCTTGGCCCAGGCCGGCATCTTGCTGGCGGCCAACCGCCTGGTGCGCATCGTTGGCTACAGCCAGGTGGTGCGTTTCTATGCCCGTCACGGTGACCGCCTCACCAGCAGCATTGCCGCCGGTGCGGCTGCGCTGTGCGCCCTGGGCAATGCCACCCTCTCAGGCTTTGCCTGGCTGCTGGGCCTGCGCCTGGTATGGGGTTTGTGTTTCGCCGCGCTGAACCTCTCGACCCAGGTGATGGCCACCGCCGAGCCCAGCGGTGCTGCCAGGCGTTCAGGACCGGGCGCGGGCCATCGCCGCAATCGGGCCCATGCTGGCCCTGCCGCTGGGTGCCGCGCTGACCCACTGGTGGGGGCCGCGGGTGATCTTCGTGATACTGAGCGTGTGTTGTTTGCTGGGGCTGTGGTTCGCCCGTCAGTTGCCGGCCACCGGGCATGCCTTCAACGCTGCCGGCAAGCGTTTCAAGTGGCCGGACAGCGTGGCGGTGTGGTCGTTTGTCGAGGGCGTGGCGCTGGACGGGCTGTTCATTTTCGGCTTGTCGCTGCAAGCACAGAAGATGCTGGGCGCCGACGCCGTGCTGGTGGCAGGTGCGCTGATGGGCCTGCGCTACCTATCGGAAATGGTCTTGAGCCCCTTGGGCGGGCGGGCCGCACAACAGTTTGGTGCAACGCCCATGCTGCTGCTGTTCTCCATCGCCAGCGCCTTGGCCCTGACCGTGTTTGGCAGCCACTGGGTGATCGTCGGCGGCGCGGCGGTACTGGTGCTGCGTGCCCTGCAACTGCCCTTGGTGACCACCCTGGTGGCCGAACGCAACCCAGGGCCCAATCGCGTACAGGCACTGGCCTCCAACGCCGTATGGCGTGACGTGGGCGCAGGCCTGGGCCCGTTGCTGGCCGGTGTACTGTTGCCCGTTGCCTCGGCGCCTTGGGTGTTTGGCCTGGCGGGGCTGGCGATCGCCCTGAGTGCGGTGGCCTGCTGGCGGTACCAGCCGTGACCCTAGAAGTGCTGCTCAAACGTGGCCTGTTGGTGATGGTCACCGCCGCCATTACCCTGCTGGCCTGGCGCGCCTACGACAGTGAAAAAGGCCCGCCGTTGGCCAGTTGGCACACCTTCGTGCCCGATGAAATGAGCGTGACGCAGCTGAACCGGGCCAACTGGGCCGGCTGGCTTGCGGCCGAAGCCAACGCCTTCGATCAAGTGCGCGAACACGTCAGCGCCGATTTGCCCGAGCACACCCCGCGCATCAACCGTTACCGCAGCGACAGCCCTGTGTACCCGGCGCACTTCACGCAGGACTGGAACCGCTCCTATGAGCTGTTTCCCGATGGACCGCCCAAAGGCGTGGTGGTGCTGTTGCACGGCCTCACCGATTCGCCTTACAGCCTGCGACACATTGCCCAGCGCTACCGAGACTTGGGCTACCTGGCAGTGGGCCTGCGCCTGCCGGGGCATGGCACGGTGCCGGGGGCCCTGACTCGTGTGCAATGGCAGGACTGGCTGGCCGCCACCCGTCTGGCCGTGCGCGAAGCCCGCCTGCGTGTGCCGGCACCGGCGCCGCTGCACATCGTCGGGTTTTCCACCGGCGGGGCGCTGGCCGTCAAGTACGCCCTGGACAGCCTGGCAGACCCAAGCCTGGCCCGCGCCGATCAACTGGTTTTGCTGTCCCCCATGATTGGCGTGGCCGGGTCTGCCCGCTTTGCCGGCATTGCCGGTTGGCCGGCCATTCTCCCCGCCTTTGCCAAGGCCGCCTGGCTGAGCCGGCTGCCGGAGTTCAACCCGTTCAAGTACAACTCCTTTCCCGTGAACGCTGCACGGCAATCCTGGTTGCTGACCGATGTGCTGCAACGTCAACTGTCGGCCAAGGGCGCCCGGGGCTTGCCACCGATCCTGGCTTTTCAGTCGTTGGCCGATTACACCGTGAGCACGCCTGCGGTCATCAATAACCTGTTCAATCGCCTGCCCGCCAACGGCAGCGAACTGGTGCTGTACGACCTCAACCGCGCCGACGACTACGAAGGCCTGCTGGATGAAGACGGGGCGCTGTCAATCGAGCACCTGCTGCCGGCTACACCGCGCAATTACCGCACGACGGTGATCAGCAACGCATCGACGCACGACTCAACCATGAACATCAAAGACACCCCGGCGCAGAGCACGCACGAGCTCACCCAGCCGCTGGGCCTGGCCTACCCCGCGGATATTTTTTCACTGTCGCACATCGCCTTGCCGTTCCCCGTCACCGACGGTTTGTATGGGCAACAGCCGAGCCCCGCCGAGCACTTCGGCGTGCACCTGGGCACCCTGGCAGCACGAGGCGAGCGCGGCGTGCTGGTAGTGCCGCTGGACGCCTTGATGCGCTTGACCGCCAACCCGTTTTACCCCTACCAACTGCACCGCATCGAAGCGCATCTGCCCACGCCCTGACTTGTATCAATACGATTAGCGGCTACTTTCCTTAAAGTCGATTGAGTTGATCAAAAGGAAGTTCGCATGACCACGACAGCGGAGCAAAAACTTAGCCTGGGCGCCCTCACCGCCGTGGTGGTGGGCTCGATGATCGGTGGCGGGATCTTCTCGCTGCCGCAAAACGTCGCCAAAAGCGCCAGCCCCGGCGCGGCACTGATCGGCTGGGCCATCAGTGCGGTGGGCATGCTGATGCTGGCCTTCGTCTTCCAAAGCCTGGCCAACCGCAAGCCGCACCTCGATGCCGGGGTGTACGCCTATGCCAAGGCGGGGTTCGGTGACTACATCGGTTTCAACTCGGCCTGGGGTTACTGGCTGAGTTCCATGCTGGGCAATGTCAGTTACTTCGTGCTGATTTTCAGCGCCCTGGGCTACTTTTTTCCGGTGTTCGGCGAGGGCAACACCGTCACCGCCATCGCCTGCGCGTCGCTGCTGGTGTGGACCTTGCACGTTTTGATCCTGCGCGGCATCAAGCAGGCGGCCTTCATCAACCAACTGACCACCGTGGCGAAGATCGTCCCGCTGGTGCTGTTCATTATCATCGCGGCCATGGCCTTCAGCCTGGACATTTTCACCGAAGACTTCTGGGGCACGCTGCACCCCGAGTTTGGCAGCGTGATGAGCCAGGTGCGCAACATGATGCTGATCACCGTTTGGGTGTTCATCGGCATTGAGGGCGCCAACCTCTATTCCAGCCGCGCAAGCAAGCGCAGCGACGTCGGCAAGGCCACAGTGCTGGGGTTTCTGGGCGTGCTGTTACTGCTGGTGATGGTCAATGTGTTGAGCATGGGCATCATGCGCCAGGCGCAACTGGCCGGCCTGCCCAACCCCTCGATGGCCTACGTGCTGGAAGAGGTGGTGGGCCATTGGGGCGCGGTATTGATCATCGCAGGCCTGATCGTGTCGCTGTTCGGGGCGCTGCTGGTGTGGGTACTGCTCAGCGCAGAAATCATGTACGCCGCGGCGCACGACCAGACCATGCCGCGCTTCTTGGCCAAGGAAAACGCCAAGGGCGTACCGGTCAACGCGCTGTGGCTGAGCAATGGCACCGTGCAGGTGTTCCTGATCATCACCCTGTTTGCGGCCAGCACCTACACGAGCCTGGTGTACCTGGCCGCCTCGATGTCGCTGCTGCCCTACCTGTTTTCAGCAGGCTACGCGGTGTTGCTGGCCGCGCGCGGGGAAAGCTACGAACAGCTGTGGGATCAGCGCCGCAAGGACCTGGTGATTGGCCTGCTGGCGCTGATCTACAGCGTGTGGCTGGTGTACGCCGGCGGCATGGTGCACCTGTTGCTCTCGGCGCTGCTGTACACGCCCGGCGTGGTGCTGTTCATCAAGGCGCGCAGGGAACAGGGTAAACACGTGTTCACCAGCGCCGAGAAGGTCGTGTTCGCCGTGCTGCTGGTGGCCACGATCGCCGCGGCCTATGGGTTGTATGCGGGGTATTTGCATCTATAACCTCGCACAACCGCACTGGCCAGGCCTGCCTTAGCCGCCGTCGGTGTCGATGTCGGCATCGGTCTCCTCGCCCGGCTTGGCACCGGTGGGCTTGGGCTTGAAATCCGGACTGTAGTCGTTGTCCTTGGCCGTTTGATCGGTTTTCGGGGATTCTACCGGCGGTGCGCCGTCCGCCGGCACCGGATCGATGGCCGGGTCGTTGCGCCCGCTGACCTGGCTCTGGTCGCCTTGTTGCTGCTTGGCTTCGTTGCTCATTGATCACCTCGCTTGAGCCCGGAAAATGGCGGGCCTGATAGTTGGAGGTCTTCCGGGGGGCAGGGTTCTATTTATTTAATTGCCTAACCGTGACCGACCAGGCGTTTCGATCAGCCTCTCACCGCCCGCGATCGCCGAACTTTGTCGCATCAAGCGCCTCGAATTAAGACAGAACAAAAAACTTTTTCGAGGAACCCATCATGCGCCGCTCCTATCTGGCCTTTGCACTCTCGCTGCTGCTTGCCCCGCCCGCCTTCGCTGACAACGGCAGTGCTGCCGTCGGCGGTGGCGTGGGCGGTGTCCTGGGTAATGTCGTCGGTGGCCAGCTCGGTGGCAGCACCGGTGCAGCGGTGGGGGCCGGCGTCGGCGGTGCGGCGGGCGGCGCGGTGGGTGCCAAGAAGGGTAACCGCACCTCGGCTGCCGTCGGCGGCGGATTGGGCGCGGCCGGGGGCTCGGTGCTGGGCAATTCCCTGGGCGGCGCCACGGGCTCGGCCATTGGTGCCGGCGTGGGCGGTGCCGGTGGCGGCGCGGTGGGCAACAGTTTGTCCAACGGCGACAAACACAGTGGCGGCCACAACCGCCACCACAACCGCAAGCAGCACCGCGATTGATTGATGAAACCTGCCTGCCGGCCTTGCCCAACAAGGTTGGCATCAGGCACGCTCACACGCTTAACTTGGTGCAGGACGCCGTCGCCCTTGAGCCGTACATTTCGCTCCCTCAATAATTACAACTACAAGCTATGGGCCATTGGCGCGTTGGTGTCCAACATTGGTACCTGGATGCAGCGCACCGCCCAGGACTGGCTGGTGCTGACCGAACTCACCCACCGCAATGCCACCGCCGTGGGCATCGTGATGGCGTTGCAGTTCGGGCCCATGCTGTTGCTGCTGCCCCTTACCGGCATGGCTGCCGACCACCTGGACCGGCGCAAGCTGCTATTCGCCACCCAAGGCATCATGGCAACCCTGGCACTGGGCCTTGGCCTGATCACGGCGCTGGGCCTGGCGCAGCTGTGGATCGTCTATGTGTTCGCCTTTTTGTTGGGCTGCACCACCGCGTTCGATGCGCCGGCGCGCCAGACCTTTGTCGCAGAATTGGTGGGCGATGAGGATCTTTCCAACGCCGTGGCGCTGAACTCCGCCTCGTTCAACGCCGCGCGCATGATCGGCCCGGCGGTGGCCGGCGTGTTGATCAGCGTGATGAGCAGCGGCGGCGTGTTCCTGATCAATGCCGCCACCTTCGCCGCAGTGATCGGCTCGCTGTGCTTGCTGCGCGTTCACGAACTGCACCGCCAGGTACGTGCCGTGCGCACACGGGCCAGTTTCGCCGAAGGGTTTCGCTACGTGTGGCTGCGCCCGGACCTTAAAGCCATCCTGACCATGCTGTTTCTGATTGGCACCTTTGGCCTGAACTTTCCAATTTTTATCTCGACCATGGCGGTAACGGTTTTCCATGCCGGCGCCAGTGAATACGGCTTGCTCACCTCGACCATGGCCGTGGGTTCGGTAATTGGGGCCCTGCTCTCGGCACGCCGCGCCAAGCCGCGCCTGGCGTTGCTATTGGTGGGGGCCAGCGTGTTCGGCGCCGGGCTGACGATCGCGGCGGGGGTACCCAATTATTGGCTGTTCGGCCTGTTGCTGGTGGTGATCGGAATCAGCGCGCAAACCTTCAACACCACCGCCAACGCCGTCGTGCAATTGAGCACAGAGCCTGCCATGCGCGGGCGGGTCATGGCCATCCTGCTGGCGATCGCCATGGGCGGCACGCCGCTGGGCGCGCCGATCGTCGGCTGGGTGGCCGATACCTTCGGCCCGCGCTGGGCCCTGGGCATCGGTGCGGCGGCAGGCTTCGCCGCCACGGCCGTGGGCCTGCGGTACCTGGTGAAGTACCGGCAGTTGAAGGTGTGGCGCGAGGGCTGGCGGCTTCGGTCCAGTATGGCCGAGCCGCCTGACGCCGTACTTACTGCCCGGCTTTGAGGCTGCTGAAGGCCCGCGTTAACGCGCGGTTGAACTCCTTGCCATTGTCGTTTTTGCTGAACAGCGTGGCGCGCACCGACGCGGGCGGGTAGGTGCCCGGGTCATTGCGAATTCCCGGGTCCACCAGTGCGTCGGCAGCACTGATGGCGTTGGCATAGTGGATGGTGTCGGTGATCGGCGCGATCACGTCAGGGCGCATCAAAAAGTCCATCAGCGCAAGGCCGGCCGCCGGGTGCGGGGCATCCTTGGGGATGACCATGGCGTCGAACCAGATCAGCGTGCCTTCCTTGGGAATGCGGTAGTGCAGGCTGAACGGCTTGCCGGCCTGCTGGGCCTGCCCCGCCGCGATGCCGACGTTGCCGTTCCAGGACATGGCCACGCAGGTGTCGCCGTTGGCCAGGTCGTTGATGTTGCGGTCATTGTCGAAATAGCGGATGTAGGGTCGGATTTTCATCAACTGCGCCTGGGCGATTTTCAAGTCCGCCAGGCTTTGCTTGTTGATATCCAGGCCCAGGTAACGCATCACCGCCGCGTACAGTTCGTTGGGGTCGTTGAGCAGGCTGACGCCGCAATCGGCGAATTTGGACACCACGGCCGGGTCGAACAGCATCGCCCAGCTGTCCAGCGGCGCAGCCGGCAAGCGCTTGGTCACGGCCTCCTGCTGGTAGCCAACGCCGGTGGTGCCCCAGCCGTAGATCCCGGCATAACGATTGCCTGGGTCGAACACCGCCATGTGCTGGCGGAACTCCTCGCCGATGCCGGCGAAATGCGGCAACGCGGCCTTGTCCAGCGGCTGGATGGCACCGGCCTCGATCGCGCGGCTCAGGTGCTGGCCGGCGCTGAGCACCAGGTCGTAGCCGCTGCGCCCGGTCAGCAACTTGGTTTCCATGGTTTCCAGGGAATCGAAGTGGTCCTCCACCACCCGGATGCCGGTCTCTGCCTCGAACCGCTTAAGGGTGTCGGGGGCCAGGTATTCGCCCCAGATATACAGGTTGACCGTGGGCGTGTCAGCCGCCGTTGCACTGGCGGCGACCCCCAGCAGCGCTGCGGCGAGCAGCGTGTGCGCCTTCATGCGCGCACCCCGCCGGCGTATTGCGGCATGGTGATGCAGGCGACGTTGCCGCCACCGAGCAAGATCTCGCGGGAGTTCTCGATACCGATGATGCGGTGCTGCGGGAACAATTCGGCCAAGGTGGCCTGCGCTGCCTGATCGTGGCGCCCGCCGAACAGCGGCACCACGATGGCCGAGTTACCGGCGTAGTAGTTGATGTACGAGGCGCAGATCTGGGTGCCGGCTTCGCGCACGTGGGTGCCATCGATATGGTCAAGGCCTGCGGCCTCTTCGGCCGTCCACTCCAGCACATCGGGCTGGGCCAGCTTGTGCACGATCAGTTCGCGGCCACGGCTGTCGCGGGTGCTGCGCAAAATGTCATAGGCCTCCTGGTAGATCTCCCACTGCGGGTCGTCGCGGTTGTCGGTCCATTGCAGTACCACCTCGCCTGGCCGCACGAAGCAGGCCAGGTCGTCGACGTGGCCATCGGTTTCGTCGAACTTGCAGCCGCGCGGCAGCCAGATGATTTGCTCGGCACCCAGGTAGTCGGTGAGCCGGCGAGTCACTTCGTCCTTGCCCAGGTGGGCATTGCGGTTGCGGTTGAGCAGGCACTGCTCGGTGGTCAGGATGCTGCCCTGGCCATCGCTCTGGATACCGCCCAGCTCGGCAATCAAGGGCGCGCGGTAGCGATCCAAATGCTCGATTTCTAGAATCTTCTGGGCGATCTGGTCGTCCTTGTCCCAGGGGTAATAAAGGCCGCCGTCCAGGCCACCGTAGGCGTTGAACTGGAAGTCGACGCCGCGCACCTCGCCGGTGGCGTCATTGACCACGAAGCACGGGCCGCTGTCGCGAAACCAAGTGTCGTTGCAGGTCATTTCCACTACCCGCACGTGGTCGGGCAGCAGGTGGCGGGCGTTGGCGTATTGGGCGGCCGAGGCGCACACCGTGACCGGTTCGCTCTGGGCGATGGCGCTGACGATCTGCACCCACACCTGCTGCGCCGGCTTGCCGCCATTGCGCCACACGTCGGGGCGCTCCGGCCAGCCGAGCCAGCAACGGGTCTTGGTTTCGAATTCGCCGGGCAAGCGAAAACCGTCGGCCTTGGGGGTGGTGAGCAGTGAGCGGGTCATGGCAACGCCTCATGGGGTGGGATGACCGGCAAACTATCACCGCCCACGCGGCGCCTTCCAACGAGCATTTCTAAGGGATAGGTGAGTTAAATTCAGGCAAGCTGCAATTGCCCTTCCAGCCAGTGCAGGAACGCTGCCACGGCGGGCCGCTCCAGGCGCAGGCGCTCACCCACGATAGCGTACTGGCCCAACGCCGTGATGCTGGCGGTGAAGGGGCGTACCAGCCGGCCGTTGGCCAGGTCTTCGGTGGCGGTCAGGTTGTCGCCCATTGCCACGCCCTGCCCTTGCGCCGCCGCTTCCAGGGCCAGGCCGGCGTGGGCGAAATACAGGTGGCGGCTGGCTTGCAAGTGGCCAGCATGGGCGCCCAGCCAACTGGCCCAGGTGGTGCCGTCCTGGTCATCGTGAAGCAGGCCGTGGCCGGCCAGGTCCGCAGGCGCATGCAACGTGCCCTGGTTGAACAGCGCTGGGCTGCACACCGGAAAGAACACCAGCACCGGCAGCGGTTTGACCCAATAGGCACTGCCATCTTCGGGGCCGGCACCGTAGGTGATCGCCAGGTCGATGTCTTCACCCGGTACACGGGCGTCGATGGGTTGTTCGTGCAGGTGCAAGGTGATGTGCGGGCATTGGCTGGTGAAGTCGGCCAGCCGGCGCACCAGCCACTTTTGCGCAAGCTCGGCGGTGACCGCGATGCGCAGCACTGCTTGGGAAGCCGGGTCGCGCAGTTCGTCGCACGCGTCCCCCACCAGCTCGAAGGCCTGTTGCAGGCGCTGCAACAAGCGCAGCGCCGCAGGTGTAGGGCGAACCTGGCGGCCTTCGCGCACGAAAAGCTCGGTGCCCAGTTCGCCTTCCAACTGACGGATCTGGTGGCTGACGGCGCTGTCGGTGACGCACAACTCGGCCGCCGCGCGGCCGAAATGCGCATGGCGGGCGGCGCACTCGAAAGTGCGCAAGGCGGTCAGGGATGGGAGGCGGCGCATCAAGTCAATCCATCAACACAGCGTTATGCCCAAGAGGGCTCAATGCAAGTTCAGCGCCCGACTTTCAGCCACATTCTGCGGCGTCAGTCTCCCGTCACTCTGCCCGAACCGGCGCAATACAAACGTACCCACCGCAGCCAACTCCTTGTCGCTATAGCCCTTGCCGAAGTCCGGCATGCGCTGGTCGGGCCCGGCGGCGCCGTTCAGGTGGCCGCCGAGCAGCACGCCCAGCAGGTTGGTGCCGGCCGGGTCGTTCACCGTCTTCAAGCCCAGCAACGTGGCCACTGGCGTCTGGTTGCCGGTGCCGTCCAGGCGGTGGCACGCCGCACACGAATCGGCAAACAGCTTGCGCCCCAACGCATCGCCCGGCTCTGCCGCCACTTGGCTGACCTCCGGTGTGGGCCGTGGAACGCCTTCGGCCCGTGCCGGTGTACTTTTCAGGTACACGGCGATGGCTTGCAAATCGCCGGGCTCCAGGTAGCGCAGGCTGTGTTCGACCGCATCGGCCATCGGCCCACCGGCCATGCCGTAGCCCGGCGCATAGCCCTTGGACAAGTAGCTGACCAGTGCCTCGTTGGGCCAGGCGCCGATGCCGTATTGCGTGTCGGAGCTGATGTTATAGGCGCGCCAGTTACCCAACAAGCTGCCCGCCAGCGAGCGGCTGCTGCTGACGGCCTGGGCGATGTTGCGAGGGGTGTGGCATTCGCCGCAGTGCCCCGGCCCTTCCACCAGGTAGGCGCCGCGGTTCCATTCGGCCGATTGTTTGGGGTCGGCCTCAAAGCGCTTGTCACCCAGGAACGCCGCGTTCCAGAAGAACATGCCCCAACGCTGGTTGAACGGGAACGAAATGGCATTTTCCGTGGGCGGCTGGTTCACGGGTGCCAAACTGAACAGGTACGCCTTGATCGCCAGGATGTCTTCGCGGGGCATCAGCGTGTACGAGGTGTAGGGGAAAGCCGGGTAGTAATGCTTGCCGTCCTTGCCCACGCCTTTTTGCAGGGCACTGACAAACTCGTCATCGGTCCAATCGCCGATTCCGGTGGCCTTGTCGGGGGTGATGTTGGGCGAATACAAGGTGCCGAACGGCAGCTTGAACGCCAGCCCGCCGGCCAGTTCCTTGCCACCGGCCACGGTGTGGCAGGCCACGCAGTCGGCGGCGCGGGTCAGGTATTGGCCTTTTTGGATCAGGCCTGCGTCATCGGCCTGGGCGTGCAGGCATGCACTGGCCAACGCCAGCACCGCGGCGGTATGGATAGCTTTCATGGCAGCGCTCCTCACAGGGTGTAGTAGCCGGAACGGCTCAAGGGCAAACGACGCACGCGGGTACTGGACGCCGCGTGCAGGGCATTGACCAGGGCTGCAGCCACCGGCACCGCACCGGTTTCACCGACCCCACCAGGGGCTTCCAGGCTGGGCATCAGGTGCACCTCCACAGGCGGCGCGTCGCTCATGCGCAGCTGCCGGTAGGCGTGGAAGTTGTTTTGTTGCACCTGGCCGTTTTCCACGAGGATTTCGTTGAACAACGCTGCCGACAGGCCGAACAAAGTACCGCCCTCCACTTGGGAGGTGACCGAGGTGGGGTTGTTGACGAAACCACAATCGATCACCGACAGCAGGCGCTTGATGCGCACGCCGCGTTCGCCCTGGGTCTGGAGCTCCACCACGGTGGCGATGTAGCTGCCGAACACCGCCGTGACGGCCACTCCACGCCCCTGCCCCTTGGGCAACGGCGTGTTCCAGTTGGCCAGTTCTGCCGCGCGCTTGAGCACGGCTGCCGCGCGCGGTTGCTTGGCCAACAGCTTCAAACGGTAGGCCACCGGGTCGGCCTTGGCATTGTGGGCCAGTTCATCGATGAAGCTTTCCAGCACGTAGGTGCTGCGCAGCGGCCCTACCCCACGCCACCACGACACCGGCAGGGTGCCTGGGTCTTCGCGGATGTAGCGCACCTGCAAGTGAGGCAGTTGATAGATGGGCTCGATCGCCACTTCCACCGCGTCGGCATCCACGCCGTTGTCAGGCAGCTTGCCGATGTAGCTGGCAATCACCGAGGCGCCGGCAATGCGGTGCTCCCAGCCCTGCAACTGGCCATCGTCATCCAGCGCCGCGTTGATGCGGTCCACGTAGTGCGGGCGATAGCGGTCGTGGGTCATGTCCTCTTCGCGGCTCCAGATCAGTTTGATCGGGTAGCTGACCTGGCGGGCGATGTCCACGGCCTGGAAGATGAAGTCCGACTCCAATCGACGGCCGAAAGCGCCGCCAATCAACTGGTTGTGAATGATCACCTGGTCCTGGCTGCGGCCGCTGATCTTGGCCGCGCCCATCTGGGCGAACACCGGCGCCTGGGTACCCACCCACAGCTCGCAGGCGTCCGGGCGCACGTGGGCCACGCAGGTCATCGGCTCCAGCGGCGAGTGGGACAGGAAGGGTTGTTCGTACACCGCCTCGAAGCGGTGGCTGGCCGAGGCCAGGGCGGTGTCGATGTCGCCTTCGCGCTTGGCCACCACGCCGTCGCGGTGGCTGGCGTCCAGCAGGGCCTTGTCCAATTGCGCCGAGTTGCCGCTGGCGTTCTTGCCCAGGTCCCAATCAATGCGCAGAGCCTTGAGGCCTTGCTGGCAGGCCCAGAAGTTGCTCGCGGTCACGGCCACGGCGTTGTCCAGGCGCACGATGTCGCGCACCCCCGGTACCTGGCGTGCCGCGCCTTCGTCGAGGCCGCGCAAGGTGCCGCCGTGCACCGGGCAGGTCAGGGTCGAGGCGATCAGCATGCCGGGCACTTGCACGTCGATGGTGAAGCGCGCCTTGCCGTTGACCTTGTTCGGCGTGTCCAGGCGCTGGGCCGGGGTGCCGAGCAACTTGAAGTCGGCGATGGCCTTGAGCGGCACGTCAGTGGGCAGCGGGAGTTGGGCGGCTGCCTCTACCAGCTCGCCGTACGTCGCATGCTGGCCGGCCGGGCCAAGGACGCGGCCCTGCTCGGCGTGGCATTTGCTGGGCGCGACATTCCAGCGCAGCGCGGCGGCCTGCACCAGCAAAATGCGCGCGCTGGCCCCGGCCTTGCGCAGCGGCTCCCAGGTGTAACGGGTGGACGAAGAGCCCCCGGTGGCCTGGAACTGCAACAACGTGTCGGTGTACAGCGCATTATTGGGCGGCGCCTCTTGCAGGTCGACCTGGTCCAGGCCCACCTCCAGTTCTTCGGCCACCATCATGGCGATGCCGGTTTGCACGCCCTGGCCCATTTCGATTTTTGGCGAGATCACCGTGACCCGGCCATCGTGGCCCACCCGCACAAAGGCGCCGAACCCGGGTGATGCCTGATCACCCAGGCGGGCGGTGGCAACCGCCTGGGCTGCCGCGCCCTGGGCGCGCATCGAGGGCAGCCAGGTGCTGAGTATCAGGCCGCCGGTGGCCAGCGCGCCGCCTTTGAGCAAGCCACGCCGGGACAGTGAAGCCGTGGTATCGGACATGCTTACCTCCTCAGGCCTGGCTGACGCTTTTGATGGCGGCGCGGATGCGCGTGTAGGTGGCGCAGCGGCACATATTGCCGGACATCGCCGTGACGATTTGCTCGTCATTGGCCTTGGGGTGCTCGGTGAGCAGCGCCACGGCCGACATGATTTGCCCGGACTGGCAGTACCCGCACTGCACCACCTCGTGTTCCAGCCAGGCCTTTTGCACGCTCTGGCCCACGGGCGTCTGATCGATGGCCTCGATGGTGGTCACCGGCTTGCCGGCGACGGCACTGACCGGCAACACGCAGGAACGCACCGCGCGGCCGTCCAGGTGCACGGTGCACACGCCGCACTGGGCGATGCCACAGCCGTATTTGGTGCCGGTCATGCCCAGCACGTCGCGCAGCACCCAGAGCAATGGCATGTCCGCGGGGACATCCACCTCATGGTCCTGACCATTGATGGTGAGTTTTTGCATGTTGACCTCGAGCGCAAATCACGGGTGTCACGGCCCCTGTGGGGCCGCAATCGTGGCCGCGCGGTCATTGCCGCACGGCCTTATAAAGTGTCTGGGACGCAGTATCGCGCCCTTAAGCGTAGCCCGTCATCAGTTTTGTCGATGAGATCATTGAAGCCGCTGAGCGCGGGTTTTGCTATCGTGTGGGCCGCCCTTCACCGTCACCCACGAGAGCCCCATGTCGCCCCTGGAAATCATCGCCGTTATCGTCAACGTATTGGGCGTGTGGCTGACCGCCAAGCGCATCCGCTGGTGCTGGCCGGTCAACGTGGTCGCCGTGCTGTTGTATGTGTGGATTTTCTACGACGTGAAGCTGTATTCGGACATGCTGTTGCAAGTGCTGTTCGCCTTCTTGCAAGCCTACGGTTGGTGGCGCTGGAGCCAGGGCGGCCTGGACCAAGGCCGCGTGCACGCCGAGCGTTTGCCGCTGCGCGAAGGGGTGCTGGGCGTGCTGGCCGGCGCTGGCGCTGGGTTGTTGCTGGGCTGGCTGACCCACACCTTCACCGACGCTGCCCTGCCCTGGCTCGACGCCCAGCTGACCGGTTTCAGCGTGGTCGCCAGCCTCTGGGCCGCGCGCAAGTACGTGGCCAGTTGGGGCCTGTGGATCGTGCTGGATGTGATCTACGTGGGCCAATACCTGTACAAGGACCTGACACTCACGGCAGGCTTGTATGCAGGCTTCGTGGTGTTGGCGGTGTATGGGTTGCGGGCCTGGCAGCGAGATGTTCGGCAACTGGCCAACGCTTGAGCCAAGTGCTGGGCAGGCGCGGCGGGCCAGCGCCTACAAGGGCTGCAAGCAACGCCTGAACGCCTGCTGCAAAGCTGACTGGCGCTGACCATATCGCCCCACCAGCACCAGTTCCCGATCAAAACCCAGGTCACCCAGCGGCAGGATTCGCAGCCCTTCGGGCTGTTCCAGCCATAAGCCTGCCAGCGGAATCAACGCCACCCCCAGGCCCATCCGTACCATGCGCGCGATGGCATCCAGTTCATCGAGCTCCAGCACCTGGCGCACCTGCAGTTTGTGCTCACGCAAAAACTGGCTCACGCGCCGGCCGCCGAACGAGTTGCGATCGTAGCGAATCAACGGCTGCTCCCTGAGCACGAGCAGCGGGTCATCACCCGGCACCCCCAGCGCCGTGATCAACACGAACGGCTCAGTGGCCAGCACTTCTAGGTGCAGTTCCTTGGGCAAGGCAAACGGGGGGCGAATCATCAACGCCAGGTCGATTTCGCCCGCATCCACCTGGCTCAGCAGGTTCAACGAGACGCCAGGCGTCAGCTTGACACTGATTTGCGGGGCCTCGCGGTTGAGCTGTAACAACGCCTTGGGCAACAAACCGGTCTGCACGGTGTTCACCGCACCGATGCGCAGCAGGCCTTGCAAAGAGCTCTGGGGGGCGCCCATGCGCGCGAACGTCGCCAGCATCTCCTCGGCCAAGGGAATGGCGCGAAGCCCGGCCGCGTTCAACGTGGCCGCCCGCCCGGTGCGGTCGAACAGCCGCACGCCCAACGCTTGCTCAAGGTTCTTGATCTGCGCGCTCACGGCAGACTGGGTCAGGCCCACCTGCTGGCCTGCGGCGGCAAAGGTACCGAGGCGGGCCACACTCAGGAAGGTTTTCAGTTCTCGGTTCACTGCGGGCGCCTGATCGAAATTATTAAGGCTGGGCAGCAATTTTATGCGCTTTGCATCGAAATTCAAATGACTGACAATGCGCTCACACCCACCCTGATTGGAGCCCACCATGGCATTGTCACCGTTCCACCTGGCCATCCCGGTCTACGACCTCGCCGCCGCACGGCACTTCTACGGTGAAGTGTTCGGCTTGGCCGAAGGCCGTTCCAGCGAGCAGTGGGTCGATTTCGACTTTTACGGCCATCAGTTGGTGATCCACCAGCACCCACAAACGCAATCCCAGGAAGCCGCCCACACCAATGCGGTAGACGGCCACGACGTGCCGGTGCCGCATTTCGGCATCGTGTTGCAATGGCAGGAATGGGAGGCCCTGGCCGAACGGCTGCGGGCGCGCAAAACACAGTTTGTGATCGAGCCCTACGTGCGTTTTCAGGGCCAGGTGGGCGAGCAGGCGACGATGTTCCTGTTCGACCCGTGCGGCAACGCTCTGGAGTTCAAGGCGTTCAAGGACATGAGCCAGCTGTTTGCCAAATAACCTTTAAAAACCAAACAACCCACGGGCCCCTTCAGTAAGGATCGCCTGGCGCTGCTCCGGCCACGGCACCATGCTTTGGAGCAAGGCGAACTGCCCCGAATACTCGACGCTGCTTTCATGCTGGGTATGCGGCCAATCGCTGCCCCACACCAGGTGATCGGTGCCGAAATGCTCGATCAGCAAGGGCGCCGCAGCATGGGCGAACGCCAGGTTTTCCTGATGGGTGCCGCCCAGGCGATACACCCCCGAGACCTTGACCCACAGATGCCCCTGGCCGCCCAGCGCCAGCAGGTCTTGGAAGGTGCGGTGCTGTACCCCGAAGCCTGCGTGGGGGCGGCCAAAGTGATCGATGGCGATCTTGCAACCATAGGGTTCCAAGGCCGCGCACAGGCTTGGGATGTCCTCGATCTGGCGGTGCAGTTCCACATGCCAGCCCAACTGCGCGACCTGCTCCAGCAGCGGTCGCCACTGGGCCGAGCCCAGGTCTGGCAGGCTCTTGCCCATCAGGTTCAGGCGGATGCCCACCACCCCCAGGCGCGCCATGCGCTTGAGTTGCGAGGTACTGGTGTCGGTGTCCACTACGGCCACGCCCCGCAGGCGGTCCGGTGCCTGTGCCAAGGCTTGCAGCAAATGGCTGTTCTCGGTACCCAAGAAGCTCGGCTGCACCAGCACGCCATGGCTCAAGCCCTGGCCTTGCAGGTTGTGCAGCCACTGCGCCAGCGTCGCGTCGTAGCTGGGCGTGTAGCGCCGCCCCTCGATCAAGTCAAGTTGGCGGCTGAACACGTGGGCGTGGGCGTCAACGCCCAGGAACGGGGTACTCATGGTTGCAATCACGCTCGAGAAGCACTTCCAGGTGCGTTGGTGGGGGCTGCATCAGGTGCTGCGGCGCTCAAGTCGCGGCCGCGGGTTTCAGGCAAAGCGAGGGCTGCGATCACCGCCACGCCATAGGCGATGCCGGCGTCGATACCGATGGCCGAGCCCAGCGACATGGACTCGCTCATGTGGCCGACCATGAACGGGAACACCGCCGACAGCACGCGGCCGAAGTTGTAGCAAAAGCCCACGCCGGCGCCACGCACGTCGGCGGGGTACAGTTCGTTGAACAGTGAGCCCAGGCTGGCCGGGATGCCGGCCGCGAAAAAGCCCAGCGGGAAACCCAAAAACAGCATTTGCTGGTTGGTCAACGGCAGGAACAGGTAGCACTGCACGGTGACCACGCAGCAGAAGGCGAACAGGATGATGTTTTTGCGCCGGCCAATGCGGTCGACCATGAACCCACTGGCCACGCAGCCGCAGAAGAACGCGAAGATGATCACCGCCAGGTAGCCACCGGAACTGAGCACCGACAGTTGCCGCTCGGTCTTGAGGAAGGTCGGCAGCCAGGTCATCACCGCGTGGTAACCACCGTGGGCGCCCAGGCCCAGCAAGCCGCCGAGCAAGGTCACGCGCAGCAGCTGCGGGCGGAAGATACCGGCCATCGAGGCAAAGAAGTTCATCGGCTTGGCGTTGAGCTTTTGCTGGCGCACAAAGCTGTCCGGCTCCTGCACGCTGCGGCGCACGTAGACAATCAACAGCGCAGGCAAAAGGCCCACCAGGAACATCACACGCCAGGCCATGGCCTCGGGCACAAAAGTGTAGATCAGCGTGAACACCGCCACGGCGGCGCCCCAGCCCACGGCCCAGGCGCTTTGCACGGTGCCCATGACCTTGCCGCGGTACTTGGCCTGAATGGTTTCGGCCATCAGTACTGCGCCCGCCGCCCATTCGCCGCCAATGCCGAAGCCTTGCAAGGCCTTGACCACCAGCAACTGCTCGTAGCCGGTGACAAACGCCGAGAGGAAGGTGAACAGCGAGAACCACACGATCATCCACTGCAGCGTGCGCACCCGGCCATAGCGGTCAGACAACGTGCCGCCCAGCCAACCGCCCAGTGCCGAGGTGATCAAGGTGACGCTGCTGATGGCGCCCGCCTCGCCCTTGCTCAAGGCAAAGGCTGCGATCAGCGCCGGGATCGCCAGGCCGAACATTTGCACTTCCAGCGCGTCGAGCGCCCAGCCGCCGAAGCAGGCCCAGAAGGTTTTGCGCTCGCGCGCGGTGACGTCTCGGTACCACTTGAACATGATTTTTTATCCTTATAGGTGTTGAGTGCTGACGACGGGCAAACGCGTATGACTAGCGGATCTCGACGCTGTAGCGGAAGTGGCTGGCATGGCCCCAGGAGCGGCGCCACTCGATGGGCTGGCCTGCGTAGTTGCGCGCCAAACGCTCGATCACGACCACCGGTGCCCCGGCTGGCACGCGCAACAGGCGGGCATGCACCTCGCTGACCGATTCGGCGGTCAGGGTCTCATCGGCCGAGGCCACGACTTGGCCGCACAGGTCTTCGTACAGTGGATACAGCAACGGCCCCTCGGCATTGAGGTCAAAGTCGAGGATGGCTTTGAAGGGTTCGCGCGGCAGCCAGATCTCTTCCACCAGCACCGGCACGCTGTCGATCAGGCGCAGGCGCAACAGGCGGATCACAGGGTCGGCAGGCAGCAGGCCCAAGGCCTTGGCCACTTCGGCGGGCGCAGGCAAAGGCTCCTTGGACAAGATGCGGCTCTCAGGCACATGGCGTTCGCCATCGGGGGTCATGAAGCGGAAGAAGCGAAACAGCGAGGATTGGAACTGCGGGCGGCGGATAAACGTGCCGCGGCCTTGCTGGCGCTCCAGGATGCGTTCACTGACCAACATGTCGATGGCCTTGCGCACGGTGCCCACCGACAGGCTGTACTCCACCGACAAGGCCGCTTCGGTGGGAATGGCTTCGCCGGCACGCCAGCGGTTGTTGGCGATCTGCTGCGCGAGTTCATCGCGCAGGCGCTGGTACAGGGGAAGACGGTCGTCGCTGGAAAGCATGTTCATCGTAGGACCACTCTTGTAGTTATGTAGTCATATATATGAATTTCAGCTAAGTATTCGCTCGATTCCCAAGGTCGTCAAGCCCTGCGGACAAATGGCCACTGTGCCAGTCCTAACGTATGACCCGACCCCTATATGCATATCTTTTATTTTATTAATTGATAAAAATCCTAATTATTAATAATTAAGATATAACCAAAAAGACTTTCACAGACGGTTTTTATAGGAATAACGTTCACACCAGACCGACCCCTTCTCCAGGCGGAGGCCCTATGTTCCGCCACCGTTCCTGGAGTCGAGCCATGCCGATACCCCGCCTGCTGTCCACCCTGCTCTGCTCACTGGCACTGGTCAGCGCAGCCCACGCCGCCGACCTGGCACCGCTGAAAGTGGCCAACCAGAAGTCCACCATCAAGGCACTGCTGCAAGTGTCGGGCGAGCTTGAGTCGGTGCCTTACCAGATCCAGTTCTCCGAATTCCCCGCTGCCGCGCCCTTGGGCGAAGCGTTGAATGCCGGCGCCGTCGACGTCGGTGCCCTGGGCGATGCACCGTATGTGTTTGCCCTGGGCGCAGGCGCCCCGCTGAAAGTGGTCAGCATCACCCACCTGCAAGGGCGCTTCACCACTGCGATCCTGGTGCCCAAGGGCTCGCCGATCAAAACCGTGGCCGACCTCAAGGGCCAGCGTATCGTCACCACCCGCGGTTCCATCGGCCACTTTTTGGTGATCAAGGCGCTGCGCGAAGCGGGCCTTAAAACCAGTGACGTGTCCTTCGTGTACCTGATGCCCAGCGAATCACGGGTGCTGCTGGAAAACGGCAGTGTCGCGGCCTGGTCCACCTGGGACCCCTACACCACCGTGGCCACCACCCAAGGCGATGAGCAGGTACTGATCAGTGGCGAGAAGTTGCTCAGCAACCACCTGTACCTGGCGGCCACCAGCGAAGCCATCGCCAACAAACGCGCGCAACTGGAAGACTTCGTGACCCGTGTCGACCGCGCCTGGCAATGGGCCAACGCCCACCCCGAGCAGTACGCCGCCGCCATGGCCAAGGTCACCGGCCTGCCCGTGGCCGTGCACCTGGCCGCCGCCAAGAACACCCGCATGGAACGCGTTGCCATTGATGACAGCGTGGTCCGGGGCCTGCAGAACACCGCCGACATTTACCAGCAGGAAGGCCTGCTGCCCAAGCGCATCGACGTGTCCAAGGGCTTCGATGCCAGCTTCAACCAAAGTACGTCACTGGCCCGCGCCCAGTAACCTTCAAGGAGAAACCACTATGAGCCAGCATCGCCAACTCAAACTCGGGGCCATGATCCACGGCGTCGGCCACGGCTGGGGCGAATGGCGCCACCCCAAGGCGCTGCCCAACTCCAGCACCAGTTTTACCTTCTACAAGCAGCAGGCGCAGTTGGCCGAAGCCGCCAAGTTCGACTTCGTCTTCATTGCCGACAGCCTGCACATCCACGAGAAATCCAGCCCGCACTACCTCAACCGTTTCGAGCCGCTGACCCTCCTCTCGGCCCTGGCGGCCACCACCTCGCACATCGGCCTGGTGGCCACCGTGACCGTGAGTTACACCGAGCCCTACCAGGTGGCGCGCCAGTTTGCTTCGCTGGACCACATCAGTGGTGGCCGGGCCGGCTGGAACGTGGTGACCTCGTGGCTGAGCGGCACCGCCGACAATTTCGGCCGCCCCGAGCACCCGCCGCACGCTGTCCGTTATCGCATCGCCAAAGAGCACGTCAGCGTGGTCAAGGGCCTGTGGGACTCCTGGGAAGACGACGCCTTCACCTACGACAAACAGAGCGGCGAGTTTTTTGCCCCGGGCAAGTTGCACAGCCTCAACCACCAGGGTGAGTTCTTCTCGGTCAAGGGCCCGTTGAACATTGCCCGTTCGGCCCAAGGCCAGCCGCCGATTTTTCAGGCGGGCACCTCGCAGGATGGGCGCAACTTCGCCGCCGAGCATGCCGACGCGATCTTCGTCCACGGCGAAAGCCTGGAAGAGGCCCAGGCCTACTACCGTGACCTGAAAAGCCGCGCGGCCCGTTTCAAGCGCGACCCTGCGCACTTGGCGATCCTGCCCGGCATCCGCCCGATCGTTGGCCGCGATGCCGAAGAAGCCGAAAGCCGGTACCAGCAAGCCGTGCAACTGGTCAGCATCGAAGACGCCATTGTCGCCTTGGGCCGGCCATTCAACGATCACGACTTCAGCCAATACCCGCTGGACGCGCCCTTCCCCGACCTGGGCGATTTGGGCAGCAACAGCCAGAAAGGCGGCAGCGACCGCATCAAACAACTGGCCCGCGACGAAGGCCTGACCCTGCGCCAAGTGGCCCTGCGTTTCTCTGCCCCCAAGCGCGATTTCACTGGCACCCCAGAGCACGTGGCGGACGCCATCGAGCACTGGTTCAAGCACGAAGCGGCCGACGGTTTCATCATCAACTCGGTACTGCCCGATGGCCTGCAATACTTCAGCGAACTGGTGGTGCCGGTGCTGCAAGCGCGTGGCCTGTTGCGCAGCGAATACAGCGGCACCACGCTGCGTGATCACCTGGGCCTGAATGTACCCCACAACCGCTACGGGGCACTTGAGCACGCACAGCCCGAAGAGGCCCTGGCATGACCAGCTTCAACCGCAACATCTTCCAGCGCGACAGCACCCTGCCGCTGGATGCCTCGGCCCTGGCCGAGATCACCCGGCAGTTGGCCGAAAGTGCCGAGTATCATGACCACACCGGTGAGTTCCCGGCGCAGAACTTCGCCCTGCTGCACCAGCATGGGCTGGTCAGCTTTACCGTGCCCAAGGCGCAGGGTGGCGGTGGCGCCACCCTGGCCCAAGCGCGCCAGGTGATCAGCGCCGTGGCCCGTGGCGAGCCGTCCACCGCCTTGATCCTGGTGATGCAATACCTGCAGCATTCGCGCCTGCAAAGCAACGCCCAGTGGCCAGCGCACCTGCGCCAGCAAGTGGCCGAGGACGCCGTGCACAACGGCGCGCTGATCAACGCCTTGCGGGTGGAGCCCGACCTGGGCACCCCGGCGCGCGGTGGCCTGCCGGCGACGGTGGCCAGGCGCACCGCCCAAGGTTGGCGTATCAGCGGCACCAAGGTGTACTCCACCGGCAGCCTGGGGCTTACCTGGTACAGCGTGTGGGCCCGCAGCGACGACGCCGACCCCTTGGTCGGGGCCTGGCTGGTGCACAAGGACACCCCCGGCATCAGCATCGTCCAGGCCTGGGATCACCTGGGCATGCGCGCCACCTGCAGCCATGAAATCAGCTTTGATAACGTGCTGGTGCCACTGGAGCATGCCGTTAGCGTCAATCCCTGGAGTGCGCCGCAAGCGGAGCTGGACCCCGACGGTTTCCTCTGGATGAGCGTGCTGCTGTCGGCCGTGTACGACGGCGTGGCGCGGGCTGCGCGCGATTGGCTGGTGAACTGGTTGCAACATCGCCAACCGTCGAACCTGGGCGCCGCGTTGTCGACCTTGCCGCGTTTTCAGGAAACCGTCGGCCACATTGACACCCTGCTGTTCGCCAACCAGAACCTACTGGACAGCGCCGCCGCCGGCCTGACCGCGGCCCAACATGCCGCGCAAATCAAATACCTGGCCACCGACAACGCCATCCGCGCGGTGGAGTTGGCCGTGCAGGCCTCGGGCAACCCGGGCCTGTCACGCCACAACCCCTTGCAACGGCATTACCGCGACGTGTTATGCAGCCGCGTCCATACCCCGCAGAACGACGCCATCTTGACCGGTGTCGGCAAGGCGGCCTTTGCCGCGCACATCGCAGGTACCCGCCCATGAGCCCGATCGTGATTGCCAGCCAACTGGACGAACCCTTCAACCAGGCCTTGCGCACGGCCCTGCAACCACGCCACCCCGGCGCCCAGGTCATCGGCGTGCCGCCCGGCGTACCCAGCGACCTGCCTGCGCAGGTGAACGTGCTATTGGCGCGCCCCATTAACGTACGCGGCTTCCAGGCCCCCGAAACCCCACCACCCGGGTGGCCGTATGGCTTGAAGTGGGTGCAACTGGCCAGTTCCGGCATCGATTTCTACCCGCGCTGGCTATTCGACGGCCCGCCGGTGACCACCGCACGCGGCAGTGCCAGCGGCCCGATCGCCGAATTCGCCCTGGCGGCGATTTTTGCCGCGGCCAAGCACCTGCCCGACATCTGGGTACACGACGACACCTGGAATTTCACCGCGCTGACGCCAGTGCAAGGCACCACGCTGGGCATCCTCGGCTTTGGTTCCATCGGCCAGAGCCTGGCGAGCAAGGCCCAGGCCCTGGGCCTGAACGTGGTTGCCCTGCGCCAGAGCAACGCGCCCTTGGAGGTGGACGGCGTGGAAGCTGCGCGGGACATTCACGACCTGTTCGCCCGGGCCGACCACCTGGTGATCGCAGCGCCCCTGACCCCGGCCACCCGCCACCTGGTCAACCGCGACGTATTGGCCAGCGCCAAACCGGGCCTGCACCTGATCAACATCGCCCGGGGCGGCTTGCTTGACCAGCAAGCATTGCTGCAGGCGCTGGACAACGGCCAGGTCGGCCTCGCGTCACTGGATGTGAGCGAACCTGAACCCTTGCCCGCCGGCCACCCGTTGTATAGCCACCCACGGGTACGCCTGTCGCCGCACACCTCGGCGATCTCGACGCGCAGCAGCGAGGCCATCACGGCGATCTTCCTCGACAACCTGGAGCGCTATCTCTGCGAACAGCCCCTGCACAACCTGGCCGACACCACGCGCGGCTACTGACATTTCTATCCGCGAAACGGTCGCCTCGGTCTCACTGAAACACCGCGGCGGGCTTTTCGCGGATAAAACCGCTCCTACGGGGCTGCATGCAAACCCGACCCCAAGCCTGGCGGAGGACCCCCGACACTTAAAAAACCAGAGAACCGCCATGCCAACACCCCGCTATGCCGTGCACCCGCTGACCCTGGCCATGCTGTTTGCCGCCCCGGCCTTTGCCGACGACAACGCCGCCCTGCCCACCGTGACGGTCACCGCCGAACACAAAAGCGAGGACCTGCAAAAAACCCCGCTGGCGATCTCGGCTTTTGACGAAACGGCCCTGGATAACAAGCAAATCACCAGTATTCGCGGCCTCAGTGGCCAGGTGCCAAACCTGACGCTTAGCCGCCAGTCGATCTCCTACAGTGCCCAGACCTACGGCATCCGTGGTATCGGCGAAACCGACCCGATCCAGGAATCAGCAGTGGCCGTGTACGCCGACGACCTGTACATCCCCCGCGCCATTTCCTCGATGCTCGACTTCAACGACGTGGAACGGGTGGAAGTGCTGCGCGGCCCGCAGGGCACCCTGTACGGGCGTAACAGCAGCGCAGGGGCGATCCGCGTAATCACCCGCGACCCCACCCAGGAAACCCGCGGCTTTTTCGAACTGCAAGGCGGTAACTACAACGCCGAGAACGGCCGCTTGCTGATCAGCGGCCCGTTGATCGACAACACCCTGTTCGGCAGTTTCTCGGCCATCCGCCTGACCCGCGACGGCACCGTGTCAGACCCCACGCGCCATTCAAACGTCAACAACATCGACATCCAGAGTTATCGCGCCAAGTTGCGCTTCAAGCCCGACGACTCGCCCTGGGACGTGCAACTGACCCTGGCCAGCACCTTTGACCGTGGCGACACCACCAGCTACACGCCGTTCGACGCCAACGGCCATTACGACAAGTTCAAGAGTTACAGCAGCCTGAATCCCAAGAACAAGCTGGATCAGGGCAGCGGCGTGCTGCGGGCGATCTACAGCTTCAACGACAACCTGAGCTTCAAGTCGGTGACCGCCTATTCAGCCTTCCACCAGCCGGTCAACTATGACAACTCCGGGCAGGCGGCGCTGATCCAGCAAAACCTGATCCTGTACAAACAGAACTACGCCACCCAGGACTTCCAGCTCAACGGCGACTACGACAAGTTCAGCTTTACCACCGGGGTGTTCCTGTACCGCGAGAAGTTCGACGCCGACCGCGACAACCTCACCTATTCCATCGCCCGCAACCGGGTGGTCGGCCAAGGCCAGTACAGCACCACCAATACCGAAAGCTATGCATTGTATGGCCAAGGCAGCTACCACCTGACGCCGCAATTGTCGCTGATCGCCGGCCTGCGCTTTACCCGCGAGCACAAGAACTTCGACTTCACCAACTACGGCATCACCACCGACCGGCAGATCACCGGGGTGAACTTTACCGCCCAGGCGAGCAAGTCCTGGCAATCGACCAGCCCCAAGGTCGGCTTCGAATATGCCTGGACCCCGCACCTGAACCAATACGCCTACGTGGCCAAAGGCTTCAAGGCGGGCGGTTACGACAACCGCGCCCCAACCCAGGCCGCCGCCGAACAGGCGTTCTCGCCCGAGGACGTGACCACCTATGAAACGGGCTTGAAGGGCGACTTCTTCGACCAGCGCGTGCGGGCCAACGTGGCGCTGTTCTACAACGACTACCAAGATCTGCAGACCAACGCCTACGACCCGGCGCTGGGGGTCAACCTGCGCACCAACGTTGGCAAGGCGCACACCTACGGCGTGGAACTGGAAACCATCACCGCCCTGACCCAGGCGCTGCAACTGACCGCCAACGCTGGCTTTTTGCAAAGCCGCTACGACGATTTCCAGAACGCGGCAGGCGCAGGCGTGGATGCCGACGGCAAACACCTGGTGTATTCGCCCAAATGGAACGCCAGCGTGGGCTTGAACTACACAATCGCGGTCAACTTGCCAGGCACCTGGCTGGCCGGCACCGATGCGCAATTCCAGACCAAGTCCTATGCCAATGCGCTGAATGACGACATCCAGGAAATCCCGCAACAGACCTTCTGGAACGCCAACACCCGCTACCTGAGCGCCGACGGCCACTGGACCACTACCCTTGCAGTGAAAAACCTGTTGGACCGGGCGTATCCGCAGTCGGTGGGGTACATACCCTCGAGCGGGCAGCAGTATTACTCGATCAATGACCCGCGTACGGTGACGCTCAGCGTACGCTACGACCTCTGAGCACCACCCTGGGCGCGTGGGTCACTGGCCGTCGTGCAACTGGTCCACCAGGCGTGTCCAATCAAATGGCAGGGTATCGGCATAACTCATGCCCTGCCCTGCCATGCGCTCCACCAAGCCGCGCTGCGTGGCCACGATGGCATTGCTCATGTGCGGCGCCACCCCCACGTCGGCCGCGGTCTTGGCCACTTCCTCCATCTCTTCGGCGCGCCGGCGGCCATGCTCGGCCACACGGCTGACCAGGTAGTGCGGCAAGTCCGCGTTCCAGCCCATGCTGGGGAAGCTCTTGTGCAAGGACGCCAGCACCTCATCCTGAGCCCCGTACTGGCGGGCCGTGCTCAGGCATTCAGTGGTCAAGGCCTCCAGGCCCTTGATCATCACGCTGCGGCACATTTTGATCGCCGAGGCCACGCCCACTTCGGCCGACACCACGCGTACATTCAATGTCAGCGCCTGCAGGATCTGCGCGATCTCCTCGGCGTCACGGCCGCCCAGCAAGATCGGCGTCTGCAAGCGTTGTGGCGGCACCGGGGCCATCACAGCGGCGTCGATGTAGCTGGCGCCCACCGCCTCGATCGCTTGGCAGGCAGCGAGCTTGGTGTTGGGCGCCACCGAATTGATGTCCATGAACACCTGGCCAGGCCGCAGGTGCGGTGCCAAGGTCTGGGCCACCTGTAAGGCAGAACCTGCGGTCACTGCCGAAATGATCAGGTCGGCGCCCTGTGCGGCCTGCGCGGCAGTGTCGAACAGCGTCACCGCACAGGCGCGGGCCTTGGCCTGCAATGTGTCACGGGCAGCCGGCGACTCCAGCAGGCGATCATAGGCGTGTACCTGCACGCCTTGGGCGGCCAGGTCCTGGCCAATGATACCGCCGGCCTCGCCGAAGCCGATCAGGGTGATGGTGCACGTGGTGTTCATGGGCTGTTCTCTTCCAGCGGCTTGAGGGGGGCCGAACGCGTGGCGTTCGAGGGGGCAAGATAGGCGTCAAAGCGTTCGCGGTCGAACAACTTCTCCCAGCGGCAGATGACGAACACCGCCACGCTGTTGCCGATGACATTAGTGGTGGAGGTGGCAATCGCCAGGATGCGGTCGATACCGAACAACAAACCGACGGCGCCCATGGGCAGCACCTTCACCGATTGCAGGGTGGCGGCCAACTTGATCACCGCACCGCCGGCGGCGCCCGCGCCCCCTTTGGAGGTCAGCATCATCACCCCCAGCAGGCTGATTTGCTGGCCTAAGGACAGCGAGGTGTCGGTGGCTTGGGCCAGAAAACCCAGCCCGCAGGCCATGTACAGGCAGGCGCCGTCAATATTAAAGCTGTAGCCGGCCGGCAGCACGAAACCCACTACCGCTTCATCGCAGCCGGCCTGCTTGAGCTTGTCCACCAGCCTTGGGAACGCCGCTTCGCTGGACGCCGTGCCCATGGCGATGATGGCCTCCTCTTTGATCACCCGCAAAATTTTCAACAGCGACAACCCCGCCAGGGCAGCCACGCTGCCCAGCACCAGGAAGATGAAGATCAGGGTGCTGGCGTAATAGGTCAGGATATAACGCAGCAGGTACAGCAGGGTCGAATGCCCGTAACTGCCCACCGCCGCCGACATCGCGCCAAATGCCCCCAACGGTGACAGGCGCATGATGTAGCTCAGCAACTTGAACACCACCGTCTGCCCCTCCGTCAGCAGCCGCAGGCCTACCCAGTCGGGCTTGGCGCACTGTGCCAGGGCGATGCCCACCAGCACGGACACGAACAGCACTGGCAGGATATCGCCGTCGACAAAGGCCGACGCCAAGGTGCGCGGGATGATCGACATCATGAAATGGCCCAGGCTGAAACTGTCGGCCGCCACGGCCGCACTGCTGCTGGCCGCCTCACTGCCCAGGGTAGTGAGCGAGGCATGCAGGCCATCGCCGGGGCGTACCAGCGACACCACGGTGAAGCCCACCAGCATGGCCAGGGTACTGACCACCTCGAAGTACACCAGGGTTTTGATGCCGATGCGGCCCAGGCGGCGAAAATCACCGATATGGGCAATGCCGTGCACCACGGTGAAAAAAATGATCGGGCCCAGCAGCATCTTCAGCAAGGCGATGAAGGCGGTGCCCAGGGGTTTCATCTGCACCGCCAGGTCCGGTGCGATCAGGCCCAACGCGATGGCCAGGGCCATGGCGATAAGCACCTGGATGTAAAGCTTGCCAAGCAGCTTCATGTCGACCTCGTTTTTGTTTTTATTCAAACCGAGGTTGGCATGCCTGATTGCATCGGGCTAATGCGTTCGCTTGCCGCTGCCATGCGTTTTGTTTATCCGCGACCGGTGATCACTGACCCTCAATGGCGCTTGCGGTCACAACCGGACACATTTATATTATAGTCGTAATATCAATCACCACAGGCCCCTGCCATGACCAGCCTTGCCCAGCCCGCCGCCATTGCCACCGTCGAACCGCCCGCCCCGGTCAAAAGCCGCAAGCGCCTGCTGATCAGCGCCCTGGCCCTGATTGGCCTGGTCTTGCTGGCGGGGTACGCCTGGCACTGGTGGCAGGTGGGCCGCTTTGTCGAGAGCACCGACGACGCCTACATCGGCGCCGAAACCACGGTGGTCGGGCCCAAGGTGTCCGGCTACATCGCCCAGGTCGCCGTGCAAGACAACCAGCCGGTAAAGGCCGGCGACCTGCTGATCAAGATCGACGATCGCGATTACCGTGCCGCCGTGGCCAAGGCCCAGGGCGCGGTAGCGGCGCAGCAGGCGCTGCTGGCCAACCTGGACGCCACCGAGCATCTGCAGCAAGCGGTGATCAGCCAGGCCGACGCCGGCATCGGCGCCGCCAGTGCCGAGATGGTGCGCTCGCGTAACGATAACGCCCGCTACAAGACGCTCACCCAAACCAATGCAGTGTCCGTGCAGAACGCCCAACAGGTGGAAACCACCTTCAAGACCGCCCAGGCCAACAACGCCCGCGCCCAGGCGCAACTGCTGGCCGCGCAGCGCCAGCTCAACGTGATCGACACCCAAAAGCAGCAGGCCCGTGCCGCGCTGATGCAGGCCAATGCCGACCTTGAGGTGGCGCAACTGAACCTGGGCTACACCGAACTGCGCGCGCCGGTGGACGGCGTAATCGGCAACCGGCGTGCGCGGGTCGGTGCCTTCGCCGCCGCCGGCACGCAGTTGCTCGCGGTGGTGCCGGCCAGTGGTTTGTGGGTGGACGCCAACTTCAAGGAAGACCAACTGGCCGAAATGCGCGCAGGGCAAGCCGTGGTCATTCGCGCCGACGTGTTGCCTGGCAAGACGTTCCACGGCCACCTCGACAGCCTGGCACCGGCCACGGGCGCGCAGTTCAGCGTGCTGCCGCCAGAGAACGCCACTGGCAATTTCACCAAGATCGTCCAGCGGGTGCCGGTGCGCATTTTCCTTGACCCGGCCGATGCGGTACTGGGCCAGCTGCGCCCCGGCCTGTCGGTGACCGCGGCGGTCGATACCAAGGCTACCGAGGCCGGTGAACAGCAGGCCGCCCGGTGAGCACGAGTGCGCCGTTCGACGCGGCCTCCATGCCCACCGGGCAGCGGGTGTTCGCCTTCGCCGCGATGTGCGTGGGCATGTTCATCGCCCTGTTGGACATCCAGATCGTCTCGGCCTCGCTGCGTGACATCGGCGGTGGGCTGTCGGCCGGCGCCGATGAAACCGCCTGGGTGCAAACCAGTTACCTGATCGCCGAGATCGTGGTCATTCCGCTGTCGGGCTGGCTGTCGCGGGTGCTTTCCACGCGCTGGTTGTTCTGTGGCTCGGCCGTGGGCTTTACCCTGGCCAGCCTGTTGTGCGGCATGGCCTGGAACATCCAGAGCATGATTGCCTTTCGCGCCTTGCAAGGCTTTTTGGGCGGTTCGATGATCCCGCTGGTGTTCACCACCGCGTTCTTTTTCTTCACCGGCAAGCAGCGGGTGATCGCCGCCGCCACCATCGGCGCCATCGCCTCGCTGGCGCCCACCCTGGGCCCGACCCTGGGAGGCTGGATCACCGACCATTACTCCTGGCACTGGTTGTTTTACATCAACCTGATACCGGGCATCTTCGTCGCGGTGGTGGTGCCGATGAAGGTACGCATCGACAGCCCGGACTTGAGCCTGCTCAAGGGCGCCGACTACCTGAGCATGTTGTTCATGGCGCTGTTTTTGGGCTGCCTGGAGTACACCCTGGAAGAAGGCCCGCGCTGGAACTGGTTCAGCGACAGCACCATCCTGATTACCGCGTGGGTATCGGGGCTTTCGGCGCTGGCCTTTATCAGCCGCACGCTGATGGTCGAGCACCCCATCGTCGACCTGCGCGCCTTGCGCGAGCGCAACTTCGCCCTGGGCTGCTTCTTCTCTTTCGTCACCGGCATCGGCCTGTTCGCCACCATTTACCTGACGCCGCTGTTTTTAGGCCGAGTGCGCGGCTACAGCGCGCTGGACATTGGCCTGGCGGTGTTTTCCACGGGGGTGTTCCAGATCCTCTCGATCCCGCTGTACGCCTTTTTGGCCAACCGCGTGGACCTGCGCTGGATCATGATGTTCGGGCTGGGGCTGTTCGCCCTGTCGATGTGGGACTTCTCGCCGATCACCCACGACTGGGGCGCCAATGAACTGTTACTGCCCCAGGCCTTGCGCGGCATCGCCCAGCAGATGGCCGTGCCGCCCACCGTGACCTTGACCCTGGGCGCCCTAGCCCAGTCGCGACTCAAACAGGCCTCGGGGCTGTTCAACCTGATGCGCAACCTGGGCGGCGCCATTGGCATCGCGGCGTGCGCGACCCTGCTCAACGACCGCACCAACTTGCACTTCACCCGCTTGGCCGAACACCTGAACAGCACCAACGAAAACATGAACCACTGGCTCGACCAGGTCAGCGGCAACCTCGCGACCCTGGGCCACGGTGGCGCCGACGGCATGACCGCAGCCTTGCAGCAACTGTGGCAACTGACCTACCGGGAGGCACAAACCCAGACCTATTCGGATGCGTTCCTGGCGATCATGGTCTGTTTCATCGTGGCCACGTTGATGGTGCCATTGATGCGCAAGGTGGTGCCGCCGAGCCAGCCTTCAGCGCACGCCCATTGACACCGGCAGGCTACAAGTCATAGCGGTCCACGGCCCGGCGCCGCTCATTGTCATCGCGCACATCGTAGTTGGCCGTGGTCTGGATATTGGTGTGGTGCGCCAGCTTTTGCGCGATGCTCAGGTCATGCTCTTCAATCACCCGGGTGATGAACGAGCGCCTGAAATCGTGGGGCATGATCTTCACCCCCACCTGCATCCCGCGTTGGCGGGCGATGTAGTAAATGGCGTGCTTGGTGATGCGCTCGCGGGTGATGTGGCTGCCACGGCGGATACGGTTGAACAGGAACGGGTCGTCCTTTTGCCCCTCCGGCAGGTGCTCGCGGCGAAAGTCCAGCCAGGCATTGAGCTTGTCAAAGGCCCAGGCCGGCGCGTACTTGACCAGTTGCTTGTTGCCTTTGCCGGTAACCTGCAGGCTGCGTTCGCTGAAATCGATCTGTGCCAACTCAAGGTTCACCGACTCGGACTTGCGCATGCCTGAGCCGTACAGGATCGCGATCACCGCGGCATCCCGCAGGCCTTGTGGCCTGGGGTCAGCGGCGCAGGCGTCCATCAGCTCGCGAATCAGCGTGCGTTTCAGGTTGCGACCCTGGCTTAGGCGGGTGCCGGCCGCAGGCTTGACCGAGCGCATTTTCAGCAGGTGCTCTTGATCGATCAGGCTCAGGCGCCAGGCTTCGTTGACCACCCCGCGGATGGCGTTGACGTACAGCGACGAGGTATTGGGGGCGTAGCCGTCTTCGCGCAGCGCCACCACCAGTGCGGTGATGTGGCCGGGTTGCAGGTGGTGCCAGGGTACGTCACGGATGTCGATCTCATCGAACCCCAGGCGGTCGGCAGCATCTTGCAATACGTATTTCATGGTCAGTTGGCTGGACGGCACCAGGCGCGCCAGGTATTGCACCAGGGGGTTTTGCAGGTCGGGTAGGCAGACAGCGGGCAACTCAGACAAACACGGTAATCCTTTTGCAGGGGGTTAATCACGCAGCGCTGCTAGTTTACCAGCCCCTCCCTTGATGCAGGTCAAACTGGATGCCCGCTACAAAATGTACTATTTAGTTCAAAGAATGGTTCCCGCTCGCAAGGTCGGCTTGACGCTGGCAAGGTTGTACCCCATGAAATTCGGCTTCTGGCTTTTTCTCTCGCTGTTTTGCGTGATGTCGGCGTCGGCTGACGAGGGTGATTTCTGGTACGTGCAAACCAGTGCCTACACCACTCACTGGCGGCATGATCCCGATCATAACAACCACCAGGAACTGATTGGCCTGGAGCGCAACTTCAGCGATGGCACGTTGATCGGCGGCGCTACGTTTCGCAACTCGTATTACCAACGGTCCTATTACGGCTACGTCGGCAAGCGCTGGGAAAGCGCCGACTACCCGGTATACGTCAAGCTCAGTGGTGGGCTGATCCAAGGCTACAAAGGCGAATACCGCGACAAGATCCCCTTGAACCACCTGGGCGTGGCCCCGGTGATCATCCCGGCGGTGGGCGCGCATTTGGGCCCGGTGGGCGCGGAGTTCGTGCTGCTGGGCAATGCCGCAGCGATGGTTAACGCAGGACTGCGCTTTTAGAAGCAATGCTGGCGCGAACCTGATCTTGATCTGCTGTTGATCTGCTGTTGATCTGCTGTTGATCTGCTGTTGATCTGCTCTAGATCTTGATTGTATGCCCCGTAAAGCGCCCGGGCCGACTGGAGGCGTCGCTCAAGGGGCGGCCCGCAGGGCCCGAGGCGCAGCCGAGGAAGACGGCAGCCGGCAAGCTTCTATAGCCGGTGCCGTCTGCCCCTTGAGCGACGCCGGAAGGAGGGGACCCGCAGCGCAGCGGAGGGCCCAAGCAGGGGCAAGCCTTTTTTGCTTACTTTTTGTGGCGTTTGACAAAAAGTAAGACGCCGTAAGGGCGGAACGGTGATTCGGCATCACCCTAACCAATGGATATGCCCACCGTCCTCGGAGCATGCTTCAAAAATCATGTACATATCCATTACCAAGGGCGCGGCCACTTCACCTTTCCGGCCTTACGCCGGCTCACTTTTTGTCAAACGCCACAAAAAGTAAGCAAAAAAGGCTTGCCCCTGCTTGGGCCCTACGCTGCGCTACGGGTCCCCTCCCTCCGGCATCGCTCAAGCGGACGACGGCCCGGGCGCTTAATGGGGCACACAATCAACATCAAAAGCCAAGCAGATCAAGAGCAGATCAATAGCAGCCGTGATCTTGATCTTGATCTTGATCTGCTTTTGATCTTGATTGTGTGCCCCGTAAAGCGCCCGGGCCGACTGGAGGCGTCGCTCAAGGGGCGGCCCGAAGGGCCCGAGGCGCAGCCGAGGGAGACGGCAGCCGGCAAGCTTCTATAGCCGGTGCCGTCTGCCCCTTGAGCGACGCCGGAAGGAGGGGACCCGCAGCGAAGCGGAGGGCCCAAGCAGGGGCAAGCCTTTTTTGCTTACTTTTTGTGGCGTTTGACAAAAAGTAAGACGCCGTAAGGGCGGAACGGTGAAGTGGTCTCCCCCTAAATAATGGATATGCTCGCAATTCTCAGAAGCGGGATTCGGATGCCTTACACATATCCATTGGTTAGGGTGATGCCGAATCACCTTTCCGGCCTTACGCCGGCTCACTTTTTGTCAAACGCCACAAAAAGTAAGCAAAAAGGGCTTGCCCCTGCTTGGGCCCTACGCTGCGCTACGGGTCCCCTCCCTCCGGCGTCGCTCAAGCGGACGACGGCCCGGAATAGAAGCTCCTCCGGCTCCGTCTCCGGCGGCTACGCCTCCGGCCGCTTGATCGACGCCTCCAGTCGGCCCGGGCGCTTAATGGGGCACACAATCAAGATCAAGATCAAGATCAAAATCAAAATCACAAGCAGATCACAAGCAGATCACAAGCAGATCACAAGCAGATCACAAGCAGATCACAAGCAGATCACAAGCAGATCACAAGCAGATCACAAGCAGATCACAAGCAGATCACAAGCAGATCACAAGCAGATCACAAGCCTTTGTCTGGGGCTTTGGGCTATCTGAAAAAAGCTTCATCTTGCCAACCCGCATTCCAGTGCCCTGCCCCACGAATATTTCACGCGCAGTGTTATAGAGTTACCTGTTAAGAGGGTAGACTCCGCCACCGGCTAGACTGGCTGTTTGGCGACCCCGGTTTGATTGTTGGCGTAACCGCGACGGCCCCCGCGAAGGGCTGCGCGCCCCAGTGTAAGCGTGTGTGGAGTGTTGATGAGAGTTGATCTGGATGCCGGCGGCGGCGATCTACAGGCCCTGCCCCGCTTTCAGCGGGCGGCTTGGCAAGCGCGTCGCCTGTTCAGCCTACTGCTGGGCACGGGCGTGTTGTTGGGGCTAGCGTTGCTGGCCGGGATATTTCTGGAGCTGTTTACCCGCGACTCAATCTGGCTACCGTTGTTGAGTCTGGTCGGCGCCAGCCTGCTGTGCCTTGCCGCAGTGGCCCAATGGGCCTGGCGCATCGCCGTGTGGCGCGTGCAAGCCATGGCCCAACCGCCTGTGGTGGCCCTTGCCCCGCCCGCTGAAGACCTGCAATCGCTGAGCGCCTACGACCGCTTCCTTAATCGTATCGGCGACAGCGGCCATGGCCTGATCGAGCGCCTGGGCCTGTCGGCCCTATGGTTGATGGGCCTGGGCGTGCTGGCGCTGCTGCTGGTGAACTACAGCTGGAACCTGGCCCTGCCTGCCCAAGCCCTGGGCCAGAGCGCCTACGTCATGGCAGGCCTGGCGCTGACCCTGGCGTTTTGCCTACTGGTGCTGGAACGCCACCTGAGCGCCAGCGACGCCAACGAATGGCCAGAAGCCTCGGGCCTGGCCCTGCAACTGCGGGTCACCCTCGCCGCCCTGGTGATCAGCGCAGCCTGCCTGTTCTTTGCCAACGCCGACAACACCTGGCCCCTGCGCGTAGCAGTAATTGCTGGCCTGCTGCCGGTGATAGTTGCCTTGGAATTGCTGTTGCGCGCGCTGTTTTCGATATTTACCCCGCAACGCGCCACACTTGAGCCGCAGATCATCGCCGACAGCCTGGCGGCCGGCCTGCTGCATTGGCCGCCGCGCCCGCTGGGGCGTTTGCAGGATGAAATGCAGCAACGCTTCGGCATCGACCTGCGGCAGATCTGGGCCCTGGGCTTCATGCGCCGGGCCTCGCTGCCAGTACTGGCGTTGATCGCAGTGATCGGCTGGCTGCTCAGTGGTGTGACCCAAATCCCCATGAACGGGCGTGGCGTGTACGAACATTTCGGCAAGCCCCTGGCCGTTTGGCAACCGGGCTTGCACGTGGGCCTGCCGTGGCCGTTCGGCCAGGTGCGCGCCGTGGAGAACGGCGTGGTGCATGAGCTGGCGACCAGCAACGAGGCCAGCGCTGCCGATGAGCTGGCCAGCGTCGAAGGGCCGGCGCCGGCCAGTGCCAACCGCCTGTGGGACGCCTCGCACCGCAGCGAAAAATCCCAGGTGATCGCCAGCGCCAGCGGTTCCCAGCAAAGCTTCCAGGTGGTGAACATGGACGTGCGCTTCGTCTATCGCATCGGCCTGACCGACAAAGCCGCCTTGGCCGCCACCTACAACAGCGCCGATGTGCCGGCACTGATCCGCAGCACCGCCAGCCGCGTGCTGGTGCACCAATTGGCCGCCCGCGAGTTGGATGACATGCTCGGCGAAGCCCGCGCACAACTGGGCGACACCATTGGCAAGGCCGTGCAGGGCGAGCTCGATCGCTTGGACAGCGGCGTGCAACTGCTGGCCACGGTGGTGGAAGCCATTCACCCGCCGTCTGGCGCCGCCAATGCCTACCATGCCGTGCAGGCGGCGCAAATCAGTGCCCAAGCGTTGATCTCCCGCGAGCGCGGCAATGCCAGCGAAACCACCAACCAGGCGCAAACCCTGGCCACCGCTACCCGCGACGAGGCCCAGTCCACCCGCGAAGAAACCTTGAGTACCGCGCGCGCCGCAGGCCTGCGTTTCAGTGCCGAGCAGCAGGCCTGGCACAGCGCCGGGCAGGCCTTCATCGATGAACAGTATTTCAGCCAGCTGAGCCTGGGCCTGGCCAACGCCAAAGCGTTGATCCTCGATCACCGCCTTGCCCGTGACGAGCCGCCGACCCTGGACCTGAGAACCTTCGCCGCGCCGGTCGACCCCGGCAAGCCACGCCCGTAACGGCCCGCAGGAGCAACTATTTTGAGTTCAACGCATAACCATTCGGGCCACGACCACGCCCACCACGATCACGATCATGACCACCATGACCATGCCCATGGCGCCCCACAGGACGCCCGGCCCTGGCGGCGCATGGCGCTGGCTGGCGTGCTGGTGCTGTTTGCCATCGCCACCGCGTGCCTGGTGCAGGTGCGTTCCGGCGAAGCCACGGTGATCACCCGCTTCGGCAACCCGGCCCGCGTGCTGCTGGAACCAGGCCTGGCCTGGCGCCTGCCGATCCCGTTCGAAAGCGCGGTACCGGTGGACCTGCGCTTGCGCACCACCTCCAGTGGTTTGCAAGACGTGGGCACCCGCGACGGCCTGCGCATTATCGTCCAGGCCTATGTTGCCTGGCAGGTGCAAGCGGACCCCGACAACGTGCAGCGCTTCATGCGCGCGGTGCAGAACCAGCCTGAAGAGGCTGCGCGGCAAATCCGTACCTTCGTCGGCTCCGCCCTGGAAACCTCGGCCAGCGGCTTCGACCTGTCGAACCTGGTGAACACCGATGCCAGCCAGGTGCACATCGCCGACTTCGAAGACCACTTGCGCCAGCAGATTTCCGAACAGTTGCTCAGCACCTATGGCGTGAAAGTGCTGCAGGTGGGCATCGAGCGCCTGACCCTGCCCGCCGTGACCCTGAACGCCACCGTGGAGCGCATGCGCGCCGAACGGGAAACCATCGCCACCGAACGCACGGCCGAAGGTAAGCGCCAGGCCGCCGAGATCCGTTCGGGCGCCGAGCGTGACGCGCGCATCCTGCAGGCCGATGCCTCGGTCAAAGCCGCCGAAGTGGAGGCCCAGTCCCGGGTCGAAGCCGCCCAGATCTACGGCAAAGCCTATGCCGGGTCCCCGGACCTTTACAACCTGCTGCGCTCGCTGGACACCCTGGGCACCATCGTCAACTCCGGTACCCACCTGGTGTTGCGCACGGATGCGGCGCCGTTCCGCGCCCTGGTCGACGGCCCGCCCCAATTGGCCCCCGCGGCCAAGGCCAGCCAACCATGAGTAGCCCGGACTTGCCACGCGCAGGTGCCAATGGCCCTTGGTTGCAGGCCGGGCGCATGGCCTTCCTGGCCCTGTATGGCGTCACCCTGTTGACCGCGTTTGGCTGGGGCGTGTCGAACATTCGCCAGGTAGGCCCAGAAAGCCGCGCCGTGGTATTGCGCATGGGCGCCTTGCAGCGGGTGCAAAGCGCAGGCCTGCTGCTGGCGTGGCCGCGCCCCTTCGAGCAGGTGGTGATGCTGCCGTCGGCCGACCGGGTGATCGAACAACGGGTGCAAACCCTGCTGCGTGAAAACCAGACCAGCGCCATCGACCTGAACACCTCGCGCAACAGCGACGCGGTGGCTGGCGCCGGCTACCTGCTGACCGGCGATGCCGGCGTGGTGCAACTGGATGTGCGGGTCTTCTACAAGGTCACCGAGCCCTATGCCTACGTGTTGCAAAGCCAGCACTTGCAGGCTTCTCTAGACCGACTGGTCGCCCGCAGCGCCGTGGCCGTCAGCGCCTCGCGCGATCTGGACACCATCCTGGTCGCCCGCCCGGAACTGGTGGGCAGCGACAGCAAGGCCGCCGAACGTCGCGAGCGCCTGCGCGGTGATCTGATGCAAGGCATCAACCAGAGCCTGGCGGCCTTACAGAAAAACGGCAGCGGCCTGGGCGTGCACATCGAGCGAGTCGACCTGCAGTCCAGCCTGCCGGACGGCGCCGTGAACGCCTTCAACGCCGTGCTGACCGCCAGCCAGAAAGCCGAACAGAACATCGCCGCTGCCCGCAACGACGCGGCCAAACTGACCCAGGCCGCCACCCAAAACGCCGACCGCACCCTGCAGGTTGCCCACGCCCAGGCCAGCGAGCGCCTGGCCAAGGCCCAGTCCGACACGGCCACCATCACAAGCCTTGCGCAAACCCAGCACGACCATAGCGACCCAGGCCTGTTGCAGCGCCTGTACCGCGAGCGCATCCCGGGGATCTTGGCCAAGGCCGGCTCCGTGACCACGGTCGACCCGCGGGATGATGCCCACCTGATATTGCAAGGCAACCAACCATGAGCGATCACGCACACCACCATCACGGCCATGCTCACCATGGCCACTCCCACGGCGTGCTGACCGGGGGCATGCTCAGCCGCGACGAACAACGCTCGGCGGCGCGCCAATTGACCCTGGCCATGGTGGCCTTGGGGCTGCTCGCCCTTGGCCTGCTGTGGCGCTGGCTAGACCCGCAACAAGATGGCGTCGGCCAGATGCTGTTTGGCGCCGCCTCCATTCTGGTGGCGATCCCGGTGCTACGCTCGGCCTGGTTCAGCCTGCGTTTCCCCAGCCTGCACGGCATTACCGACCAACTGGTCGCATTGGCCTTGCTGGGCGCCTGGGCCACCGGCGACCTGCTCACCGCAGCACTCCTGCCGATCCTGATGATCTTTGGCCACGTGCTCGAAGAGCGCAGCGTGATCGGCTCCCAGGAAGCCATCGAGGCTTTGGGTAAGTTGACCCGCAGCCACGCCCGGCGCATCGATGCCGACGGCAGCGTGCACGAAGTCGACAACAGTGCCTTGCAAGCCGGCGACCTGGTTGAAGTACGTGCCGGTGACCGCGTGCCCGCCGATGGTCGGGTGCTGGAAGGTCAAGCCAGCCTGGACACCGCGCCCATCACCGGCGAATCGGTGCCGGTACAGGCCGCGCCGGGCATGGAAGTGTTCGGCGGTGCGATCAACCTCGACGGTTGGCTGCGCATCGAAGTGTTGCGCACCGGCGAGGCGTCGACCTTGGGCAAGGTCATCGCGCTGATGCAGAAGGCCGAGCAATCCAAGCCGCCGATCACCCGCCTGCTGGAACGCTACGCCGGCGGTTACATGGTGCTGGTGCTGCTGATTGCCGCCGTCACCTGGTTCATCACCAACGACCCGCAGGCAATGCTTGCCGTGCTGGTGGCTGCCTGCCCTTGTGCACTGGTGTTATCGGCGCCGGCCACGGCCATTGCCGGCATCGCGGTGGCTGCGCGCCACGGCATCCTGATACGCAGCTCGGCCTTCCTGGAAGAATTCGCCGACCTGAGTTCGCTGGTGATCGACAAGACCGGCACCTTGACCTACGGCGCCTTGCACCTGCAAACCCTGGCCCCGGCCACAGGCGTGGAGCTGGACCGCGATGCCTTGCTGCACCTGGCGGCGAGCCTGGGCGCGGCCAGCAGCCACCCGGTCAGCCGCGCCTTGGCGACCTTGGTGCCGCAAGACGCCTATCACCCGCTTGAGCAACTGCGCGAGCGCCAAGGCTTGGGCGTGATTGCCCAGACCAGCAAGGGCGAAGCGGCGCTGGGCCGGGCCGAGCTGTTCCAGCAAATGGGCGTGGACCTGCCGCCCGTGCCGCTGCATGACGGGCCCATCGCCGGCCTGTCGCTGAACGGCCGGTTCATGGCCTGGCTGCTGCTGGCTGACCGGGTGCGCCCGGAAGCGGCCGAAGCCATGGCCGATTTGCGTGAACTGGGACTGGGCCGGCAATTGCTGCTGACCGGCGACCGCCTGCCCGTGGCCAACGCGCTGGCCGAGGTGGTGGGGATCAAGGACGTGGTGGCCCAAGCCTTGCCGGAAGACAAGCTGAGCCGCGTGACAGCAGAAATCCGCAACGGCTTCCGCCCGTTGGTGGTCGGTGACGGCATCAATGATTCGTTGGCGCTCAAGGCCGGCGTAGTGGGCGTGGCCATGGGCGCCGGCGGTGCCGACATCGCCCTAGCCTCGGCCGACATCGTGCTGATCGGCAGCGACCTGCGCCGCCTGGGCACCTGCGTGCGCCTGAGCCGTCAGTGCCGGCGGACCCTGCAGGTCAACGTGGCCATCGGCCTGGGCTGGACCCTGGCCATCGTCGCCGCCGCAGCCTTTGGTTTGCTGGGCGCCGCCGGGGCGATGATCGCCGCCATCCTGCACAACCTCAGCACGCTGCTGGTGCTGGGCAATGCCGGGCGGTTATTGCGGATTGAGGAGCCGTTGAAAAAGCCGCGTTAGCGGCCTTTCAAGGCCACGGGGCGGTAAGGGTGGCGCAGGCCGAATTGTTCGCGGTAATCGCTTAACGAATAACCGGTGATGCGCAGGAACACCTTGCGCAACGCCCCCTCGTCGCCATACCCCACGCTCCACGAAACCTGGGCGATGCTGCGCTGGGTGCTCGCCAGTTGGTCGCACGCCCGCCCGACCCGCAAGTGCTGGCAGTATTCGGTGGGTTTGAGGCCGGTGCAGGCGTGAAACTTGCGCAGGAAGGTACGCGGCTCAAGGCCGGCGCAGGCGGCCATTTCATCCAGGGTGATGCCCTTGGCGTGGTTGCCTTGCAGCCAGCGCTGTACTTTGAGCACGGCGGCCTGGCCGTGGGCGAAATTGGGCTGGAAGGGGTGGGGTCGCGGTGGCTGGCCTTGGGCAGACTCCGGGCGATACAGGGCGGCGGTTTCGACCGCCAGGGTCGCGCCCACGTAACGGGCCAGCACGCCAATGGCCAAGTCCAGCCAGGCCAGGCGCCCGGCGCTGGTCACCAGGTCCGCGCCGTCCACAAACCCTTGCGGCGCTTGGACCTTGATCGCCGGGTAGGCGATGGCCAGGTCCAGCACCTGCTCGGTGCCCACCGTGGCTTCGCGCCCGTCGAGCAAACCGCTGGCGGCCAGCGGCCAGACGCCCGAATCCACCGCCAGCAACGCCGCACCCTGGGCATGCCAGTGGCGCAGCGCCTCGCACACTGCGGGGTTATCAAAGGGCACGGAGCCGTCATACGGCAAAATAAACATCACCCCAGGATGGCCGGCGGCGCCGGGATGCGTGTCATGGATGCGCTCGCGGCCTTGGGCCGACACCGCCCAGTGGCTGAAGCGCAATACCGGTAGCCGGCGCATGCCCAATTCGGCACGCAGCACCTGGGCCCGGGCAAAAAAATCGGTCAGCCCGGCCAGCACGTCGCCAGGGCTACCGGCGCCGGCCAGTACCGCAATTTCCAGGGTATCGGCGTCCTGCATCAATGTCATCGATTCGCACTCCCAGAGCCCAACGCCAATCCTACACAATCGCGGGCGCGGCGGGGATAGGTCAGATCACGACATTGCGCACAAAGCGCACCGCCACCTCACCGTCATTGCGGTAACCGTGGGGGCGATTGCTGGCGTACACGGCGAACTCACCGGCCGCCAGCAAGCGCACCTGGTCGTCAAAACAGAGGGTCAGGCGGCCCTCGAAGACGAAAATCTGCTCGCTCCAGCCATCGGCATCGGCTTGCGACCAGTAAGCCTCGCCGGGTTGCAGGCACCACTCCCACAGCTCCACCTCCCGGCTGGCCGGGGCACTGCCTAACAGCACCGCCTTGCTGCCGGGGTGCTCGCCAACCCAGGCCAGCTCTTCGATACGGCTGGGGTCGCGGTTGTCCGGGGCACGGATCAAATCACTGAAGGCCACGCCCAGCGCCTCGGCAAGGCGGTCCAGGGTGGTCAGGCTGACGTTTTTCTCACCCGCCTCAATGGCCACCAGCATCCGCCGGCTGACCGTGGACAGTTCGGCCAAGGCACTCTGGCTCAAGCCTGCAGCCAGGCGCAGGCGGCGGATGTTCTGGCTGACGTGTTGCAACACGGAGGCACGGGGGTGGGTCACGGGAGAACTCTTCCAGGGGGCCTGCGCAGTATACTGCTCACCGGCAGCGCTGTCCCCCTGCAGGAGCGGATTCATCCGCGAAGAATGCACCACTGGGCCTCCAGACAAACCGCGGCGGCTTTTCGCGGATGAATCCTACAGAAGGAATGCGATCGCCTGTAGGAGCGAATTCATCCGCGAAGAACCGCGGCGGTCTTTTCGCGGATAAATCCGCTCCTACAGAAGGAATGCGATGGCCTGTAGGAGCGGATTCATCCGCGAAGAATGCACCGCTGAGCTTCCAGACAAACCGCAGCGGTCTTTTCGCGGATGAATCCGCTCCTACAGAAGGAATGCGATCGCCTGTAGGAGCCAAGACGCCAGCCTGCTAGGCTCTGGTGACATAAACAGCAACACTTGTCGGACCCTGAGACAGCTTCTTTCTTGGTGATGGCGCATCGGCACCGTATGATTCCCTCTAAATTCCTGCAGATCAGAATGCTATGTCCTTGATAGTTCTACTGCTTCTGCCCTTCGTTGGCAGCTGTTTGGCGGCTGTGTTGCCGCATAACGCCCGTAACAGTGAATCAATTCTGGCAGGCTTGGTGGCCCTGATCGGCACCGTGCAGATGGCGCTTCTTTACCCGCAGATCGCCGATGGCGGGGTCATTCGTGAAGAAATCGCCTGGCTGCCCAGCCTGGGTTTCAACCTGGTGCTGCGCATCGATGGCTTCGCCTGGCTGTTTTCCATGCTGGTGCTGGGCATTGGCACGCTGGTCGCGCTCTACGCCCGTTACTACATGTCGCCAGAAGACCCGGTGCCACGCTTCTTCGCGTTTTTCCTGGCCTTCATGGGCGCGATGCTGGGCCTGGTGATGTCGGGCAACCTGATCCAGATCGTGTTTTTCTGGGAACTCACCAGCCTGTTCTCCTTCCTGCTGATCGGTTACTGGCACCACCGCGCCGACGCCCGTCGCGGCGCCTACATGGCGCTGATGGTGACCGGTGCCGGTGGCCTGTGCCTGCTGGTGGGCGTGCTGCTGCTGGGCCACGTGGTGGGCAGTTACGACCTGGACACGGTGCTGGCTTCAGGCGACCTGATCCGCGCCCACGCCCTGTACCCGGTGCTGCTCACGCTGATCCTGATCGGCGCCCTGAGCAAAAGCGCGCAGTTCCCCTTCCATTTCTGGCTGCCCCACGCCATGGCGGCGCCGACCCCGGTGTCGGCCTACCTGCACTCGGCAACCATGGTCAAGGCCGGGGTGTTTCTGTTGGCACGCCTGTGGCCGGCGCTGTCGGGCAGTGACCAATGGTTCTGGATCGTCAGTGGCGCCGGGGCCTGCACCCTGTTGCTGGGCGCATACGCGGCGATGTTCCAGAACGACCTCAAGGGTCTACTGGCCTACTCCACCATCAGCCACCTGGGCCTGATCACCTTGCTGCTGGGCCTCAACAGCCCGCTGGCGGCGGTGGCCGCGGTGTTCCATATCCTCAACCATGCCACCTTCAAGGCTTCGCTGTTTATGGCCGCCGGCATCATCGACCACGAGAGCGGCACCCGCGACATTCGCCGCCTCAGCGGCCTGGTCAAGTTGATCCCCTACACCGCCACCCTGGCGATGGTGGCCAGCGCGGCCATGGCCGGCGTGCCCTTGATGAACGGCTTTTTGTCCAAGGAAATGTTCTTCGCCGAGACCGTGTTCATTACCTCCACCGCCTGGGTCGAGATCGCCCTGCCGGTGGTCGCCACCGTGGCCGGTACGTTCAGCGTGGTCTACGCCCTGCGCTTTACCGTCGACGTGTTCTTCGGGCCCAAGGCCACCGACCTGCCCCATCAACCCCATGAGCCGCCACGCTGGATGCGCGCACCGGTGGAGCTGCTGGTCATGGCGTGCCTGGTGGTGGGCATATTCCCGGCGCAGTCGGTCGGCCCGATCCTGGCCACGGCAGCGCGCCCGGTAGTGGGCGGCACCTTGCCGGAGTACAGCCTGGCGATCTGGCACGGGCTCAACGCGCCGATGATCATGAGCCTGATCGCCATGTCGGCGGGCGTGGTGTTGTACCTGCTGCTGCGCAAGCAACTCAAGCGCGGGCGCTTCGTGCTGCCGCCGCTGGTGGGGCGGTTCAACGGCAAGCGCTTCTTTGAGCGCAGCCTGGTGCTGTGCATGCGCCTGGCCCGACGCCTGGAGCGCAAGCTGACGACCCGGCGCCTGCAGCCGCAACTGTTTATGCTGGTTTTGATGGCGGTGTTGGCTGGGCTGATCCCCTTCCTGTCCAACGGGCTGAGCTGGGGCGATCGGCCGAAAATCCCAGGTTCCGGGGTGTTCGTGCTGCTCTGGTTGATCGCCATCGCCTGCGCCCTGGGCGCCGCCTGGCAGGCCAAGTACCACCGGCTGGCGGCGCTGACCATGGTCGGCGTTTGCGGGCTGATGACTTGCGTCACCTTCGTCTGGTTCTCGGCACCCGACCTTGCCCTGACGCAACTGGTGGTCGAAGTGGTGACCACGGTGCTGATCCTGCTGGGCCTGCGCTGGCTGCCTCGGCGGATCGAGGACGCCATGCCGCTGCCCGGCAGCGAAAACCGCGCCCGCGTGCGCCGCCTGCGCGACCTGGTGCTGGCCACCGTGGTGGGTGGCGGCATGGCGCTGCTCAGCTACGCCATGCTGACCCGACCTACGCCCAATCATATTTCCTCGTTCTACCTGAGCCGGGCCCTGCCCGAAGGCGGCGGCAGCAACGTGGTGAACGTGATGCTGGTGGACTTCCGCGGCTTCGACACCCTGGGCGAGATCACCGTGCTGGTGGCCGTGGGCCTGGCGGTGTTTGCCTTGCTGCGACGCTTCCGCCCACCGAAGGAAAGCATCCAGCTACCGGCCCAGCAGCGTCTGCTGGCACCGGACGTGGTCACGGACCTGGTCAACCCGCGCAGCGCCAACGACACCGCGCTGGGCTTCATGATGGTGCCTGCGGTGCTGGTGCGCTTGCTGCTGCCGATTGCCGTGGTGGTGTCGATGTACCTGTTCATGCGTGGCCACAACCAACCAGGTGGCGGCTTTGTCGCAGGCCTGGTGATGTCGGTGGCGTTCATCTTGCAGTACATGGTGGCAGGCACCCAATGGGTGGAGGCGCAAATGCGCCTGCGACCGCTGCGCTGGATGGGCACGGGCCTGCTGTGCGCGACGCTCACCGGCGCCGGCTCGCTGCTGTTCGGCTACCCGTTCCTCACCACCCACACCGCGCACTTGCACCTGCCACTGCTGGGCGACATTCACGTGGCCAGCGCGCTGTTCTTCGATATCGGGGTATTTACCGTGGTAGTGGGCGCAACCCTGCTGATCCTGACCGCCCTGGCGCACCAGTCGGTGCGCAGCCACCGGCCATCCAGCCAGCCCAAAGCCGTTGCATCGACAGGAGGCGTCGCCTGATGGAAGAAGTGATTGCAATCGCCATTGGCGTACTCGCCGCCTCCGGCGTCTGGTTGATCCTGCGCCCGCGTACGTTTCAGGTGGTTATGGGCCTGTGCCTGCTGTCCTATGGGGTGAACCTGTTCATCTTCAGCATGGGCAGCCTGTTCATCGGCAAGGAGCCGATCATCAAGGACGGCGTGCCGCAGAACCTGCTCAATTACACCGACCCCCTGCCCCAGGCCTTGGTGCTCACGGCCATCGTCATCAGCTTTGCCATGACCGCCTTGTTCCTGGTGGTGTTGCTGGCCTCGCGCGGCCTGACCGGTACCGACCACGTTGACGGCCGGGAGCCCAGGGAATGACTTTGCCGAACCACCTGATCGTCGCGCCTATCCTGCTGCCGTTGTTTACCGCCGCGCTGATGTTACTGCTGGGCGAAAAGCGCCGGCCGCTCAAGGCACGCCTGAACCTTTTGTCCAGCCTCGCAGGGCTTGGCATTGCCATGTACCTGTTGTGGTGGGTGCAACAGCAGAGCCAGGCTGAGTCCATTGGCGTATACCTGCCGGGTAACTGGCAAGTGCCCTTTGGCCTGGTGCTGGTTCTCGATCGCCTGTCGGCGTTGATGCTGGTGTTGACCGGAGTCGTCGGCGTCAGCGCGCTGTTGTTCGCCATGGCCCGCTGGGACCGCGCCGGCACCAGCTTCCACGCGCTGTTCCAAATCCAGCTGATGGGCCTGTACGGCGCCTTCCTGACGGCCGACCTGTTCAACCTGTTCGTGTTTTTCGAAGTGCTGCTGGCGGCCTCCTACGGGATGATGCTGCACGGCTCGGGCAAGGCCCGGGTGAAGGCCGGCCTGCATTACATCGCGATCAACCTGCTGGCATCCTCGTTGTTTCTGATCGGCGCGGCGATGATCTACGGCGTGACCGGCACCCTGAACATGGCCGACCTGGCCCTGAAGATCCCGCTGGTGCCCGAGGCCGACCGCGCCCTGCTGCACGCCGGCGCGGCAATCCTGGCCACCGCCTTCCTGGCCAAGGCCGGCATGTGGCCGCTGAACTTCTGGCTGGTGCCGGCCTACTCCGCAGCCAGTGCCCCGGTGGCGGCCCTGTTCGCGATCATGACCAAGGTGGGCGTGTACACCCTGCTGCGCCTGTGGACCCTGCTGTTTTCCAGCCAGGCCGGCGCTTCGGCGCACTTTGGCGGCGATTGGCTGATCGTTGGCGGGCTCGCCACCATCGCCGTGGCGGCCATTGCGCTGGTGGCCGCCCAACGCCTGGAACGCATGGCCAGCCTGAGCATCCTGGTGTCGGCCGGCATCCTGCTGGCTGCCATCGGCTTCGCCCAGCCGGCGCTCACGGCGGGGGCGCTGTTTTACCTGGTCAGTTCCACCCTGGCCTTGTGCGCGCTGTTTTTGCTGGCCGAATTGATCGAACGCTCGCGCTCGGCCAACGACTTGGTGGCCGATGAAATCGACTCGATGCCGCCGCCCCTGGAATCGCTGCACCCGCCCAAGGGCATCAACCTGGACGATGAACAAAAGGCCGTGGTCGGCCAGGTCATCCCCTGGACCATGGCGTTTTTGGGCTTGAGCTTTATCGCCTGCGCCCTGCTGATCATCGGCATGCCGCCACTGTCGGGGTTCATCGGCAAGCTGAGCCTGATCAGTGCCTTGTTCAACCCGCAGGGCATGGGGGTTGCGCCCCAGGCACCGCTGTCCCCGGCCGGCTGGGCCCTGGTGATCCTGTTGGTGCTGTCGGGCGTGGCGTCGCTGATGGGGCTGGCACGCATCGGCATCGCGCGTTTCTGGACCCCACAAGAGCGCCCGTCGCCGTTGCTGCGCAGCTACGAATGCCTGCCCATCGTGGTGCTGCTCGGCCTGTGCATGGTGCTGACCGTCAAGGCCGAATCGCTGATGCGCTACACCCAGGACACCGCCGCCATGCTCGATGACCCCAAGCAATACGTGATGGCCGTGATGGCGACGCGCCCGGTACCCAACCCGCAAACCCAGGCCGATGAATCGCAGGTGCAGCCATGAAGCGCCTGCTCCCCGCCCCGTGGTTTTCCCTGGCACTGTGGCTGTTGTGGCTGCTGCTGAACCTGTCCTTGAGTGCCGGCAACCTGCTGCTGGGGGCGGCCTTGGCGATCCTGGCGCCGCTGTTGATGGCGCCGCTGCGGCCTTTGCCGGTTCGCATCAGCAAGCCCTGGGTGATCGTGCGCCTGATGACCCGGGTTGGTCTGGACGTGATTGTCTCCAACCTGCAAGTGGCCTGGGGCGTGCTCAACCTGGGCCGCAAGCCGCCCCGTTCGATGTTCGTCAAGGTGCCGCTGGATTTGCGCAACGCCAACGGCCTGGCCGCGCTGTCGACCATCACCACGGTGATCCCGGGCACGGTCTGGTCAGAGTTGGCCCTGGACCGCAGCATCCTGCTGTTGCACGTATTCGATCTGGACGACGAGGCGCAGTTCATCAAGCACTTCAAGGCCACCTACGAGCGCCCGCTGATGGAGATCTTCGAATGAGTGCCCTGCTTGCCAACAGTATCCTATTGAGCCTGTTTATCTTCAGCGTGGCCATGGTCCTGGCACTGATTCGCCTGTTCCGCGGCCCTTCGGCCCAGGACCGCGTGTTGGCGCTGGACTACCTGTACATCCTGGGCATGCTGATGATGCTGGTGCTGGGCATCCGCTACGCCAGCGACACCTATTTCGAGGCAGCGCTGCTGATCGCCCTGTTCGGCTTCGTCGGCTCGTTCGCCCTGGCCAAATTCCTCTTGCGTGGCGAGGTGATCGAATGAATCAGGTTGAGGCATTGCCCCTGTGGGTCGAGGTCATCACGGCCGCGCTGTTGTTGCTCGGCAGCCTGTTCGCGCTGCTGGGGGCCATTGGCCTGGTGCGCCTGAAGGATTTTTTCCAGCGCATGCACCCGCCGGCCCTGGCCTCGACGCTGGGCGCCTGGTGCATCGCCCTGGCGTCGATTCTGTATTTTTCCTGGCTCAAGCACGCACCGCTGCTACACGCCTGGCTGATCCCGATCCTGCTGTCGATCACGGTGCCGGTGACCACCCTGCTGCTGGCCCGCGCCGCGCTGTTTCGCAAGCGCATGGCTGGCGACGAGGTGCCGGCCGAAGTCAGCAGCCGGCCACCACAGGGCTGATCACTGCAAACTGCTGCTCAGGTTGCTGGCGATATCGGCAGGCACCCAGGCTTTCCACAGGTCTGGGTTGGCCTTGAGAAAGGCCCTGGCCGCCTCACGCGGCGCCTGGTGCTTCTCGCTCATGCTCGCCAGCGCCTGATTCAGCGGCCCGATTGGCAACTGCACCTTGGCGAAGAACTCGACCAGTTGCGGATACTGCTGCTGGAACGGCGCCGACACGCCGATGGACAACTTGGACGGCAACGAGCGCGTCGGCCTGGGGTTGGGGTCATTGGGGTCGGTCAAGGTTTTCCAGGCCTGGGCATCGAAGGCCGGCTCCTCCAACTGCACCAGCTTGTAGCGCCCCAGCAGCGGCGTGGGCGACCAGTAGTAGAACAACACCGGCTTGCCACGCTTGATCGACGAAGTAATCTCGGCGTCCAGCGCCGCCCCGGAGCCGGAACGGAAGTTCACGTAGCTGTCGCTCAAGCCGTACGCCTTGATCTTTTGCGCGTTGACGATTTCCGAGGTCCAGCCAATGGGGCTGTTGAGGAAACGCCCCTTGCCGGGGGTCTCGGGATCTTTGAACACGTCCTTGTAGCGCGGCAAGTCGCTGATGCTGCGCAAGTCCGGCGCCAGCGGCTTGATGCCACGGGCCGCATCGCCCTTGATCACGTACTCCGGCACCCACCAGCCTTCGGTGGCACCCTTGACCGTGTCGCCGATGGCGACCACCTGGCCGGCAGCTTCGGCTTTTACCCACACGGGGCTGCGGCCTGCCCACTCTTCACCGATCACCTGGATATCGTTTTTCGACAAGGCGGTTTCAAGGGTGATGGTGGTGCCCGGCAGGGTGTCGGTCTGTTGGCCGTAGCCCTTCTCGACGATCAGGCGCAGCACTTCGGTAATCAGGCTGCCACTTTCCCAGTTAAGGTCGGCAAAGTGAATCGGTGCCGTGGTTTGGCTCACGGGTGCGGCAGCCAATGCCGAACTCAATACGGCGCTCATGGCCAGCGCCAATAATCCTTTCATTGCCAGGCCCTCCAAGTTGCACAGGTAGTGTGCAACTGACTGTAGACGAGGCTATTTCGTTCGGCGCGGGAGTTACTCGCTTGGCTTGAAGGTCAACTCGCCCTTGCGCCATTTGGCCGCCTTGGCGGTCGCGGCTTTAAGGATTTTGGCCAGGCCTTCTTGAAGTTGCTCATGCGCCGAGAACACGGTGACCACCGTCTGGCCTTCCTTGAACACGATACCGTTGCCTTCCGGGGTGCTGACAAAGGCGTATTCACCCAGGCCATAGACCGTCAGCTTGATGTCGCGAAACTTGATTTCAAACTTGCCGCCTTCACGGCTGGGCAATACCGCGGCGCGAAAATGGTCGCCCACTTTCAGTTCAAGGCGGGGCTTGTCGTCCACCACCAGGGCACTCTCGGTATCGATCTCGGCCATGTAAATGCCTTCGGCCGACTGTTCCGTTACATACACAAAACGGGACTGAAACTGTTTGACCAACTTGGCGCGCAAGTCGCCCAGCACGAACAAGGCGTGCATCTCCAGATTACTGACTGCCAATGAAAAATCCTCTAACTGAAAAACACTGCCCGGCAAAACACAGGCAGCCAACATGATAAATGCCCGGGCTCGACGACACAGGCCCGGTAACGAAGTCCTTTGATGAGTACCGACTGGCAAGCACACGAAAGCCTAATGCAAAGACGGGCTCGACGCTGCCCCAGACAGGCTTCCTGCCTTGAAGGAAACAACCGCGCAAGTTGCCGGAAAAATCCGACCTCTGATTAAATATTCGACGTTCCACTCGCCCTTGTCACCCGGCACGAACGACCAAGGCAAGCAACCGGCAGGGCATTAAGAAATTACCTAAAGGGGAAACATCGGTGAGGGCTTGGCTTATGACCTGCCCTTCAGTGCTGATAATGGTTCCGGCCGCAGGGTCGTTGCGGCGGATCAGCCTGCTCGCATATTACCGAACATTACAGGGTTGGGGTCAAGGGCTTTTGCAGGCGCCCGGCACTCGCGTGCTGCAATGATCGGCTCAAGTGCTTTGTAAGCGCGCCGATACAGAGTGCACACACTCAACGAGGTCGAAGGAATGATCAGCATCGACACCTCCTCAAGCAGCCTTGCAGGCCTGCTTTCAGGCACCGACGAGCCCGACGCGGCCAAACGCGAGCATGACCTGCAGGCGCGCCAGGCCGCCAAGCACAAACAGGAGGAGAAAAACGAAGCGGCGCGGCGCAAGGATCGCCTGCACAACAAACAGGTGCAGCAGTTACAGAGCACCCTGCGCCACAAGCAATACCACTTCATGGCCGCGCAGGGGGCCGAATACGCCACCGAAGCCGAACGCCTTGCGGCCTTGATAAAGGCCCGCGCCGGGGTCCTGGCCGCGCACGTGGCGATCAACCTGGCCGCCTCACCACCGCCATTGGCCGCAAGCTCGCACGCCTTGGACAACGCCCAGGCGGCGGCCGGCATCCAGGCTGACGCCTGACGCTCAGCAGGCGTGCCGGGCGGGTACGGCCAGGTTCGCGCTGGCCAGTTCGGCCAGCCACGCGGCCCTGCACTCATCCGCGTCGGCGCGGTCGGCGAATGCCGTGCCGCGCTGCTCACCATTGACCAACACTACCCAGCAAATACGCTTGCCCAGGGTTCGAAGCGACGGCGGCACGCCACTGCCAATCATTACGGCCACATCCACTTTGCTTTGCATGATTTCCCTCCCGAGATTTCATTAGCAACCTAACTATAAGCACAGTGTAGTGATTTGCCGCGATTTGAAAAAGCGTCACCCGGTACAGCTATGTTGCACGATCGGTAATAAACACAGGGAGGCACGCAAGCCGGTATCGGCGCGCAGGGGCGGTGTCAGGCACTGGTCAGCCGGGCAGACAGCCAGGCGGCACCCCGGCCTTCAGGGAGAGGGCCAGGGCAAGGGGTGGCGTGGCGCCACCCCCGTTCGATCAAGCTTGGCGCTGGTGCTTGTCGATCTGCTCGTGGCGCTCTTGGGCTTCGATGCAGTACTTGGTGGTCGGGCTGATCAGCAGGCGCTTGAGGCCGATTGGCTCGCCGCTGTCATCGCACCAGCCGAAGCTGTCATCACTGATACGGCCCAGGGCCATTTCCAACTGCGGTAGCAGGCGCTGGTCGCGATCGATCGCGTTGACCAGCCAGGTGCGCTCTTCTTCAACGGACGCTGCGTCGGCAGGATCGGCCGGCGTGTCCAGGCTCTCGATGGCTACACGGTTCTGCTCGATGCGCGCGTGGGCTTCGACCTTGGTGGCCTGCAGCAACTCGGTGAAAAACGCCAGTTGCTCAGCGTTCATGTAGTCATCAGCCGGCATGGCCAGCAACTTTTCCTTTGTCATTGATTTCTCTATAAAAAATACGTGCATTAAGGCGAATCAGGGTGCTTCGCTCGGCAAGGCCCAGCGCGGCGATATTCTTCAAGCGCCAACCGGCACTCTATTAAAGAGGGGCGGCAGTCTAAGGCCGGTTTTCGCGCGCAGCAACCACCTTGAGCGGCGATTTGACCAATAACCTGCGAAAAAGCCTGCCGGGGACCTTATCTTGACCGCCGACAGGCCTATTTTCAGCCCATGCGACCCCGCTTAATGTAAGGAGCCAGGGATAATCCATCAAGCAGGGATCATCGCCCTTCCCAATCAGCGCCCCAACAACTGACTCAATACCGCCCGCAATTTCCCAGGCTTGACCGGTTTGTTCAGCAGCGGCGCTCCCAGCCGTTGCAGCTGCCGGCGGCACTGGTCGCTGCGGTCGGCGGTGATGATCACCGCCGGAATGGCCCGGCCGTAATGCTCGCGCAAGCGCTTGACCACCTCGCAACCGGTCACGCCATGGTCCAGGTGATAGTCGGCGACGATCAATTCCGGCGCCTGGCCCTGCAAGGTATCCAACGCCTGGGCCTGGTCGGTGGCGGTAAGGACCGTGCAGCCCCACTGGCCGAGCAAATCGGCCATGCTTTGCAGGATGCTCAACTCATTGTCCAGCACCAGCAACCGGCGCCCTGGCAGCGGGTTGCCGGCCACTGGCAGGGCCGGCAGCTGATCGTTCGCCGGCGCGGGCAAACCGGTTGCCAGCGGCACGTCGATGGCGAACATAGACCCTCGCCCCGGCTGCGAGCGCACGGTGACGGGGTAATCGAGGATCCGTGCGATGCGTTCGACGATCGCCAGGCCCAGGCCCACGCCCTTGCGATCGGCCGCCCGGCCAACGTCCAATTGGTTGAACTCAAGGAAAATCGACTCCAGGCGGTCCTCGGCAATCCCCCGCCCGGTATCCCACACGGCCAGGCGCAGGCACCCGGCATGGCGCCGCGCGCCCAGTACGATGCGCCCACGCTCGGTGTAGCGGCAGGCGTTGCTGAGGAAGTTGCGCAAAATCCGCGTCAGCAACCGCAAGTCGGTGCTCACCGCGTAGTCGCTGCTGCGTACTTTCAACGCCAGCCCAGCCTGTTCGGCCACCGGTTGGAATTCCGACGCCAGGGGCCCGAGCACCTCGTCCAGCCGGTACACATCGATATCCGGCTTGATGGCCGCCTGGTCCAGGCGCGAAATATCCAACAAATCGGTCAACAGCTCCTCGGCCCCTTCCAGGGCCTGGTGAGTGCGCTCCACCAGGCCGTGCTCAGCCACCGGCAGCTGCCGCTCACGCAAGGTCGAGATCAACAGGCGCGCGGCATTTAGCGGTTGCAGCAAGTCGTGGCTGGCCGCCGCCAGGTATTTGTCCTTGCTGCGGTTGGCGGCCTGGGCGGCGTCACGGGCTTCGAGCAATTCATTGGTGCGCTCGGTCACCCGTTGCTCCAGCTCGTCGTTGAGCAGTTGCAGGCGTTTCTGCGCCAGCTTGCGCTCGGTGATGTCGGCGACAAAGCCTTCCACCACGCCGTCTTCGTCGGGGCGCAGCAACAAATTCATCTGCACGTCGATACGGCTGCCGTCCTTGCGCAGCAATTGGGTTTCATAGCCTTGAAGGCGCCCCTGGCGTTGCAGCACCTGGGCGATGCCGGCCAGTTCCACCGCGCCGCCGCCGTACAGGTGGTTGGCCAGGTCGGTGAGGTTGAACAGCACGTCCTGTGGGTCGCGGTAGCCGAGCATGCGCGCCAGCGCCGGGTTGGCCGCGCGCATGCCGTGCGCCAGGCTGGCCTGGAAGATGCCATGCACGGCGTTTTCGAACAGCCACTTGTAGCGGTTGCGCTCGGCCTCCAGCTCTTCCAGGCGGTTGGCCAGTTCCGGGTAATGGCTTTTGCGCACCGAATGGTTGGTCAGCCCCAACAATCCGGCCAGCGCTTGCTGGCGGGGGTCAGAGGGCTTCGCCATAGACCACCTCGACGTCACGCTGGCAGGACTCGCGCGGGTTGGTCAGTATGCACGGGTCGTGCATGGCGTGATGCGATAAAAACGGGATGTCCGACAGCCCTACCCCGTGCAGGCCCAGGGTCTCGTGAAAACCAATGGCATGTTTGAGCGCGATCAGGTGCTCCACCAGGCGCTGGCGGATCTGAGGGTGGCTCATGCCCCGGCAATCGATGCCGCACGTCTGGGCGATGACCTTGAAACGCTCGGGTGCGGCGCTGTAGTTGAAGGCCACCACGTGCTCCACCAGCACCGCGTTGCACAAACCGTGCGGCAGGTCGAGAAAACCGCCCAGGCTGTGGGACATGGCGTGCACTGCGCCCAGGATGGCATTGGAAAAGGCCAGGCCGGCCTGCATGCTGCCCAACATGATCTTTTCGCGCAGGGCAATATCAGCGGGGTTGGCGATCATCTGCACCAGGTGGCCATTGATCAGGCGAATGGCCTCCAGCGCATGCGGGTCGGTGAGTGGGCCATGGCCGGTGGACACGAACGCCTCGATGGCGTGCACCAACGCATCGATACCGGTGCAAGCGGACAGGAACGGGTCCATGCTCAGCGTCGTCTCCGGGTCGATCAGTGCCACGTCGGGTACCGCACCCTTGCTGACGATGGAGATTTTCATGCGCTGCTGCTGGTTGGAGATGATTACGAACTGCGACACGTCCGCCGAGGTGCCGGCGGTGGTGGGAATCAGGATCAACGGCGGGCTGGGCACGCGCAGGGTGTCCACCCCTTCGAACTCCAGGATATGCCGGCCATGGGCGACGACAATGCCGATGCCCTTGGCACAATCCATGGGGCTGCCACCGCCAATGGCGACGATGACGTCGCAGTGCTCATCGAGGTAGCGCTGCGCGCCGCCCATCACCTCCTCCACCCGTGGGTTGGCCGTGACGTCGCTGTACACGCAGTAATCGATCCCTTCGCCCTGCAGGCTCGCCTCGACGTCCGCCACCCAGCCGGCAGCCACCACCCCGGGGTCACTGACCAGCAGCACCTTGCGAGCGCCGAAATTCTTCGCATAGTTGGCCACATGGTGCCGGCAACCGGCGCCAAAGATGATTTCCGGGGAAACAAATTTGCGCAACTGGCTGAAGTTTTGGCTCATGGTTAGTCTACTTTTCTTATAAGGGCGTTTTTTTAAGATGGCACTGCTATTTATGCCAGTAGACGAGCGCCGTTGAAGCTCGTACGGTGGCCGCAGGATTGATCTTTCAGCAAATGGAATGGCCCATGGACACGTTTCAGTTTTCACGCTTCATCAGCCAGGAAATCGAAAAAGCCCAGGACGAAGCGCTGAGTGCCCGCAGCGCGGACATCAGTACCCGGGCCAGGGCCAGGAAAGCGTTTTATGAAATGCTCGAGCGGCGCCTGCACAAGCGGCTGACCCCCACCGACATGGGCACGCTGGATGCGTTGCACGAGACCCTCAAGGCCCTGCGCCTGCTCGACCAACACGAAACCTTGATGAGTGTACTGGCCGACACCAGCATAAAGCCCATCGACATCACTGGGTAACCGATCACTCTACTACTTTAGTACTGCCTTTGCGGCCGAAAGTCCCATGGCCAAACGCCGGCCCGCACCGTGTAATACGCGCACAATTAGAAAAGAGTGAACCCCTGATGCGCACGCTCACTGCCCTGCTCTGCCAAGCCCTGCTGGGCCTGGCCTTCGGTTGCCTGGTTGCCAGCCTCGCCCATGCCAGCGCCGGCCCGCTCACTGCCGCTGGGCCTGTGCCCCTACGCCTGCTACCTTAACTGCAACGTTCCCAGCGCAGCCAAAGAGCGAGCGAGCATGTACACCTTTCTCATTGCCGACGACCACCCGTTGTTCCGCGAAGCCATGCACAACGTGGTGGCCGATGCCTTTGCCGGCAGCCAGATCCTGGAAACCGCCGACCTTGAGGCCACCCTGGCCTTGACCCGCGAGCACGACGACCTGGACCTGATCCTGCTGGACCTGAACATGCCCGGCATGCACGGCCTGGGCGGCCTGATCACCTTGCGCAACGAGGCCCCGACCATCCCGGTGGTGATCGTCTCGGCCGAGCAAGACAAGCAGATCGTGCTGCAAGCCATCACCTATGGCGCGGCAGGCTTCATCACCAAGTCATCGCCGCGGGCGCAAATGACCGACGCCATCGACCGGGTGCTCAAGGGCAACGTGTACCTGCCCCCGGACATCATCCGCACCCGCTCGCACACCGAACGCCGGCAGCCCGGCGAAAGCAACGTGTTTAACGCCGAGCTGCTGCAAGCCTTGACCCGCAAGCAACTGCAAGTGCTGGAGCGCATGACCAAGGGCGAATCGAACAAGCAGATCGCCTGGCACCTGACAATCGCCGAGACCACGGTCAAAGCCCATGTCTCGGCCATTTTGCGCAAGCTGAACGTGCACAACCGCGTGCAGGCGATCCTCAGTGCCGGGGAAATCGATTTCAGCACTTACCTGCATCGGTAAGCCACCCGGCGCGCATGTGGTTTTCTGAACACTGGCGCCACCCTCCTGTCAAAACCCCACGCCAGCCTTTTTCAACCGACCTGGAGTGTTCCCATGATCATCGATCTGTCCGGCAAAATCGCCATCGTCACCGGTTCCACCCAAGGCATCGGCTTTGCCATCGCCCAAGGCCTGGCCACCGCCGGCGCGCACGTGATCATCAACGGGCGCAAGGCCCAGGCCGTGGAAACGGCCATCAGTACGCTCAAGCAAGCGCTGCCCGATGCGCACCTGCAGGGGGTGACGGCCGACGTCGGCACCGCCGCCGGCTGCCAGGCGCTGTTCAAGGCCGTGCCCCACGCCGACATCTTGGTCAACAATGTCGGCATCTATGGGCCGCAGGACTTTTTCGAGACCGAAGATGAAACCTGGACACGCTTTTTCGAAGTCAACGTGATGTCCGGCGTACGCCTGTCGCGCACCTACCTGCCGGGCATGGAGAGCCGGCAATGGGGCCGCGTGGTGTTCATTTCCTCGGAGTCGGCCATCAATATCCCGGCGGACATGATCCACTATGGGTTTACCAAGACCTCGAACCTGGCGGTGTCCAGGGGCCTGGCCAAGCGCATGGCCGGTACCGGCGTCACGGTCAATGCCGTGCTGCCCGGCCCGACCTTGTCCGAAGGGCTGCAAGGCATGCTCAAGGATGAACAGCAAAAATCCGGCAAGAGCCTGGAAGACACCGCCGCCGCGTTCGTCATGAAAAACCGCCCCAGTTCCATCATCCAGCGCGCCGCCAGCCTGCAAGAGGTGGCGAACATGGTGGTGTACATCGCTTCGCCACAAGCTTCGGCCACCACCGGCGCGGCGTTGCGGGTGGATGGCGGCGTGGTTGATTCACTGGCTTGAACCGCGGCGATCCTTTGGCCGACTGATCCGCGCCTGCGAGGCGATCAATCGATGATTGCCACCGCCCTTACAAACCCGGCCGAGGCATGCCGAATCTTGTACGGGAAGCACGACACGGTAAAGCCAGACGCCGGCAGGCTTTCAAGGTTGGCCAACTTTTCCATCTGCCCATAGCCGATGTCGCGGCCGGCCTTGTGCCCTTCCCAGATGATCGAGGCATCGTCGCTGGCGGCGAAGCGCTCGCGGGTGTATTTGAACGGCGCGTCCCAGCTCCAGGCGTCGGTGCCGACCACGCGTACCCCCCGGTCCAGCAGGTACATCGTGGCTTCGCGGCCCATGCCGATGCCGGCGTCCAGGTACCCGGGCTGGCCGAACAGGCTCCCGGCGCGGGTATTGACCAGCACGATGTCCAGGGCCTGCAAGGTGTGGCCGATGCGTGCCAGTTCCCCTTCGACTTGGGCGGCGGTGACCACGTGGCCGTCGGGCAAATGCCGGAAGTCCAGCTTCACCCCCGGTTGCAGGCACCAGTCCAACGGCAACTCATCAATGCCCCAGGCCGGTTTGCCGCCGTCGGTGGTCGAGGCGTAGTGCCAGGGCGCATCCATGTGCGTGCCGCTGTGGGTGGTGATGTGCAGGCGCTCGGCGGCCCAGGATTCGTGGCCCGGCATCTGGTCCAGGCTAAGCCCGGGGAACATCGCCGCCATCTCTGGCCAGCCTTGCTGGTGGTCCATGTAGTCGATGGTCGGCAGCAACGGCGGTGGGTCGGTGTAGGGGTTGTTGTCCAGGGTAACCGACAGGTCGATCAAGCGGCGCTTGGCAGTGTTCACAAGGGTTTCCTCACGGCAGACAGGTTCAAGGCGTGGCGCACCAGGTGGGCGGCGTTGCCGTCATGGCAGAAACCGGCGGCGCGCGCACGGGGGGATTTGAGCGGCGGCATCGCGCCGAACAGTGCTTGCAGGTGCGCATCGGGGGCAAAGCTGATCAACGCTCGCCCGGCCTCGCCAAAGCGGGCGGCCAGGGCGTCGATGACCTGGGCCATGGACAGCTGCAGCACCGGGAGTTGCCAGACGCGTTGGCTGTCAAAAGGCAGTTCGCAAAGCTCAGCCGCATGGATCAGGTTGTTCACGCAGCAGCGCGCCGACATCCACCAGGCCGTGGCCTGCGGGCTGACCGGGCAGGTGTAGGGCTCACCCGCGGCGAACGCGTGCAATAGATCGCTCATGAACGCCGAACGCAGGCCATTGGGCTGCCGTGGCCGGGCGACGATGCCCGGCAGGCGCAGCGCGCGGCCATCCACCTCGCCACGGCGGGCCAGGTCGCACAAGGCGGTTTCGACCATCAACTTGTGCGCGCCATAGGACAACTGCGGCTGCGTCAGGGCGGTTTCGTCCATGCGCGCCGGCAATGCATCGCCGTACACCGCGATGCTGCTGGCGTACACCAGCACCGGTGGCCGAGCCGTGTTGCGCAACTGGTCGAGCAACTCAAGGCTGGCCAAAAGATTCACCTGGTAGCCTGCCGCGTAATCCTGCTCGGCCGCGCCACCCGGCACGCTGACCAAGTGAAACACCACGTCGATGCCGTCGGCCAGCACCCGGCGGATCAACGCTGCATCGGTGATATTACCGGGGTGCAGGCGCAACCGGGGGTCGTCGGCAAAGCCGGTTAAATCGGTGTCCAGCAGGCGCAGGGCGCCGATGGCGCGGCCACACAAACTGCCGTGTTGCAACAACTGCAGGGCCAACTGGCGGCCGACAAAGCCATTGGCGCCGGTGATCAATACGCGCATGCCCGCCCCTCAGCCATTGGCCTGAACCACATGCTGGTCGATGGCGCCGAACAGCGACTGGCCGTCTTCGCCCAGCACCTGCATGTGCACCCGGTCGCCGAACTGCATGAAGCCGGTGTGGGGCGCCCCCTGCTCGATCATTTCGATGGCCCGCCGCTCGGCGATGCAGGCCGAACCTGCACTGCGCTCGACGTTAGACACGGTGCCCGAACCGATCAGGGTGCCCGCGCCCAGGCGCCGGGTGAAGGCGGCGTGGGCGATTAACTGGCCAAAGCTGAAATTCATTTGCCCGCCGTTGGGGTGGCCAAACCACTGGCCGTTCCATTGCACGTGCAAGGGCAACTGCACCCGCCCCTCGCGCCAAGCCTCGCCCAATTCATCCAGGGTGACGGCCACCGGGGCAAAGGCCGAGGACGGCTTGGCCTGCAAAAAGCCGAAGCCGGTTTTCATCTCCCGCGGGGCCAGGGCGCGCAGGCTGACGTCGTTGATTTGCACCACCAGCTTGATATGCCCCAGGGCCTGCTGCGCCGAACAGCCCAAGGGCACGTCGTCGAGCAGCACGCCGAACTCGCCTTCAAAGTCGATGCCCTGGCTGACACTGGGCAGGCAGATGTCGTCATGGGCACCGAGAAAATCATCGCCGGCGCCCTGGTACATCAGCGGCGTGTGCTCGGCGCCGTCGATGGGGTCCAGGTTGAAGGCCTTTTGCATCAGGCTGCCGTGGTTGAGGAACGCCGAGCCGTCGCACCACTGGTAGGCCCGTGGCAGCGGCGCCATGGCCCGGGTGGGCTGGAAGGCAAACGCGGCGCCCGCCGTGCCACTGTTCAAGGCATCCGACAGTGCTTGCAGCACCGGCTCGGCGTGCGCCCAGCTCTCCAGGGCCTCGCGCATCGTTGCGATGGGGGCCTGTGCCGCCCAACGCAAATCACGGGACACCACCACCAGCCGACCGTCGCGGCTACCGTCTTTCAGGGTTGCCAGCTTCATGGCTGCGCGCCTTCTGTAAATTGGCCGTCGAGCAGGATGAACACCATCCGTGCCATCGACTCTGTGCGGTTGCTCCAGGCATGCTGGGTGCCGCGCTGCACCACCACGTCGCCACGGCGCAAGTGCACCTCCTCGTCATCCACTACCAGCCACACCTCGCCCTCGGTGACGATGCCGTAGTCGACCGTTTCGGTGCGGTGCATCAATTTGTGCCGCGAGTCAGGGGTGCCAGTGCCGGCGTGGGCCTGGCCGATTTCCGCGAACGCGGCGGCAGCGTCTTCGGCGCTGATGGCGTTCTGCACGCTGTCGGGCGGAATATCCACCACGCGGATTACGCTGCCCATGGGCCCAGGGCTCAACTGCAAGGGCCGCGCCGTGGGGTCGTCGGCATTGTCGATGGGCGCGGGGGTGGCGTTGGTGTTCCAGATTTCATGGAATACCGTGCCGGGCACCGCTTGCAGGGCGAACGTGTTAGGCGTAGCGCCGCAATGGCTGATCGTGGCACGGCCGTCGGCGGTGTGGCCGGTAACGATGCGTTTGAAGGTGGGCAGCATGGTTTGTTTGTCCTTTGAAGTTATTGTTTGAATACACACTGGGGTCGGTGTAGGCGCCTGCGCGAGCCAAACCACTCGGTCTAATTACCATCGCCAATGGTGGTGCCCCCATCGACAACCAGGTTTTGCCCGGTGATGAACCCACCCGCCGGCGCCGCCAGCAACAAGGCTAACCCGGCGATTTCCTCGGGGGTACCAACCCGGCGCAACGGCGTCAGCGCCAGGCGTTTCTCCATCAGGGCCGGCGCCTGGGTCAGTGGCTTGGCGAATTCGGTGTGGATCACCCCGGGGCTGATGGCATTGACCCGCACGTTGGCCGGCCCCCACTCCACCGCCAGGTTGCGCGCCAACTGCGCGAGTGCCGCCTTGGACAGGCCATACAGGCCCAGCGCCCGGTTGCCGCGCACCCCGGCAATGCTGGCCATCAACACCACGCTGCCGCCGCCGCGCCCGGCCATGGCCGGCAGCAGCGCGCTGCTCAGCCACACGGCGCTGCGCAGGTTGACCGTGAGGGTGGCGTCCCACTCGGCATCGCTGGCACTGGCTAACGGGCCCATGTGCGGGGCGATTCCGGCGTTGCACACCAACGCGTCGAGGCCGCCGAAACGCCCCAGCACCGCCTCGGCCAACGCCTGCACGTCGGCCTGTTGGCCAAGGTCAGCGGCGATGGGCCAGGCGTCGATGCCCTCCTCGGCCAGGGTCGCGGCCACCTGGCGGCAGTCTTCAAGGCTTTCACTGCTGATGGCCAGGCGTGCACCGGCCTGGCCATAGGCTCGGGCGATGGCCAGGCCGATACCACGGGTGGCACCGGTGATCAGTGCCGTCTTGCCGGCAAGGCTAAACAACGCGCTGTTCATGCGTGCTCTCCCAAGGGGGCAAGGGTGGGGATGCGCAGGCAGCCCAAGGCGACCAGCCACTGCACCCCACCGACGATGGCCAGCGCCATTGGCAAGGCCGAGTTGACGCCGGCGGTCATGGCCAGCACTACCAGGGGGCTGACGAATTCGCCGGCGAAGATCGCCGCTGTGAACAGGCCACTGGCCCGGCCGCGCTGGCTGAAATCGACCTGGGCCATGATCCGGGTGATCAAGGTGGGCAACATCAGGCCGATGCCCAAGCCGTTGATGAACACCGCCAGCGACACCAACGTGTGGCTACCCGCGCCAGCCATCAACAAGCCGCCGCTGCCGGCCAGCGCGAAGGCCAGCAGCAACAGCCAGGACGGCCGCGCACGACCGATCAGTCTAAAGCTCAGGGCGCCGAGCACCACGCCCACCTGGTTGCCGCCCATGGTCAAGCCGATTTGCTGGGGTGCGTCCACGCCCAACAGGTTGAGCAGGTAACCGGCCTGCACCGGCACGATGAACAGGCTCAGCCCAGCCAGCAACGCCAGCCCCAACAGCGGCGCCAGGCCACGCCACGGCATGCGCCGGCCAACCACCTCGCTCGCCGCTTGCGCTCGCGGCTCCCACAACAGCAGCGCCATCAACGGCAAAAACACCAGCCCTACGGCGTACAAGGCAAAAGGCGCGCGCCAGTTGTCCTGGCCCAGGTGCCCGCCCACGGCCATGAACAGCGCGGCCGACAGGGAGGTGGCGACCATCTGCAACGCAAACAGCCGCTCGCGACGCCCGCCGCTGTAGTAGTCCCCCATCAGCGCGGTGCAGCAGGTCATGATCGCCGCCTCCGCCAGGCCGATGCCGGCGCGGCTGGCGACGATCGCCGGCAGCGAGTCCAGCCACAATGGCAAGGTGCCGCACAGGGTGTAGAGCAGCATCGCCACCAACAACAGCGGCTTGCGCCCGGTGCGATCGGCGATCATCCCGGCGAACGGTGCCAACAGCGCCACCACCAGGGCCGGCAGCGTCAAGGCCACCGGCACCAGCACGGCGGAGCCCGGGGTGTCGGCAAAATGCACCTGCATGCGCGGCAACACCGGGGCCAACAACACTGCGCCCAATACCGGCAGGCAACTGCCCAACAGCAACAACAGGGACTGCGGCGCCCCCGCGATACGTTCAGCCTTCATGGCGCACCTCCAGGGTGGCCGGGCGCTGGAAGGCCTTGTCCCGCACCACGGGTTGACGGGTTGCCATCGTTGCTGGCACGGCGGGCGTGTCGGCCACCAAGCGCTTTTGCGGCAACAGAAAGTACGCCAGCGCCGGCAGCAGGATCAGCGCGCCTACCATGTTCCACACGAACATGAAGGCCAGCAGCACGCCCATGTCGGCCTGGAACTTGATGGGCGAGAACATCCAGGTGCCCACGCCGATGGCCAGGGTCACGCCGGTGAGCATCACCACCTTGCCGGTGAATTGCAGGGCCCGGTAATAGGCTTGGGACAAGCTCGAGCCCCGGCGCATCTCGGCCAGCACGATGCTCATCACGTACAGCGCGTAGTCCACGCCGATGCCCACGCCCAGGGCGATCACCGGCAAGGTCGCGACCTTGACGCCGATGCCCAGCCACACCATCAGGGCCTCGCACAGGATCGAGGTGAGCATCAGCGGCAGCACCGCGCACAGCACCGCGCGCCAGGAACGGAAGGTCACCAGGCACAGCAGGCACACCGCGCCATACACCCACCAGAGCATCTCGTGGCTGGCCTGCTTGACCACGATATTGGTCGCAGCCTCAATGCCTGAGCTGCCTGCGGCCAGCAGGAATTGCGCCTGCTCGCTGTCGTTTTCCTTGGCGAAGGCTTGCACGCTGTCCACCACGCGGCCGAGGGTGTCGGCCTTGTGATCGGTGAGGAAGGCATACAGCGTCAGCAGGCTGCAATCCTCGTTATACAAGCCGCGCGGCGCGCCGGCGGTGACCATGTTCAGGGTGGCCTGGTTGTTCAGCAGTTCGTACCACTTGGGGTTGCCCTCCGACAGCCCCACCAGCACCCGGCGGTTGAGCAGCGCCAGGGAGTTGGTCGAATCCACCCCCGGCAGGCCGCGCAGTTGCCAGTCCAGGTTGTCCACCCGTTGCAGGGTGTCGTAGCTGGAGCAGCCGCCCGGCGGGGTTTTCACCATCACCGCGAACACGTCGCTGCTGGCGCCGTAGTGCTGCGTCAGGTAGGCGTTGTCCTGGTTGTAGCGCGAGTCGGCACGCAATTCCGGGGCGCCGGCGTCCAGGTCGCCCACCTTCAAGTGCAGGCTGACCAGGTAGCCGCCCACGGCGAGCACCGCCGCCAGCGCCACGCAACCGGTGGCCCAGCGCCGTTGCGTGAACAGGTCCAGAAAGCGCCAGGTGGGGTGGCGCGCGGCACCCGCCGCCTCAGCCTCTTCGCTGCGCAGGCTGCGCTTGGCCGCCGGCGCACTGACGCCCACGTAAGACAGCAATACCGGCAGCAGGATCAGGTTGGTGAAGATCAACACGGCCACGCCGATGCTGGCGATCACGGCCAGGTCCTGAATCACCTGGATCTTGATGATCATCAGCACCGCAAAGCCCACCGCGTCACACAACAGCGCCGTGAGCCCGGCCAGGAACAGCCGGCGAAAGGTGAAGCGCGCCGCCACCAGCCGGTGCATGCCGCGGCCGATGTCCTGCATGATGCCGTTCATTTTTTGCGCGCCGTGGCTCATGCCGATGGCGAAGACCAAAAACGGCACCAGCACCGAGTACGGGTCCAACTCAAAACCCAGCACTGGCAACAGGCCCAACTGCCACACCACTGCCACCAGCGAGCAGCTCATCACCAGCGCCGTGCTGCGCAGGCAGCGGGTGTACCAATAGAGCACGGCCGCGGTGATGGCGATGGCGGCGGCGAAAAACAGCAGGATCTGCTTGAGGCCTTGGATCAGGTCACCCACCACCTTGGCAAAGCCGGTGATGCGGATTTGCACTGGCCCCGTCTGGTACTGGGCGCGCAAGGCTTCCAACTGCTGGGACAGCTGCGCATAGTCCAGGGGCTTGCCATCGGCGGTGGTCGCCAGCAGCGGCACGTAGATGATGCTCGATTGTTGATCGAAGGCCACCAACTGGCCGATCTCGTTGGAGCGTTCGACGTTGCGCTTGAGCGCCTCAAGGCTGGCCGGCGCGCCGTCATAACCGTCGGGGATCACCGGCCCGCCTTCCAGGCCCTCCTCGGTCACGCCCACCCAGCGGGTGGCGGGGGTCCACAGTGACTTCATGTAGGCACGGTCGACGCCGGGCAACAGGTACACCGCGTCGTTGAGTTTTTGCAGGGTGCTCAGGTACTGCGCGTCGTACACGCTGCCCTGGGTATTGCTGACCGCGATGCGTACGGCGTTGCCCAACCCGGACAGCTCCTGGCGATGGGCCAGGTAGTTGGCGATAAAGGGCTGGTCGGTGGGGATCATCTTCTCGAAACTGGCATTGAGCTGCAGCCGGGTGGCCTGCCAGCCCAACAGCATCGTGACCAGCAGGCACAGCAGCAAAACGATGCGCCGGTGGTTGAACAACGCGCGTTCGAGCAACGAGCCCGAGGCTTGATCGAAATCGGCGAGCTTGCCGCTCAGCGGCGCCGCACCCGTATCATTGGCAACGTGCATGGCGTTACTCCGCAGCATGGATAGACGGGGCCAGGCGCATCGGCCCGGCAAAACCTGCGCCCACCAGCGTGCCATCGGCAGCCTGGGCCACGGCGGTCAGCGGTGGGCCGGGCGGCAGCGCCAGGGGCGTGAGGTGGCTGAAGTCCGCAGACGCCTGCAACAGGCCGCCCGCCTGGTTCACCACCAGCAGGTGCTTGCCCAGCAGGCGCAGGTCATTGATGGAAATAGGCAGTGGGTTGTCGACGGCGGTAAAGCTGTGGCCTTGGTCCACGGAGCGGAACAACTTGCCGCGCAGCCCTGCCAGCCATACGGCGCCATCGGCTTGCACGGCCAGGCTGAAATAGCTGCCTTGGTAAGGGGTGGGCAGCGCCTGGAAGTGTTCACCGGCGTCCAGGGAGCGCAAAAACAATCCTTGCTCACCGGCCATGTACACCACGGTGCCCTGCTGCACCACGGCATACAGGTGCAGGCCTTGGGGGTTGGGCAGGCGCCCGGCCCAGGGCACCCAGCTTGCGCCGCCATCGGTGGTGCCCAGGGCCAAGCCGTAGGCACCCACCACCACGCCATGCAGCGCATCAGTGAAGCTCAGCGCCAGCAAGGGTTTGTCGGCGCCATCGCTAACCCCTTGGCGAGCCGCGGCCAGGCGATGCTCGTCGCCGGCCGCCTGGGCGGCGCTAAGTTCCAGCGCAGCCGCCCGGCGACCGTCCAATTGCACGGCCCAGTGTTCACCGGCATCGCTGCTGTGCAACACCACCCCGGCATGGCCCACGGCCCAACCGTTGCGGCCATCGACAAACTGCACCGCCGTCAACGAGCTGCTGACGGGCACGACCGCCTGGCGCCAGTTGCCGCCGTTATCGTCCGACAGCAGCACCGTACCGCGCTCGCCCACCGCCACCAGGCGCTCGCCGGCCCGGGTGATGGCCTGCATCACCGCGTGCCGCGATTGGGTCGATTGCACGGCCGGGCGGCCCAGCACGTCCACCGACGGCGCCGCCGCCAGCGATTGTGCTGCCACCATCAGCCCCAAGGCCAGCCAGCCTTTGCCGTTCATATCAGCGCACACCTTCGCCGGCCAGGGCATCGGGGGTGAACACCGAGTCCTTGTAGGCCTGCACCACGCGGTACTGCTCGTTTTTACCGGCGAAGATGTCACCGGTAAACCAGGTGCCCGAGACCATGTCGTAGAAGCCGTTGGTCAGGGTGACCACGCCGGGCATGTCAGGCAACACCACCGGGGTGGTCCACAGCACCTTGGCCAACTGGTTTTGCGCGTCGTAACGCTCCCCCAGCACAGCAGCCCAAGTGTCTTCGTCCAGGTAGTAGGTGCTGCGCGGCATCACGTGGCGCTTGCCGGCCTTGAGGGTCGCTTCCACCACCCATACCCGGTGCAGTTCCCAGCGGATGTCGTCAGGGTTGAGGTGGTGGTCGGCCAACAGGTCAGTCGGGTTGGCGACGGTGAACACTTTGTTGGAGTTGTAGGGGATGTACAGCTCTTTCTTGCCCACCAGCTTCCAGTCGAAACGGTCGACACGGCCGTTGAACACGTACAGTTCATCGAAGCTCATCACCCCGGCGGTGGCCGGCGTCGGCGTGTCGCAGCAGGCGTTGGGCAGGCGGCGCACGCGGCGCTGGCCCGGCAGGTAGGTCCACACGCCGGCGTTGTCGGCATTGATGTTTTCGCGCCCGGTGATGGCCTCGCCGGCACGCAGTGGCGGCCCGTCGTTGGTCATGCGGATGGTCCAGAAGGTGCCGTCCTTTTTGCCGCCATCAGGCAGGTACCAAGGCATCTGCATGTCGGCGCGCGAGTCGTTGGTGAGCACGTGCTTGCCGTCGGCGGTGGTCAGGTACTGGGTGAAATTGGCGTGCCAGGACGCCCCGCGCCAGCGCAGCAGGTGGTTCCAGATGGCTTCCACGCCGCTTTTGGGGATCGGGAACGGGATGCCGCCCTGGGCGTTTTCCGGCATGGGGCCTGCGGCGCCGTCGGTGAGTTTGGCGTTGGTGGCGTTGGCAAAGGTGGCGTCATACACCCCTTGCGGCGCGGCGGCAGTGCGGTGCGTGGGGTACACGTCCAGGCGGTAGCTGTCGGGGTATTTCTTGAGCATCGCCTGGATGCCCGGGGTCAGTTTGTCGGCGTACTGCGCCATGTTTTTCGCGCTGATGCTGTACAGCGGTTTTTCGCTGGCAAACGGGTCGCCGCGCTTGCCGCCGTCCTTGTAGCCAGGTTCGGCCGTGGTCAGCCCACCGGTCCAGGCCGGGATATTGCCGTCGGCACTGGCGGCCCGCTCGGCGCCCAGGGGCGTGAGGGTGGTTTTCAGGGTGGCGGCTTCCTGCGCGGTGGCCGCCAGGGCGCCTTGGGCGATGCAGGCAGCAGTCAACAGCACGGCAAGTGGGTTACGCATGTTCATTGTTATTATCCCCGGGCTCAAAAGGTTCGGCTGACGCTGAAGGCGACGAAATCTCGGTCCTTGAGTGACTGTTCGAAGGTGTAGTTGCTGTTGGCATCCAGAAAGGTGTTGGCCGGGCCGTAGTAATGGGTGTAAGTCAGGCCCAGGTTCCAGGTGTTGAGGTAGTTGCCCTTGATGCCGATGTTCATGTCGCCGCCACGGTTGGTGCCAAAGCCGGTGCCCAGCGACTCGGACGCGCCGTGGGTGTAGCTCACGCCCATGGGCACGCTGATGTCCATGCCGGAAAAGGCCTGGCGGTACATGGGCTCGTACACGGTGCGAACGCTCCAGGCATCGCGGTCGGCGTTGGGGTCCACGGCGTCGGGGTTGCGGGTCACGCTCAAGGTGCGGTTCCAGGCGAACTCGCCCAAAAAGCTGGTTTCCTGGGACAGGAAGTTCGGCCCCAGGGTGGCCAGCCACGACAGGTTGGCATGCAGCGTGCGGCCCGTTGCGTAGAGCGCGTCATCGGCCTCGCCAGACACCGCCTCACCGGCCAGCAACGTGCGCTGGTTGGTCGAGGCCAAGGGTTGGTTCCAGCGCGTGGAAATCTCGCCGGCGATGTTGAACTGGTCCACCGTGGTCGAGAAACTCGCCCCCAGCGCCTCGATACCTTCGGGGTACACCCAGTAATACTCGCCGGCCTGGCCGGTCACCGGGTTCAGGTTGGCAAAGTCGGTGCGCACGTTCAGCTGCGGGCTTTTGTCGTGGAAACGAATGGCGTACACGCCCCAGTCGTAGTCCTGGGTGCGCCATTTGATTTGCACGCCGCCCTGCCCCGAGTCCTTGGCGTCTTTGTCCTGGCCGTGGAAAAACGCCAGCGGCTGGCCGCCCGGGAACACCGGTGCCCCGACAAAGAGCCGCTCGTTGCCGGGGCCAAAAAAGTCATCGCTGGAGAAGTAACTGCCCGCGGCCGGCAGGCGGTTGGCCTCCCACTCGAACTGGTAGTAGGCGCCGATGGACACGTCCGGGGTGATCTGCAACTGGCCAGACATCTGTTGCACCGGGCGGATCAATTCCTTGAACTGGGTGTTGGGCACCGACAGGCCCTTGACCACGTCGATCGGCGCCATGCCGCCGGCGATGCCGTTCATGCCGTAGAACAGGCTTTCGCCCCATTGCATGGCGTACTGACCGACACGCCCGGACACCGGCATCTCGCCCAACTCACCCTTGCCGTAGACAAAGGCATCGAGCAACTCACCCTGACGGCCGTGCACCTTGCGGGTGTCGTCGGTGAAGTGGTCGTAATTCACCGAGTAGCTGTTCACCGTGCCGGGCGAGGTGTTGTCATTGCTCTTGTTGTAGACATCGTCATACCAGGCTGCGCCGCTCAGGCGGGCACCGACGTTCTGGTAGCTGATGTCGAATTCGGACAACAAGTCCAGGCGGCTGGATATCAGGCCCTTATCGAAGTTACGGTCGCCGTCGTCCAGGTTCAACGCGGTATTGCCATCGGTCAGCTTGCTGGACGCGCTCTTGGTGCGCCACGCCGAGCTGTACTTGAGGGTGTTGTCCCAGCGGGTGCGGATGTCCGGGTTGCCAGTGTCGAATTCGAACGCCTGGGCCAGCGGTACGCCGCCCACCAATGCAGCCAGGGCGTACGCCAGGGGGGTGCGGGTGAAACTTGCGCGCGGGGGTGCCTTCTCACGGTTGCGAGTGTGCATCGAATAACCCTCTTTTTTGTTTTTATCCGTAGGTTTATTGCTGGTTACAGCTTCACGGCAAGCGCGCCCGTTGACTAATCGTCTCTGCCGATGCGATGTATTTCAAAGCGCGATACCTGGGTGGGAGTCGAGACGGCGGCGCGATGTATTCAAGTGGGCAAACGGCTGCCATGGAACGAGCTGATCTGCCAGCCGTGCGGGCCCTTGGCCCATACCTGGGTGACAAAGCCCTCGCCACGCACCACCTGTTCGTCGCTGCGCTTGCACAGCGTGTTGACCTGGTAGCCGGTCATCACCGCTACCTCGCCATACACGCGCACGTGCAATTGGTCACGGGTGATGTCCAGGTAGCGCACCACGTTGGCGGCGTAGGCCAGGTATTGGGCCTTGTCATGGATCAGGCCGGTGGTGTGCACGTACACCAGGTCGTCGGCGAACAGGTTCGCCACCTGGGTCGCGTCGTCGTTCATCAAGGCGCTGCGGCGCAGGGCTTCGGCCTGGAGCACGGCCTGGATCGTTGTGTCGGTCATTGTGTTGTCCCTTCCTGGTGTGTGTGCCTGATGTGCTGCTGTGGCTGCTGTGCCGATGAATCGGCTCCTACAGGGGCCTGCGTATCACGGCTGTTGGCCGCTATCGGCGACCCACCCCGCCGCCTCTACACCGGCCAATGCACAGCGCTCGTCGTTGTCGGAGGTGTCGCCGCTAATGCCGATGGCACCCACTATTTCGCCCTGCCCGTCGCGAATCAGTACGCCGCCCGGCACCGGCAGCATGTTGCCGCCAGCCAGGTCGCTCAGGGCGTTGAAGAAGGCCGGCATCAGCTGTGCGCGGCGGGCCAGTTCACGCCCGCCAAAGCCCATGCCCAGCACCGAGCTGGCCTTGCCGCTGGCGATCTGCGGGCGCAGCAGGCTGGCGCGTTCGTCACGCTTGAGCGCCAGCAGGTGGCCGCCGGCATCCAGTACCGCCACGCACAAGGGCGCAAAGCCCTGGCGCTGGCCTTCCTGCAGGGCCGCATCGACCATGCGGTCGGCCTGAGCCAATGTCAGTCGGGTCATGGCTGATCCCTCTCGATGGTCACGGCACGTGGGCGCTTGCCCTGCTCGACGGCGCGTTGACGGGTGTGCAGCTCCGACCATTTCACCGTGTTGAAGTCGGTGACCTTGTAGGGGTCATAGCCCGGCACCTGAGCCTCGATGCGTCGCCCGCCCAGGTACACGCCGCGGATGCGTTCGCGCTCTTGCAGGATGGCGACGTTGTCCAACGGCGAGCCGTCCACCAGGATAAAGTCGGGCGCGGCGCCCTACTTCCAAGGCGCCGACGCACTGGTTGGCCGGCATCATCTTGGCCGACACGCTGGTGGCGGCGCGCAACGCCTGGGCCGGGGTCAGGCCCAACCAGTCGACCAGGATCTCGATTTCGCGCGCATGCCACTCGCCGTAGGGGGTGATGGCAAAACCGCTGTCGCTGCCAGTCATGAACGGCACCCCGGCCTCAAAGGCGCGGCGCAGGTTGCGGCAGCCCACCTCGATCACCCGGCGCTGCATGGCCGCGTAGCCGGACTTGGTCGAGGCCTCGTAGTCCTCGGCAAACTCGGTGTTGTTGGCCAGCATGGTGAAGGTCGGCGCCACGTGGCTGCCCGATTCCAGGATGGCCTCGATGCAGGCATCGTCCATGAAAAAGCCGTGGAAGATCACATCCACACCGGCCTTGGCGGCGTACATCACCGCTTCACGGCCGTAGGCATGCACCGCGACCTTTTTGCCCAGGCGGTGAATTTCATCGACCATGTAGCGTGTTTCGTCCTGGGTGAAGGCGGCGATGTGTTCGCCATTGGGGCGAAAATTCGGCCCGTCCATGGCGATCTTCATCAGGTCGACGCCATCCTTTGCCTGGCGGCGAATCTCGCTGATCTGCTCATCGCGGGTCGCACACAGGCGGCCGCTGAAATAGTCAGGGGTGCCCACCCAGCTGGGGAACCAGTCGTTGAGGCTTTGCCGGTTGGCAATCACGTTGCTGCTGGCGGCGATGCGTGGGCCGGTGAACATCCCGGCGTTGATCGCGTTGCGCACGGCGATGCTACATTGGCCCGCGTCGCCCGGCACCACCACCGAGGTGTAGCCCGCGGCGAGCACGTGCTGGGTGAAAAACAGCCCGCGCAAGGCGCGAAATTCCGGCGACACGTGCAGGTCGATGTCTTCCTCGCTCTTGGCGTTGCCGAACACCAGGTGGGTGTGCACGTCCACCAAACCGGGCATCACAAAGTGCTCGCCGGCGTCGATCACCTGCTCACCGGCTAGCGGCTGCGGCGCCGAGGCTTGCGGGCCGACGTAGCTGAACAGGCCGTTCTCGATCACCAGCCGCTGCTGTTGCCGGGCGTGGTCTTCAAGCCCGGTGAACAAGGTGGTGCAATTGACGTGAATGCGTGACATGGCGGTTCTCTTATTGTCAGGTTTCAAGGGCCGGGGCCAGCCAGACCCCACCGTGTTCATCCAGCGAGAGGGCCTTGGGCTGCAACGACTGCCCCAGGCACGGGCCCAGCACGCACACCCCGGTGCCGGGCACAAACAGTGCGCCGTGGGCAAAGCAGACCAGGTGCTGGCCGTCTGCGGACATGAAGCGGTCCTTGCGGTACTGCAGGCTCGCGTGCTGGTGCGGGCAGCGGTTGCGCCAGGCGTTCAGGCGCCCTTGCCAGCGCACCAGTACCAGGCTGTCGCGGCCCTCGCCGTAAGGGTCGAAGCCGCGCGCGCAGCCCTCGGCCAGGCTGGCTTGGGCGCACAGGAAAATCGCCGGGCGCACGGGTTAAATGGGTTCGGCGGTGAGTGCGAGCATCTGCTTGGTCAGGCCGATGCGATCAAAGCTCTGGTCGCGAGCCATTTCGCGGTCGCCGGCCAGGATCGATTTCTCGCTGATGAACTTGCAGCGCTCGAACCGGCGCGCCATGAAGCGCTGCAACTTGGCCTGCATGTCACCTGTACCTGCCAGTTCAAGGCTCAGCACCAGCGCATCCTCGATGGCCATGCCTGCGCCCTGCCCCAGGTGCGGCGTGGTGGCGTGGGCGGCGTCGCCGATCAGCAGCACGCGGCCCTTGAACCACGGTTCATCGACGAACAGCACTTCCATGGGCTTGTACACCACTTGGCTTGGATCGGTGATCTGCTCGCGCAACTCGCCGATCAGGCCGCCGATGTTGCGCAGGCGCTCGCGCATCAGTTCGGCCAGCTGGCCGGGCTCAAACCAGGGGTTCTGCGGTTCGTGGGAGGTGGAGAACAGGTACATCAGGTCTTCGGACAGCGGCACCAGGCCGGCATTGCCCTCGGCCCCGACGAAGCTGGCCAGGTGATCGATCGAGGGGTCCCGCTTGAAGTTGTAGCGCCACACCGATTGCCCGGTGAAGCGGGGTTTGTAGCGGTCGCCAAAGAGCATGCCGCGGATTTTCGAATACACGCCATCGGCGCCCACCAGCAAACCGTAGCGGCCTTGGCTGCCGTCGGTGAAGGTCACGTCTACGCCGTGCGCGTCCTGCTCGAACGCCTCCACGCTAAGCCCCAAGCGCACTTGCGCACCCTGTTCGATAGCCGCGCCGCTGAGCACTTTATGCAAGGCCAGGCGCGAGATGCCGACGTTGGCCGGGTACTGCGGGCCGGCCAGGCGCTGGCCGGGGATGCGCGCCAGCGGCTGGCCCTCAAGGTTGTAGATACCGACGTCCTCGAAGGCGTAGGCCGCATCCAGGTAGCGGTCCAGCACGCCCAGGTTAGCCATTTCGCGCACCACGTTGCTCTGCTGGATGATGCCCACGCCATACACCGTCCAGTCCGACTTGATCTCCACCAGGTCCACCGCCACACCTTGGCGGCGCAACGCGATGGCTGCGCACAGGCCGCCAATCCCACCACCCACGATCAACACTTTGTTGACTTCGCTCATCACGCGTTCCTTTGTTCTTGTTGTTTGAGGGGCCATTGCCTTGGCGCAGACGATAGGCAAGCGGGCCACGCGCTGACCAATCGCGTGTGGGGATGCGCAGTATTTTGAAAATCGATACCTGCACCTATCGCCAAACGCGATGGCTGGCATCCAGACAAGCAATTTGTCGATTGCCGGCAACAGTGGGACTTTCGCCGGGCAGGTCACGCGGCCACAGCCGACTGGGCCGCGCCCCGGAACCGCCAAAAGGACAATAAGAATATGTTTCGCTACTTCCCCACCAACTACGTCTGGAACCTGTCAGTCGACCTGTCGATCGAGATGGGCGCCCGCATTGGCGAAATCGAAGAAATGTGCGCGCCGCTGCAAGACAGCGCCAAGCAGCCCGATGCCGCCGGCACCCAGGCGTTTCGCCAGACCTGGTCAAACATGGCCGACAAACTGTGCGGCCTGGCCGCCGAAGACGAGGCCCGCGGGCGGCTGCTTTCGGCCGGCGAGAAATACAACCGCGCCGCCAACTACTACCTCACCTGCGAACGCCTGCAAGCCCACGGCGCGCCCGGCCGCGAGGCGTTGTACCAGCGTTTCCTGGAAACCTTCGACCGTGGCATCCGGCTGTCGGCGGAAAACTGCGAGCGCGTCGAAATCCCTTACGAGGGCACGCACCTGGCAGGCCTGTACACCCGCGCCGAGGGCGTGAACGGCCCGGCACCGATCCTGGTGCAGGTCAATGGCCTGGACTCCACCAAAGAAATGAAATACCGCGTGGGCCTGCCCGCCTGGCTGGCCAAGCGCGGCGTGTCTTCGTTGGTGATCGACCAGCCCGGCACCGGCGAGGCCCTGCGCCTGCAGGGCTTGACTGCCCGCTTTGACAGCGAGCACTGGGCCAGCCGCGTGGTGGACTGGCTGCAAACGCGCCCTGAGATCGACCCCAAGCGCATTGGCCTTGAGGGCGTGTCATTGGGCGGCTACTACTGCCCGCGCGCCGTGGCCTTCGAGCCGCGCTTTGCCTGCGGGGTGGTGTGGGGCGCCAACCATGACTGGCGCGACGTGCAAAAGCGCCGCCTGGCCAACGAAGGCAACCTGCCGGTGCCGCACTACTGGGCCCACGTGCGCTGGGTGTGGGGCGCCAAGGACATGGACGAGTTCATGACCATCGCCGAGCACGTGCACCTGGACGGCATCCTGGACCGCATCAAGGTGCCCTTTTTGGTGACCCACGGCGAAAAAGACAGCCAGATCCCGCTCAAGTGGGCCCAGCGTACCTACGAGCAACTGGTCAACAGCCCCCAGCGCGAACTCAAGATCTTTACCCAGCGCGAAGGCGGCGTGCAGCACTCAAGCTTTGACAACAGCATCAATGCCGGCCAGTACATCGCCGACTGGGTCAGCGAAACCCTCGGCGGCCGTACGGCCTGAGCCCTGACAAGAGAATATGCCCATGAATATCATCGGACCCGATTACCTGGTGTTTGGCGTCGACGACGTGCAAGCCTGCGTGCAATACCTCACCGACTACGGCTTGAAACCCTTGGGCATTGACGCCAGCGGCGGCTACCTGGAAGCCCTGGACGGCACCGGCATCCTGATCCGCCACCGCGACGACGCAGGCCTGCCGGCCGCCATGGGCACCGCCAGCACCCTGCGCGAAACCGTGTACGGCGTCGCCGACGAAGGCACCCTGCAGGCCATCGAAACCGAGCTGCGCAAAGACCGTGAAGTACGCCGCGGCGACGACGGCGTGTTGCGCGCGGTCGACGACATGGGCTTTGCCCTGGGCTTCCAGATCACCCGGCGACGTGAGTTGGCGCTGCCCGGCGAAGTCAGCAACGCCCCGGGCTCGGCCACCCTGCGCCCCGTCAACGACCTGGGCGCCAGCAACGACATGCCGGCCCTGCCCCGCAGCCTGTCCCACGTGGTGTGCTTTGTGCCGGATGCCGAAAAAGCCGAGGCGTTCTACACGCGCTTGGGCTTTGTGTGCACCGACCGCTTCATTGGCACCGGGCCGTTCCTGCGCCCGGCCGGCACCCTGGACCACCACACGCTGTTTTTCATCCAGACACCACCGTTCATGAAAGGCATCGAGCACTTCACCTTCCACATGGCCGGGCCCACCGAGGTCATGCTCGCCGGCAGCCGCTTTGTCGAGAAAGGCTACGAATCGTTCTGGGGCCCGGGCCGCCATCAGCTCGGTTCCAACTGGTTCTGGTACTTCAACAGCCCCCTGGGCTGCCACGTGGAGTACGACGCCGACATGGACCTGCACGACGACAGCTGGGCACCTCGCACCGCGCCCTCCAGCGCCGACACCTCGCAGTACTTCCTGTTCCGGCACACCGAGAAATGGATGCCGGGCGGCAAACCCGAGTGAGGCAGCTGAACGCTTGTAGCTTCACGCTTCAAGCTGTCGCATTGGCCTGAAAAACGCGCGGATCTCCTCGGCCAGCAACTGGGGTTGCTCAAGGGCGGCGAAATGGCCGCCCTTGGGCATTTCGCGCCAGCGCTGCAGGTTGTAGCCGCGCGCCACCCAACTGCGTGGCGGCATGGGCAACTCGCCCGGAAACACCGCCACGCCCACCGGCGGCAGGATGCGTTGGCCGTCGGCCAACGCCAGTGGCCGCAAGCTGCCTTCCACGTACTGTCGAAAGGACGAACCAATGCATTGCGTGAACCAATACAGCGCGACATTAGTCAGCAGCGTGTCGCGATCAATACCCGGCGAATCGCTCCAGCCGAGCATTTTTTCCGCCATCCAGGCCAGTAGCCCGGCAGGTGAATCGTTCAGGCCGACCGCCAGGCTCTGGGGTTTGGTGCGTTGGATGTGTGAGTAGGCGCCTTGAGTCTCAAAAAATTCGGCGGCGCGTTTCAGGTAGCCCTGCTCCTGCTCCGTGGCCGGGTGCAGGTCCAACGCGGGCCGGTAGGCGCCCGGGATATAGTTCAGGTGGATGCCCGTCAGCCGTTCGGGGTAGCGCACGCCCAGCCAACTCGACACGCCCGCACCGATATCACCGCCTTGCGCGCCAAATCGGTCATAGCCCAGTTGCGTCATCAGCTCGGCCCATAGGCCGGCAACCTCATAAGGCCCGGTGCCCTTGTGGGCCGGCGCGGGCGACAAGGTGTAGCCGGGCAGCGATGGCACCACCACATGGAACGCATCGCCAGCATCGCCGCCATGGCTGGCAGGGTCGGCCAGCAGCGCCAGGATGCTCTGCATTTCGACGAACGAGCCTGGCCAGCCGTGGGTCAGCACCAAAGGCATCGGTGCCGGGCCTTGGCCGCGTTGGTGGATGAAATGGATCGACTGGCCGTTGAGTTCGGCCATGAAGTGCGACAACTCATTGAGCCGGGCCTGCTGGGCGGGCCAGTCAAAGCCGTTTGCCCAGTACGCCAGCAGGTCATGGAGCACTTCCAGGTCCATGCCCTCGCTCCACCCCTGGCCTGGCAAGCTCGACGGCAAGCGGGTGTTCTGCAGGCGTTGGCGCAGGTCGCCAAGTGCATCCTGGGGAATGGCCAGGGTAAACGGTGTAATGGACATGTCCGGTGCCTTGAGGTTGGGCGGGCAAAGGTGGGTGCAATGAGCACTTGACGGCCCACTGCAATACCCCGAATGTATCTTAAAAATAACTACAAGAACCTGATGACCATGCGCTTCAATCACCTGGACTTGAATCTTCTGGTGGCCCTCGACGTGCTGCTCGAAGAACAGAACATCACCCGCGCCGCCGAGCGCCTGCACATGACCCAGTCCGCCACCAGCGGTGTCCTCGGGCGTTTGCGCACCTATTTCGAAGACGATCTGCTGGTGCAGGTAGGCCGCAAGATGCAGCCCACCCCCTACGCCCAGGAGCTGGCGGACCCGGTGCGCGACGTGCTGCTGAAGATTCGCTCCTCGATCACCAGCAAGCCTGCGTTCGACCCCGCCACCAGCAAACGCCATTTTCGCCTGGTCACCTCCGACTACCTGATCAGCGTGTTGTTCGCCAGCGTGATCCAGAAGATCCACCAAGAGGCGCCGAACATCACCTTCGAGATGCTTGGCCCCGGCGACAACTCCGCTGAACTGCTGGTGCGCGGCGAGGTGGACCTGATGATCGTGCCCGAGCGCTACATCATCGAAGACCACCCCTCGCAGTTGCTGTTCGAGGAAGAGCACGTGTGCGTGGTATGGTCCGGTAACAGCCTGGTAAGCCAAAGCCTGACGCTGGAACAATACATGGACATGGGCCATGTGTCGGTGGGCTTTGGCCGCACCCGGCACATGAGCATCGAGGACTGGTTCATCAACCAGTACGGCTTCAGCCGCCGCCTGGAAGTGATCACCAACGACTTCAATACCCTGCCCCAGTTGCTGATCGGCACCCAACGCATCGCCACCATGCACGGGCGACTGGCGCGGCTCTATGCCCAGCACCTGCCCCTGCGCATCTTGCCGCCACCGGTCAAGATCCCGGTGATGCGCGAGTTCATGCTGTGGCACCGCACCATGGACAACGACCCCATGCACCGCTGGCTGCGCGAGCAGATCGGCGAGATCATCAACCGGCTCGAGCAGCCGCTGGCGGCGTGACGGCGCCTTCGCCGGCGCCCAGGCGGGCCAGCACCTGCTCCAGCCCAGGGGCACCGGCATGCCCACCGAACACTTCGCACTTGAGCGCCGCGGCTACGTTGGCGGCGCGCACGGTGCTGGCGAGTGTCCAGCCGTGCACCAGCCCGTAGGCGTAAGTGCCGTGCCACACGTCGCCGGCATTGAGGGTATCGACCGCCTGAATGCTCGGCGCGGCAAACCGCGACAGCTTGCCCCCCTCGCCGCCCCGCTGCCAAATCAGCGCACCCTGTGCGCCCAAGGTCACGCCAATCACCTGGGCGTCGAGCTGTTCGGCAATCATCGACAGCGCCTGCTCGGGCGTGGCCTGGCCCACCAGCGAGTGCAAGGCGGGCTCGGAAAACAGCACGTGGTCGGCCAGGGGCATCAATGCCCACAGGTCGGCCACCGGCGCGACGTCGGCGTCCAGAACGGTCGGTACGCCACAGCGCCGCGCTTCGCTGAAAGCCACCTGCGCGCCCTGCACCCAGCGCATGTCACAGAGCACCGCGCCGGCCCCGGCAATCTCGTGCAGCGGCAGCCAGCCGGGGTCTGCGTCCAAGCTGGGGTCGATGTAGGGCACCACCAGGCGTTCGCCCCGGCGGTCGACCAGGATGGTTGAGAACGGCGTGCGCCCGCCCACCACCTGGCGAATGCCGTCGACTGCCACGCCCCGGTGGCGCAGGTCATCAACCAGCATGGCGCCGGTGGCATCGGCACCGATACGCGCCCACAAACTGACCGGCGCCCCTAGCCGGGCGATACTCACGGCCGCCGCCGGGGCCATGCCCGAGGCCGCCTGTACCGCTTGGTGGGGGAAGATCTTGCCGCCGTCACTGGGGATGTGATCAACGCGCAGGATGGTGTCCCACAACGCACACCCCAGGCAAATGATTGGCTTGGCTGACGGGGCCCGGGGGGCCGAACGCGCCCTCACCTGTGCTGCCCCTGCAACGCTTTGATGCGTGCGCGAAAGTGCTCGGTACCGGCCACCACTTTGTCCAGCACCGCCTCCAACGCCCAATAGCGCTCGTGTACGTCGTAGTCGATGGCCCGGCACTGGATCGATGCGAACGTCCCGATGCGCTGGTGGTACAGCTTGGCCAGGGCCGGGTAACCCATGCCCTCGGTCACGGCCGCCAGCACCAAAAAGGTCGCCAATTCCTCGGCCAGTGCCGGCGCCACGTGGCTTTGCAGGCGCAACCATTTATACAGGTCGGGGTGCACGTTGGTGAACACCCCATTGAAGCCCGCAGAGCCGGCCCGCATGGCATCCCAGGCAATCGCCGCGTTGGCGTTGAGCACCCGCAAGGCCGACCCTTCGGCCAGCGCCACGCGACGCTTGACCACGGCCAGGTCGCAGCTCACATCCTTGAGCATGATGAAGCGGCCGGTGGCGATGCAGGCCTGCAACTCTTCGTCGCTGAGCAGGCGCCGGTAAGGCGCCGGGCACTCGTAGAGCCCAAGCGGGGTACCCATTGGCAAGCGCTGCAGCAGGTAGTCAAGGTTGGCCAGCAACGTTTCAGTGCCCAGGTTGTGCGGGTCCAGGTGGTTGGTCACCAGCACCAGGGCATCGGCACCGGTGGCCGCCATGGCCTGCAACTCCTGCACTTGCGCGTCGAGGTCATCGCTGATGTGCCCGGACGCCACGACCGGCACCCGGCCGCCAACGATGTCGACCACGAACCGCGCAAGCTCCGTGCGCTCGGCCAGGCTCAAAAACTGCATTTCACTGGACTGGCACACGGCGAACAGCGCGTCGCAACCGTGCTGCAGGTACCACTCGATCAAACGCTCGACGCCGCGATAGTCAATGGCGCCGCTGGCATCAAAGGGGGTCAGCATCACCGGGACAATGCCTTCGATAACAACCGGGGTAACTCGTGTACTCATAAACGGGCCTCTGGGGCAGTGTTCAAACGTGGGAAACGGCGGGTGCGGCCACCACCGGCGCAGGCGTGGCCCGGGCCTCGGGTATCGGTTTGCGCACCAGTAACAGGTAGGCCAGCGCACCCACCAACGCGATGCCGGCACCGGTCAACAGGGCCGGTTGGAAGCTCCAGGTCTGGGCGATGTAGCCGGTCAGGATCGGTGCCAGGGCGCCGCCCAGGAAGCCGCCGAAGTTCTGGATCGAACCCAGCGACGCCACCCGGTTGGCGGGCGCCACGGCGGTGGCCAACGACCAGGCGCAGGCCGAGGAGGCATTGGCCAGGAAGATCACGATGGAGATGCATGCCAGGGCGATGACGTTGCTGTCCACCAGCGCCGCAGGCACGGTGAACACCACCATGCCGAGCATGGCGATGACCATCGAATTGCGCCGCCCCAGCACCGCCGAGCGGCTGCGTTTGGCGATGCGATCGGACACCCAGCCGGCCACCAGGGCGCCGACAAAGCCGCAGAAAAACGGCACGGCAGCCGCCGCCCCGGTCATTTCCAGGCTCATGTGCCGGGCCGTGCGCAGGTAGCCGGGCAACCAGGTCAGGTACACCCAGTTCAGGTACACCGAACCCATGTAGCCGAGCAACATGCCCCAGGTGGTGCCATAGGAAAACAACGCGCGCCAATCGGCAAAGGTGACCTTGGGCGCGGCCGCCTTGGCGGGCGATTCATCGGCGTACAGGTAGAGGCGCTCGGCCTCGGTGAGGTCGGCCTTGACCGGGTCGCGATAGACCACCAGCCAGATCACCGCCACCACCAGCCCGGCGGCGCCGGTGAGGTAGAACGCCCAGCGCCAGTCAAGGTTGGCGATCAGCACCGACAGGCACAGCGGGGCCAGGGCGATGCCCAACGGCGAGGCCGAGTTGAAGATGCCGGTGGGCGTGCCGCGCGACCGTAGCGGGAACCAGTTGCTGACCACCCGGGCAGCGGACGGGAACTGCGGCGACTCGCCGATGCCCAGTATCACCCGCGCCAACACGAACCAGCCAAAGCTGGACACCAGGCCACCACTGGCCTGGGCCAGCGACCACAGCACCAGGCCGCCGCCCAGCAACCAACGCGGCCCGATGCGGTCGACCAGCGCGCCGACGGGCAATTGGCACAGGGCATAACTCCAGGAAAACGCCGAGAGCAGGATGCCCATTTCCCCCAGGGACAAGTTCAAGTCGGCACGCACGAACTCGTTGGCCACCGCGAGCGTGCCGCGGTCCAGGTAGTTGATCACGCCGCTGATCATCAACAGCGTCAGGGCAATGGTTTGCTGGCGCCGAATGCGTGGGGGCACCAACAGGGCAGAGTGGGCTTCGTTCATGTTCATGTCTCTTTTAGTCTTATTTTTGGACAATGCGCCCCTGCCACGGCGGCCAGTGGGCATCGCTCGGAGGCAGGGTCAATGAAACGTCGTGACGGGCCAGAATGTAACCGCACATCATAGTTGACGTAAACGTTGCTATCGAATCATGAACCAGTGCATACGTAACGATTCAGGTTTGAAAATAAGGCCCATTCGATATTTTGTCTAGCGCTTACATCCTAGAATTATCGCTTCGTCAAAGTCAATCGTGCGTTGACTTTGCCACGACCCCCGCCTAGGTTAAGCGCACCGCTTACTTCGATGTTTACCCGCACCCATGACGGTTCCAGCAGACACCCCGCTTACCTCGCCCTCGCCTTTCAAAGACGCCAACGAACCGGTACTTGCCGACGTCGCCCGCATTGCAGGCGTCTCCACCGCCACCGTGTCGCGCTATTTGAATGAGCCGCAACGGGTCAGCGAAAAAACCCGCGCCAAAGTCCGCCACGCCATCGAGCAGTTGGACTGGGTGCCCAACGCGGCGGCGCGCTCGCTGGTGTCCCGGCGCTCCTACGCCATTGGCGTGATCATCCCGACCCTGGCCCACGAAAAATTCCACCAGCAACTGCAAGCCTTCCAGAGCCGCCTGGGCGAGCACGGCCTGGCGGTGTTCGTGGCGTGTTCTTCTTACGATCCAGATGAAGGCTATCGCCAGGCGCGCGGCATGCTTGCCCGCGGCGTCGATGCCTTGGCGCTGCTGGGCGATGATTACCCCGACGCATTGTTCGAACTGCTCAAGGCCAAGGGCGTGCCTTACATCGTGACCTTCGGCAAGCGCGTCGGCAGCCCCCACCCTTGCGTGGGTTTTGACCACGGGCGGGCCTATGTCGCCATCACCCGGCGCTTGCTGGAGCTGGGCCATACGCGCCTGGGGGTGATCTTCCAGTCGCCTGCTGGTAACAGCCGCGTGCAGGCCAGGCTTGAGGCCATCGATGCCACCTTGGCCGAACATGGCCTGGCGATGCGCCCCCCGCATAGGGCCATCATGGGCACGACTTCGGATGCCGGGCGGGTGCCGTTCGCTCGCGCCAGCTTGCAGCACATCATGGCCCAGCAGCCCGCCCCCACCGCCCTCATCTGCGGCAACGACATGCTGGCCCTGGGCGCGTTGCTTGAAGCTCAGGCGCTGGGTATCGAGGTACCAGGGGCGCTGTCGATCTGTGGTTTTGACGACATAGAGATCGCGGCGCACACCCACCCGCCCCTGACCACGCTGCGGGTGCCTGACCAGGCAATCGGTGAGTTGGCCGCGCAGTATTTGATTGATCGCCTGGCAGGCTTGCCCTGTGAAGACCCGGCTATGCTGGAGGTGGTGCTGATTGAGCGCGCGTCGACCGCCCAGGCGCCTAACGCTGACTGAGCAGCTCGTTGCGCCGGCGTTTGAGATTGGCCTGGCGCTTGGCAATGTCGGCGGCCAACTCGGCAAGTTTTTTCTCGCCCTCGGCCAAGGCGGCTTCACGCGAACCATACAGCTCGCACACCGGGTAATTGCGGCCATTTTCGGTGCGGTCGAACGCGTCGCTGGAAAACCCGCGGGCGACCAGCTCGATTTCTTGCAGCTGGAAGCTGCGGGTCAGCAACCAGGCGGTGTAGGGGTAGGTTCGCTGCAACATTCTGGCATTCCTGCGGCCGGCTCCCGGGGCCTATTATTAACAGGGCCCACTCATCGCTATATAGTAAATCATATAGCGATACCCATCGCCTCAAAAAACCTGTTCCGGAGTGCTCAACGGCCGTGATTACCCGCCCGCAAAATCCCACCACGCTGACGTTGCTGTTTTCGCTCAAGGGTTCGATCATCCCCGCGATCTGGCGCAAGGTGCTGTTCACCGTGCTGATCAGCTCGGCCGTGGTGGCCATCCACGGCACCCTGTTGAGCTTCAAGTTCAGCCTGACCGCCACGCCCTTCACCTTATGGGGCCTGACCCTGGCGATCTTCCTGGGCTTTCGCAACACCGTGGCTTATCAGCGCTTTTGGGAGGCGCGCACCCTGTGGGGGGAAATGTTGATCGTGTGCCGTAACCTGACCCGCCAGACGCTCAGCCTGCTGCCCGCCTTGCCCCGCGAACAACGCCGGCCATTGGCCAATGGGCTGATCGGCTTTGCCTACCTACTCAAGCACCAACTACGCGGCACGGCCCCCGGGGCCGAGGTTGCGCCTTTTTTGGACGCCGACACGCAAGCGGCGCTCGGCAAGCAAAACCCGCCCAGCGCACTGCTCGGCCGGCTGGCCGAGCGCTACCTGGCCGCGGCAAGGCAATCGGGCGCCAGCGACGTGGCGCAAATGAACATCGACCAACAGCTCACGCGGCTGTCTTACGTGTTGGGCGGCTGCGAGCGGATCAAGGGCACGCCCATCCCCTACCCTTATATTTTGCTGCTGCACCGCACCGTGCACGTGTACTGTTTTTTGCTGCCGTTTTGCCTGGTGGACAGCATCGGCTGGTTCACCCCGCTGGCGGTGTGCATCCTGGCGTATACGTTTTTTGGGCTCGATGCCCTGGGCGACCAGATCTCCGACCCGTTCGACACCCAGCCCAACGACCTGCCGCTGGATGCCATGTGCCGGAACATAGAGATTGCCGTGCTGGAGTTGCTGGACGAGCCAGCACCGGCGCCGTTGCAGCCGGTGGAGGGGGTGTTGCTTTAAGCGGGGGATTGCGGCGACCGGTTCGCGGATTTAACCGCGAAGCGGGCGCCTTGGCACAGCTGATACACCGCGTCGTTCTTTTCGCGGATAAATCCGCTCCTACGGGGTCACGCCTGCCTGAATGATTCGGCCACGGTTACTTGGGCACGCCCAAAATGATGTGCGAGGCCTTGATCACCGCCGTGGCGCTCACGCCCACTGCCAAACCCAGCTCCTGGACGGCGTGGCGGGTGACGATCGAATACACCTGCGCCCCACCCGGCAGCTCCAGCACCACTTCGGCGTTGACCGCGCCGTCGGTGACGCTGACCACCTTACCTTCCAGGCAGTTGCGCGCCGACAGCCGGAAATCATCGGCTTCGGTCATCAGCATCACCCAAGGGGCCTTCACCAACGCCACCGCAGCGGCACCGGCCACCAGCCCCAGGGACTTGACGCTGGCCAGCGTCACCACTGCCACCAACGACTCGCCGCCCGGCAGCGCCAGCACCACCTCGGCATTGACCGAGCCTTCCTGAACCTGGCTGACGGTACCTTTGAACACGTTGCGGGCACTGACTTTCATGGTGTAGATCCTTTTTTATGGGCAGTTGCAAATATCCCCCATCATCAACAAACACGTTATGTCATTTCAACCATAGCGAAGGGTCAGGCCTGCAAGTCTTCATAGAAGGGTTTTCTTCTGTTTTCATGGGGGTATTCGCTATATCTTTTACTATATAGCGACTACTCCGGCGCAGGTATCACAATTTGTTTAAGTGACCGTGAGGATTCGGGGAATCGCACTGCGCCAAGCTCCACACTACTCACTCTGCTCAGGCCGATACGACCATGCTGCTACTTATCCTCGCCTACCTCGGCGGGGTGCTGACTATCGTCAGCCCCTGCATCCTGCCGGTTTTACCGTTTGTATTCGCCCGCACCGGGCAACCGTTCGTGCGCAGCGGCCTGCCGTTGCTGGTGGGCATGGCCATGACCTTTGCCCTGGTGGCTACCCTGGCCGCCGTGGGCGGTGCCTGGGTGGTGCAACTCAACCAGTACGGGCGGTGGTTGGCCTTGGTGTTCGTCGCATTGTTCGGCTTGACCTTACTATTTCCCACGCTGGCCGACCGCCTGACCCGGCCCCTGGTCGCCGCTGGCAGCCGGCTCTCGGAAGCCGCCGGGCATGACAGCCGGCCCCGCCCGGGTGCCTCGTTTTTGATCGGCATCGCCACCGGCCTGCTCTGGGCCCCGTGCGCCGGGCCGATCCTGGGCCTGGTGCTGACCGGCGCCGCGCTGCAAGGCGCCAGCGTAGGCAGTACGTTGCTGTTGCTGGCTTACGCCGCAGGCGCCGCCACCTCGCTTGCCGTCGCGCTGTTGCTGGGCGGCAAGGTGTTCGCCGCCATGAAGCGCTCCATCGGTGCCGGTGAATGGGTACGCCGTGGCTTGGGCGCGGCCATGTTGCTGGGTGTGGTGGCGATTGCCTCGGGCCTGGACACCGGACTGCTGTCGCAGGTGTCCACCGCGTCCACCGGGTCGCTGGAACAGGGCCTGGTCGATCGCCTGGCCAACCGGCAAGGCCAAGCAATGAAAGTGGCCAACAAGCCCGACGCCGTGCTGCCGATCGAAGGCGACCTGCCGGCGCTGGACGGCGCCGTGCAATGGCTCAACTCGCCGCCCCTGAGCGCGCAGGCGCTGCGCGGCAAGGTGGTGCTGATCGATTTCTGGACCTACTCGTGCATCAACTGCCTGCGCACCCTGCCCTACGTCAAGGCCTGGGCCGACAAGTACCGCGACCAGGGCCTGGTAGTGATCGGCGTGCACTCGCCGGAGTTCGCCTTCGAGCAGAACGTGGGCAACGTCACCCAGGCCATGAAAAAACTGGGTATCACCTACCCCGTGGCCATCGACAACGACTTCAAGATCTGGCGCGCCTTCGACAACCAGTACTGGCCCGCCCACTACTTTGTCGACGCCAACGGGCATATCCGCTACCACCACTTTGGCGAAGGCGCCTACGAGGAATCCGAGCGAGTGATCCAGAGCCTGCTGCGCGAAGCCGGGCACAGCGGCGTGGCCAATGACAGGGTATCGGCCCAGGCTGGCGGCGTGGAGCAAGGCTCGGACAAGGCCGACGTGGCCTCGCCGGAGACATATGTCGGTTACCGGCGCTCGGAGCACTTTGCCTCCACCCCCGACATCGCCGCCGATACCGCGGCCGCCTACCGCCTGCCCGCCCAACCCAGCTTGAACCAATGGGGGCTGGAAGGCCGTTGGATGATCGGTTCTGAAAACGCTTCGCTGCAAGGCCCCACCGGCAAGATCGCCTACCGCTTCCATGCCCGCGACCTGCACCTGGTGCTGGGGCCGGGGGCGGATGGCAAGCCGGTACGCTTTCGCGTGATGATCGATGGCAAGGCGCCCGACGATGCCCATGGCAGCGATGTGGGTGCAGACGGCAGCGGCATGGTCACGGAGCAACGCCTGTATCAGCTGCTGCGCCAACCGGGAGCGATCACCGACCATACCTTCAGCATCGAGTTTATGGACCCCGGGGTCTCGGCTTACGCGTTTACCTTTGGTTAATCCGCTATCGCTATATAGTTTTGTATATTACGATTCTCCTCACCGGCGCCTCGAGCGCCGGGCTTAATAAGGAATTCGCGATGTACATCATGCCGTTCGACCCACAGTTCGACGTCAACCCCGCGCCGAACGAGCCGAGCGAACACCCGGAGCCGGTGCGCGAACTGATCATCAAGGCAGCCGGCGAGGCCTTCGCTCGCGAGGGCTACGCGGCCACCACGGTCGCCAGCATCGCCCTGATGGCCGGGCTGCCCAAGTCCAACGTGCTGTACTACTTCAAATCCAAGGACAACCTCTACGCCCAGGTGCTGGAAGACATCGCGCCGCCCTACCTGAACGCTTGCATGCCGCTCAAGGCCGACGACGAGCCATTCGCGGCCCTGACTGGCATGGTGACCGCGATGATCAGCCTGTTCGAGCGTCAGCCGTTCGCCGCCAAGGTGTTCATGATCGAACTCAAGGAGGGCGCCCGGCGGCTGCCCGGCGAAACCTTCGAGCGCTGGTCGGTCCAGGCCCAGAAAAGCGTCGCCAGCCTGCGCCAGTGGATCGACCGCGGGTTGCTGGCACCGGTCGACCCGGAGCATGTGCTGCTTTCGCTGTGGGCCATTGCGCAGTCGTGTGTGAGCCTGGGTTGGCAGATCCCCAGCGTGCGCGGCCAGGGCATTGATTACCAGGCTGCCGCCAGCACGGCGACACGGTTGCTGCTCAGTGGCCTGACGCCGGCATCGCCGGCGCTGATGCGGCGTGCCGTTCACGGATAAATCCGCGCCTGGCCACGAAAGCGCCGCCATGCTCTTAATCGCCGCTTGCGCCCTGAAGCGCACCCAGGCGCGCCATGCGGTCGCGCATGTCCCCAAGCGCCAGCAAGGCTGCGCGCGACAATTGGCGGTGCGGCGCCACGCAGATCGACAGCACCGGGTGGCTGACATGAATGCCCGTCAGCGGCACAAAAGCCAGGGACTTTTGCGCCACCTCGCTGGCCACGTCCAGCCACGACAGCATGCCAATGCCCACGCCCTGGCGGATCAGTGAGCGCATCATGCGCAGGTCGTTGCAGGCCACCCGTTGGCGCACGTCCAGGTGCAGTTGGTCGTGCAGCGTGCGCACGTGCGTGTGCACCACCAGGGGCTCTGCAGGGAAGATCACCGTTTCGCCTTGGGTCTCGCTTAGCCGCAGGCTTTTTTTGCCGGCCAAGCGGTGCGTCACCGGCATGGCGATGCCCATCTTGATCTCGGTGCTGGCGTTGATGCTCAACTGCGCGCTGTTGCCGGCATCGAGCATGAAGCCGAAATCCACTTCGGCACTGCTGATCATCTGCGCGACTTTCTGGTTGTCGGCCACCTTCATGCCGAACGTCAGCCCCGGGTACTGCGCCATCAACGCGGCCACCGCCTCTGCCACCAGGCCTTCACTGAGCGCATCGATCAAGCCGATGTCCACGTGGCCGCGGCGCAAGCCCTGCATCTCGTCGATCTGCTCGCGGGTGCGGGCGTAGTCCTTTTGCCATTGCCGGGCGTTGGCCAACACCAGCTCCCCGGCCGAGGTCAGCCGCAGGCCGCCGGGCAGGCGCTCGAACAGCGGCACGCCCAGCTCTTGTTCGACCGTGAGGATCTGCCGGTCGATGGCCGAAGCCGAGACGTGCAGCACCTCGGCGGCCTGGCGAATGCTGCGGTGCCGGGCCACTTCCAGGAAATAGCGAGTGAAGCGCGAGAAGGGGAACATGTGTTGCCTTTTTTGCAACGCGATGGTGAAAAAACGATGCTGGAGTTCATCACGTCGCCCCCCTAAAGTCCATCCCAAAGCGCCCTGCAGAGCGCCTCGCCGCCCAGACCCGATGAGTGAACCGCCCATGATCAAAGACCGCTCCCTACCGCTGCACTGCACCTTCATCGAAAGTGACTGGCGCATTCTGGCGGCCCATTGGTACCCCATCGCGCAGTCGGCTGCCGTGGGCCAGGCACCGATCAAGGCCATGCTGCTGGACGAACCCCTGGTGCTCTACCGCCTGGGTGACGAACTGGTGGTAGCGCGGGACGTGTGCCCGCACCGTGGAGTGCCGCTAAGCATGGGCAAAAGCGACGGCCAAGGCGTGGTGTGCGCCTACCACGGCTTGCGCTTTGGCCACGGCGGGCGCTGCAACAAAATACCCGCCAGCCCCAACGGGACGATCCCGGCGCGCATGGCCCTGTTCACCTACCCTGCGATCGAACGCTACGGCCTGGTGTGGACCTGCCTGGACCCACAGGACAACGGCGTCGACATCCCGACCATGCCCCATTGGGAAGACCCGCAGTTCCAGCAGATCATTTGTCCCACCGTCGACATCCAGGCCTTTGCCGGCCGTCAACTGGAGGGCTTTCTGGACGTCGCACACTTCGGCTTCGTGCACACCGACACGTTCGGCGACCCCGACAACACCCAGATCCCGCCCTACCGCCCCGTGGAAACCGGCAAGGGCTTTGAAGTGCACTACAACAGCTCGGTGGGCAACTACCCCATCGGCATCGATGGCAAGGTGTGCGATGACTTCAATTGGCTGCGGCACTTCCAGGTGCACTTGCCCTTCACCGCCACCCTGACCGTGCACTTTCCCAACGAGGGTCGGCTGGTGATCATGAACGCGGCGTCGCCGGTATCGTCAAAAGTTACCCGGCTGTTCGCACCCATCGCGCGCAATTTCGACAAGGACCTGCCGGTGGAAGACTGCCATGCCTTCAACCTGAAGGTGTTCGAGGAGGACCGGCTGATCGTCGAATCGCAAAGGCCCGAACGCCTGCCGCTGGACCCGATGCTGGAGGTGCACATCCCGGCGGACATGAGTTCGATCGCCTACCGCAAGGGGCTGCGCAACCAGGGTTTGAGCCAATTTTTCCTCTACTGAGCCGCGCAAACTTCCCTGGCCGGCGCTGGAAACCGCCCCCCCTGCCACCCCAGCCCTTCGCGAAAAAGGGCCGGGGCCAGGTTGCCTTACTTGGCTGTCAGCGCGGTGTAGCTGTTCATCAGATTGCGGTAGTTGGGAATACGCTGCGACAGCAGGTTACCCAGCCCTTCGATGTCGTTGCGCCAGTCGCGGTGCAGCTCGCAGGCCACCGCGAACCAGTTCATCAGTTGCGCGCCAGCCGCGCTCATGCGTGCCCAGGCCGCCTGTTGCACGGTGGTGTTGAAGGTGCCGGAGGCGTCGGTGACCACGAACACATCAAAGCCTTCGGCCAAGGCGCACAGGGTGGGGAACGCCACGCACACGTCGGTCACCACGCCTGCGATGATCAATTGCTTGCGGCCGGTGGCCTTGATGGCCTTGACGAAATCTTCGTTGTCCCAGGCGTTGATCTGCCCTGGGCGCGGGATGTAGGGGGCGTCCGGGAACATTTCCTTGAGCTCGGGCACCAGCGGGCCGTTGGGGCCGTTTTCAAAACTGGTGGTGAGGATGGTCGGCAGGTTGAAGAACTTGGCGCAGTCGGCCAAGGCCAACACGTTGTTCTTGAACTCGTTGGGGGTGAAATCCTGAACCAGCGAGATCAAACCGGTCTGGTGGTCGACCAGCAACACCACGGCATCGTCTTTGTTCAGGCGTTTGTAACCGTCTACTTGGCTCATCTCTGACTCCTTGGTAAGGGATAGGTTATTGCAGCATCAAAAGGCAAAACACGAGCACCCGAAGGCGCCCCAAAAGCCTTGGAAATCACTGACTGGCACATTCGACAGGCGCGCCCGTTCATGGGTGTGGGCATGTACGCCGCATGGCCCGCTGCACTGGTGCACTTGCGCTTGCAGGGGTTGGCTGGCCCGCCAATGCCCGGACACCTTGACCACCGGCGACCAGTCCGGCAGCACCGGTACCTGGGGCGGCGACAGCGCTTGGAAATCGCCGTCGGCATACACGACCTGACCGTTTACCACGGTCAATACCGACTCGATCCACTTGATCGCTTCTTCATCGACCGTGAAATAGTCCGCGCTCAAGGCCACCACGTCGGCCAGTTGGCCCACCTTGACCTGGCCCTTCTTGCCTTGTTCGGACGAGAACCAGGCACTGCCATGGGTGTACAACTCCAGCGCCACCTCGCGCGACAGACCTTCGGGGTGCAGCGCCAGGCCGCCCACCGTCTTGCCGCTGACCATCCAATACAACGAGGTCCAGGGATTGTAGCTGGACACCCGGGTGGCGTCGGAGCCGGCGCCCACCGGTACGCCCTCGGCCAGCATGCGCTTGATCGGTGGCGTGGCCTCGGCCGCCTTGGCGCCGTAGCGGTCGACAAAGTATTCGCCCTGGAAGGCCATTCGGTCCTGGATGGCGATGCCACCGTTGAGCGCCCTCACCCGCTCGATGTTTTTCGGCGTGATGGTTTCGCAGTGGTCGAAGAACCACGGCAGGCCGTTGAACGGCACGTCGCGGTTGACCTTCTCGAACACGTCGAGCATGCGGCTGATCGATTCGTCGTAGGTGGCGTGCAAGCGGAATGGCCAACGATGCTCGACCAGGTGGCGCACCACCGGTTCCAGTTCCTGCTCCATGGTGTGTGGCAAGTCTGGACGAGGCTCCAGGAAGTCCTCGAAGTCGGCCGCCGAGAACACCAGCATCTCGCCGGCGCCGTTGTGGCGCAGAAAGTCATCGCCCTGATGCAGGGTGACGCTGTGGGTCCAGTTCTTGAAGTCTGCCAGCTCTTCCTTGGGTTTTTGGGTGAACAGGTTGTAGGCGATGCGCACGGTGAGCTGTTGCGCCTTGGCCAACTGCTCGATCACTTGATAGTCGTCCGGGTAATTCTGGAAACCGCCGCCGGCGTCGATCACGCTGGTCAGGCCCAGGCGATTGAGTTCGCGCATGAACTGGCGCGTGGAGTTTACCTGGTATTCCAGCGGCAGCTTGGGGCCCTTGGCCAGGGTGGCGTAGAGGATCATCGCGTTGGGCCGCGCCACCAGCATGCCGGTGGGGTCGCCGTTGCTGTCGCGCACGATCTCGCCGCCTGGCGGGTTGGGTGTGTCGCGGGTGTAGCCGGCCACGCGCAGGGCGGCGCGGTTGAGCAAGGCGCGGTCGTACAGGTGCAGCACGAATACCGGCGTGTCGGGGGCCGCGGCGTTCAATTCTTGCAGGGTGGGCATGCGTTTTTCGGCGAACTGGAATTCATTCCAGCCGCCCACCACCCGCACCCATTGCGGCGTGGGGGTGCGGTCGGCCTGGTCCTTGAGCATGCGCAGGGCGTCGGCCAGCGACGGCACGCCTTCCCAGCGCAGTTCCAGGTTGTAGTTCAAGCCACCGCGGATCAGGTGCAGGTGGGAGTCGTTAAGCCCGGGGATGACCGTGCGGCCCTTGAGGTCAATGACCTGGGTGCCGGTGTCGCGGTAAGCCATGGCGTGGGCATCGGTGCCCACGGCGATGAACCTGCCGTCCTTGATCGCCACGGCGCTGGCCTTGGGCTTTTCACGGTCAACGGTATGGAATTGTCCATTGAAAAGAATCAGATCGGCGTTCATTGGGGTTCCTTCACTGTAGGGGAGCGTGGACAAAGGGCCTGCCGCACCTCAGGCAAACCGCAGGGGCCCAGGCAGCCGTATGCCCAGGGCGAACGGCCCGGGGCCTGCGATCAAAATCGTGGTGAACAGCAGCAACAACAGCCAGGCGAATTGACCCTCGGCCACACTCCACTGCGGGTGCACGAAGATCAGGGCAATCAACAGCACCGCGAGGATGGGCAAGCAGGCCAACCGGGTGAACACCCCGGCGATGATCAATAGCGGGCACAGCACCTCGGCGAAAATCGCCAGGCACAGGGTGGGCGCGGCGCCGAGGTGGAACGGGTCTTCGATGAGCTGCAACTGGCGGGTGTAGTTCGCAAGCTTAGGCAGGCCATGCACCCACAACAGCAACACCGAGGCGCCGAGGCGCAGCCACAGCAGGGCAACGCTTTGGGCGGTGTTGTCGACATGGCAGGCGTTATCGGGGCTCATCGTGTTGGGTCCTTGGCAAGCGCGCCCCGGGGTTGGGCGGCACACACAGGCCTACAGGATGAAGGGTAACGGCTGGCGGCGATTGCACCGGCGTGCTGCCTTTGTCACGCACGTGCGCCCGTTGCGGCTCAGGCCAGCGGCAAGGCTTGCGACATGAAGCAACCGATGTGCGAACGCAACCAGCGCTCGGCCGGGTCGTTGTCGTGCACCCCGCTCCACACCATCGACAGCTCCGCCGGCACGATCGGCACCGGTGGCTCTTCGGCACGCAGGCCGCCGTCGTCCACCAGGGCGCAGGCGGCGTAATCGGGCACCGTGGCGATCAGGTCGGTGCCCTTGAGCAACGAGCGCAGCCCGCTGAATTGCGGCACGCCCAGCACCACCCGGCGCGTGCGGCCGACGCGCGCCAGGTCCAGGTCGATGTTGCCGCTCAGGTCACCGGAGAACGAGACCATCGCGTGGGGGCGCTCGCAGTATTCATCCAGGCTCATGGGGCCTGGGCGCGAATCGCCGCGCAGCACCTTGACGCCGATGTCGCGCAGCTTCTTGCGCTTGGCGTTGGCCGGCAGCTCAGTGGTGTAGCTGACCCCCACCGAGATTTCGCCCGAGGCCAGCATCGCCGGCATCAGCAGGTAATTGGTGCGGCGCACCACGATGATGATGCCGGGCGCTTCTTCGCGCAGTGCGTTCAACAGCGGTGGGAACAGGCCGAACTCGGCATCGTCCGACAGGCCGATGCGGAAGGTGTCGCAGGCATTGGCGGGGTCGAAGTCCTTGGCCCGGCTGACGGCGCCAGAGATGGTGTCCAACGCCGGTTGCAGTTCGCCCAGGATTGCCAGGGCGCGGGGCGTGGGGTCCATGTTGCGGCCGTTGCGAATCAGCAGCGGGTCATCGAACAGGTCACGCAAGCGCGCCAATGCGGCGCTGACGGCGGGCTGGCCCATGAAATGCTTTTCGGCGACGCGGGTCAGGTTGCGCTCGAACATCAGCGCCTCGAAAATCACCAGCAGGTTCATGTCCACGCGGCGCAGGTCATTGCGGTTCATAGGTCGGTCCAGGCATCAGGGGTACGTAGGGGGCTTTTGCCAGTCAAGCATAAAAGCGTGGGCAGGCGGTCGTTGGCCGTTAAATAGATGCCCCTTCAGGCCGAGCGCCGCCAGGTGAAGGGCGTCTTGCCGGTGGCGCGGGCAAACACCCGGGTGAAGTGCGACTGGTCGGCAAAGCCGCAGTCCAGGCTGATCTGCGACAGGCTCGCGGTGCTTTCGCTCAACAACGCCTTGGCCTTGTCCAGCCGCGCCTGCACCAGCCAGTCGCGCGGGGCAAGGCCGGTGGTTTGCTTGAACGCGCGGGAGAAGTGGCTGCGCGACAGTGAACAGGTACGGGCCACCTGGGCGATCGACAGGCCGTTGCCCAGGTGCTCAAGCATGGTCTGCTTGGCCAGGCGCTCTTGCCAGGGTGACAAGGCGACGCGCTGCGGCGTTGCCATCGGTGGCTCGCCCACGTGTGCCAGCAAGTGCACGCACAGGGCTTGAGAGGCATGGTACAGGGCCTGCTGGCCGCAGGTTTCGGCATTGGCCAAGGCGCAGCTCAAGGCCCGCACCAACTCAAAGGCGGCGGTGTCCAGCGTTAGCGTGGCGGGATGGGTCAAGGCGTTCATGGCTGACGCTCCTTGTGGAAACCAGATAACCCCTCAAGTCTGCGACAGCGCCATGGCGCACGTACTTTGCAAAATATTAAATGTTCTGAAAAAGACCGCACAGGAGCGGATTTATCCGCGAAAGAAGCTCGGTTTACCTGCGGGCCACCGCACATTCGCCACCGATAAACCCGCGCCTACGCGCAGGGTAAGGTGAAGACAAACAGCGTCTCGCCCGAACGCCCCCTGAGCACGTTCAAGGTGCCGCCCTGGGCGTTCATGATCGATCGGCAGATCGCCAGGCCCATGCCCATGCCGCTGGGCTTGGTGGTGTAGAAGGCGTTGAAGATCTTCTCGCTGTCGGCCTCGCTCACCCCGGGCCCGGTGTCTTCGATCATCACCACCACCTGATCGGCGCACGGCGCGCTGGAGCTGATGTTCAACACCCGCTCTGCCGGGGGCTGGGCCAGCATCGCGTCCAGCCCGTTGACGATCAGGTTGAGCACCACCTGCTGCATCTGGATGCAGTCCACGTTCACCCGGTGGCTGGCGGTGTCCAGGTGGGTGCGCACCGTCACCTGCTTGTGCTCGATTTCCACCGCGGCGAGCAACAGCACCTGGCGGATCACATCGTCCAGGAACACCCACCGACGGTTGGCGGCCTTTTGCTTGGCCAGGGACTGCAGTGCATGAATGATATCGGCGGCGCGCTTGCCGTCATGGGCGATGTCACGCAAGCCCTCCAGGGCTTCCTGAACGTCCGGTACCTGCCGTTGCAGCCAGCGCACGCTGGCGCTGGCATTGGACACGATCGACACCAGCGGCTGGTTGATCTCGTGGGCGATCGACGCCGCCAGTTCGCCCAGCACCGTGGTATGGCTGACCCGCGCCAGTTCCGCGCGGGCATTGCGCAGCGCGACTTCGGTGGTGCGCCGCTCGCTGATGTCGGAGATCACGCCCATGAACACGCCGTCCTCGGCAGGTTCGGCGAGCATTTCCAAGTGCTTGATGGCACCGTCGGTGGCGCCCACCCTGAACGCGTGACGAAAACCCAGGCGCGTGCGCCGGGCACGGTCCAGTTCGGCCTCGAAACGCTGGCGGTCATCCGGGTGCAGCAACGCCACCAATGTTTCCAGGCTGGGTGGCTGCTCGGTACGCGCCACGCCCCACACGGCAAACAGTTCGTCGGACCAGAACGCCTGGTCGGTGGCCGAATCCCAACGGAAGGCCCCCGAGTGAATGATCTTCTGCCCGATCGCCAGCAGCGCCTGGCTGGTGCGCAACTGCGACTCGGTCTCGCGCCGGCGCTGGTTTTCCTCGAGCAGTTCGGCGTACAGCCGGGAGGTTTCCAGGGAAATCGCCGCCTGCGCCGCCAACAGTTCGATCATGGCGACGCGGCCGTGGCTGAACACGCCACCGGCCAGGGCGTTCTCCAGGTACAGCACGCCGATCACCTCGCCTTGCTTGAGCAGCGGCAAACACAACACCGAACCGCCGGGGTGGCTTTTGAAGAACACGTCACTGCTGAACTGCTCGTCAAGCTCGGCACGCTCCAGCGCCACGGTCTGGCCGGTGCGCATCACCGTGTAGAGGATCGACAGTGGCAACAGCCCGGGGTTGAGTGGGGTCGCGTCCAGGGTCACCTTGATGCCGTGATCGCCTGTCTGCCCGGTGGCCACCAACTGTGGCTCGCCAGCGCGGATCAGCACCATCAGCCCGCGCTGGGCGCCGGCATGCACCAGGGTGTTGGCCAGCAACAGGTCGATCAGCCGTTCGAATATTATCTCCCGGGATAACGCCTGGGAGGCCTTGGTCACCGAAATCAGGTCCAGGTACTGCTGCCCTTCCAGCAGGTCGATGGAGGAACGCGAATCCAGCAACGTGTTGTTCAGGTAGCGGTGGCCCGCCTCCAAATGCCTGACCTTGCTCAGGGCACCCCAGCGCTGATAGTTCTCGCGGGCATGGTAGCGATGGCTGCGGGCAGCGGTCAGCAGCCCCAGCGACTGGTTGCAACCGGCCGCCAACTCATGGGCCAAGGCCTGTACCTGGACAAACCCACCGGCGGCGGCCTGGCCGATCGCCGACTCGTACAACCCCAGTGCGCGCAAACTGTCGCCCTCCAACTGCGCCACGCGAGCCTCCACGATCAACAGTTTGTCGAGAAACACCTGCGGGTTCAGGTCAGCCCAGCGGCGCAGTTGCCGCAACTGCGGCGCGATGGCCGCCAGCGTTTGCGCTGCATCGCCGAGAGCGGCCTGGTTGAGGGCGCTGAACATCGCCAGCTCCATCAGGTGAATGTGCGATGGCATGCTCCACTTCAACGCTTGCGCCTGGCCCAGGCACTCATGCGCCTGGCCATGATCCTCGTGCAGGAAGGCGACGATGCCCTTGAGCAGCCAGAAACAGAAGCGCGCCGGCGCCATGACACTGTTCTGCGCCTGGCGCTGCAAGTGCAACAACGCTTGCGGGTCGATGAGTTCGCCCCGCAGGGTACACACGAACCATTTTTGCGCGTCGAGGATCAATTGGCAGTCACGAAAGTCGATCTGCCCGGCCAGCGCCCTGCCCTCCTCGATGCAGTCCTGAACCTGCGCTAGCGGCGCGCCCATTACCAACAGGCTGTTGACGATGTGATGGCTGGCGTAGCAACTGACACTGGGCCGGCCTTCGTGGCGCCCGGCGGCAAAGGCTTTTTCACCGCACTCCAGGGAAAACCCCAGCGAGCGAATCCACACGCTGACACGGCCCAGCGCCAGCAGGGTGGAGGCATCGGTGTCTGCCAGGCCCTTGGCCGCCGCCAGGCGAATGGCAAGGTCGGTGTAGCGCAGGCCGTCCTCGAACGCCTCGAACCGATCGGCCAGCACCACGCCAAACCAGGCCAGGCCGCGCACCGAGGCGGGGCTGACGCCATGGCGCACGGTCAATTCGGTCATTCGACACAACAGCAGGAACGACAGGTTGCGCTGGGTGAACAGCACCGGCACCATCATCGCCGCCATCAGGTTGAGCGCCGCCGCCATGAACGTGTTGTCCAGGTCCGCGTGGCGCAACAGGGAGAAAATCGAGCGCTCGCCCAACGCTTGCTGCAAGGCCCCATAGGCCGTATGCAGGTGGGCGTCATCCTCGCCTGCGGCAAACTCGATGCCGAACATCAGCAGGCCGGTAAGCCCGCTACTCACCGCACCAGCGTAGTCGCCTGCCAGCGACAGGGACTCGACCTTGAGCACATACAGCGCCGACAACTGCGATAACGAGGTCACCCGCGCCAGCAGCGGGTCGATGCAGGCGTAGGCGCGCTCATAGTCGCCGGTGTGCACCAGACATTGCGCGTACAAGTAGTCCACGGCATGGCTTTGCGCGGGTGCCAGCGCCCAGCGCTGCTCGCCCCCCAGGGCCTGGGCCAGCTGCAGGTATTGCAGGGCAAACGGCAAGGCCGAGGTTTCCCGGGCACGGCGAGCGGCGCCCAGCAACGCATCGATGAACGAGCACCTGTCCTGGGCGTGCAACCGTGTGTGGTCGGCCTGCTGGATATGCAGGGCAATGCGAAACAGTTGGGTGTGCCCTTGCTGCGGGTCCAGCCCCTTGATCAGCGCCCGCGCCAGGCGTGTATGCTCGCGGGCCCGGCGTTGCGCGGGGATCAGGTGATAGGCGGCTTCGCGGACCCGATCGTGGCTGAACGATAAGCCGGTGCGATCCTCCAGCAGCAGCCCGGCCTGCACCGCAGGTTCTAGAAAGCGCCGGATGCTGTGCGCCCGCCACTCGCTGAAACGGGCGATTTCCTCGCAGTCGGCGCGGTGCCCCAGCAAGGCCAGCAAGCCCAACAAGTATTGGCTGCGCCGGGGCAGTCGGGCGATCCGGGCCACCATCAACTCGACCACGTTGTCGGCCATCGGCAGCGTGTCCATGCGTTCGCGATCCCAGGTCCAGCCGTAATCGCCGCGCACCAGCAGCCGCTCTTCGAGCAGCGTGCGCATGATTTGCTGGACGAAAAACGGATTACCGTCGCTCTTCTCGTAAATCGCCCGGCTCAGCGGCCACAACGCGGCATCTTCCCAGCCCAGCAACGCCGAGACGGCCTGGTGCACGCCTGCTTGATCGAGCGGTGCCAGGGTTATTTCAGTGAGGTGGCCAGGGTGTTCGCGCGCCGCGCGAACAAAGGCCTGGAACGCCGGCGCGGCATCTTGCGTCGCCCCACGCGCCGCCCCCATCAGCACCAGGTGGGCCTGGCGCGACTGCACCAAGGCTTGCAGGATGCCCAGGGTGTCGCTGCCCAACCCTTGCACGTCATCGAAAAACAGGATGAGTGGCGTGCCCGGCTGAGCGAACGCGCAGACCAGGTTACCAAGTGCCTCGTCCAGCCCCTTGCGCGAACCCAAGGGCGCCACGTCGCGAACCTCGGGCAAGGGCCCGGTGATCAGGGCCAACTCCGGCAACAAGGGCAATACTAATGCCCCCTCGGCACCCACCGCCGCCGTCAGCCGCTCGCGCCACTGCGCCAGCACGCGCGGGTGTTCGCCCAGTGCGCGGCGCAGCAACGAGCGCAGCGCCAACACCAGCGCGGCATAGGGCAGCGTCTTGTTCGAGGCGTCAAACTTGCCCAAGGCAAACAACGTGCGGCCACTGACCAGGTCTTGATGCAACTGGCGCACCAGCGCGCTCTTGCCAATGCCGGCCGGGCCCTGCAGCAGGATGATTTCGCCTTCGCCGCTGGCCGTGCAGCACGCGACACGCTCATGCAGCAGCGCCAACTCCAGCTCACGGCCAACCAGCACCGATGTCGACAGGTTCTGCCCACGCGCATGCGTGGCGCCGGGTTCAAACCCGCGAATGTGCTGAAATTCGTTCCACTGCACCAGGCACGAGCGCAGGTCGGCGTGCAACGCTGCGGCGCTGGCGTAGCGGCCTGCCGGCTCTTTGGCCAACAACTTGAGCACCAGGGCCCGCAACGGCGCCGGCACCTGCGCGCGCAGTTGCTCGATGGGCATCGGTGCTTGCGCCAGGTGCTGGTGCAACCACTCCACCGGGTCATTGCCCTCGAAGGGCAGTCGGCCGGTGAGCATTTCGTACAGGCACACGCCCAGGGCGTACAGGTCGCTGCGCTCATCGGCCCGCTGGCTGCCGTGGGCCTGTTCAGGCGCCAGGTACGCCAGGCTGCCGCTGATGGCCGCGGTGTCAGTGCCCGGCGCCAGTGCCGGGTGGCTGCTCAGGGAAAACGCGGTGAGCCGCACCTGGCCATCCCGGCCCTCGATCAGGTTCCCAGGCTTGATGTCGCGGTGCAGCACGCCTGCCGCATGGGCCTGCGCCAACGCCTGTGCGGCGCCCATGGCCAGGCGCAGGAAGCGCGCGATCGACAAGGCCTGGCCGAGCACTTCGTGGGCGCAGCGCCCGCCCGTTTCATCCAGCACCAGAAACGGCCCGTCCACGGTGCTGATCAAGGCCACCGGCACCACCGCCCAGGCCGGGTCCAGGAACTGGCGAAACTCATACTCATGATGGATGCGCCGGAACACGTGTTCGGACGGTAACGCCGCGGGCCGCACGATCAGCCAGTCACGTTGCGAATGCACGGACTTGACCCGGTATCGGGCCACCTCGCCGTCCACCTGCAACAGGTCCCATGCCAGTTGCTGCAGCCATTGGTCGTTGAAGCCTGCCACCTCGCGGCGCGGTGCGGCCAATTCCCCAGCCACGGGTTCGGGCACCGCTGGCGTGAGGGTCATGCGCGCGGGCCTGCCAGGGACGCGATGGCCGCCAGCAGGGCATCCTCGGTGAAGGGTTTGCGCAGAAAGCCACGGGCGCCGGCCTGCAAGACCTTGGCGACTGCCGCCTCATCGTCATGCGCCGACATGCCGATCACCGCGATCGGTTTGCCGGCCGCCGTCAACAGGCGTTGCACTTCGAGCCCCTGCAGGCCCTCCATGCGCATGTCCAGCAACACGCAGGCCGCCTGGTCCAGGGCACTGGAGGCCAGGAACGCCTCGCCACTGGCAAACGCCCAGGTCTGGTAGCCGGCAGACTTGAGCAGGTTGGCCAGGCTTTTGCGCACCGAGGCGTCGTCGTCGACGATGCACACCTGGGCCGCGGCCTCTTTCTGGCTGGCGCGCATCAACTGAACGACGGCCGAGCCAGCAACGGCCCCACGCCGATCGACTCGCACAGGCGCACCAACTCGATCAGGCTGCCGGCCTTCATTTTGCTCATGACGTGTTTTTTGTGCACCTTGGCGGTAATTTCCCGTGTGCCCAAGGCGGCGGCGACCTGTTTGTTGACCTTGCCGTCGATCAGCAGCATCAACACTTCACGCTCACGCGCGGTCAGGCTGTCGAAACGCCCGCGCACATCGCGCGCCAGCGAACGGCTGGCCCAGGTACGGCGCGCGTGAGCCAGCGCACTGTCGATGGCCGCCAGCAACTGCCCTTCGTCGAACGGCTTGGTCAGGAACTCCTGTGCACCGGCCTTGATCGCCTTGACCGACAGGGGGATGGTGCCGTAGCCGGTCATGAAAATAATCGGCAGCGGGCAGCCCATCTGCTGCAACGTCTGCTGCAAATCGAAACCGCTGCCGGCCTGCAGGTTCACGTCCAGCACCAGGCAGGCCAGGCGCTCGGCAAACGGTTCGCGCAGGAAGTCCTCGGCGCACGCGAAGGTCTGCGTGGCGATGCCGGCCGAGCGCAGCAGCCGCGACAATGCCGTGCGCACCGAAGGCTCGTCGTCGACGATATAAACGATCGGGTCCAATGGGCACTGCGGCAAGTTCAAGGGCTCACTCGTCTCGGCAAAGGAACGGGTTGGCAGCGGCGCAACGCGCTTGGCAGGGCCATCGACGCGCTGCCTGTCGTGCAGCTCAAGGCGCTCAAGCAGCTCGATCAGCAGGCTATCACGCTCCAGCGCCTGAGGGGCCGCGCTTGGCGCTTCGCGGATCAACCGGTAGCCGCGCCCAGGCACCGTGCGAATGATATCGCGATCGGCCCCCAGCACCTTGCGCAGGGTCGATACGTGCACCTGCAGGTTGTTCTCCTCCACCACCGCGTTGGGCCACACCCGCGTCAACAATTCGTCCTTGCTGACCATCTGGCCGTTGGCAGCGAGCAGCACTTCAAGAATGTCGAACGCGCGGCTGCCCAGCTTTACGACCTGGTCACCGTCCAGCACCTCGCGCCGCGCCAGCGAGACCGCTACCTTTCCAATCCGGATCATGGGCGTCGTGCCTTAGGTGGGTGAAGGTCAAGGTTATCGGCTAGAGGGTAAAGCGCTTTAGCGGGGGGCACAATTATCCACATAGATAGTTTGGCTGCTTTATTGTCAATCCAGATGAGACAGTATTCCGCCTTTCAGCTACTTTTTGCTCCATACAGTTACCTTTAATCTTCTCCCCATCGCAGCGCCAAACGGCCTGCCCCCCTGATCTGGAGAAGCACATGCTGACTATTCGCAAAGCATCCGAACGCGGCCTGGCCAACCACGGTTGGTTGAAGTCGCACCACACCTTCTCGTTCGGCCACTATCGCAACCCTCGCGAGCAGGGCTTTTCTGACCTGCTGGTGATCAACGACGACCGCGTCAGCGCCGGCAAGGGTTTCGGCCAGCATCCGCACCGCGACATGGAGATATTTTCCTACGTGCTGGAAGGCGCGCTGGAACACAAGGACACCCTGGGCACAGGCTCAGTGATCCGCCCTGGCGATGTGCAGTTGATGAGCGCCGGCAGTGGTGTGGCCCACAGCGAGTACAACCACAGCGCCAAAGAGCCGGTGCACTTCCTGCAAATCTGGATCGTGCCGGACGTGGCCGGGGCCAAGCCGCGCTACCAGCAGGAGCATTTCACCCCGGCACAGAAACGCGGGCGCCTGCAGTTGATCATCTCGCCCGATGGCGCCAAAGGCTCCTTGACCGTACGCCAGGACGCACGGGTATACGCCGGGCTGTTCGATGAGGGCGAGGAAGCGACGCTGGCCGTCGGCCAAGGGCGCTACGCCTACGTTCACGTGGCCTGCGGCACCGTGGAACTCAATGGCCAACGCTTGAACGAAGGCGACGGGGTGCGCGTGCGTGAAGAGGCGGCCATCCACCTGGCGCGAGGGATTGATGCCGAGGTGCTGGTGTTCGACCTGCGGCCCAACGAGTTGCCTGAGATGCCGTGATAGGTGACCGTTCGCGACCAAGGTCGCTCCCACCTGTTTTCGCCGTAGTTGTGCCAGTGAGGCAAAGCGGACCGCTTTGCCTACCTGATCAACTGCCGCGAAAACAGGTGGGAGCGACCTTGGTCGCGAATCGTACGACCGGCACACCTATCAAAGCCCCCCCAAAAAACCCAACAAAAATACTCAAACCTAATCTTATAAAAACAAGACATGCATAATTATCATAATTAGCTTATGCAAAAATAGCCTTTCACAACCCGTTCATATGCCCTTAATTTCTCACCCAAGGACCGACCCTACTCTGCGGAGGCGCCCACCCTGCCCCGTTCAGCCTTGAGGTCCGTCCATGCTTTCTCGCCGCAATGCATTGCTCTGCACCACCACCCTGGGCCTGATGGCCGGCAGCACGCCGGTGCTCGCCGCAAGCACCGAAACCGCCCTGGACACCGTGGTGGTCACCGGCAACCGTGGCCAGGCCCGCACCGTGGCCGACAGCCCCTCGCCCATCGATGTGATCAGCGCCGCGCAATTGCAGGCCACCGGCAAGGTGGGCCTCAAGGAAGTGCTCAGCCGCCTGCTGCCCTCCTTCAACCTGCCGGCGATCAACGGCGGGGGCACCTCATGGTCGGTGCGCGGGGTGACCATGCGCGGTCTGTCGGGCGATCAGGTACTGGTGCTGGTGAACGGCAAGCGTCGGCACAACACCGCGCTGATCAACAACCTGGCGCGCATCGGCACGGCCGCCGTGCCGGTCAACCTGGACCTGATCCCAGTGTCGGCCATCGACCACATCGAAGTGCTGCGCGACGGCGCTTCGGCGCAATACGGCTCGGATGCGATCGCCGGCGTCATCAACATCATCCTCAAGGAAAACGACAGCGGCGGCTCGGCCGAAACCAGCTTCGGGCGCTACGGCAGCGGCGATGGCGACACCGTGCACCAAACCTTCAACTATGGCCTGGCCCTGCCCAACGACGGCTTCGCCAACCTGTCCCTGGACAGCAAGGAGCAAGAACCCTTCGACCGCACCGGTAGCGCCACTGGCAACCTCTACGGCACCGCTGCCCGGCCCGATGCGCGCGACCAGACCGTCAATCGCCACGGCTGGAACCCAAGCTATGGCCTGGGCCGCGAGAAGGTCACCAACACCAGCTACAACCTGGAGATGCCGCTGAACGAGGACCTCAAGTTTTACTCGTTTTCCACCTTCAGCTACATGGAAACCACCAAGGTCACCGGCAACTACCGGCCCAACGATATCTACTCGCTGTCGGGCGTGGCCGACACGCCCTACCCCGACGGCATCCATGCGCAGCGCCGCAACCGCACCACCGACTACCAAGTGGCCGCGGGGGTGAAGGGCGACGCCGGCGCCTGGGCCTATGACTTAAGCTCCACCTACGGCCAAGACCACTCGGTGCTCAACGCCGCCAAC